>CBFGOY010000008.1:0-109762 GCA_965650515.1 uncultured Cellvibrionaceae bacterium | reverse complement strand
TGCTTAAACTCCATCCACGCACTTTTGCTTGTGCCTGCCGGCAAAGACCAGCGTTCACCGAGCACCGCGCCGCGCTCGACGCAAATATAAAACTGCTCGTTACCTGCACCTATGTTTGCGATTTTTGTGGCTGATTCTTTGCCGGGGTTCCAGACCACGACGCTGGGGCAGTTATGGTGGGTGATTTCGATTGAGGGCGAGCCTTTAATGAATAGGGGATTGGCGATTGCCGGATAAACGCGATCTACTGGACCATTGAATTCAACGTTGCCTGCTTGATGTTTTTCAGTGTAGTTCTCCAGGTTATCCAGATATTTCCTTTCCGCCAAACCTTCCACGCGTACATTACCCAGGGTGCTGGTGCGATGGTAATTATGCATTGCCCAACTGCAGTCGAAGTCTTCAGTGTCGGTGTTATTAATGGTCAATTCGATTTTGGCACTGGTACCCAGGGTTATGCGCACTTCGGCGGAAAAATCATAGGGGAACAGGTTATTGGCGTCGCTTTGGAAAAGGAATGCCAATTCAATGCGGCCATCATTTTGCAAATGGGTTTCACCAAGTTCCCAAAATTGATTGCGGGCGAAACCGTGTTTGGGTTTACCCGGGTCTTGCTGGTTTACGCCAAACCAGGGCAGGCAGAGGGGGACGCCGCCGCGTAGTGCTGCCCCCGGCGTAAAATCGCAGTTGGGGCTTAACCACAGTAGCGCGTCCCCATCGGTGGTTTTGAATTCCAGTAATTGGGCGCCTTGCAGGGATATCACCGCCGAACAGAGCGCGGTTTCAACGACGAGTAATGGCAAGCCGCTACCGGGGGAATTGGGGTATAGCTCTTTGCTGTTGGCCAGGCGCAGGAATGGATATTTAGCGATCTGTTGTTCCAATTTTTGGATATTGTCGGAATCGGGAATATTGATGTGCATAAGGATGACCGTTACTTAATCTTTGGTTGGATTCTATAGAAATCCATGCAAGCGAACAGCCAAATTTTTTGGTTTTGTGGGCGCTAAAACAGTATGATGCGCGCCTTTTCGACAATTTGATTTTTCCTGAGCAGGTGTTTGAGTGAGAAAGTCGCAGTTAGCTGATGGTTTTGTGATTGGTCAACGCTGGATTAGCGAATCAGAAGCGGATTTGGGGTTGGGGATAGTATTGGATGTATCCAGTCGCCGCTTAACCCTGAGTTTCCCTGCGGCCGGTGAGCGCCGTACCTATGCGATGGATAATGCCCCTGTCAGCCGGGTCAGGTATGAAGTCGGCGAAAAGGTGCGCCATCAGGACGGCACTAAAATCACAATTACCGATGTTATTGAACAAGCCGGCTGTTTAATGTACGTCGGGCTCACGAAAGACGGCAATGAGTTATCCATCCCGGAATTCGAACTCGATAGTTTTGTTCAATTCAGTACCCCGCGTGACCGGTTGTTTGCGGGCCAGATCGACAAACACGAACACTTCACCCTGCGCTACCAAACCCTGCATTATCAAAACCAGCATCGCCAGTCAGCCATATTCGGTTTGGCAGGGCCGCGTGTGCAATTGCTGCCGCACCAGTTATATATCGCCAGTGAAGTGTCCCAGCGCCATGCACCGCGTGTACTCCTGGCCGACGAAGTGGGTTTGGGTAAAACCATTGAAGCGGGCCTGATATTGCACCAGCAATTGATGAGTGGCCGTGTACAGCGCGCGTTGATTGTGGTACCCGCCAGTTTGCAACACCAATGGCTGGTGGAAATGTTGCGTCGCTTTAATTTGTCATTCACGTTATTGGACGAGGCCCGCTGTAATGCGTTGGTGGGGTTGGATAGTGAAGAGGTTTCCGTCGATTACCTCGATGATTTTGAAGATGACGTTGAAAAAACGGCGGATACCAGTAACCCCTTTGAAACCGCGCAGTTAATTATTTGTTCGCTGGATTTCCTCACTAAAAATAAATATCGCTACGAACAGGCGTTGCAAGCCGACTGGGATTTGTTGTTGGTGGACGAGGCGCATCACTTGCAATGGTCCGAAAAGAAACCAGGCAAGGCCTACACTTGCATAGAAGGTTTGGCGCAAAAAGCGAAAGGCTTGCTGCTGTTAACCGCCACCCCGGAACAACTCGGGTTGGAGAGCCATTTTGCGCGTTTACGTTTACTCGATCCGGATCGTTACTATGATTTGGAAAAATTCATAGCTGAACAAAAAGCCTACCAGCCGCTGAATGAGTTGGTGCAGGAATTATTGCTGCACCAACAGGATGTTCCCGGGGTAATCCCCCCCAAATTATGGGAATCACTTGAGGGATATTTACCCAAGGAAACGTTAAAGGAATTACAGGGCCAGGCCGAAAACCACAGCCTTTCCGCAGCAATGGCGACGGCCGTGCATTATCTGCTGGATCGCCACGGTACTGGCCGCGTGTTATTCCGCAACACACGCAATTCGGTTGCCGGTTTCCCTGAACGGAAATTACATGCCCACCTGTTATCGTTAAGCGATGAAGATGTACTTGCATTGCAACGCCAACCCTTGGCAATACAGGTATGCGCCGAACTTTATTGGCAGCAAAAAACGGATAGCGAATGGTGGCTGCAAGATCCGCGCGTAACCTGGCTGGCTGAATGGTTGCGCCAGCATCGACGCAAGAAAACCGTGGTGATTTGCGCAAATGCTGATTCAGCGCAATCCATAGAAGAATTTTTGCGCTTGCGCAAAGGCTTTACTACCGCGGTATTCCACGAAGGCCTGAGTTTGATTGAGCGCGACCGCGCTGCCGCCTATTTTGCGGAAGCGGAAGACGGCGCGCAGGTGCTGGTGTGTTCCGAGATAGGCAGTGAAGGGCGTAACTTCCAATTCGCACAGGATCTGGTGCTATTTGATTTACCCACCAATCCTGATTTGCTTGAGCAGCGCATCGGGCGTTTGGATCGCATCGGACAAACCGCGACGGTGAATATCCATGTGCCTTATTACCAACATTCTGCCCAGGAAAAATTGCTCGATTGGTATCACCAGGGATTGAATGCCTTTGAAAAAACCTGCGCAATTGGCCAGGCGGTATATACGCAATTCGCTGAACGACTCTTACCGGCATTGGTAAGCAATGATGAACCCGCATTTGCCAAATTAACGGAAGAAACCCGCGCGTTTGCCAGTAATTTGGTGGAGCAATTGCAGCAAGGGCGCGATCGCTTACTGGAATTAAATTCCTGCAAGCCGGCACAAGCGCAAGCTTTGGTGCATGCCCTCGCAGAAAACGATACGAATGCAGCACTTGCCAATTATATGGAGCAGGTTTTTGATAGCTTTGGTATCGACTTTGAAAAGCACAGCGAAAAAAGCCTGGTGCTGCACCCCAGCGACCACATGCGTATCGCAGAATTCCCTGGCTTACCCGAGAGTGGATTGACAATTACCTATGATCGCCAGCAGGCGTTATCAC
This sequence comes from uncultured Cellvibrionaceae bacterium, assembly GCA_965650515.1. GTDB lineage: Bacteria > Pseudomonadota > Gammaproteobacteria > Pseudomonadales > Cellvibrionaceae > Cellvibrio. The sequence goes on along the minus strand of CBFGOY010000008.1, from coordinate 106,338 downwards.
GTGAAGATATGCAATTCCTATCGTGGGAGCACCCATTGGTCACAGGCGCGCAGGATTTAATTTCCCTGAGTGAATTTGGTAACACTGCGTTCTGTACGCTGAAATTACCGCCGTTGAAACCGGGTACATTGATGCTGGAGGCCTTGTTTGTATTGCTGTGTCCCGCACCGACCGAGTTGCAGTTGTTTCGTTATATGCCACAATCTTTAGTGCGGGTGCTACTGGATGATAAAGGTAAAGACTTGTCGGGCGTCCTGGGCATTAACCAGCTAAGTAAATTATTGCAAAAGGTGCCGCGCAATAATGCGCAAGACCTGGTCCGCCATGCGCGTCCGGTTTTGACGACAATGGTACAAAAGGCGGAAGAGATTACTGTCGCAAAACAGGCGGAATTAATTGCTGAAGCCACTGCCAAAGTGACTGAGCAATTAAACAGTGAATTGTCGCGGATGAAAGCGTTGAAGGCGGTCAATCCCAATGTTCGCCAGGAGGAAATCAATTACTTGCAGCAGCGCCTGGCTGCAAGCCAGCAGTTTTTAAGCCAGGCGAAAATCCGTTTGGATGCGTTGCGGGTAGTAATGACTATTTAATCCGTAAGGGCTTAAGCGATGGGCCCGACCGAATAGAACCAAAATTAAAACCAAGGCAAATGTTATGTATATTTTTTCTGCGAATGGTCGAGCCAAGAGAGCCTTTGACGATATTAAGGAAGGGCAGATGGTTCCGTTTATTGTGTACGTTAATTTTAAGGATTTATTCGGGGCCGAGCATCTTTGCAAATTATATTTAATGCGTGCCGGATTCATGGATATTGATATTGAAAACCGTAAATTGGTGCCCAGTAATTTAACCAGCGATCCGCGTGTAATTGCCGCCGATAAAGCCATGGCCGAGGCTTTGAAAGATGGCTATATGATCCAGATGTTTGATGAATAATAAATGCGAGCCTACCTAAAATAAAAAATCGCCAAACCCATGGGATTTGGCGATTTTTTTGAATCGCAGGCTAGCCCTTAATCAAATTTCTTTGGGCGATAACCCGGTTTTTTAGTGGCGTTATCACGGTCATTAAAGCGGGGCTTGTCACGGCCGCCATCTTTGTAACCCCCTTCACGTCCGCCGCCTTCCCGTGGGCCAAAATCGCGTTTCGGTTTGCCGCGGCCGGGGAAATCATCTCCACCGCGTGAGCCACCTTGATCAAGGGCGATTTCCAGGGGGCGATTGCGTACCCGTACCTTCTTCAATTTTGCCAGGGTTTCTTTTGGTAGTCCCGCAGGTAAATCCACCGTGGAAAATTCATCAAATAATTTAATGTGGCCGATAAAGCGGCTTTCAATTCCTGCTTCGTTGGCGATAGCTCCAACGATATCACCGGGGCGCGCTTCATGGTTGCGGCCCACTTCAATGCGGTAGCGATCCATGTTTTCATCGCTGCGTTCGCGGCGCGGACGGTCTTCGCGTGGACCTCGGTCGCGGCTGCCACGTTCATCGCGATCGCGACGTTCGCTGCGCTCCGGTTTGATATCGGTGAATTTCACTTGCAATGGACGTTCACGTTGCAACAAATAGGCGAGGGCTGAGGCAATTTCTTCCGGCGATACATCATTTGCATGACTGTATTCAGCAAGCAAATCATTAAAGAATGAAAGGTCCGCTTGCTCTTTCAGGGTATCGGTAATTTGTTGTGTAAATTGATCAATACGGTGTTTGGTTACCGTTGCGCCGCTTGGTAATTCCATTAAGGTAATGGGTTTGCGCGTGGCTTTTTCAATGGTGTAAAGCAAACGCTTTTCACGCGGCGCCACAAACAGGATCGCCTTGCCGCTACGACCCGCGCGGCCAGTACGACCGATACGGTGTACGTAGGCTTCACTGTCGTAGGGGATGTCATAGTTAACAACGTGGCTGATCCGTTCAACATCGATACCGCGTGCGGCAACGTCAGTGGCAATTACAATATCCAGCTTGCCGGTTTTTAACCGATCAATTGCGCGCTCGCGCAATTGCTGGTTCATATCGCCATTAAGGGCAGACGCGGAGTAACCGCGTGCTTCGAGTTTTTCGGCGAGTTCAACGGTCGCTGTTTTGGTGCGCACGAAAATAATCATGCCGTCGAAAGGTTCGACTTCCAAAATACGTGTTAGCGCATCGAGCTTATTGGTACCGCTGACCATCCAGTAAACCTGTTCGATGTTATCGCCGGTGGACTGGGTGCTGGCGATTTTAATTTCCTTGGCATCGCGTAAATAGTTGTCGCACACCTTGCGAATTTCGCGCGGCATAGTTGCGGAGAAAAGGGCGGTCTGGCGGGTTTCGGGCGTGTGTTCGAGAATCCATTCCACGTCATCGATAAAGCCCATGCGGAGCATTTCATCCGCTTCATCCAGCACCAGGCTTTTCAAATTGGTTAAATTCAAACTGCCGCGACGCAGGTGGTCCATCACCCGACCGGGTGTTCCGACGACCACATGGACACCGCGCTTCAATTGACGCAACTGGCTGGTCATATCCTGGCCGCCATAAATCGGCAGTACGTGGAAACCGGGCATTTCGGAGGCATATTTTTGGAAGGCTTCGGCAACCTGGATGGCCAGTTCGCGGGTCGGGGCAAGCACCAGGATTTGCGGGTTGGTTTGGCTCAAATCCAGTTTGGAAAGCAAAGGCAGCGCAAAGGCTGCGGTTTTACCGGTGCCGGTTTGCGCCATACCCAGAATATCGCCACCTGCCAGGAGGACGGGAATCGCAGCGGCTTGAATCGGTGACGGAATCTCGTAGCCAACCGTCTGGATAGCTTTCAAAACGGGTTCGGCAAGGGCTAAATCGGTAAATAAAATAGGTTCAGACATGTAATAACCTGTGTAACGGATAAGTAAAAAAATACGAAACCCCAGCCACTACCCGAGCCTTACGGCCAGATCAGCAATTGTGGTTGTTATTGTATTTTGAGGATGGACATAGTCCGCACTGCGCACTTTGGGGCAGGCCGTATTGGTGCCGCTGATGCGTATTGGCGGTACCAATCATCAGCGATGAAATGCAGGGAACCTTCCAGCAAAAAAACCATAGCGGGGAGGATTAACGGGCAGCCCTCAGACATCCTGTCTGTTCAGCATAGCCCAGGAAACGATTTTCACTATCTGAGGGCTTACTGAAAGTGCGCGAAGTATAGGGTTTTAAGTGACGGTAAGCCAGTTATATTTTGGATTGGCGGGCGATCCAACGCCCTGGAACATTCGCAACGGCACAAATTCCCGGAAGGCAGTAGAATGGCCGGCTCAATGCAAGCGACGAATTAGTCGCGTGGCTCAGTTATTGGCTCAGGGCATCACTATGGCAGAAAAGCATATTTCCACCACCGCGTTGGCGCGAATGCTTGGTAAGGAAAGCAAGGAGTTGTTTATTTTACTGACCTCGGGTGGCTGGATTGTCAAAGTTGATAACCATTGGCAGCTCACCGAAAAAGGGCGCTTTGAAGGCGGCGTGTATGTTAATCACCCGAAATATGGTGAATATATCGCCTGGCCTGAGTCTATCCAGCATCATCCTTTATTAAAACTATTACCCGAAGCGCCGCTCAATGCCACCAATCTTGCACACAAGTGGGATGTCCCGGCGCGACTGGTGAATTTATTGCTGGCGGAAAAAGGGTTAATTAAAAAAAATATTCGCGGCTGGTTAATCAGTGCGAAAGGGAAGTCCCTGGGCGGGCAACAACAGGAAGCGGAGTCGGGTATTCCGTTTGTTACCTGGCCGGAAACAATTTTGGATGAACCGGAGCTGATTGCTTCCCTATTGCAGATCCAGGGCGATGGGGGTCTTAACGAACAGGCGGCCCTGGACGGCCATCGGGTAAATAATAGCGTTCAACGTCGAATTAATAATTGGTTATATTTGGCGCGTGTTGTTCATGCGCGTGATTATTTACTGATGTGGGAAACCGATTCAGCAGTTGCTGATTTTTATATTCCGGAAGCGGACCTGTGTATCGAATGCTGGGCGGACCAATTGGAACAGGAAAAAAATCGCGCGGCAGTCATCAGTGGCGAGTTGGAAAAGCAACAGCTCTATAAAAAACATAAAGTCGATTACATTGAATTTCACAACGAGACTATTCACCAGATTGACGAGATACTTGCCCGCGAGCTGCTGCGGCGAGGTCTTGCTGTTTATTAATAACCTTTTATTAATCAGTGTTATAAGGAGTTGTTATGGCAAGTGTATTTACCCAGATAATCAATGGCAAAATTCCCGGTAATTTTGTATGGAAAGATGATAAGGCAATTGCAATACTTACCATCCAACCGATTCGGCCGGGCCATGTATTGGTTATTCCGCGGGAGGAGATTGATCAATGGAGTGACCTGCCGGTGGATTTGGCTGCGCATCTAATGCAGGTCAGTCACAACATTGCCAATGCGTTAAAGGTAACCCATCCCGCCACCCGTGTTGGTTTAATGATTGCCGGTCTGGAGGTTCCTCATACCCACATTCACCTGGTACCCATGGATTCCATGAAAGACCTGGATTTCACGTTTGCAAAAAGTGCTGATGGTGAAGTATTGAAACAAACGGCAGAAAAGATCCGGGCCAGATTGCAGGCGCACGGTTATAAAGAAGCGCAGGTTTAACCACCGCATGAATTTGCTGTTTGCCCCTGGCGTGAACTTGTTTTGGACAAGTTGCGCCATTGCCAGCCCGGCGGTATTGGCGGCAGTCGTTTTTGCGCCCTGGAAATTATTATTGGCGGATTCGCAACGCCAACATGTTTTTTTTGCGGCGGTACTGGGCCTGGCAGTTGTGTGGCTACTCCAGGTTTCAGTGTGGAGTGCAATCGCCATCCATCCACTGATGATGGTTGTTACCACCATGGTGTTTGGTTGGAGCTTCGCGTTGTTGATCGGTGCGGCCGCCTTGGTAGTGCTGGAAATTTTCCAGCTATCCCTGCGCGTGGCGACCTTGGAATGGGATATGGCGCTGGCGCAATTTGACTTGCGCGCATTTCCTGTGGATTTTGTGCTAAGCGTATTGGTGCCTGCAAGCTGGGCCTGGTTGGTCATCTGGTTGGTGGATCGGGTAAAGTTTAAAAATCCTTTTACTTTTTTTTGGGGTGTCGGATTTTTTGGCGCCATGATAAGTTGCTCGCTGATAGGCGTATGTGCATGGTTCTTGTTTTATATCACCGGCAGCGAAATCCAATTGGAAGCCGTGCGCGAACATTTTTGGATATTTGTTTTGTTAACCTTTCCAGAGGGATTCCTGAATGGCATCCTCGCTACAGTGATGACAGTGTTCTACCCCCAGTTGGTTAAAACCTATCGCGATGATTGGTACACCAAAAGCTAATTCAATAAGTGATCATAACAATAATGATACTGATAAAAAAAATCCTGGCGTGCCTGTTAGCTGTGCTCGTGATACTTGCAGTGTTTATAGTTCTGGTAATTCCCAATCGTTTGTCCTGGATCAACCTCGCTTCATTCGCTGTCATTCCGATCGAACTCCTGTTGCTTGGTTTTTTGTTGCTTATACCGGGCCGGGGCGGGTTAGCCCTGCGTTGGATAGCGTCGGTGTTATTAGCGGGGGGATTGGTTTTTAAAATTGCTGACATGGCTGCCTACAAGGTTTTTGCGCGGCCGTTCAACCCCATATTTGATGCCTATTTACTCGCGAATGGAATGGATTTGTTAAACGGAGCCCTGGGGAAGTTTGCCGCTGTGTTATTAGCCATTGCATTGCTGATACTGGTTGTTGGTATTGTAATCCTGGCGTTTGTTTTACTTTCCCGGGCGCGTCGGGTTTTATTAAATAAACCGAAAATTACCGTCATTGCATTGTTAATACTCACATGCTGTTGGGGCGGATTCCGGGTCGCGCATTCGCCACGCGCCGCTACGGAATTTATAGGCCAGCTCGCCATGCACGCGCGCAACACTCACCACAGTGTGCGGGATATGAAAGAATTCGAACACCTACTGGCAAATCATACAGAGGCGATTCCGGTGGAAGGTTTATTCCAAACCTTAAAAGGAAAAGATGTATTAATTGTTTTTATTGAATCCTACGGCCGTACCGCGCTGGATAAACCGGAATTTGCGGACCACCTGCTGCCATTGTTGCAATCGCAAACTGAAAAATTAAAAGCGGCGGGCTTTGGTGTGCGTAGTGCATGGTTGACTTCCCCAACAGTCGGCGGATTAAGCTGGTTGGCCCATGGTACCGCCATGTCAGGTTTCTGGGTGAATTCGCAGGTGCGTTACGACACCCTGGTAATGAGCAGGCATCCATCATTGAACCAATTGTTTCGTCAGGCCGGTTGGCGTTCCGTTGGTGTTATGCCCGCTATTACCCTGGCCTGGCCAGAGGGAAATTATTTTGGTTACGAGCATGTTTACCATGCACATAATTCCGGTTATCGGGGTAAAGCATTTAATTGGATTACCATGCCGGATCAATTTACCTTGTCAGCGTTCCAGCGAAATGAATTGCAAAAAAAGGATCGCCAACCGGTAATGGCCGAAATAGCCCTTATCTCTTCCCATGCCCCCTGGACACCGGTACCGGAATTAGTGGATTGGAACCAAATTGGCGATGGAAAAATTTTTAACCGGCAAGCTGCGCGTGGTGATAACCCGGAAGAAGTTTGGAAAGATCCGGCGCGCATCCGTTTGCAGTTCAGGCTCTCCATCGAATATACATTGAACACATTGGTGGACTATCTATTGACTTACGGAAACGATGACATGGTCGTCATGGCGTTTGGTGATCACCAGCCAGCGCCGCTGGTGACCGGCGATAGCGACAACCGCGATGTGCCTGTGCATTTTTTTGCGCGCGACCCCAAAATTCTGGACGCTGTTTCCACATGGCAATGGACTGAGGGAATGCTTCCATCACCGACTGGGCCCATTTGGAAAATGGACGAAGTGCGTGAACGTTTTATTAAAACCTTTTCTGTGCCCCATTAGTTAATTTTTTAACAAGCGGCGGGCAACGCCAGTAAATCCCAATGGCCGACGCGACAGGTTCCGGTAGCTGAATGTTGCAAACGGAATTGCTTCCAATCTTCCAATGCAGTTGGGCCTATGCCAAAACCTTCCGCTACCGCACTGGCAATCCCTGAAATCAATTCGTTAATTAATGGCTGTTGCTGCCCCGTCAATTGCCAGGGACTGGGCGCCAGTTGCACTGCGTAGCCCGCTTTTTGCAATTGATCTTTTAAATAATTGACGGCGTTCGGGCCGAGGGCAGGGCCGAACCCTTTATCGCGCAATTGATCCTTATTGAATGCATTTAATACCGTCTCATCCAATGGGTGTGCCGGCGACCAGGTTGTCGTACCGTCGTAATTCAGCGCGGCATAGAGCGCGGTTTTGCGCGGGTCAAGCCGGGCAATCAACGCATCGCAAAATTCTGGCGAAACCAGGTCAAACAAGGCGGACGCGGTAAGTATATTGGCGCCGGTCAGGGGCAATTCGTTAACAATATTTAAATCCGCCTGGTAATCTTCTATTAACCATTGCTTGCCATGGCGCTTGAGCGCCTCATCCAATAACTCTCCGTCCATATCCACCAGGCGCCATACAAAATGACTCGCGCCGAGCTTGGAAAGGGCACGCAAGGTTGAACCTGTACCTGCCCCCAAATCAACAAGGATACGATCTGGTGATATGGGGTCTTCTTTTTGGCCCAGCCAATCGAGCGCGGTTTTTACCAGGGATTTATCGCGTGCTGCAAAATCAGCCGGTTCGCGTAAATCCAGCCAGGCAATAGAAAAGCTGCTCATAATTTCCTCACATTAAAAATTAAATTAGCAACGCTGTCCGCGCACTCATCCCAGGTGGGTAAATTTTGTGCGGCGATCTGCGCACCTGCTTGTAACCGGCGGCGGTTTTCGTGATTGGCCAGCAATTGTGCAAGCGCATTTGTTAATGAATCCAGATCACCGGGAGGAATTAAAATACCTGCGCTGGCCGGAACTAAATCCGGTACCGCACCAGTGTTGGCTGCAACAATGGGCAAGCCAAATGCAAGCGCTTCTGCGAAGGCCATGCCGTAACCTTCAAAGTGGGATGGCAATACAAAAAGGTCTGCACGTAGAAATTCATTACTGGCATCATCTACATTCCCGACGACTGTGATTCGCTCCTGCAATTTTTTTTCCCGTATCAGTTTTCGCAAATGCGCGACCCATAGAGGATCAAACTCCATACCGCCCACAAAGCGCGCATGCCACTGCAAATGTGCAAGCGATGCGAGGGCGTTAATTAACAAATCGTGCCCTTTGCGTTTGGTGAGGGTGGCAAGGGTTAATATTTGCGGTGTTTGGTTATGGCAAGGTGCGAAGGCGCCGCGATCCGTGCCCGGGTAGGCGATGGTGATTTTTTGTTGTGGGACTGCAAAATCCTGAACAAGTATGTTGCGCGTCATCGCGCTCGTAACGATAACCGACCTCGCAGCAGCCAGCGCGCGCATTTCCGAAACTTTTAATTGTTGTGACACCTGCCTGCTTATCCCGGTTTCCAATGCCAGGGGGTGATGGCATAGGGCGATAATGATTAATCGCTGTGATTCGCGCTGTGCGATTTCACTAAGCACACCAAAGGCCAGGCCATCGACAATTACTATCGCGCCGGATGGCAGGCGCCGAAAAATATTGGCAGCTTCCGCTAATGCCGTTGCGCCAGGATTCGGAAATTCCCCGGAAAGCGTCAGGACCTCTATCGCGAATCCTTGCCTGGTTAAGGCTTTGATCAGCTCCCGGTCATAGCGGTAACCACCGGTAAGCGTATTGATGTCGCCGGGTATTGCAAAATACACGGGGACACCAGGGGTGGCTGTTGTATTCGGATTAATCATTACCGGTATAGTTCGCAATTAATTGGCATGTTGCGCCTGGGCGGTTGAGTCGGGTGCTAATTCTGCCTTAAGATCGCTGTCACTGACACAATAACGACCACAAAATAAAAGGCCCGAATTGCGGGCCTGCTTGCCGTGACCTGCATGAATTTAAATGATGTTATCGAGCGCTGGCTAATCAGCACGCAAGAATCCCTGGCCACTCCTGATCGGCCTTTTGTTACGCTCAGCTATGCGCAAAGCCTGGATGGCAGTATTGCCCTGCGTCCCTGCGAACCCCTGGCGTTAAGCAGCGATAAATCATTGCAGCTAACGCACCAGTTACGCAGCATGCACGACGGTATCCTGGTGGGTATAGGCACCGTATTAAGCGACGATCCGCAATTAACGGTGCGGCATTGGTCAGGTAAAAACCCGCAACCCATTGTGCTGGATAGCCAATTACGTATGCCCAGCGACGCGCGTTTGCGCCATTGTGTGGATAAGCCCTGCTGGATACTGACCACCCGGGCCAACAAATGGCAGGATCAGGACGGCGTGGAAATTTGCCCGTCACCACCCGGCGAAGACGGTCGCGTCTGTTTGGAAAATGCGCTGGCCTTGCTCTATGGGAAAGGTATTCGCCATTTAATGGTGGAGGGCGGCGCGCATGTGATTACGGCTTTTTTAAAAGCCAGGCTGGTGGACGCGGTTGTAATTACACTGGTTCCGACATTGGTGGGTGGTTATAAAGCAGTGGGGGAATTGGAGCATGGTTCGCGCTTAAACTTACCCATTATAAATCCGTTTTTTAGCGAGCGCCTGGGCGACGACCTTGTTCTTTGGGGAACCGTGGATTATCGCGAGGGCGATAAATGAAAACGACAGCCCGACAATTATGGTTTACAGCTCCGCGCCATGTGGAAATCCGTGAAGCAGAAATTGGCCCGCTGGCTGCGGGTGAACTGTTGATTGAGGTTATTTGCTCGGCAATCAGTGCCGGCACAGAAATGTTGGTATACCGCGGCCAACTTCCTTCCGAAATCCCGCTCGACGCAACTATTAAAAATTTGCAGCAAAACAATTATCCGTTGCAATACGGTTACGCCAGCGTCGGAAAAATTATTCAGTTGGGCGAAGGTATGGATAGCGCCTTGCTCGGCAAAAATGTATTCGCGTTCCAACCCCACGCCAGCCATTTTGTGAGCCATATTGAGGCCCTTATTCCTGTTCCGGATGATATCGCGGCGGAAGATGCCGTGTTTCTCGCTAACATGGAAACCGCGGTAAACCTTGTTCATGATGGCAAACCGTTGATTGGCGAACGAGTGTTAGTGTTGGGGCAGGGCATTGTTGGATTGCTGCTGACCAGTTTGCTGGCACAAATACCGCTGACAGAATTATTAGTGGGTGATAAATGGCCATTGCGTTTGGCTTCTGCACAAAGACTTGGCGCTACTTCATTTGATCCTTCAAATGATGATGAGCGAAGAGTCCATCAACACCGGCTAAATAAATTTCAGGGGGCGGATTTGATTTATGAATTAACCGGTGCCCCTGACGCGCTTAATCTCGCGGTGGATTTTAGCGGTTACCACAGCCGAATTATTATTGGCAGTTGGTATGGAAACAAATCCGCGCCGGTTTACCTCGGCGGTGCGGCCCACCGTAATCGTTTGCAAATTTCCACCAGCCAGGTCAGTAGCATTGCGCCGGATTTAAGCGGCCGTTGGGATAAGGCCCGTCGTTTCGATATTACCTGGGATATGATTCGCCGCCTTGAACCGTCGCGCTTTATCTCCCGTCGCGCACCGCTAGTGCAGGCGAACGCTGTTTACCAGCAATTGGACGAGCAACCCGGTGCGTTGGTCCAGGCTTTATTTGTTTATTAATGTATATCGGTTAATCGAGATAATTTTTATGTATAGCGTAGCGGTCAGGCGAGATTTTATTGCAAACCATTTTTTAATCGGCGGTGATTGGGGGGCGGAAAATTTTCCCCATGCCCATCATTACATTGCTGAGGTCATTATCGAAAGTGCGCAACTGGACAAGCATGGTTACCTGGTTGATATCGTAGAAATTGAAGCGGCTTTAACCAACAGCGTTTCTTACTTCCGTGATTCACTGTTGAACGACAAACCGGAATTTGCCGGGTTGAACCCGAGTATCGAACATTTCAGCCGTATTATTTGTGAGCGGCTGCTTGCATCCATCAATCCACCGGGAAAAGGTTCGTTTACCGTCAAGCTTTGGGAGAATGAATATTGTTGGGCTGCCTATAGACGCGAGTTTTAATTCAATTTTTCCAGCATAACAATCCTACCCATTGTGATATAAGCAGCACCTTTCTAAGGACAATTGGGTCCGTTCGGGGTTTTGCCGTGTGCTACAGTGATTTTATCTCCCAGGCAGAACCCCCCTATGAAAATCACCCAGGTTTGCGGCAACGCGCTTTACTCTATTCGATTTGTAGAATTTATTAAAAGTGACGGTAAGGTGTTGGAAGCTTATTTCGAACTTATTAATCGTCCGTTTAAATGCGTTGGTATTTTTACCACCGTAGAGTCCGCAAAAGAAGAAATGAAACGTTTAACCGATCTTCATGACCAGCTTGTTAATAAGGCAATATCCCATCGACAAAGGATTGTACAAAGCAACTGATTCATGTCCGTTTTTTATACTCCCTTTTATCCGTTAGCAATTTCCAGTGGGATTTTAATTTGCCGAATCGAATCCAACCCTTCCTGTATTAGCTTGGGATTTGTGCAAAACCCCGACGCAACCCAGCCCGATGACCAAGGCTGCCGCATCGCGCACGCGCATTAGTGCAATTACCATCAGTGCGGAATCCGCAGGGATATTGAGATAATGGAAACTCCAAAAAATGGCCGCTTCCAGGGTTCCTATGCCTCCCGGTAAGGGCAACAACAATGCAAGCCGCATGGCAACAAAAAAAAGCAGGAAGCCAGTCAAGTGAAGCTGGATGCCGGCCATCCAGAGCGTTAGTTGCAGTTCCGCAATCAAACCTATCCAGCCGGCAACAGATAACAGGGTGGCATAAAGCAGGCATTTTTTTTGCTGTTGCACGCAACTGCGAAGCTCTTCGCTTAATAAATTCCAATGCGTCGTCATTGAGTGGAGATAATGATGGCGTTGCCAGCGGTGCGCAAGTTGAGCGAGGCGTTGCGATAACCATTGCGGGCGCCGAACAATTGATATTCCAAGCAATGCGAGGGAAGCAAATAGGACAAATAGTAACGCGAGGATATTTTCCCAATCGGCGGTTGCGCTCGCAGGTGTCATAAGCAGCAGGGTGACACCCAGGATCAACACAAAAAAATTAATAATGAATTCAAAAAAACGATCCAACCCCAAGCTTAATAAGCTTTTATGCAAGGGTATTTGCGCACGTCGCCAGAGCCAAAAAATTTGCAATGGTTCGCCGCCGAATTGGGGGCCGGGCGTGATAAAGCTAATGCTTTGTCCAGCCTGGCGGATTAATAGCAACTCAAAGAAATCGACGGTTGCATGGACGGCTTTGCCGAGCAACCACCAACGCTGGTTTAGCACGAGGATAATAAGGATATTCAGTGCAACCCAAAGGACACATTCAATAGAATCCAAACCTTGGAGGCTGGAAATTATTTCACCTAGCGGTAATTGGGCCAGTGTCCAGCCAGCCAAAATGATGGCTAGCAACCACAGGAGTGCGATAAAAAAAGAGGCTTTGGTCACTGGGCGCCGTCCTGACGGTTTATCCAGGTATCGTCACCGCGCCATAGCACATAATTTCCAGGGCCGAGCAATAATAACCAACTGCCAATGAACAGGATAAAAGGCTGGTACCACTCAATGTGGTTGTTCATCAGGTAGCTGCACAACAGCAACAAGGAAAGCGCGGCAATACGCGCGCCTGCGCCCACGAGGATGAGGATTGCAAGCACAATCAATGCGGTGCTGTTGGCGGTTGATAATGTTTCATCGGTATTGATAAGGAGCAACACCAGCACCGCGGTGATTATACGGAGGGCAGGTTGCAGTAAATATTTACTGGATGCATCAAGCTCCGCAAAAAATACTTGTGTCTTTATATGGTTCCCATCTATACGACCCGACACAATCCACCAATCAATAACAAACCCCATCAAAATGGGCAACATAAAAGCCACACCTAACAGCGTTGTGGCAGTTGATGGAAATACGGGAAGCATCACCGCCGCAACGAATCCCATTTGAAAGCCGGCAAACGCCCGGCGCAATTGGCTGGGCAACAGGGGATACACCGGGCGTTGAAGTTTTTGCCGGCAATAAATACCAAATATAAAAACATAATAGGCCAGGCTTACCGCAAGGAAGCTGGGATGCAGTTTGCCAAATTGGACAGCGATCAACGGTGCGACTAACAGGCCGAGCGCATCGAACACGGTATCCAGTTCGCGACCGAGCAGGCTGCTCCTGCCACTGCGACGCGCTATAAAACCGTCAAGCCGATCCAGCAACGCAGCAACGCCATAGAACACGCCGGGCAACCAGGCAATTATCCCGGTAGGCGTTGGTTGCAATAAAAAACCCGCCGTCAATGCGATCAACCCGCCGCGGAGCAATGTGAGACCATTTGCCCAGCCAAGGTTGGGGAATATTGGTAAGTTTTCAGCGGCACGATTAAGGGCCGCGCGGGTCCAGGTCTGCCAGCAGGCAAAAATCCAGATACCGGTAGCGCTCATCCAATACTGCGCCGGGCTGATGTGACCGGGTGCGAAAAAAAATCCCAGGCATCCGCCAGTGAACAAAATAATTAAAAAACCTGCCGTACCAATAACACGCAATTCTCGAAAAATTGTTGTGTTTTGCATCTGTTGGCCCCGCCATAATTATTATTTTTAACGCTATGACCCGAGTAACGTAAGTACACCCATGGCGATAAAAATACCGCACGCGGCTTTATGTGCAAAGCCCAGCGGTAATTTATCCATTAACCATTTGCCTGCAAAGATTAACGGGATATTGGCAATCAGCATTCCCAGTGTGGTTCCGGCGATCACGGCGAGTGTCATTAACGCCCCGGCGGAATATTTTGCAGCGAGTACCACAGTCGCAATTTGGGTTTTGTCCCCGATTTCTGCAAGGAAAAATAATACCAATGTGGCAATGAACGGGCCGTAATTGGCGAAGCGGCCCATATCCCCATCGTCTTTGTCAGGGACCAATAACCAAAGTCCGATGGCGATAAAGCTGCCGCCGATGATCCAGGAAATCCAGTGGGAAGGAATCACATCTACCAGCGCCGCGCCCACCCAGGCAGACAGGGCATGGTTTAAGAGGGTGGCGATTAATACCCCAAGGCTGATTATCCACGGGCGGCCATAGCGCGCCGCCAGGAACAACGCGAGTAATTGGGTTTTGTCGCCGATTTCCGCAATAGCAACAACCAGGGTGGAACTAAGGAACGCTTCCATTATTAACATTACCTGGGCGGGATGAAACACAAGAGATACCGCCATGTCCCGCCCGGAGCCATGGTGGTATCTCAGGTCTCATCAATCCGGAGTGGCGGGCGATCGGCATCGCCGCACAAAGGACGCTTTTGCCATGCCTGGATTATCCGGCAAGTCTGTTGACAAAAGCGCTTGGCATTAAGGACTCACGTCAGTGATGCCAGAGCAGATTACTCCCCCGAGAAGGGTGGGCGCATTATAGGTAGGGCCGCCGGAAGCAACAACCCCGGCACACTTATTCCCCCCCAAATCCAGCCAAATGTTTGACTGCTTATTTCGCTAGCAAAACTAAGTCGTTGATAATTCTATAAAAAGTGGATTGGCATTGCGCTTGCAAATACCCGTATATCCCTGCACCAGGTGAGCAGGTTTCGCTGGATTCTTGACACTGATCGCAGACCAATACGCAAATTCCTTGCCGCGGAGTTTTTATGACGCAAGCAGCGCCTTCTTTAGTTAAGGCCGTTCCGGCTACTGCCAAACCCCTCAACCTGATGGGCCAGGAGGTTAAAGTCCCGGTCATCAACACATTGGGCCGTGCGGACAAAGGCGCGGTAATTGACGGCTTTACCGGCGTATCAGACCAGCTTGTGGATTCGTTTCACCTGCTGGAAAACCGTGTGGCTGAGTTAAACCAGGAATTGAGCCAACTGAGTGATCGTCGGCTCGGTGAGCTGGCGGAAAAGGAAAAGCTGGCGCACCGGCTGGAAAGCTTGCTGAATTTTTTACCGGGTGGTGTGGTAGTACTGGATTCGTCCGGACGGGTAGCGGAATGCAACCCGGCCGCTACCCAATTGCTGGGTGAGCCGCTGCAAGGCGAATTATGGCGCGATGTGATCACCCGTTCCTTTGCCCCGCGCAAAGATGATGGGCACGAAGTTTCATTAAAGGATGGCCGCCGTGTGAGTATCCAAACCCGCAACCTGGGTGAGGATGGCCAGATCATTTTGCTCACCGACCAAACCGAAACGCGCCGTTTGCAGAGTGAATTAAGTCGCCATGAGCGTTTATCCGCACTGGGCAAAATGATGAGCGCCCTGGCCCATCAAATTCGCACACCCTTATCGTCAGCCATGTTGTACGCAGGGCATTTATGCAACGGAAAGCTGGATGGTGAACGCCGCCAGCAATTTTCCGAAAAAATCCTCGGCCGCTTGAATAATATCGAGCGGCAAGTCCAGGACATGTTGTTTTACGTTAAGGGTGAGCTGCCGTTGAACGATGTTATTAGCCTGGCGCAACTACAGGCTGAATTGGCTGAAGCGATGGAAGTGCCGCTCATGACCAGCGAATCCCATTGTGAATGGATCATCCATTGCCGCGAGCAATATATCCAATGCAATCGCGAAGCCTTAATCGGTGCGGTATTGAACCTTGTCAACAATGCCATCCAGGCAGTAGGCCGGGGAGCGCAGTTACGCATCGAGTTTAACCATTACCCGCAAGCGTTAAATGATCCGGAACTTGCCAATGAAACACCGCAATTCTGGATTCGTGTATGCGATAAGGGCCCGGGAATCCCGCCGGAAATGTTGGCCAATGTCGGGGACCTGTTTGTAACAACCAAGGCGCAGGGTACAGGCCTGGGCTTAAGTGTGGTGAAAGCGGTTGCGCGTGCGCATCACGGTAAATTTTTATTGCAATCCACTTTAGGCAAGGGCACCTGTGCCAGTTTGCTATTGCCTTTCGCAAATTTTTCATCGGTAGGGGAATAATCATGGCTTTGGCATTGCAACAAGCTGAATTTGAACATGCAATCAAGGTGTTGGTTGTTGAAGATGATAATAATCTGCGCGAGGCGCTTACCGATACGTTGCAGTTGGCGGATTATCCGGTAATTCCGGTGGCAAGCGCAGAAGACGCGCTCAAGCAATTGGCCTTGTATAACGATATTCGCATGATTGTTTCCGATGTGAATATGGGTGGTATGAGTGGCCATGATTTGTTACGTGCGGTCAAGCAGGATTATCCCCACATCCCGATGATGTTGATTACCGCTTACGCGAGTATTAGCGAATCTGTTGATGCGATGAAACAGGGTGCAGTTGATTATTTGGTGAAACCCTTTGCTCCGCAAACATTGGTGGAGGCGGTTGCCCGTCATTTGGGGGTTGCACAAACCTCCGGTGACGAACCTGTGGCTATGGCGCCATCGAGCAGGCAGTTATTGCAATTGGCGCAACGTGTAGCCCAATCGGATTCAACCGTATTGGTTGTCGGCGAATCCGGTACCGGTAAAGAAGTGCTTGCACGTTATATCCATGACCACTCACCGCGCCGCAACCAGCCTTTTATTGCCATTAACTGTGCCGCTATTCCGGAAAATATGCTGGAAGCCATGTTGTTTGGCCATGAAAAAGGCGCGTATACCGGCGCGCATACCAGCAGCCCGGGTAAGTTTGAGCAGGCCAATGGCGGGACTTTATTGTTAGATGAAATTTCCGAAATGGATATTGGCTTGCAAGCCAAATTATTGCGTGTATTGCAGGAGCGCGAAGTAGAGCGCCTGGGCGGACGCAAAACCATTAAATTGGATGTGCGTGTCATCGCTACATCTAACCGCGATATGCGCAGCGAAGTGGTAGGCGGAAAATTCCGTGAGGATTTATATTATCGCTTGAGCGTGTTGCCATTGCAGTGGGCACCGCTGCGCGACCGTTTGGAAGATATTATCCCGCTGGCGGAAAAACTATTGCAAAAACACGCCCACAAGCAAAACCGTCGCGGCGTGAATTTATCGCCAGGTGCGCAACAACAATTACTCGCATACCCCTGGCCGGGCAACGTGCGCGAACTGGATAACATCATGCAGCGCGCATTGATTTTGCAGCCGGGTAAATCTATCCAGGCGGAAGATTTAGGCTTGGGTGGTGACGGGCCTTATTCACAAAGCCCGATGCATTACAGCCAGAAACCCAATCTGTTAGAGGCAGCACAAATTATGAGTGCGGTACCGGAGCGTATGGCGATCGAGTCACCATTGGTGTCACCGGCAAGCGCATCGGCCTATGCCAATCCCGTGTATCGCGCCGGCCAGTTCCCTGTCAGCCAATTTTCGGTCGGGAATGTGGCGAACGATAATCTTGCATTGCTCAGCAACGCGCCGGTTAATCATGCCTCGTTAAATAATCCGGCCCTGGGCAATGACCTGAAGCAACGCGAATACGAAATTATTATGAACACCCTGCGAATTGAACGCGGCAGCCGTAAAAATACCGCCGAGCGTTTGGGTATCAGCGCCCGCACGCTACGCTATAAAATCGCGCGGTTGCGTGAAGAAGGGTATGAGATTACCGAGTAATTGCTTCCGCGATTGCCCCGCCGCCAGGTGGGGCAATTTTATTTCCACCGGGATGTTTCAGTGGAAATAGTCAAATTCATATTCGCAAGTTTCACGCGCCAGCCGTTTGGCTTCCCATTTTTGTTCGAGCTTGCGCCGGCATTCCATATTGCGGCGAATTTGTTGCCGCTTCGTTTTTGAAACCATCGCGTCGGCAAGAAAGCTTGCCATCGCATTGTCCAGCAACTCCTGCTCATTGATTGCATTTGCATTTGCATTTGCATTTGCATTGCTCATTGAGGGCTCCTTGGTGCGGATCGCTACGGGGATTTTCAAGCGGATGTTATTCCGCCCAAATGACAAAAATATGAAAATCCCGCGACAAAATGGTTACCTTCTGGCAACGCATTGCCGCGCGGCAAATCTTGGCCTGCTTTGTGCAAAATTCCCTGCAAAGACAAATTCCATGGCATTTATGCCAATTTTTTGTCGGTATGTTGGTTAAGGTATTCAAGGGGCCGGATCATGACAGATCGCGTAGATATCAATCGATTACTCGGCGAAATGCGCAGCTTGAAAGCGCAGACCCAGGTATTCCAACGTCCCCAGGGCGTTGCCGATGCACCCGGTGGATTACGTAGCCTTGGTGCTGTACCTGTTGAAGGGCCAACCAAGGTCCCCGGTTTCGGCGATTTAATGACGCAAGCCATTAACAAAGTGAATGACGTGCAAAAAACTTCAAGCAATATGGCGGAAGCCTACGAGCGCGGTGTGGCCGGTGTCGATATTACCGATGTGATGATTGCCTCGCAGAAAGCCTCGGTGGCGTTCCAGGCGACAGTACAAGTGCGCAATAAATTAATTGACGCTTATCGCGATGTAATGAACATGCCCATTTAGTTTATGGATGCTTTTAATAAGCAGTTCGGTTGAATCTTATTTAACGCTAAACAGTAAATCCAAGGTGTATTGATTATGGCAACTCCAGCCGCTTCCCAAACTGACAACCTGCCGGCGGAAAAACCCAAAATGGGCGGTGATTTCCTGGAAGGGTTAAGCAGCCTGAATTTACTGCGCCAAATTGGCCTGATGGTCACACTCGCCGCGAGTGTCGCCATCGGCTTTGCGGTGGTGATGTGGATTCAGGGTGAGGATTATCGACCGCTGTATGGCCGCATGGATAACCTGGATGCTGCCAATGTGGTGGATGTGCTGGAACAAAACCAGATTAAATTTAAAGTGGACGAAAACTCGGGGGCAATCCTGGTTGCATCCGAAGATGTGCATATGGCCCGTTTGAAATTGGCTGAATTCGGATTGCCATCCAGCCCGACCCAGGGCTTTGAATTAATGGACAAGGAACAGCCATTGGGTACCAGTCAATTTGTAGAGAATACCCGTTACCAACGCAGTATCGAAGGCGAGCTTGCCCGTACCATTACCAGTATTACCAGTATTCGCAGCGCGCGCGTGCACCTTGCAATTCCGAAGAAAACCGTGTTCGTGCGCGATGTAACCAACCCCACCGCGTCGGTGTTTGTCGAAGTATTTGCGGGCCGGAATGTCGATCCGGCGCAAGTGAAAGCCATTATGAATCTGGTCGCTTCATCTGTGCCCGGTATGAAAATGGCCGACGTAACTGTAGTGGACCAACACGGCAATCTGTTATCAACCGGTGAGGAAAGTGCGGAACTGCTGCTTGCGGAAAAACAACACAAATATTCACAGGATGTAGAGTCCGGTGTTATCAAACGTATTAACAGTATCCTTGAACCGGTAGTCGGGTCTGGCAAATTCCGCGCGGAAGTCAGTGCCGACATCGACTTCACCGCTGTTGAGCAAGCTGCTGAAACATTTAACCCGGATTTGCCGGCAATCCGTTCCGAGCAAACCTTGAATGAAACCCGCCGCGCGGGTGATGTCGCGGCGGGAATTCCCGGTGCGTTGACTAACCAGCCGCCCGGAACCGAAACCGCAGCGCCTGAACAAATTGACCCTGTTACCGGCCAGCCGGTGGCAGCGCCGCAGCCTACTAACAATCGTGAACAGGCTACGCGCAATTACGAGCTGGACCGTACCGTGAGTTACACCAAGCATCAACAAGGCACATTAAAACGTTTAACCGTCGCGGTGGTGGTGGATGACAAGGTGGTAACCAATGCCGACGGTACCCAGACCCTGGTGCCCTGGACTGAAAACGAATTGGAACGCTTGTCTATACTGGTGAGGGACGCGGTGGGCTTCAGCGCGGTACGGGGTGACAGTGTGAATGTATTGAACTCGCCCTTCGCCGGGCGGGTAATTGACCCCACAGTGGGCGTGAGCGAAGTTCCCTGGTGGGAACAATGGGTACTGCCCAATATCAAATACATCGCGAGCGTACTTGTCATCCTGCTAATTGTGTTTGGTTTGTTGCGCCCGATGTTCAAAAGTTTATCCAGGCAAGGCGGCAAGCTGGCGGAGGAAGAAGAAGCTCGCCAGTTGGCGGCGCTGGAAGCGGCGGGTGGTATATCCGGCCTGGAAAATATGTCTGATGAGACGGTAACCCTTACCGGCGGCCACGCGCTTATGTTGCCGGGGCCAGAGCAGGGTTACGAAGAACAAATTAACGCTATTAAAGGTTTGATTGCCGATGATCCGGGCCGCGTGGCCCAGGTTGTTAAAAAGTGGATAAATCGCGATGACTGATGCAAACGCTAACGCCAATGATAAGGCGGTCGCCAAGCCCGCACTGAAAATGCGCTCTGTGGACCAGGCGGCAATTTTATTGATGTCGCTGGGTGAAGCCGATGCGGCGGAAATCCTCAAGCATATGGGGCCGAAGGAAGTGCAGCGTATTGGCGCTGCGATGACCCAATTGCAAAACGTACAACAATCGGAAGTGCAGGGGGTCCTGGCTAACTTCCTTGATGAAGTGCGCACGCTGACAGGCCTGGGTGTGGGTGCGGATAACTATATCCGCAAAATGCTGGTTACCGCCCTGGGCGAAGATAAGGCCAATGGTTTGATCGACCGCATTTTGATCGGCGGTAATACCACTGGTTTGGATACGCTGAAATGGATGGAAGCACGCTCGGTCGCTGACATTATTCGCAACGAGCACCCGCAAATCCAGGCGATTGTTATCGCTTACCTGGACCCGGACCAATCGGCGGAAATCCTCACCTATTTCCCGGAAAAGGTACGCCTGGACATTATGATGCGCGTTGCGTCCCTCGATACCGTGCAACCGAGCGCCTTGCAAGAACTTAACGATATCCTGGAAAAACAATTCTCCGGCAACGCCGCCTCGCAAACCAAGACAATGGGCGGTTATAAGGTGGCGGCGGAAATCATGAACAACCTGGATGGTTCAATCGAAGCGGAATTGATGGAAAGCATCAAGGAAATCGACGAAGACATGGGCAACCAGATCCAGGACCTTATGTTTGTATTTGAGAACCTCAAGGAAGTGGACGATCGCGGTATTCAATCATTGTTGCGCGAGGTTTCTTCCGATGTGCTGGTGGTCGCCCTTAAAGGTGCCGACGACGAACTCAAGGATAAAATCTTCAAGAATATGTCCAAGCGCGCGGCCGAATTGTTGCGTGACGACCTGGAAACCAAACCGCCGATGCGCCTGGCGGATGTGGAAGCCGCGCAAAAAGAAATCCTGATTACCGCGCGCCGCATGGCGGATGCGGGGGAAATTATGTTGGGTGGCGGCGGCGACCAAATGATTTAATCCGGCGTTGCCATTCGTTAATGTTGTTGGGATAAAGCCACCATGTCCGATTCCATATTGCCAAACCGTATTCCAGCGGAAGCGGTTGACCAGGCGACCACCTGGATCTTGCCGCCGGTCAGCGACAATGGGCGGGTGCTGTCATCCGCGGAAAAAGAAGCGCGGGAACGGCGCGAGCGGTTGTTGCGCCGCGAACAGGAAAAAATTGAAACCGTTGAGATGCCAGTGCAGGAACAGGTTCCGCAAGTGGGCATGACCGCCGAAGAAATGCAGGCGATCTTTGACGCAGCGGAGAAGGACGGTTTCGAGCAAGGGCACAAGGAAGGTTTTGCCAAAGGCACTACCGAAGGTTATGAAGCCGGGCGCCAACAGGGCTTGAAAGAAATGCGCGCCCAGTTGGTCACCGAGCAACAACGCTTCCAGGCCTTGGCAAGCGCGTTGCTTGATCCGATACACGCGCAAGACGATGACCTTGAACAAATGTTGCTGGACATCATTTGCACGCTTACCCAAAGCGTGGTGCAACGCGAGGTTCAAACGGATTCATCGCAGATCCTGGCGTTGGTGCGCAATGCCATCGCGGCATTACCGGTGGGCAGCAAGAATATTCGTGTATGTTTGAATCCCGACGATTTGGCGGCGATAGAAACTTACGCTGCCGAGCAACAACTGGACTGGAAGTTCTTCGCAGACGAGGAGCTGCTGCCAGGGGGTTGCCGTATCGAAACCCCGGAAAGCCGTGTGAATTTTTCAGTGTCTTCGCGGTTGCAAACCCTGCTCGAGCAATTCCTCACCCGGCAATTAGCCGCAACAGACGAGGACCTGGCGGGCGACGAGTCACCACCTGGAGACGGATTACCACCCGCTCCTTTTTCCAGTGGTAACAGGTAGGCCACCATGTCCGAACGCCAACCCATTACTTCCCGCCTGCGCAACTACGCACCCCGTAAACCGGTTTATGCGGAACCCCAGGCGGAAGGGCGCATTACGCGCGCGGTGGGCCTGACCCTGGAGGCCGTTGGGTTGAATGTTTCCGTGGGGCGCCAGTGCGAGATTATCAATAACGATAACCGCCGTATTGAAGCGGAAGTGGTAGGCTTTGCGGGCGATAAAGTGTTCCTTATGCCTATCAAGCAAGTGGAAGGCTTGCAGCCCGGCGCGCGCGTAGTGCCTGTTTCAACGCAAATGGGAATGCGCGTCGGCCCGCAGTTATTGGGGCGTGTTGTCAATGGCATTGGCCAGCCACTGGATGGTAAAGGCCCCCTGATCGGTGACGAATTCCTTGATTTCCATCCCCGCGCGATCAATCCCTTACAGCGTCACCCGATCAGCGAACCGCTGGATGTCGGGGTGCGCGCGATCAACGCGCTAATTACCGTGGGCCGCGGCCAGCGCCTCGGGTTAATGGCGGGTTCGGGTGTCGGTAAAAGTGTCCTCATGGGCATGATGACCCGTTTTACCACGGCCGATGTCGTCGTCGTGGGATTGGTGGGCGAACGGGGCCGCGAGGTGAAGGAATTTATAGACCATATCCTCGGTGAAGAAGGCTTGCGCCGCGCCGTGGTGGTGGCCTCGCCAGCGGACGATGCACCGCTAATGCGTCTGCGCGCCTCACAGTTATCCAGCCGTATCGCGGAGTATTACCGCGACCAGGGCCTGAATGTACTCCTGTTAATGGATTCCCTGACACGCTTCGCCCAGGCGCAGCGCGAAATCGCGTTGGCCATAGGCGAGCCGCCCGCTACCAAGGGTTATCCGCCCTCGGTATTCGCAAAGATCCCCCAACTCGTGGAGCGCGCCGGAAATGCGGCGGCTGGTGAGGGGTCTATTACCGCCTTTTACACCGTATTGACCGAAGGGGACGACCTGCAAGACCCCATCGCCGATTCGGCGCGCGCCATCCTGGACGGCCATGTGGTGTTATCGCGCCGCCTGGCGGAGGAGGGCATTTACCCGGCGATTGATGTGGAGGCTTCCATCAGCCGTGCGATGCAGAATATCGTCGATGAAGAGCACCTCAAAATGATGCAGCGGTTCAAGCAATTGCTGGCCAAATACCAGCAGAACCGCGACCTTATCGCCATAGGGGCCTATACCCCCGGCGCCGACCCGGATACCGATATGGCCATTGAGCGCTTCCCCCATTTGCGCGCGTTCATCCAGCAGGGCATTCGGCAGGGTGTGCATTTGCCGGAATCCATTTCCAACCTTAAATCGCTACTAAAGCCACCGGCGAATACCAAGGCGAATAGCCCGCTAATGGCGCAACACCGCCAGAAATAATGATTAATGCGCCACGCCTCATTGAGGACCGTTACGATGGCTGATTCGCGTGCGAAACGTATGCAAGTTGTGTTGACCCTGGCGATACGCCAGGAGGACGACGCGGCACAAAAGTTAAACCAATTCCGCGAGCAATTGGCGCAAGAAGAACTCCAACTGCAAGAACTGCGCGATTACGCTACACAATATTTACAGGAGCAGGGTGGTTTGCGCGAAGGTGTGTTGGCGCATGAATTAATAAATTACAGTAGCTTTATCCACCGTTTGCACGAGGCTTGCAGCGAACAGGAAAGCAAAGTGGTGCGTATGCAGTCGCTCCTGGTTAACCTGCAAAAGCAGTGGCAGGTTAAACATCAAAAATGTAAATCAATTGAGGACTTGATCAAACGTTTGCAACATGAAGATGATGTAATCCTTGAAAAGCGTTTGCAGAAAGAGCTGGATGAACTAAGCTCGCTGCAATTGCGCCACCGGTCGCCTAATCAGGAATAGGGTGCAGCGTCCGGATCGGAGCCCGATAGGCTACTGCAAGCCCGGCGTTTTAGGCTATCCTTAGTGGGTGCCAGCCGATGGGACTAACCGCAGGGTGTTTTATTTCCCTTACGAAGGCCGTATTTATCCATCCTGGTGATAATTAAAAGTCGGTGCATAGTGAATGACCGTGGACTGACCCAGAGCCGGGAATGATCTGAAGTTTTTTAATGAGGTAAGACATGGCGATCACGTCAACTGTATCCCCTGACGGCAATCAAGTCACAATTTATATTCAGGGCCGCTTCGATTTTAGTTCCCACCAGGAATTTCGTAGTGCTTACGAAAAACTTTCGCACACACCCACTCATTATCGGGTTGATTTGCAAGGTACCTCCTACCTGGATAGCTCCGCACTGGGCATGTTATTGCTGCTGCGCGATTACGCCGGTGGTGAGCAATCCAATATACAGATCGTCAATTGCGCGCCTGACGTAAAAAAAATTCTGCTGATATCCAATTTTGAACAACTATTCGATATCCAGTAATGTCACCTTACCCTCGCCGCAAAGGTTTGTTTCCACCTTCTTTTTGTTGATTGTGTGAGTGTTGTATGGAAGCGATCTTATGAATGACGTGCGACGCTTGAAAATTCTGGTCGCTGACGATACAGATACCGACAGGCTTATTTTGGAGAGTATTGTACGAAAGGAAGGGCATACCGTGGTTTCGGCCTGCAACGGTGTGGAGGCTGTCCGGGTTTACGCCGAGGAGCGCCCCGACATTGTTTTGCTGGACGCGTTAATGCCGGAGCTTGATGGATTCGGTGCTGCGCGAAAAATTAAGGAATTGGCGGGGGATGAGCTGGTACCCATTATTTTCCTCACCTCATTGTCAGACACCGAATCCCTGGTGCAATGCCTGGACGCCGGGGGCGATGATTTCCTTTCCAAACCTTACAATCGCATTATCCTCCAGGCAAAAATTAAATCCTTCAATCGAATGCGCGAATTGCACAGCACTATGCTGACGCAACGCGACCAGATTGTGCAATACAACAATCGCTTGTTACAGGAACAAACCGTTGCCAAACATGTGTTTGATAACGTCGCGCACAGCGGCTGTTTAAACGCGAACAATGTGCGTTATTTTTTATCGTCCCTCGCCGTGTTTAACGGCGATGTACTGGTCGCCGCCATGCGCCCCTCCGGCAGCATGATGGTATTGCTGGGGGATTTTACCGGCCACGGATTACCGGCGGCGATTGGCGCCATGCCATTGGCTTCCACGTTTTACGGTATGGTACCCAAAGGGTTTTCCATGACCGACATCCTGCGTGAAATTAACGGTAAGTTAAAAAACATTTTACCTGTCGGTATATTCTGCTGCGCGGTGATGATGGACATTAATTTCCGCAAGAAAAAAATTAAAATCTGGAATGGCGGTTTGCCGGATTGTTTTGTACATAAACACAGGGATGGCAGCGTCATTCCTATTAAATCCACGCACCTTCCGTTAGGGGTGTTGTCCAATCGCGCGTTTAAGGATACTTGCGAATATTTTGACCTGGAAACAAATGATCGTATTTTTGTTTGGTCGGATGGCATCCATGAAGCGCGCAATGCCACCGGGGAAATGTTTGGTGAAGCGCGGTTAAAGCAGGTCTTTGCCAACAATCGCAATCACAATCGTTTATTCGACGAAATCATCGAGGGTGTCCAGCAATTTGTCGGCGGTGGTGAAAAGGACGACGATTTGTCGCTGTTGGAAATCCGTATGGATGAACCCGCGCGGGTGAATGCATTTGCGAAAGAAGCGAGCGACAAGTATGGCAATTCCGATATTGAATGGTCCATGCGTTTTGAGGTGAAACCTACCAGCTTTAAGGTATTTGATCCTTTACCCATGCTGCTGAATGTGTTGATGGAAGTACCGAGCTTGCGCGCATTTAGCAGTACCCTTTACACCATATTGGCGGAACTTTATACCAACGCGTTAGAGCACGGTGTGTTGAAGCTGGATTCAGGCCTTAAACAAACCCCTGACGGGTTTTCAGAATATTACCGGATGCGCGAGGAGCGGATAAACCGTGTTGATAGCGGCTACGTGCGGATTAATATTTCCCACAAGACCAACGAAAATGGCGGTTTGTTGAAGGTCCGGATTGAAGACAGCGGCGATGGTTTTGATTATGCCAACCGAACGGGAAATAACTTGTCGGTATTCGGTTACAGTGGGCGCGGCATAGCCCTGGTGGAAAAACTTTGCGGTGGCGTGAGGTATTCCGGTCGAGGAAATATTGCCGAAGTGGATTTCGCTTGGGTAAGCGACGATTAAGTGAAACCGGAAAATTATTAATTAGCGAGATGCGGCCGATGGATCACTTGGATTACGACACCTTGAAAACCTTGAAACAGGTAATGGAAGGCGATTTTGGCCTGCTCATTGAAACCTTTAAACAAGATTCAAATGAGCGGTTGAAAAAGCTGCACGATGTTATCCAGGGGACCGATGCGGATCTTATCCGCCGCGCCGCCCATAGTTTTAAGGGCAGCAGCAGTAATATTGGCGCGCCGCAATTGTCCGCCCTGTGTGCGGCGCTGGAAAAAAAAGCCCTGGCCGGGAACCTCAAGGATTTGGAAAAAGATTTGCAACAGATAGAACAGGAGTTTTTCCTGGTCCAATCCCTCCTGGATTCCCTTTAGAAAAACGCGGCGGTGTGCGCCCGCGGTAATTACGCCTCCTTGTCACCCTTGGCACCTCCCTTGCAATCATCCCGTTGAACCTAGTTATTGAATCGGGTGACGGCAATACCTTGCCGCCGCCGAGGCCAGGAGCAATAGATGAATAGCGGTAACCTCCTTAATAATTTGTTAGCCACCACCGGTCCCGGTGCGACCGCCGGTAAAGGCACAGTTTCCAAACCGCGCGTGGACACGACCGAAAACTTTCGCGACGCCCTGGCGCAAGTACGGCCAGATGTTGCCGCTACCAAGCCCGCCACGCGAAAGGCAGCGCCCGAAACGAACCGGGCAGAAACCCGCCAGCCGGTGGACCAGGCCGAAGCTAGGGTTAAACCGAAAACCGCTGCAAAAGAACGGCCTGTTGATCGCCCTGATGCTAAAAATGCCAAACCGCTGCCGTCGAAAAACCCGGTGAAGTGTGAACAGGCCGAGCGGGACGTCGCTGGGCCTCCTTCATCCCAACGTGAGCCTTCCGGGGAGGTTTCAGCGGAGCTTGTTGAGGCGCCGCAAACCACAGAATTGGCGATAGGCGAGGTTGCCATCGCAACGGAAGTCCCCGCTTTGTCAGCCGGGGACGAAGCAGCTACACAACTGGCAGTGGATGGCGAAGGCGTGCTATTGGAGGATGAGGCGGAGTTATTCCAGGAAACAAGCGCAGTTTTCCCATTCATCGAGCCGCAGATGACTATTCCGGGTGCTCAGCCCCTGGTACCCGCAGGGGCGGAACTGGAAGGCGGTCCCCTGGCGATAACCGCAGCCGGTCTGTCATTGATGTCCGGTGCCGGGAATCCGGACTCCGCTGAACTACGCCTGGCGAGTGGGGCAACTCCATCCACTATTCCGGCGGGTAACCCTATTGCTTTGTCCGGCCCCGTCACCCCGGCCCTGGAATCTGCCGAAGCAATTTCCGGGGCGGCTGGCCTTGCCGAATCCCCGGGTGACAATCCCGACTTCCTGCTATTGGGCGGCAAAGCTGTCCTGGGTAAATTGACGGAGGGAAATATAGCTGGCGAAAAAGCCATCGACCCCGCAAAACCGACCTTAACGCCCACAAGCCTGGCTGAACCCCTGGTTCGCATGGCAGAGTCGGCATCGCCCGCGGCGCGGAGTTTTGTCGCGCAAGCTGGCGTACCTGTCCCCGTCGGACAGCCACAATGGAGCCAGGCGGTGGGTGAAAAAGTGCTGTGGCTGGCCGCCCAAAATGTCAGTGCCGCGGAGATTCGCCTTGATCCGCCTGACCTTGGGCAATTGCATGTAAAAGTCAGTGTAAACCAGGACCAGGCTACGGTTACTTTTACCAGCCCGCATCCGGTTGTGCGCGAAGCGCTGGACCAGCAACTTAACCGCTTGCGCGACATGTTTTCGGAGCAGGGGTTGAACCTGGTGAATGTGGATGTATCCGACCGATCTGCGCCACAGCACGGACAGGACCAGGACCATGGAGAACACGCCGGCGCATCGGGTGATACGGATGATGAAGAATTAGCACCTGTGGCAATGACATCCATTACTTCGACAAGGCTGGTCGATCACTACGCCTGATTCACTTCCAGGCCTGTTCCGATATTCGTTTGATGAGAAGCTGAGCGAAATGCTCAGCTTCTCTACACCTTTGTTTTTTATCAGAATTCCCCCTCGCAAACCGCGCAGCCGCTGCTAAGCTTCAAAGGCGATACTGGCATAGGTATTGCTCAAACCCTTTTGATCCCTGAAAGTGACGGAGTTTTGACATGGCGGCAGCCCCACAAAAAGCAAAGAATGATGCAGGCAATGCTGAAGCAGATGCCGGCAATAAAAAAAAGAAAAAATTAATTCTGATTGTCGGTCTGGCAGTTGCGTTGATTGCAATATCCGTGGGTGGAACAGTGATCGCGCTGAAAATGCTTACCCCGGACTCGACTGGGAAAAAAGCCGAAGCGCCCGAAGAAACCAGCCTCGCTCCGGCCATCTATTTTGATATGGCTCCCAATTTCACTATTAATTTCAATGTAAACGGTCGGCAGCGTTACTTGCAGGCGGCCATTACCCTGTTACATCGCGATCCGGCGCTGAACGAATTATTGAAATTGCACATGCCGGCAATTCGCAATGGCCTGGTTATGTTATTGAGCGGCAAAAATTTTGAGGAATTGCAAACTCATGAAGGCAAGGAAAAACTAAAAACAGAGGCCCTGGAAATAATCAATAACCAATTAAAAAAAGAACAGGAAGCGCTTATTGACCCAAGTGAAGACGATGGGGACAAAAAACCTGTATCCACTGTCGAGCAAGTATTGTTTACCAATTTTGTAATGCAATAAGGAATCCGCCGTGCAAGATCTACTCTCACAAGACGAAATTGACGCGCTCTTACACGGCGTTGATGACGGCGATATAGATACCGAGTCAAATGTAGACCCCGGTACGGTAAGGGCTTATGACTTAACCAGCCAGGATCGCATCGTCCGCGGGCGTATGCCGACGCTGGAAATGATTAACGAACGCTTTGCCCGCTATACCCGTATCAGCATGTTTAATTTGTTGCGCCGGACCGCCGATGTTTCTGTCGGGGGCGTGCAGATCCAGAAGTTCGGCGAATACGTCCATACGCTCTATGTTCCCACCAGTTTAAACATGGTGAAGTTCCGCCCGTTGCGCGGCACCGCGTTAATTATCCTGGACGCCCGCCTGGTGTTTAAATTGGTGGATAATTTTTTCGGCGGCGACGGTCGCCACGCAAAAATTGAAGGCCGCGAATTTACGCCCACCGAATTGCGTGTTGTGCAAATGGTGTTAAACCAGGCGTTTACCGACTTAACGGAAGCCTGGAAGGCGGTGTTTCCCATTAGCTTCGAATATGTCCACTCAGAAGTTAACCCTTCGCTTGCCAATATTGTTAGTCCGAGCGAAGTGGTGGTGGTGAGCACTTTCCATATTGAACTGGATGGCGGTGGTGGCGAAATGCATATCACCGTTCCTTATTCAATGATTGAGCCGATTCGCGAAGTGCTTGATGCGGGGTTGCAAAGCGATAGTGACGAACACGACGAACGTTGGGAAAAGGCATTGCGCGAGGATGTCCTGTCCGCAAAGGTAGATCTGGAATGCGACCTCGTCCGTCGCGATATTACCCTGCGCGACATTGTGGATTTAAAGGTCGGGGACATCATCCCGGTGGATTTCCCCGATTACCACGTGCTTACCGCCAACGGCGTTCCCATGTTCCGTACCCAACTGGGGCAGTCCAATGGGTTCCTTGCCCTGAAAATAAAAGAATTTATTGATCGCAGCGGTGCCTACAACATTACCGGCACCAAGGGCGACCATACTAACGTGACTAAAGGTGAAAAAAATGGCAGACGATGATATCGACCAGGATGCAATGGCGGATGATTGGGCGGCCGCGATGGCTGAACAGGCCCATGCCGAAGAAACCATGACCCATGCCGTTAGCTTTGACGAATTAAAAAATGAAACAGCGAAACCCGCCGTGGGTAGTCCGGACCTGGATGTTATCCTGGACATTCCCGTTTCCATTTCAATGGAAGTAGGGCGCACTTCAATCACCATCCGCAATTTATTGCAGTTGAACCAGGGGTCGGTCATTGAATTGGACCGCCTGGCCGGTGAACCGCTGGACGTATTGGTTAATGGCACCCTGATTGCCCACGGTGAAGTGGTAGTCGTGAATGAAAAATTCGGTATTCGCATGACCGACGTTATTAGTCCGGCCGAACGGATTAAAAAATTACGTTAGTTGTATCAGTTGGGAAAATAAAAATGAGCCCCGCGTTAACACACATAATCCATAAAATAGCAGGCGCGGGGCTGTTATTCGCAGCGGCCGCCTGTGCTGCCGATGGCACATCCGTAGCGTCTCCTTTGCCTCAATACGATGTTGCGGTAATCGCTTCGGCGGCAAGCGCCAGTGCAAGTACCATTGAAAATAATCGAGCCGTACCGACCTCGCCAGCTTCCACCACACTCCCAGGCAATACAGCAGCGGTTAACGCAACAATCACACCGGCAATCCCTGCACCGGCAAGCGATCTGCCAACAAATAATTTACCAACAAGCAATTTACCTGCAAACCAGGCCCCAACAACGTCATCAACCACTGCCCACGCAGCTGGCTATTATCAAAACGCCAACAGCAAAAATCCAAAAATCGGCAGCGGTGGGCATTTATTGAATGTGACCCTGGGTTTGTTACTGATCATCGGGCTGATTTTCGGCCTTTCCTGGTTTGTAAAACGGTTTAGCCAGGGAACCTTTGCAGGTAACACCCATTTAAAAATTATTGCGACCATGCCTTTGGGGACACGCGAGCGTATTGCATTAATTGATGCCGGGGGACAGCAGTTACTGCTGGGAATTACACCAACACAGATTAATACCTTGCATGTATTTGATGTACCTGTCACCACCCCTGCGGGTGATGTCAACAATTCAGATTTCGGACGCAAACTGATGGCGATATTGCAACGCCCGCATACCAATGACGAATCCGGCAACAATAATTCCGGAGTCCGGGGATAATCATGGCGACTGATCACATACCCGCATTAAAAAAATTAGTGATGATCGGCAGCGTTTTGTTACTTTGGTTGTTAGCGAGCGCGGTAGCCGCGCAAACCAACCTGCCGCCGGTGACCGATCCGGGCACCGGTAATTTACCGCTGGCGCAAAACAATAATTCACAACTTGGGAGCCTTCCCGCCATTCCCGGTTTACCGGCGTTGACCGTAAAAACCAACCAGGATGGATCGCAGGAATACACGGTTACTTTGCAAATCCTGGCGATTATGACCGCGCTGACTTTTTTGCCAGCCATTTTAATGATGATGACCTCGTTCACCCGGATCATTATTGTTTTTTCAATTTTGCGCCAGGCATTGGGTTTGCAACAATCGCCCTCTAACCAGATTTTGATCGGCCTCGCGCTTTTCCTTACGTTATTTATCATGCAACCGGTTTTAAACAAGGTGAACCAGGACGCGTTGCAGCCCTATATAAACCAGCAGATAACTGCGCAGGAAGCACTGGCCCGGACGGCGGCGCCTTTCCACAGTTTTATGATGGCCCAAACACGCGAGTCGGATATCCTGCTTTTTGTCGGTATTGCCAAGCATCCGCCAATCGCCACGCCGGAAGAAACGCCCTTTAGCATATTGGTTCCGGCATTTATCATCAGCGAATTAAAAACCGCGTTCCAGATTGGCTTCATTATTTTCATCCCGTTTCTAGTAATCGATATTGTGGTGTCGAGCGTGCTCATGGCTATGGGTATGATGATGCTCTCGCCACTGATTATTTCCCTGCCGTTTAAAATTATGTTGTTTGTGCTGGTGGATGGCTGGGCCATGATTGTGGGTACGCTGGCCGCCAGTTACGGCGTATGACGGAGGTATTGCCATGACACCCGAAGTCGTTATGGATTTATTTGCAGATGCGTTTTACCTCACCATTTTAATGTTGCTGGTCATTATCGGGCCCGGCCTGATTGTGGGGTTAATCGTGAGTATCTTCCAGGCCGCCACCCAAATTAACGAGCAAACCTTGAGTTTCCTACCGCGTTTAATCGTAACCTTAATTACCTTGATGATCGCCGGCCCCTGGTTGCTGACAAAGTTTATGGATCTTTTTAACCGGCTCTTTTCCAGCGTGCCGGGTTTGATCGGCTAGGTTACGCAATGCAGGAATTAATATTCAGCGAAGAGCAAATCAGCCAATTTATCGGCACCTATGTGTGGCCGATGTTGCGCATCGGTGCTTTTTATTTTGCGATTCCGATTATCGGGGCCCGCACAGTGCCCGCGCGCTTGCGTATTATCCTCACGCTGTTTACCACCATGATGATTGCGCCGGTATTACCGGCGGCACCGGTAACCTTATTGTTGTCGGCGGAAGGATTCCTTATGGTTATCCAGGAAGTGCTCATCGGCCTGGCATTGGGGTTTTGTATGCAGGTCGTTTTGCATGTGTTTATCCTGGCCGGACAATTTATGGCGATGAAAATGGGTTTGGGTTTTGCTGCCATGAACGATCCCTCCAGCGGTGTGAGCGTAACTGTCCTTTCGCAATTTTATTTGTTGCTATCCACGTTATTATTTTTAAGCAGCAACGGTCATTTGGTCGTTCTGCAATTATTGATTGATAGTTTCACCACCTTTCCGGTTGGTGGAAGCGGCATGAACAGCGCACATTTCTCCACGATTGTAGCCATGGGTTCGTGGATGTTCAGCGCCGCCTTGTTAATTACCTTGCCGCTATTCACTTCGTTGATGATCGTTAATATGTCATTTGGGGTAATGAGCCGTTCGGCACCGCAATTGAACGTATTCACCGTGGGTTTTCCGATCACGCTGATTTTTGGTTTTATCCTCATGTGGTTTACCCTGGCCAATTTCCTGCCGGTTTATTTCGACATTATGGAAGAGGGCATAGGCACACTGCGTACATTGGCATTGAGCCCCTAAAGGTGGGTTATGGCTGAAGAAGACGAAAGCGGCCAGGAAAAAACGGAAGAGGCCAGTGCGCGAAAGATTGAAAAAGCGCGTGAAGAAGGCCAGATTCCCCGTTCGCGCGACTTAACCACCACCGCTGTATTAATGCTGGCGGCAATCGGCCTTTATATATTTGCCGGTTTTATGGCGGATAGGATTATCGGCCTGACCCGCGCCAGTTTCGTTATTAGCCGTGCAGCGGTATTCGATCCTAACGCGATGGTCGGTACCCTGGCGGCGGCCATTTATGACGGCTTGATCAGCATCGCGCCGCTCATGGCAATTTTGCTGGTTGCATCTATCGCCGGTCCCATTGCGTTGGGCGGGTTCATATTCAGCAGTAAGGCCATGATGCCGCAATTAAGCCGCATGAATCCGATCGCGGGCATCAAACGCATGTTTTCCATGCACTCGGTCATCGAGTTGCTCAAATCCCTGGGCAAGGTCGGGCTGATTTTATGGGTGACAATATTACTGCTGAAGTTTTATGCCCAGGATATGTATCGCCTGTCTGACGAGTCAGTGGGAAACGCCATCATCCATTCGCTGGAAATCTCCATCCTTGCGGTTATTACCCTATCGGCGGCGACCATCCTCATCGCGGCCATTGATGTTCCCATCCAGATTTACCAATACAATAAAAAATTAAAAATGTCGCGCCAGGATTTGAAGGACGAGGCCAAAGACACGGAGGGGAAACCGGAGGTAAAAGGTCGTATTCGCCAACTGCAACGGGAAATGGCGCAGCGCCGGATGATGGGCAATGTACCCCAGGCAGATGTTGTTATTACCAACCCGGAGCATTTCTCGGTGGCATTAAGGTATGACCCTGAAAAAATGGATGTGCCGATTATGCTGGCGAAAGGTGGCGACCATGTTGCGATGAAAATTCGCGAAATTGCCAAGGCCCATAACATCGAAATTATCCAGTCGCCGGTGCTGGCGCGCGCTATTTTTTATACCACCGATATCGATGAGGAAATTCCCGCCGGTTTATACCTGGCGGTCGCACAGGTACTGGCTTACGTATTCCAGTTACGCAATTACCGCAAGGGTAGGGGCGACAGGCCGCAATATCCGCGCAACATTAATGTACCGCGAGAAATGCGGTATGACTCAAAAGGCAAACCGGAATAACCGGGAGGGTGTCGATTACGTGCCTAATCCAATAGCCGGTTTTCACGGTAAGACAATGCGCAGCGACGAATAGGTACGCTTCTTGCGATAACACGGAAAATTGGCCCAACCGTCAAGAATCCGTAACTATGGCGCTACCGACTTTCAACCAGCTTAACAATGTAAATGGCAGGGCTGTCCTTGGCTCCATTAAGGGAGCGGGGCGCGGCAATATGGGTATTCCCATTTTGCTGATGATGCTGTTGGCGATGATCATATTGCCGATCCCGCCGTTGCTGCTCGATGTGTTCTTTACCTTCAATATCGCGCTCTCACTGGTGGTTTTGCTGGTGAGTATCTACGCATTGCGCCCGCTGGATTTCGCGGCGTTCCCCACCATTTTGCTGGTAGCAACCCTGTTGCGCCTGGGTTTGAACGTGGCGTCCACGCGTGTGGTGTTGCTGGAAGGGCACAACGGCGGCGATGCGGCCGGTAAAGTTATTGAAGCCTTCGGCCATGTGGTGATCGGCGGCAATCTAGCCGTCGGTATAGTGGTATTCATCATTTTGATGATCATCAACTTTGTGGTGGTCACCAAAGGTGCCGGCCGTATTTCCGAAGTAAGCGCGCGTTTTACCCTGGATGCCATGCCCGGCAAGCAAATGGCGATTGATGCCGACCTGAATGCGGGTTTGATCGACCAGGACCAGGCGCGTACACGCCGCCAGGAAGTTGCCGCCGAAGCGGACTTCTACGGCGCGATGGACGGTGCGAGCAAGTTCGTGCGCGGGGATGCGGTCGCGGGCATCATGATTATGTTCATCAACATTTTCGGTGGTTTCGCAATCGGTATGCTCCAGCATGACCTGGCATTTGCCGATGCCTTCGAAAAGTACACCATCCTCACCATTGGTGATGGCCTGGTGGCGCAAATCCCGGGCCTGCTGTTGTCGGTTGCGGCGGCGATCCTGGTGACGCGGGTCAACAGCTCCCAGGACATGGGCAAGCTGGTGGTATCACAAATGTTCACCTCGCCCAAAGCGCTGGCGGTAGCGGCCATTATGCTGGTGATCATGGGCCTTGTACCGGGTATGCCGCACATGGCATTCCTGGGGTTGGGTTTGATGTGTGCGGGCCTGGCGTATTACATACACTGGCGCAAGCAACAACCGGCGGTGGTGGAAGAGAATTCCTTTATTCCCGCCGGCCAGCGCTTGGCAGGGGAAGGCCCCGCGTCTATGCCAGCCGGAAGCGGCGGTGCCAATATTACCCCGCAACGCATAACCCCGGCCTTGCCGCCCGGCGCACCCGAATCGCCCGAATTGGGGTGGGATGATGTCCAGCCTGTGGATGTAATTGGCCTGGAAGTGGGTTATCGCCTTATCCCCATGGTTGATAAAAACCAGGGTGGAGAATTGCTGGGCCGTATTAAAGGTGTGCGCAAAAAACTCTCCCAGGAAATGGGTTTCCTTATTCCTTCGGTACATATCCGCGACAACCTGGATTTAAACCCAACCGGCTACCGCATTAGCCTGATGGGGGTTTCCATGGCGGAAGCCGATGTCTATCCGGACCGCGAACTGGCCATTAACCCCGGCCAGGTGTTCGGTACTATCGATGGCATCAAGACTAAAGATCCCGCGTTTGGCCTGGATGCGATCTGGATTAATCCCAACCAGCGCGAACAAGCCCAAACCCTGGGTTATACGGTGGTGGACCCCAGCACTGTGGTAGCGACTCACCTCAACCAGATCCTGCAACACCATACCTTCGAATTGCTGGGTCATGAGGACGTGCAAAAACTGTTGGATATGCTGGCTAAATCCTCCCCCAAGCTGGTGGAAGAGCTGGTTCCAAACACCATCAGTATCAACACCTTGCTCAAAGTGCTGCAAAACCTGCTGCGTGAGCGCGTATCGATTCGCGACATCCGTTCCATCGCCGAAGCCTTGGCGGGCAATAGCCACAAGAGTCAAGATCCCGCCGCTTTAACCTCCCTGGCACGGGTTGCTTTAGCGCGGCAAATTGTCCAAAACATCATAGGAAACGAGCGAAACCTGCCTGTGATCACGCTTGAACCCAGCTTGGAACAGTTGTTGCTAAATACCGTGCAACAGGCACAAAAAGCCGGCGCTGATGACAGTGCCTTTGTTGAGCCTGGCTTGGCGGAGCGCTTGCAACAATCGTTAATCGCAGCGGCGCAAAAGCAGGAGATGGTGGGTAAACCCCTGGTGTTGCTGGTTGCCGCACCATTGCGCCCGATGCTGTCCCGCTTTGTTCGCCATAGCGTCCCGGATATGCGGGTGTTGGCTTACACCGAAGTACCGGACAACAAACAAATTACTATCGATGCCAGCGTTGGTGCTGACAAGAAATAACCCAGGTCGCCCCAAGGGCAGGAGTTGAATATGCAAGTCAAACGTTTCGTAGCCGCTGATATGCGCCGTGCGTTAGAGCTGGTCCGCCAGGAGCTGGGGCCGGATGCGATTATTCTCTCCAGCAACCGCATCCCGGAAGGCGTGGAATTACTGACCACCATGGGCTCAGACCTGGAACTCAAGCAATTGCAAACCCGCCCGTTTTCCGAAGCGACTTTCGCCCCGAGCGAACCCTTGCTGAGCGATGGGGATATTTCACCACGGGTGGTCGGCAAACCTCAGCGCAAGGCGGCGCCGGTAATGACTGAATTGCCTTACCACGTGAATGCAGGCTACCTGAGTGCAGGCCACCGGGATGCCGGCCACCGGGATGCCGGCCACCCCAATGCCGGTAAAACTGGTGCCCAATTGGCAGAGGATATTGAAAAAGCGCATCAACGTATGATTGCCGCGCGCAAGGCGGAAGAATCGGCCAAAGAATTCCTGGTGGGAAAAAATACGGTGGTTAATGCCGGTATCCCGCGCCATGCCCCGGTGGCCAAACCAAAAGTGAGTGTC
The DNA here is from genome assembly GCA_965650515.1 of uncultured Cellvibrionaceae bacterium. GTDB lineage: Bacteria > Pseudomonadota > Gammaproteobacteria > Pseudomonadales > Cellvibrionaceae > Cellvibrio. The sequence goes on along the minus strand of CBFGOY010000008.1, from coordinate 68,966 downwards.
AGCGCCGCCGAACGCTATCCGCTGGTGGATGAGGAACCTGTTACTTCACGGTCAGCACAATCCGGCGCTGCACGCTCATTCCGCGAGGCATTAATTACCGAATCGCAGATGGGGCAATCAGCCGGAAAAGGGGCGCGTGCCAAAGAAGCGGCCAATGAATTCACACACGAAATGAACGAATCCTTTGATCAGAATGCGCAACTGTCGGAGTTGCAAGCGGAAATCGCCGATATGCGTTTGCTGCTGGAACAACAACTGGACCGGCTTACCGGCCAGCAATCCATTCCCACAGATTCGCCGGTATTGGCTAGCGTGAGTCGCCGCCTGGAACGTTTGGGATTACCCAAAGATGTGATCGCCAATGTGATTAAAGCCTGTACCAAACGTAAAACCCTGGGCGATGCCTGGCCGGATGCCCTGGCTAACCTTGCGCACCAGTTGCCGATCAATGGTCGCGATATTGTTGATCAAGGCGGGGTATTCGCATTTGTCGGCCCTACCGGCGTGGGCAAAACCACCACCATCGGAAAGCTGGCTGCACGTTATGTATTGCAGCACGGCGCTGACAAGGTCGCCTTGATTACAACCGATACCTACCGTATTGCCGCCCATGACCAATTGCGCTCACTCGCCCGTATCCTGCGTGTACCGGTACGCGTAGTCGATGAAACCAACCCGCTGGACAGCGTGTTGCGCAGCCTGCGCCATTGCGGTTTGGTGTTGATAGATACCGCGGGCTTCCGCCATGGCGATCCGCACCTGAAAGCGCAACTGCAAGCACTGGCCGAACAGCAACAGGTCAAAACCTATCTGGTGATGTCATGTAACAGCCAGGCGCAAATGCTGAAAGCCTCGATCCATGCGTATGGCCCGGCGCGGTTGCAAGGTTGCATCCTGACCAAACTGGATGAAACCGCCAGTATGGGCGAGGCCCTGGGTGTGGTGATGCAAAACCGCTTGCCCATCGCCTACACCACCGACGGCCAGGATATTCCCAGGAACATTGAGGTGGCCCGTGCACACCAGTTGGTATCAAAAGCAATCGCATTGCTCAAAGCCAACGCAGCGACGGCGGTTTCTTAACCGGTAAATCCCTATAAGCACATGATTTTGCACATGAAACTGAAATTAGTCAGATGAGTTATCAATCCCTAACTATACTCAGTTCACTTTAGGGCGCCCCCCGGCTTTCCGGTAGCGCGTCACAAAACAGGTTTGGAGTCAGAGTCAATGAGCCACGTGCGACCAGTACAAGTGATCGCGGTATCCGGCGGTAAGGGCGGGGTAGGCAAGAGCAATATTTCAGTCAATTTAAGCATCGCGCTGGCGGAGTTACGTCGCCGGGTGGTACTGCTGGATGCTGACCTCGGCCTCGCCAACATCGACGTACTCCTGGGGATCCGCGCCACGCACACACTGGCTGATGTCCTGGCCGGCACCCACAGTCTGGCTGAAGTACTGGTGAATGGCCCTGCCGGTATAAAAATAGTTCCCGCATCCTCCGGCGTACAACGCATGGCGGAATTAAGTACCGCTGAGCATGTAGGCTTGATCAATGCCTTTGACGAACTGTCGGACCAGGTGGATATGCTGGTGATAGACACGGCGGCGGGTATTTCCGATACCGTGGTCAGTTTTGTGCGCGCCGCTAACGAAGTCATTGTTGTCGTATGCGATGAGCCATCTTCCATCACCGATTCGTACGCGCTCATTAAATTGCTTAACAAGGAATACGGCATGTTCCGTTTCCGTGTGGTAGCCAATATGACCCGGACACCGAATGAAGGTATTAACATGTTTAACAAGCTGAACACGGTATGTGAAAAATTCCTGGATGTAAGCTTGCAGTTTGTCGGCCAGATTCCCTTTGATGAAAATGTGCGCAAAGCGGTGCAAAAACAAAAAGCGCTGTTGGAGTTTGCCCCGACTTCCAAGGCCTCAATGGCGATTCGCGCGCTTGCAAAAGCGGTGGACAAATGGCCATTACCCAACACACCGACAGGCCGCCTGGAATTTTTTGTTGAACGTTTATTACAGGCCGCCAATGCGCGCTAACCTGAATCCGTATAAAGAAACCCTGAAAACGTTGTTGTACAGTCAATTCACACATGCAATTGCATCGACTGGTTGTAACGAAGGTGCTCGATGGCCGTTGTCAATGGTTTAGCCATGTACGAAAAGAAAACCCTACGCGATGCGCAGATCAATATCGAAGACTACGCGCCTTTGGTCAAACGTATCGCCTATCACATGATGATGCGTATGCCTGCCAGTGTGCAGGTGGACGACCTTATACAAGCCGGCATGATCGGCTTGATCGAAGCCTCCCAAAAATATGACATGTCGCGCGGGGCAAGTTTTGAAACTTACGCCGGCATCCGCATTCGCGGGGCCATCGTCGATGAAATGCGCCGCGGCGATTGGGTACCACGCTCTGTGCATCGCAATGCGCGCCGTGTCTCCCAGGCGATCGCCGCCGTTGAAGCGCGCACCGGCCGCGATGCCACAGATGCCGAGGTCGCAGAGGAACTCGGCGTATCCCTCGGTGAATATTTTGTGATGCTGCAAGATTCCAATAGCAGCCGGTTATTCAGCTACGAAGAAACCTTCGGGGAAGAAGACAGCAACATCGACGCATCGGAACACAGTAGCGCCTTTACCAGTCCGTTGGACGGTATGCAGCGCGATGGCTTGAAAAGAGCGCTGGTGGAAGCTATCCGCCAATTGCCGGAGCGCGAGCAACTGGTGCTCTCCCTTTACTACGACCAGGAACTGAACCTGAAGGAAATCGGTTTGGTATTGGGGGTCAGTGAATCGCGTGTCAGCCAAATCCACAGCCAGGCCGCCGCTCGCTTACGTAACAGGTTGGGAGACTGGCAACCAAACTGATCAAGCCCGCGCTATGGATTAATAAATGCAAAGCAAGGCCGCCATAGGCTTGAATAATCTATCCAGGCGGGAAATTGGGCTATGATTTGCATTAAAAGTTGAAGATTTAGGTGCCGCAACTGGCCGATGCTTCAACTCCTACTAGACTATGAGTAAATAAAAATCCCGTCCGGGTGAGTGGAGGTTACGTTGGATAAGAACATGAAAATCCTGATTGTTGATGACTTTTCAACAATGCGACGGATCATAAAAAATTTGCTGCGCGACTTGGGGTTCTCCAATACCCACGAGGCAGATGATGGCGTTACCGCGCTACCAATGCTCAGGAGCGGCGATTTCCAATTTTTGGTGACCGATTGGAACATGCCGGGCATGACCGGAATTGATTTACTGAAAGCCGTGCGCGCGGATGAAAAACTTCGCTCCCTGCCGGTGCTTATGGTGACTGCCGAGGCCAAGCGCGACCAGATTATCGAAGCGGCACAGGCCGGGGTAAATGGCTATGTCGTCAAACCATTTACGGCACAAGCCCTGAAAGAAAAAATCGAGAAAATTTTTGATCGTGTCGGTTAATAACCCGGATCAAATAATAAAAAGGCGTTGCCATGGCTTCTGACATCCAAACATCCATCAATAACGAATTCGTCGTTGAATTAAAAGAGTGTGCGAAGTTGCTCACTGAAAAATTGCAAAGCAACCAATTCGAAGACGCATCGATATTGATCCAAACCATCACCCAGGCGCGCGATCGTCATATATTCCAATCGGTAGGGCGTTTAACACGTGGATTGCACAACGCCATTGTGAATTTCAATGTGGATGCAGACCTCTCCAAAGAGCCCCCGAAAATCCAGACATCCGATATTCACGATGCCTCCAACCGTTTGAGTTACGTTATTGAACTCACGCAAAAGGCGGCAGAAAAAACCATGGACATGGTGGATGAAGCCGCGCCCATCGCTATGAACCTGGGCCACGAAGCGAACAGTTTGCGGGATGAATGGGCACGCCTTAAGCGCCGTGAAATGAGTGTGGATGAGTTCAGGTCGCTTTACCAGCGCATGGATAATTTCCTGGGGCAGATGGTTACCGGCACCGAACAACTCAACAAGAATCTGCAAAATATCGTATTGGAGCAAGGCTTCCAGGATTTAACCGGACAGGTTTTGAAACGCGTCATCGGCTTGATCAATGAGGTCGAAAAAGACCTGGTAAGCCTGGTTCGTATTGCCGGCCAGGTGGAAGAAATTGCCGGTTTGGCAAATGATCGCGAAACACTTGCCCATGACCACGAAATAATCCAGAAACGAAAAACCGAAGCTGAGGGACCGCAAATTAATAAAGCGCGTGCGGATGTGGTTGCCGGACAGGATGAAGTTGACGATTTATTATCGAGCCTCGGTTTTTAGTGGCTGGATACGAGGAATCTTGAATGAGTTTTGGTGATGACGAAGACATTCTCCAGGATTTCCTGGTAGAGGCCGGGGAAATCCTCGAACGCCTCAGCCAGCAATTGGTGGATTTGGAGCAACGCCCTGAAGATAAAGATTTATTGAATGCCATTTTCCGTGGTTTCCACACTGTAAAAGGCGGTGCCGGTTTTTTATCCTTAACACCCATGGTGGAATGTTGCCACGTTACCGAAAACCTGTTTGATATTTTGCGCAACGGCAAACGTACAGTTACGTCTGAATTAATGGACGTGGTATTGCAAGCACTGGATATGGTGAACCAGCAATTTGAACTGGTTTCCCAGCGCGAGGAACTACCGCCGGTGGACCCTGCGCTGATCAATGCGCTGGAGCGTTTGGTTTCCTGCAAGGATCTTCAGGAAGTGCCGGGCCAGGCTGCGGCGGAAGCCGTGGGCCAGGTTTCGGAAACCAATACCGCCGGTAATCCTGCAATGGTGGGTGGCGATATTACCGATGTGGAATTTGAACAGTTACTGGATGCAATTGCCGGAAAACCGGCGGCTGCGGCAGTAACGTCTGCGCCGGCTAATCCAACGGGTGTCGCTGCCGGTGCCAGTGAAGAAATTTCCGAAGATGAATTTGAAGCGCTGTTGGACCAGCTGCATGGAAAAGGCAAGGGCCCCGGTGTTGTTGCACCGCCGCCCGCTACCACGCCCGCCGCCACTGCGAGCGCCAGCGGTTCCGCGTCCGATGATATTACCGACGATGAATTTGAAGCATTGCTGGACCAACTCCATGGAAAAGGGAAAGGGCCCGGTGTTACCCCAAGTGCCGCGCCCCTGGCCCCGGTCGTTGCCGCGCCGCCTGCAAAAGTGCCCGCCGGTGGCGATTTAATTACCGATGACGAATTTGATGCGCTACTCGACCAATTGCATGGAAAAGGCAAGGGGCCGGGTTCAGGCGCTACCGGTGCGGCAATTCCTGCATCACCTGCGCCGGCCTCGGTTCCCGCACCAAAGCCGGTGGCCAAACCAGCGGCGGAGACAAAGCCCGCAGCACCCGCCAAGGTCGAGCAACCTAAGGCTGCACCGGCACCGGCCGCTATAGCACCGGCATCCACTGCTGATAAGGATGCACCGCAAGTAGAGACCACCGTACGTGTTGATACGCAACGCCTTGATGACATTATGAACATGGTAGGCGAATTGGTATTGGTGCGTAATCGCCTGGTGCGTTTGGGCAATAGTTCCACCAATGAAGCCTTGGTAAAAGCCGTTGCAAACCTTGATGTGGTAACGGCTGATCTACAGACATCCGTAATGAAAACGCGGATGCAACCGATCAAGAAAGTCTTCGGTCGCTTTCCACGTGTCGTGCGCGATTTGGCGCGCAGCTTGCGAAAGGAAATCCACCTCGAATTGGTGGGTGAAGAAACTGATTTGGATAAAAACCTGGTGGAGGCGTTAGCTGATCCGCTGGTGCATTTGGTGCGTAATTCTGTTGACCACGGAATTGAATTCCCAGAAGTGCGCGAAGCAAACGGCAAATCCCGTGTCGGCCAGGTAGTGCTTGCCGCTGAACAGGAAGGGGATCATATCTTGTTGTCCATCAGCGATGACGGTGCGGGTATGGACCCGGTTAAATTACGTCGGATCGCCGTTGAAAAAGGTATGTTTGATGAAGACACGGCTAACCGCCTGTCCGATACCGAAGCTTACAACCTGATTTTTGCCCCCGGGTTTTCCACTAAAAAAGAAATTTCCGACGTGTCGGGCCGCGGCGTTGGAATGGATGTGGTGAAAACCAAAATTACCCAATTGAACGGAACGGTGGAAATCAAATCGGAATTGGGCAAAGGCACGCGCTTTATTATCAAGGTGCCCTTAACCCTGGCCATTATGCCGACGCTGATGTTTATGCTCGGACAACAAACTTTTGCATTCCCGCTGGTCAGCGTGAATGAAATTTTCCATATGGATTTAACCAAAAGCCACGTCGTGGATGGCCAGGATTGTGTCGCGATCCGCGATCAGGCCATTCCGCTTTTTTATATGAAAGATTGGTTGGTGAAGGCCAGCCATGGCGAACGCCCCGACAATGCGCATGTGGTTATTGTTACCGTCGGCACGCGTCGCGTTGGTTTTGTGGTAGACCAATTGATAGGCCAGGAAGAAGTGGTCATCAAGCCATTGGGAAAAATGTTGCAGGGAACACCGGGCATGGCCGGCGCTACCATCACCGGTGACGGCACCATTGCATTGATCCTCGATATTCCCAGCCTGTTACGCCGCTACGCAAAAGGATCGGCGAGTTGGGGACACAATTAATTTGACAACGCGCCTTATCATCGGCGTTTTATTGTTTCCAAGGCAGTCGCTACTGCGGAGTATATTCAATGCCTGTCCGGGTATTAGTGGTTGATGATTCCAACTTCTTTCAGCATCGCCTGAAAGACATTATTAATGAACACCCGGATTTAAAAGTGATTGGTATCGCCAGTAATGGTCGCGAAGCGGTGGAAAAAGCGGCAGAGCTAAAGCCCGATATTATTACGATGGATTTTGAAATGCCGGTAATGGATGGCGTCACCGCCATTAAACACATTATGGCTAACCGCAAAGTGCCGATCCTGATGTTTTCCTCCCTTACCTACGAAGGCGCAAAAATTACCCTGGATGCCTTGGCAGCCGGTGCGCTGGATTTTATCCCGAAAGATTTCGCTGAAGTCTCACGCAGTTCCGCGTCACTCAAAAAAAAATTACACGAGCGCTTGCTTACGCTTGCCGGCGCAACTGCAAACCTGCAAGCGGCAACATCGGTTCCCGGTGCGGAACCAAAACCTGCGTCGGCTGTAACAAATAGCTTACGCGCGGGAACATCGGTTAATCCCGCAACATCCGCCAAAACCGCTACACCGGCGGAAGAAAAATCCGCGCACACCGACCACTACCGCTTAAAAAATAAACCCAGGATTTTGGTGATCGGCGCATCCACGGGTGGGCCGGTCGCATTGGCTGAAGTATTGATTGCGTTGCCTGCGACCTTTCCATTGCCCATCGTATTGGTGCAGCATATGCCGGAGAACTTTACCAAAGCATTTGCGGAGCGTTTGAATAAACAATGCAATATCCGGGTACGTGAAGCTGCTGATGGTGATCAGTTGCAACCGGGTCTGGCGTTGCTGGCGCCCGGCGGCAAGCAACTTATGCTGGATAAACGTAATAACGGTTCAGTGCGGGTATTGCCCGACGACGACCGCGTTACCTACAAACCCTCACTGGACATTACCTTCGGATCAGCTGCGAATACCTTTGGCGATAAAGTGCTGGGAGTCGTGCTTACGGGTATGGGCTCGGATGGATGTAAAGGTGCCGGCCTGTTAAAGCAGGCGGGCTCATCCCTGTGGTCACAAGACGAAGCCAGTTGTGTCATTTATGGTATGCCCATGGCAGTCGCGCGTGCCGGTTTAACAGATAAGGTGCTGAGCTTGAAAGAAATCGGGCCACGCCTGGTGCGAGAGGTAATGTAATGGATGTACTAAGCATTATCGGCGTTATCGTTGCATTTGCGGCAATCATCGGCGGCAATTTCCTGGAAGGCGGCGGCATAGGAACATTGGTCAATGGCCCCGCTGCATTTATCGTTATTGGCGGTACCCTGGGTGCGGCCATGTTGCAAACCTCCAAAAGCAGTTTGAAACGCGCATTAAAAATAATCCGTTGGGTATTTAAACCGCCTTACGTTCCATTTAAACAGGGTATTGCCAATATCGTTCGATGGGCCGCCGCCGCCCGTAAAGATGGTTTGCTAGGGCTGGAAGCGGTTTCCGAGCGGGAAAAAGATCCTTTCGCAAAAAAAGGTTTGCAGCTATTGGTGGATGGCAATGAACCGGAAGTCATCCGCCGCATTCTGGAAACCGATTTGATTGTGGATGAACAACGCGATTTTGATGCGATTAAATTTTATGAATCCATGGGCGGTTACGCACCTACCATCGGTATTATCGGGGCGGTAATGGGATTGATCCATGTCATGAACAACCTGGCTGATCCGGCCACATTGGGGCCGGGCATCGCTATCGCATTTGTGGCGACGATTTACGGCGTGGCATTGGCCAACCTGGTATTTATCCCGATTTCCAATAAATTGCGTATGTGTGTGAATGAAAATTCGCAATACCGCGAGCTGATTATCGAGGGCATTATCGCGATTGCCGACGGCGAAAACCCGCGGTCAATTGAAATGAAACTTAACGGTTATTTGCATCCGCATTGAGGCGAGAATTTTCATGGTGCGTCGCAGGCGAAAAGATATTCATGTTAATCACGAGCGCTGGTTGATTTCCTATGCGGATTTCATCACGTTGTTATTCGCATTTTTTGTGGTGATGTACTCGATCTCCCAGGTCAATGACAGTAAATACCGCGTGTTGTCCGATACTTTTATTGAAGCCTTTAACCAGCCGACGGATTCCCAAAACAACGCTGAACCGGTCCAGCAATCGAACCCGTCCGAGGTAATTACCCCCATTGATATGGGAAAAATAGTTCCGTCCAACCCTGGTGAGCATGGAACACCAACGGAAGTTGTGGATCAAGGTGAAGCTGCCAGTTCGGTTGCATCTGAAGGATTAACCACTCCCGACGAGCTTTCACAAATCTCGGACCTGGTAACCGAAAAGTTTTCGCAGTTAATTGATGACCAAATGATTACCGTATCCAGCAATGAGCTATGGCTGCAAATTGAATTAAAAGACAGTATCTTGTTCAGCTCCGGCAGCGCGGAAACCAGCGAGCAGGCGCAAAGGATTTTTAATGAGATTGCGCTGATCCTTAAAAATTATTCGAACCCCGTACAGGTTGAAGGTTTTACCGATAACATTCCAATCAATAGCCCCAAGTACCCCACCAACTGGGAATTGTCATCGGCTCGCGCCAGCGCAATTGTGAAATATTTAGCGACCCGCGGCGTTGCACCGGAGCGTTTGTCGGCAGTAGGCTATGGCGAGTATCAACCAGTCGCATCCAATGCAACTGAAGCGGGTCGGGCACAAAATCGACGTGTCGCTATAATGATTGCCAAACGCAAAATGGATCGCCCCAGCGTAAAAATCCAGACGCCATAAATTATTCGCCAAAGGTGTTGAGCTGGATGATGGTTCTGTTGTTATCCTCCAGCAATTTTGCGCCCCACTGCAAATTTTCTATCTGGTTAAACAGGTCATTAAAACTGCCGTCTTCAATAGCGAGCTTTAATCCTGTTTCTATACGCTCAGCAAGGCGTTGATTATTTTTGCTGACATAGAAGTACACGGGATTGTCGTAACGCAGGAATAAGTATTTTTCCAGGGCAATTCCATGGTCGGTATACTCTTTAACTTCCGTACGGACCTGGTAAACGCCCCGCGAAAAATAATCGAACCGGTTTGATTTCAACATTTTAAATAAATTGAAATAACTCATGCTCAACACCAGGGGCAGGTTATTTTCCTCCATGACTTGTCGATCTGGCCAATGCGACCCTATACCGCCTTTGTATTTGCGCAAATCCTCAAGGTTTTTTACCGTTGAAAATTTTTCCGTATCTTCGGCGCGGATCAAAAATACCCGATAGTCGCTCAGGTTTTTTAGCAAGCGGATTTTAATAGGGTCCACTGCGTAATTCAGGCCCCGTGCATAGGGCATCCAGGTAACGTCTACGCTGCCGCGTTCTATCTCGCGCAACAAGCGCTTATTGATGGGCATGACCGGAACGAATTGGATTTCATAGTCGCCGTGGGTGGGCACAGTTTTCGCCAACGCCAGTTTTAACAAACGGCTGTAGTAATAGTCATCATGGCCCTGGTCGAGGTTTTCTTCGCAGGAAATAACCACTTTGGTGATACCGGGAGGGTTATCGGCTGACTGACTGTCGTTGGAAAGGGGCTTGGGGGTAAAGACTGCGAGCACCAGGCCGATAACGAGGATCGACAGGGTGGGATAAGGGGAAAGGGGTTTGGACATGGTTACCACATCGGATTGTTATCAGTTAAAGCGGCACATAAATTTGCGCTTCAGTCTTAGTACCCAAGTTTAGCTTACCGATTGAAATCTGCTTCCGATTAAAAAATGAACGCAGTTCGTTTAACATTATTTATCGCTAGCGGAATTGGTTATGGATGATGATAATCGCGCCATATAAGATGATCGGGCTACCCGGCATAGAGATTGCTTTAAGGCTATTAATGATGAATATGTCTGGTATTTGACGCCAGCGAGGTTTACACGTGCGTATCTTGGCAATCGCGAATCAAAAAGGTGGCGTGGGCAAAACCACCACCACAGTGGCATTGGGCGGCTTTATCGCCAGTGCCGGCCACAAGGTGCTGCTCCTGGATATTGACCCCCATGGTTCACTTTCCACCTGGTTCGGGATTGATCCGGATAGCCAGGCCCTGAGCAGCTATACACTATTCCAGGAGCGCAAGGAGTTATCCCTTGCGTCGGTAAAACGCCTGGTCCTACCCACCCAATTCGCAAATATTGACGTGATTCCGGCTACTACTGCACTGGCTACCCTCGAACGCCAGGCAATTGGCCAGGACGGTATGGGGTTGGTGTTGGGCAGGGCAATGGCATTGCTGGCGGATAGTTACGATTACGCCCTTATAGATACGCCACCGCTACTCGGTGTCCTGATGGTTAACGCATTGGCCGCATGCCAGCACCTGGTGGTTCCGGTGCAAACTGAATTCCTCGCCTTGAAAGGCCTGGAGCGCATGGTTAACACCCTGAATATGATGTCGCGCTCGCGCAAGAAAATGCTGGAATATACGGTGGTGCCTGTTATGTTTGACCGCCGTACCCAGGCGTCAGTCACCAGTTTACGTACTATCCGTAATACCTATCCCGAGCAATCCTGGCCAGGGTACATCCCGGTGGATACCCGTTTCCGCGACGCCAGCAAGGCTGGTATCCCACCGCATTTGTTTGATCCGGCCAGCAGGGGAGTGGAGGCTTATACCTCGCTGTGGCATTGGTTGGACAAAAAATTCAAGCAGCAAGAATTAACCGCCCCATCAACACCCATGATGGCCAGCAAGGCAGGTGCAGCCTCGTGAGTTCCGAACAATCGGCGGGAGATGGTATGCCCACACCTGATGACATTCTCAACAGTTATCTGGACGATTTGCTTGGCGGTGAAGACCCCTTGGGGGCCGCACTCGAAGCAATGGAACCCCAAATAACACCCCTCGCTGCCAATGCCGGTTCAGCGAGGGTGGTGCCTTTGCCAGCAAAAAAACCGGTGGAAAAATTGCCGGAGGATAAATCCGCGACGCATTTTCGCGCCGGGTTGCCGCAGCAAGAAGTCCCTGTCAAACCCCGCGTTGTGGTTGAGTCGAAAGCTGCGTTTGTTGAACCTGCTACTTATGTAGAACCGGAATCCATCCAGACTCAAGAGCAAAAGCTAAAACTGGAAAAGCTGTTGCAATCGGCCCGCACGCAATTGCTTGTGGAAACGCCAGTTGTTACACCGGCCCAGGTTGATATTAAATCCACGTTCATTAATAACCCTGGTGAAATCCAGGATTGGGTAGTTGAAACGCCTGTAGCAACAATCACCGAAGTGGTGCCGGAATTTCCCCCGGCAGAAAAAAGGATCGAATCTGTATATTTTCGAATGGAAGGATTGGAGTGGCTGGAAAACGGCAGGCCCCAATGGGCGCAATCACGTTTTGATGTGCTGCTTTTCCAGGTTTCCGGGCTAACGCTGGCCGTCCCGCTGATTGCCTTGGGACAAATTCAACCGTTAACGGATGAATTGACTCCCTTGTTTGGCCAAGCCGACTGGTTTATGGGGTTGCAGCCCACGCCGGCCGGCAAAATCCGCACTGTGAATACCGCAAGGTTTGTAATGCCCGAGCGCTACGACGAATCCTTTCTCCAAACGGCAAAATATGTCATTTCCATTAACAGTGTTCCCTGGGGCCTGGCGGTAGACTCGGTGAACCAGCCTATCACCCTGGTGCCGGAAGATGTCAAATGGCGCAGCGACCGTAGCAAGCGCCCCTGGCTAGCTGGAACGGTAAAAGACCATATGTGCGCCTTGCTGGACATTCCGCGTATCGGGCAACTGCTTATCGAAGCCGACAAAAATTTTGTTCCCGCCTGAGGCCGCAATCGCCAGTTCGGCACAGTGGCATACCAAAAGTCCTCGGCTATAGTTATTACGACCTTTATTGATTTGCCGCCCATCGTTGGCGGCTCCAGAGGAAAATTAAATGGCAACTGATGTAGCAAAAAATAAAAGCACTGATGATCCCGTATTGCAATGGGTGACGTTTCGCCTCGATGGGGAAACCTATGGCATAAATGTTATGCAAGTGCAGGAAGTGCTGCGTTATTCAGAAATTGCGCCGGTGCCCGGTGCGCCATCCTATGTCCTGGGTATCATCAATTTGCGCGGCAATGTAGTGACGGTAATTGATACCCGTCATCGCTTTAATTTATCCAGTGGCGAAATTACCGATAACACCCGTATCGTCATCATTGAAACGGATCGCCATGTCATTGGCATACTGGTGGATAGCGTTGCCGAGGTGGTTTACCTGCGCCAATCCGAAATTGAAATGGCTCCCAATGTGGGTAACGAGGAAAGCGCCAAGTTCATCCAGGGTGTATGCCACAAAAACAATGAGTTGCTGATCCTGATTGATTTGAATAAATTATTGACCAGTGAAGAGTGGTCAGAATTGGAAGATATTTAATTCCCTACACCACTTATGGAAATAAGTGCCGGAATATCCCATGACGTTGTTGGAAATCGGTTTAATAATTTGTTTGGTAATGAGCGCGCTTGCCCTGGCAATTGCGCTTTTTGTATTTACACGTTTTCGCCAGCAAGCGCTGGATACCGAAAAATTGATGCAACGTTTGACGCGGGAAGTCGCGGCATCCAGTAGCGGCTCCGTAGGAATGGGGCAACGTTTACTGGCGATGGAGAAACGGCTGCAATCAGCAGATGATAAAAAGGCGGAAAAAATCGATTATTACAATGACGACGAATTCCAGTCTTACTCCCAAGCCGCACAAATGTTCAAAATGGGAATGGATGCGGAGGAGGTGGCACGCCGTTGCGGCTTGTCGCGGGCGGAAGCATCCTTGTTGGAAATGATGCAAAAATCCAGTCGCTAATTTCGCGTCGATTTGCAATAAAAAAGGAGATCAAGTGATCTCCTTTTTTATTAGGTATTTCCTTCAATACTGGAACGATTGGCCACTCACACCCAGCGAATCATCACTTAACAGATAAACATAGGCAGGCATCAAACTTTCCGGTGTTTTTACCGTGGCGGGATCTTCCGCCGGGTAAGCGGCGGCGCGCATTGCGGTGCGGGTAGCGCCGGGGTTGATACTGTTGGTGCGGATGCGTGTTGCCCCGTCCAGTTCATCGTGCAAGGTTTGCATAAAATTCTCCGCCGCCGCTTTTGATGCCGCATATGCCCCCCAAAATGCACGGCCTTTAAAGGCAACGCTGGAGCTTGTAAACAACAAACTGGCGTTTTGGGATCGTCCAAGTAACGGCAATAACGCCTGGGTCAACATAAAGGGAGCGTTCACATTAACTTGCATGCAACGCAACCAGGCACTTACCGAATAGTTGGAAATCGGTGTGCGTTCCCCCAGGTCAGCCGCATTAAATAAAATTCCATCAAGGCGCCCGAAGGTATCTTCAAGCGCGTTACACATATCGTCGTAATCTTTTTCCATCGCGCTTTCAAAATTGATGGGATAAATGGCCGGTTGCGGATGGCCGGCCGCTTCAATTTCATCGTAAACCTGTTCCAGTTTGCCCAGGGTGCGGCCCGATAAAATGACTGTCGCGCCGCACGCCGCAAATGTCTGCGCAGCGATTTTCCCGATGCCATCACCGGCACCGGTGACCAGGATAATTTTATCGGCCAGCGATCCTGGACGAATGACGTACTCTCGCGGGGTTTGCATATTCGTATCTCCCGTTACAAATATTTTTCAACAATCGGCCAGATTTCATCCGCATGGTTCACGCAATAATCCGCGTTCCAATTGGCGGGGTCGTCCCCTTCATCCAAATAACCGTAGGCAGCAGCGATGGTGATGCTGCCCGCGCCTTTTCCGCAATCGATATCGCGCTTGTGATCACCGATATAAATTATTTCTTCGGGACTGCAATTGAGTTGCTTTCCGGCGAGGAACAATGATTCGGGGTCCGGCTTGCTCCGCGCTACATGGTCCGGGCATATAACACTGAGTGGCGCAGGTTGGAGATTCAACGCAGCCATTAAGGGCAGGGTGTAGGTAGCCGGTTTATTGGTCGCAATACCCCATGAAATATTGTTGTCGGCAAGCTTATCAAGCAGCTTGGCGATTCCCGGAAAAGGTTTGGTGTATACCGCAAGGTGCGCCAAATACAATTCAAGCAAACGCTGGCGCAAGGGGTCAAATTGCTCATGGCTTTCTTCAAGGCCAAATGCCAGTTTAACAAGCGCTTTTGATCCATTGGAAACGCTGGTGCGAATGGTTTCAGCGGGTAATGGCGGTTGGTGCTGTTCCGCCAATAACCGGTTGACGACTACGACAAAATCCGGCGCGGTATCCAGGAGGGTGCCATCCAGATCAAACATTACGGCGCGTATAGGTTTTGCCATTATTCACTCACCTTTTTTGCATGAACCAAATAATTAACACTGACATCGTTTGGATCAAGCTTGTAGTGTTTGGTAAGCGGGTTGTAAGTCATGCCGGTAATTTCCTGCAATTCCAAACCGGCGGCGCGCAACCATTGCGCTAATTCCGAAGGGCGAATGAATTTGCCATACTCATGGGTGCCTTTGGGCAGGAGTTTTAAAATATATTCAGCACCGAGAATTGCAAACGCGTAGGATTTCGGGTTGCGATTAATAGTGGAAAAATAAACATCACCCTCGGTTTTCACGAGTTGTGCACATGCATTGACAACGGAAGCCGGATCGGGAACATGCTCCAGCATTTCCAGGCAGGTAACCACATCAAATACCCCGGGCATTTGCGCAGCTTTATCTTCAGCGGTGATTTGTTCGTAACTCAAGGAAACACCGGTTTCCAGGGCGTGCAAGCGCGCTACCGCCAGCGGGGCTTCCCCCATATCTATACCGGTGACATCGGCCCCGCGCAGTGCGAGGGATTCAGCAAGGATGCCGCCGCCACAGCCCACATCGATTAATTTTTTGTGTGCGACGGGCGAGCGCTGGTCAATAAAATTGGCGCGAAGCGGATTAATATCGTGCAGCGGTTTGAATTCACTGTTTTTATCCCACCACCGGCTGGCAAGTGCTTCGAATTTTGCTATTTCGGCAGTATCAACATTGGCCATGGTATTTATCTCGTTAAATTAATGGGTGGCGATTTGTTTTCGCCACCAATTGGCTTTGCCTAAAATTTCGCGTTCATTGAGTGTCTGGAGTTCGCGATTCTTAAGCAGGTATTTTCCCTCAACCCAGACATGGGTAACGGCTTGCCCCGAATGGGTATAAACCAACTGCGATGCCGGGTTATAAACGGGTTGCATGGCGAGTTCACCCAGGTCGATAGCGGTAATATCAGCGGCTTTGCCAATTTCCAGGCTACCGATATATTCATCCAGCCCCAATGCCCTGGCACCGTTCAGTGTTGCCATACGCAATGCGCTATGGGCGCCTAGCGCGGCGGCATCGCCCGCTACCGCTTTGGCAAGCAAGGCAGCGGTTTTGATTTCGCTGAACAAATCCAGGTCGTTATTGCTGGCGGCGCCATCCGTACCTATGGCGACATTGATCCCGGCTTTTAATAGGCGATCAACCGGGCAAAAGCCGCTCGCCAGCTTCAAGTTGGATTCGGGACAGTGAATAACATGGGCCCCGCTAGTTTGCAGGAGGTTTATATCGCTGTCGTCAATTTGGGTCATATGTACTGTTTGGGTAAGCGGTGAAAGCAATCCCAGATCCATCAAGCGCTGGCTCGGCCTGCAACCATATTGTTTGATCGAGTCAGCAATTTCCTGTGCCGTTTCATGGAGGTGGATATGAATCGGCATATCCATTTCATGGGCCAGTACCGCGATTTTTTGCAGCGGTGCGTTGGACACCGTGTAAGGGGCGTGGGGGCCAAACGCAATATTGATCAAATGGTTGCTGCGAAAGGTATCGTGCAGGCTCAGACCCTTATTCAAATATTCATCGGGACCCAATCCCCAGGCGGTGGGGAAATCCAGGATAGGGAAGGCCAGCTGGCAGCGGATACGCGTATCCAGGCATGCCTGCGCCGCTTGCTCGGGGTAAAAATACATGTCGGCAAAGCAAGTGGTGCCGGTTTTAATCATTTCGGCAATGGCCAGTTCTGTACCATCGCGCACGAAGTCCTCGCCCACCCAGCGGCCCTCGGCGGGCCAAATATGGTCGTTAAGCCAGGTATGGAGAGGGTGGTCATCAGCATAGCCGCGCAACAAGCTCATCGCGGCGTGACCATGGGCATTGACGAGCCCGGGGATTAGGGCATGGCTGCCGAGGTCAACGATTTCGCGCGCGTTATAGCGCTGCTCGGCGCCGTCGGTTGGAATTATCGCCAGTATTTTGCCTTCGTGAATCGCTAATGCGCAGTTTTCCAATATCCGGTTTTCCGGCACTACCGGGATTATCCAGCGCGCCTTGATGAGTAAATCGATGCTAAGCAGAGTGGTAGGCATAGTGAACAGTCAGGATGAAAAGCAGGGCGGACAGTATACTGGAATGGCAGGGTTCGGCCATGCCCGATTTCGGTATTCGGGTAACGGTGCCGAAGGCCATCAGAGGGGCGCAGGTTTCATGGATGCGAATTTTTCCGACAAGGGAGAATTGATTCCCTATCTGCATAACCAGCGGATTTTATGGTACCATCGCGCCCCTGAATTGTGCCGTAGACGCATTTTTAGCCAACCCGCTAGTAGGGTAGCCGTTTTTGCATCTAACCGATTAATGCCCTGTTAAAGCGTCCAGCGCGAGCAAGGCGAATCGAAGCCGCCAGTTTTTGTTCCTTAATATTTGTTCCTTAATATAAGTAAACTAGCCGAAGCCTTAATAAAAAAGGAAAGCTGTATTCCCATGGTCGAATTCGCCAAAGAAATATCACCGGTCAGTATTGAAGACGAACTCAAGCAGTCATACCTCGATTACGCCATGAGCGTTATCGTTGGCCGTGCCTTGCCTGACGTGCGTGACGGATTGAAACCTGTGCACCGTCGTGTGTTGTTTGCGATGAGCGAACTTAACAACGATTGGAATAAGCCATACAAAAAATCCGCGCGTGTGGTGGGTGATGTAATCGGTAAATACCACCCGCACGGTGATTCGGCGGTTTATGACACCATCGTCCGTATGGCCCAGCCCTTCTCGCTGCGCTATATGCTGGTGGATGGCCAGGGTAACTTCGGGTCAGTCGATGGCGATAACGCGGCAGCCATGCGCTATACCGAAATCCGTATGGCTAAAATCGCCCACGATTTATTAGCTGACCTGGATAAGGAAACTGTTGACTTCGTGCCCAACTACGACGGCACTGAACAAATTCCCGCTGTATTGCCCACCCGCATTCCCAACTTATTGATCAATGGCTCCTCAGGTATCGCCGTGGGTATGGCGACCAATATTCCACCGCACAATTTGAAGGAAGTTGTGCAGGGTTGCTTGGCGGTTGTCGATAACCCGGACATCACCATCGATGAGCTGATGGAATTTATACCTGGTCCGGATTTCCCGACCGGTGCAATTATTAATGGTCGCGCCGGTATTGTTGAAGCTTACCGCACGGGCCGTGGCCGTGTGGTAATGCGTGCAAGGGCCGAAGTTGAACGCGACGAAAAGTCTGGCCGTGAAACTATTATCGTCACTGAAATTCCGTACCAGGTTAACAAAGCCAAATTAATTGAGCGCATTGCCGAGCTGGTTAAAGAAAAGAAAATCGAAGGCATTAGCGAATTGCGCGACGAGTCTGACAAAGACGGGATGCGCATTGTTATTGAAGTTAAAAAGACTGAATCAGGCGACGTGCTGCTGAACAATTTGTTTGCCCAAACCCAATTGCAAACAACGTTCGGGGTAAATATTGTCGCTTTGGACGATGGCCAGCCAAAAATTCTGAACCTGAAAGAGTTGCTGGAAGCATTTATCAAGCACCGTCGCGAAGTGGTAACCCGCCGTACCGTTTATTTGCTGCGTAAGGCGCGTGAGCGCGGGCATATCCTGGAAGGTTGGGCTGTTGCGATTTCCAGCATTGATGAAGTAATCGATCTGATTAAACGCTCCGCATCGCCGGCAGAAGCAAAGGAAGGTTTGATTTCCCGCGGTTGGGATGCAAGCGCAATGACCCCATTTGTGGAGCGTGCCGGTAAAGATGCGTGCCGTCCGGAGGACCTCGGTCCTGAATTTGGTATTCGCGACGGCAAATATTATTTATCTGCCGAGCAAGCACAAGCGATCCTGGATTTGCGCCTGCATCGCCTCACAGGAATGGAGCACGATAAAATCCTCGCCGAGTACGAAGAGAAATTGGCGCAAATCGCCGAGTTCCTTGAAATCCTCGGCAATGCTGTGCGTTTGATGGAAGTGATTCGCGAAGAATTAACGCAAGTAATTGCCGATTACGGCGATGCCCGCCGCACTGAAATTATTGCCTCTACCCTCGATTTAACGACGGAAGACCTGATCAACGAAGAAGATCGCGTGGTTACTATTTCTCACGGCGGTTATGCGAAGAGTCAACCGCTGGCGGATTATCAGGCCCAGCGGCGCGGTGGTATGGGTAAATCAGCAACGGCAGTAAAAGACGAAGACTATGTCCAGCATTTATTGATCGCCAGTACCCACGATACTATTTTGTTATTTACCAACGCCGGTAAGGTGTATTGGTTGAAGGTTTACATGATCCCTGTCGCCGGCCGGCAGTCGCGCGGTCGCCCTGTAGTGAATTTGTTGCCCTTGGAAGAAGGGGAAAATATCACGTCGATCTTGCCGGTAAAATCTTACGACGACGATCATTTTATTTTCATGGCTACGGCAAATGGTACCGTCAAGAAAACAGTCCTAACGCAATTCTCGCGCCCGCGCAGCGTTGGTTTGCGCGCAATTGAATTGGATGAAGGCGATACACTGGTTGGTACTGCAATTACCAACGGCGCATCGGACGTAATCCTTTTCTCAAGCTCAGGTAAAGCGGCGCGTTTCCGCGAATCGCAAGTTCGCGCCATGGGGCGTACCTCGCGTGGTGTGCGCGGTATTCGTTTGGCTGAAGGGCAGAGCGTGGTGAGCATGGTCATTCCGTTGGCTGGCGGCCAGGTGTTGACTGTGAGTGAAAATGGTTACGGCAAACGCACTGAAGTGAGCGAGTTCCCGGCGAAAGGGCGCGGTTCGCAAGGTGTGATCGGTATGCAGACCACGGAGCGTAATGGCCAATTGGTGGGTGCGGTGCAAGTATTCGACGGTGAGGAAATCATGCTGATTTCTGATCAAGGCACCATGGTTCGCACTCGCGTTGATGAAGTTTCTGTGCTTAGCCGCAATACCCAGGGCGTGCGTTTGATCAAACTGAAGGAAGGCGAGCGTATGCAAGGGTTGGAGCGCATCGAAGAAAGTGCCGATGAAAATGCCAAGCGTGAGCTTGCAAATGCCGAGGGCGGAGAAGTTGAAGACATGCCAGACGATTTAGCGGTGGAAAGTTCTGCTGGCGATGAATCTTCTGACGAGTAACCAGGCGAGGCGATTCTATGTCATCCGAACAAATTGAAGCAGCCAGGTTATTGGAATTGCGCAATAAAATTGATGCAATTGATGAAGAAATCGGTCGCTTGATTTCGGCGCGCGCTGCTTGTGCCCAAGAGGTTGCCGATGTTAAGAAAGCCAGCTTGCCGGAAGATGCCAGCATTCTTTTTTATCGCCCCGAGCGTGAAGCCCAAGTCTTGCGTAAGGCGATGGAGCGCAATAACGGCCCGCTGAGCAATGAGGAAATGGCGCGATTGTTTCGCGAAATTATGTCCGCTTGCCTGGCATTGGAAAATCCAATCAAAGTCGCATACCTTGGCCCCGAGGGTACCTTTACGCAGCAGGCGGCATTAAAACACTTTGGTCATTCGGCTGTGGTTATGCCTTTCTCCGCAATTGACGAAGTATTTCGCGAAGTGGAGGCGGGCGCGGTTAACTATGGGGTTGTACCTGTTGAAAACTCTACCGAAGGCGTGGTGAACCATACCCTTGATAACTTCATGGGGTCGAATTTAAAGATTTGCGGTGAAGTTGAACTGCGTATCCACCACAATTTAATGGTTTCGGATGTTACCAATGTCAATAGCATTACCCGCATCTATTCCCATTCGCAATCCCTGGCACAATGCCGTAAATGGCTTGATGCGCATTATCCAAAAGCTGAACGTATTGCCGTAGGCAGTAATGCCGAAGCTGCCAAGCGTTTAAAAGGCGAGTGGAATGCTGCCGCCATTGCCGGCTCAATGGCCGCCGAATTATATGGCTTGAAAATGATCGCGGAAAAAATTGAAGACCAGCCAGATAATTCAACCCGCTTTTTAATAATTGGCAAGCAATCAGTACCGCAAAGCGGCGTTGATAAAACTTCCATAGTCGTTGCCATGCGCAATGAACCGGGTGCGCTCCATAACTTACTTGAGCCATTCCATCGCCACAATATAGACCTTACTCGCGTGGAAACCCGCCCATCTCGCACAGGTGCGTGGACTTACGTTTTTTTCATCGATTTTGTAGGCCACGTAGATAATCCGCTGATAACCGATGTGATGAAAGAGGTGGCATCACGTTGTGCCGACCTTAAGTTGCTCGGTTCCTACCCCAAAGCGGTGTTATAAATTTATGTCATCGCCATTAATCAATAAATTCGTTGTTGTTGGTATTGGCCTGATTGGCGGGAGCCTGGCGACAGGTTTAAAGCAGCGCGGAGCCTGTGCTGAGGTTATTGGTATTGCGCGTAAGGGGGATACCTGCGCCGAGGCTGTTAAACATGGTGTGGTTGATCGTGCCTATACATCGCTCAGGGATATTGCCCACGAGTTGTCACAGGGTGATTTAATTTTTATTTCTGTTCCAACCTTGTCGGTTAATTCAGTGCTCGCAGAAATTAAGGATTATATTTCACCCGGCGTCACGGTTACTGACGGTGCCAGTGTAAAAGGCAGTGTATGGCAAGCCGCCACAGACGTTTTTGGTGAGGCACCTGCGCAATTGGTGTTAGGGCATCCGATTGCAGGTTCGGAGAAAAGCGGGGTAACTGCTGCGAATCCGAATCTCTACGAACATCATCGCGTTATTTTGACACCCCTGGAAACGACGGGGGCAGAGCATCTGCAACTGGTCACTGAAATGTGGCAGGCCGTGGGTGCCGAAGTATTGTCCATGTCGGTTGAGGAGCATGACGAAGTCCTCGGTGCGACCAGTCATTTACCCCATGTGATTGCCTATTCCTTGGTGGATACGCTGGCCCAGGATATAAACAATCCAAATATTTTTCGTTATGCCGCAGGAGGTTTTCGCGATTTTACCCGCATAGCATCCAGTGATCCGGTTATGTGGCATGACATTATGCGGGCGAACAAATCGGCGATTTTGAAATCGATGGATTTATTTATCGATAACCTGTCGCGTCTTCGTAAAGGAATAGAGGATGGAAATAGTGACTATTTACTGAATGTCTTTAGTCGGGCCAAAGAGGCCCGTGATGAATTCACCCTGATGTTGGCCAAGCGCAATGCTGCAAACAAGGATAACTAGGCACCTATCCAAACTTTCAGGAATAAACTTAGAAAGATTTAATCATTAAACCCTGCGCTCCCGGTCTATATAATCGCCGCTGTTTTTCAACACTTGCGCTAAGACCCGCGCTGATTTCAACTTGGTAACTTTGAATGTCAAACTATAACTTGACTCACCTCAAGCAACTCGAAGCTGAAAGTATCCATATTATTCGTGAAGTGGCCGCCGAGTTTGATAAACCGGTAATGCTTTATTCTATCGGTAAAGACTCGGCAGTAATGATGCACCTCACAATGAAGGCTTTCTATCCCGGCAAACCGCCATTCCCGTTGATGCATGTGGATACCACGTGGAAGTTTCGCGAAATGATTGAATTTCGCGATAAGCGTGTAAAGGAATTAGGTTGGGATTTAATCGTACATATTAACCAGGAAGGTGTGGACATGGGTATAAGCCCCTTTGTCCATGGTAGTGCCAAGCACACCGACATCATGAAAACCCAAAGTTTGAAGCAAGCTTTAAACAAATACGGTTTTGATGCTGCGTTTGGTGGTGCGCGTCGCGATGAGGAAAAATCCCGCGCAAAAGAACGTGTTTATTCGTTCCGCGATAAAAATCATCGCTGGGACCCGAAAAACCAACGTCCCGAGCTGTGGAATATTTATAACGGCCGCGTGGATAAAGGCGAGAGTATTCGTGTCTTTCCGTTATCCAACTGGACTGAGCTTGATATTTGGCAATACATCCATTTGGAAAACATTCCGATTGTTCCATTGTATTTTGCAGCCAGGCGCCCGGTAGTCGAGCGCGATGGCACCTTGATTATGGTTGATGACGAACGTATGCCCATTGGCCCGAACGATAGGGTTCAGGAAAAGATGGTGCGATTCCGTACCCTGGGTTGTTATCCACTAACCGGTGCCGTTGAATCTGAAGCGACCACTTTGCCGGAAATTATCCAGGAAATGTTGCTTACAACAACGTCCGAGCGTCAGGGGCGGGTGATTGACCACGACAGCTCCGGCTCAATGGAAAAGAAAAAGCAGGAAGGCTATTTCTGATTTTCCGGTTTCGCATCATTTTATTACTGATTGTAAAGAGAACCTTATGAGTCATCAGTCCGAATTAATTGCGCAAGATATCAACGCCTATCTTGCGCAGCATGAGCAAAAAGAACTATTGCGTTTTTTAACTTGCGGCAGCGTTGATGATGGTAAAAGCACCTTGATTGGCCGCTTGCTGCACGATTCCAAAATGATTTATGAAGATCAATTGGAAGCCATTAAATCGGATAGTGTAAAGCACGGTACCACCGGTGAAAAAATCGACCTGGCATTATTAGTGGATGGTTTGCAAGCGGAGCGTGAGCAGGGCATTACGATTGATGTTGCCTACCGCTATTTTTCCACATCAAAACGTAAATTTATTATTGCGGATACTCCGGGCCACGAGCAGTACACCCGTAACATGGCGACTGGTGCATCAACCTGTGACCTTGCCATTATTTTAATAGATGCGCGTTATGGTGTTGTTACCCAAACTCGCCGTCATAGCTATATTGCTTCTTTGTTGGGAATTAAACACGTTGTGGTTGCAATCAACAAAATGGATTTGTTGAACTTCGACCAGGCAGTGTTTGAGAAAATCAAGCAGGATTACCAGGCATTTTCGGGAAAGCTGGGTATGAACAATGTCATGTTTGTTCCCATCTCCGCGCTGGATGGCGACAATGTCGTGAACCGTTCGGAGCGTTCGCCCTGGTATCAAGGGCAAACCTTAATGGAGATCCTGGAAACAGTTTCTATTGCGGGCGATAAAAATTATTCAGATTTTCGTTTTCCAGTCCAATACGTAAACCGTCCCAATCTGGATTTCCGTGGTTTCTGCGGTAATGTTGCATCGGGCATTGTAAGGGTCGGCGAAGAGGTGCGTGTATTGCCATCCGGCAAAACAAGCCGCGTAAAATCCATAGTTACTTACGATGGTAACCTTGAGGAAGCCTTCACTGGCCAAGCAGTTACTCTGACTTTGGCTGATGAAGTAGACGTTAGCCGCGGCGATGTATTGGTATTAGCCCAGGATAAGGTCCCGCAATCAAATCATCTGCGTGCCCATTTGGTGTGGATGAACGAAAAGGTGATGAAGCCGGATTCGGAGTATTGGTTTAAGTTTGCAAGTAAATTAGTGAGCGGCAAAATTGAGTCAATTCATTGTCGTATCGACGTAAATACCCAGGAAGAGTCCGCTGTTGGGGAATTACAGCTTAATGACATTGCCAAGGTTGATCTCTTGCTTACCCAGCCTGTCGTAGCCGATAGGTATCAACAAAATCGTGCGACGGGAGCGTTTATTGTTATAGATCGCCTGACCAATTTAACGGTTGGTGCCGGTATGGTGATTGAACAGTTAGCGGCAAAAGCCAGTGGGTCGACGAGTTACAGCGACTTCGAACTCGAACTAAATGCATTAATTCGCAAACACTTCCCGCATTGGGGAGCTACTGATTTAAATAATTTATTGAAGTAAGTGAGCTGCGCGCGAGCAAAAAAGCCCCGGTCGAAAGATCGGGGCTTTTTATTTCACATTTTTTAAACGAAAAGTGTAGGAAATCTCGCACACGAAGTTCAGTAAAATCTCCTATTTGCTTTTATTCAATATACATATCTTACATCGGCGCGCTGTTCATAAGTGCAGCCGTAAAAATCCTTACTTAATATTTTACATGGAGTTTCCATTATGAAATTAATTCTAGCGCTGGTTTCTTTTTTAATGTTGAGTTTTGGAACCGCCTCATTTGCTGCTGAACCAATCTCCAAAGATGTT
This sequence comes from uncultured Cellvibrionaceae bacterium, assembly GCA_965650515.1. Classification (GTDB taxonomy): domain Bacteria; phylum Pseudomonadota; class Gammaproteobacteria; order Pseudomonadales; family Cellvibrionaceae; genus Cellvibrio. Next base: position 44,063 of record CBFGOY010000008.1, on the reverse strand, counting down.
TCAGTCAAAACTGAGGTGGCGCCGAAGAATGCGGTGAATATCAATACTGCAGATATTGCGGAACTCACCCGGCTCAAAGGAATTGGCGAGAAAAAAGCTGAGGCCATCATTGCCTGGAGAAAAGAAAATGGCAATTTCAAAACTGTTGACGACTTGCTGGAAGTGAAAGGTATCGGCGAGGCGACGCTGGAAGCCAACCGCGAAAATATTCAAATATAAGCCTTTGCTAATCCCAATATGGGGTTAGCGCATGAATTTTGCGGTGTTTTTTGATTTAATAGTGGCCCGGATTAACCATCCGGGTTTTTTCTTTTTTAAGGGGTCAAGAAATGTCCGAACTGGGTCCAAGAATCGTGGTTGCCATGGATTTCGATAATGCGGCTCAATGCCTGGCTCTAGCGAAGCGATTATCGCCTGAATATTGCCGTCTCAAGGTGGGTAAAGAGCTTTTTACTGCTTGCGGTCCCGGAATCGTAGAACAGCTTATGTCACTCGGGTTTTCGGTATTCCTGGATTTGAAATTTCACGATATTCCAAATACTACAAGTAAAGCTGTAAAAGCTGCTGCCGATCTGGGCGTCTGGATGATAAATGTACACGCTTCCGGTGGCGAAAGAATGATGTGCGCAGCAAGGAATATTCTGGAACAGGGATCAGGCCCTAAGCCATTGTTGATTGCGGTCACGGTTTTAACCAGTATGGAGTCCGCAGACCTTGCAGCTGTGGGTATTGAACATAGCCCGGAAGACCAGGTATTAAAATTGGCACGATTAACGCATAAATGTGGCCTCGATGGAGTTGTCTGTTCAGCTCAGGAAGCCGGATTAATGAGAGCGCAATTTGGCGAAACATTTTGCCTGGTAACGCCAGGGATTCGATTGGACTCCTCGGCTGTTGATGATCAGCGTCGAACGGTAACACCGGCTGCTGCAGTTGCAGCCGGGAGCAGTTACCTGGTTATTGGCCGACCAATTACCCAGGCGGCAGATCCCGTCGCCACTTGTAGATCAATCATTCAATCCTTGCCTTAGGAATCTATTTATGATTAATGGCCAATCTGCAATGGTGATTACCATTGATGGTCCAAGTGGTTCAGGAAAGGGCACACTTAGCCAAATGTTGGCGCGCTATCTCGGGTTCCATTTGTTGGATAGCGGTGCCTTGTATCGTTTGGTTGCCCTGGGGGCAATGAAGCGGAACCTGGATATTTCCAATGAACAAATTATCACACCCGTGGCATTAAATTTGAACGTTCGCTTTACGGTTTCAGATCATTCTATGAGTGTCCTGCTTGACGATGAAAATGTTACTGAAGCCATCCGTCAGGAAGCGGTGGGTATGGGAGCCTCACAAATTGCGGCTTATGCGGGAGTTCGATCTGCGTTGTTGGAGCGCCAGCGCGCATTTGCGGTTCCACCGGGATTGGTTGCGGATGGACGGGATATGGGAACCGTTGTTTTCCCGGATGCAGTTGCAAAAATTTTCTTGACTGCAAGCGCCGAGGCGCGAGCAGAGCGCCGGTTTAAGCAGTTGCAGCAAAAGGGTGAAGATGTCGATAAAGCTGCGTTGATTGCTGATATTCGTGAACGCGATACGCGCGACTCAAATCGCCCGGTATCACCGCTTAAACCAGCGGAAGATGCTGTGATCATCGATAGTACCCTGATTGGTATCAATGAAGTTTTTAACGAAATGTTAAAAGTAGTGAAAGCCAGGCTGTAACTGTTTAGCCGCAGTGTCAACAAATTGTAAACATGCTTTATTAGTTTGCCTGGTGATTTGCCATCGATACTGCGTTCAGGAATCAGTAAAGCAAAACCATAGCGGGCCTGAAATAGTTATTTTTGGATAGGACTCATTTATGACGTTAACGTGTTTTAAAGCCTATGATATTCGCGGAAAACTTGGCGAAGAACTCAATGAAGATATCGTGTACCGAATTGGTCGTGCTTACGCTCAATACATTAAGCCTAAAACGGTAGTGGTTGGTGGCGATGTCAGGTTGACAAGCAAGGCCTTGAAAACCGCACTCAGTAACGGTTTGCGTGATGAGGGGGTTGATGTAATTGATATAGGTATGGCGGGTACAGAAGAGATTTATTTTGCAACCAGCCATTTAAAAACAGATGGCGGAATCGAAATTACCGCGAGTCATAACCCTATTGATTATAACGGTATGAAATTGGTTCGTGCAGGATCAAAACCAATCAGTGGGGATACCGGCCTGAATGAGATTAAACGTTTGGCCGAAACAAACCAGTTCGCCGTCGCGGATTTTTCAACGCGCGGCTCCCTCACCGAAGTCAGCATAATTGATGCGTACGTGCAGCACCTATTAGGCTATATTGACGTTTCCGCATTAAGGCCTTTGCGTTTGGTTGTGAATGCGGGAAATGGCGCTGCGGGTCATGTTATTGACGCAATCGAAAAGTATTTACCGTTTACCTTTATCAAAATCAACCATGAACCGGACGGCACGTTTCCGAACGGTATTCCCAATCCATTGTTATTTGAAAATCGCGCATCTACATCGGAAGCCGTCATTGCCCATAAAGCGGATATGGGTATTGCGTGGGACGGTGATTTTGATCGCTGTTTCCTGTTCGATGAAACCGGGGAATTCACGGAAGGTTATTACATTGTTGGCTTGTTAGCCGAAGCGTTTTTATTGAAGAATCCCGGTGCAAAAATCATCCATGATCCGCGCTTGACGTGGAACACGTTGGATATTGCAAATCGAAACGGCGGGCAAGCCATCCAATCAAAAACTGGCCACGCATTTATTAAAGAGCGTATGCGCTCCGAGGACGCCGTCTATGGTGGGGAAATGAGCGCCCATCATTATTTCCGTGATTTCTTCTATTGCGATAGTGGCATGATTCCCTGGCTCCTGGTTTGTGAGCTTATTTGCCGTAAGCAACAAACCTTATCCGCTATGCTTGCGGATCGTATTGCTAAATTTCCATCGCCCGGCGAAATCAACAGTCATGTCGCGGATGCAAAAGCAGCGATTCAAAAGGTTTTAGCTCATTACGAGAAGGATGCGAAATTAATTGATAAAACCGATGGTATTAGTTTGGAGTTTGACGATTGGCGGTTTAACCTGCGCATGTCGAATACGGAGCCTGTGGTGCGCCTGAATGTTGAGAGCAGGGCTAACAAGCAACTGGTCGAGCAAAAAACCACAGAAGTCCTTCATTTACTGAATAGCTAACAAACGATATTTAAAAAGGGCGGCATCTATGCAAGTTAAAAAAGCGGTAATTCCGGTAGCAGGCCTGGGAACACGTATGCTTCCCGCAACCAAAGCCATTCCTAAAGAAATGCTGCCCGTGGTAGATAAACCATTAATCCAATACGTAATCGAAGAAGCGGCGGCGGCCGGTATTAAAGAAATTGTATTGGTAACCCACGCCAGTAAAAACGCCATTGAAAACCACTTCGATACCAGTTTCGAATTGGAAGCCCAGCTTGAAGCCCGCTTGAAGCGTTCACTGCTCGCTGAAGTTCGCTCCATTACTCCGCCTGGCCTGACCGTAATTTCAGTTCGCCAAGCTGAAGCTAAAGGTTTGGGGCACGCTATTTTGTGTGCAAAACCTGTTGTTGGTGATGAACCTTTTGCTGTTTTATTGCCGGATGTATTGGTTGATAACGCCGAATCGAATCTCAGGCAGGATAACTTGGCGGGTATGACAAGGCGCTTCAAGGAGACCGGTAATAGCCAAATCCTGGTGGAGCAGGTTCCCCATGACCAGGTAGATAAATACGGCGTAGTAGATTGTTCGGGTGTGGAAATTCCATCAGGTAAAACCGCTGCTATTAAGGCAATGGTTGAAAAGCCACCTGTGGATGAAGCGCCTTCAAACATGGCCATTGTCGGGCGTTATGTTCTTTCAAAAACAGTATGGGATTTACTGGCCAGAACCCAACCCGGAGCGGGCGGTGAAATTCAACTCACCGATGCTCTGGATGCATTATTGAGCCTGGAAACTGTCGAGGCATATCAATTGGTAGGGCGCAGTCATGACTGCGGAACCAAGTTAGGCTATCTAATGGCAAACGTTGTCTACGGTGAGCGACACAATGATGTGGGTAACGCATTCAAATCGTTTTTGAAAAATCGTTACGCAGAAAATTGATCGATTTTAATTACTCTTAAAGTTATAGATTAAGGAGTGCGAATGATTATTCCCGTCATACTTGCAGGTGGCTCTGGTACCCGACTCTGGCCGATGTCTCGCCAGCATTACCCCAAGCAATTGTTAAAATTGTTCGGGGATAAAACCATGCTGCAGCAAACAATATTAAGGCTTGACGGTGTGGCGGATTTGGCGCCTCCTATCGTGGTTTGCAACGAAGAGCACCGATTTATGGTGGCCGAGCAATTACATGAAATTGGCCAAACCAAATCCTCAATTATCCTGGAGCCTGTTGCCCGCAATACCGCACCGGCATTGGCATTGGCTGCGATCCATGCAAAAACCCTGGAAGAAAATCCAACACTGCTTGTACTATCGGCTGATCATATGATTAAAGATGTTGCAGTGTTCCATGTCGCGCTGGCTGAAGCAGTTAACGCGGCCCAGCTTGGCCATTTGGCCACCTTTGGTATTAATCCTACGCGCCCTGAAACAGGGTATGGGTACATCAAAGCCAAGACCGATAAAGCTCCCGCCGCGACTAATTTTTATCCGGTCGAACAGTTTGTGGAAAAGCCGGATTTGGTAACCGCCGAGAAATATCTTGCTGAAGGTTGTTATTACTGGAATAGCGGGATGTTTGTTTTTCAGACCGAAGTTTTCTTGCGCGAACTGGCGGTTCATAGCCCGGAAGTGGTTGTTGCAGCCGAGCAAGCTAAAGTGTGGGCTGTGCAAGATTTGGATTTCATCCGCGTCGATCGCGAATCTTTTTCTCGCGCTCCAAATATTTCCATTGATTATGCCTTGATGGAAAAAAGCAAAAATGTTGTGTGCGTACCACTCAATGCGGGTTGGAGCGATGTTGGCGACTGGAAGTCCTTTTGGGATCTTTCAGAAAAAGATACCTCAGGCAATAGTTTGATTGGTGACAGTATTGATATAGGGTCTACCAATACACTGGTGTTTTCACAGGATAAATTGGTTGCAACCCTTGGGGTTAACAATCTGATGATTGTAAACACTCCCGATGCCGTGCTGGTCGCCGATCAATCACAGGCCCAACAAGTAAAAGCAATTATCAGCCAAATAGAAAAGCAAAAGCGCTCCGAGCACTTGCAACATCGCGAAATATATCGCCCCTGGGGCTGTTACGATGCGGTTGATACCGGAGACAGGTACCAGGTTAACCGGATTCGCGTTAAACCGGGAGGCAGCTTGTCATTACAGATACATCACCATCGCGCTGAACATTGGATAGTGGTTAAAGGGACCGCCCTGGTACAAAAAGGAGATGAAACCATGCTCCTTTCTGAAAATGAATCGACATATATTCCTGTTGGCACCAGACACAGATTAAGTAATCCCGGTAAAATACCCCTCGAAATAATCGAAGTGCAATCGGGCCCCTATCTCAAAGAGGATGATGTTATCCGCTATGAGGACAGTTATGGGCGCTCATAATCTTAAACCAGGGAGTAATTAATGAAAGTAACGGTGTTTGGTACCGGGTATGTAGGGCTAGTAACCGGAGCTTGCCTGGCAGATGTTGGGCATGAAGTTCTGTGTGTTGATATAGACCAGCGGAAAGTCGATAACCTCAAGCTGGGTATTATCCCTATTTATGAACCAGGACTTGAACCTATAGTAAAACAGGCTGTGCAAAACGGGCTGTTGAATTTTACAACTGATATGGATAAAGCGGTGGCACATGGGCAATTACAGTTCATTGCCGTCGGTACACCTTCCGGTGAGGATGGTTCGGCAGATTTGCAATATGTGGTAGCCGTTGCGAAAACGATAGGTGAGCGCATTACGGATTATCGTGTTGTTATCAACAAATCGACCGTCCCGGTAGGGACAGCGGAAATCGTCGAAAAAGCATTAGCGGAACAAGTGAAAAAGCGCGGCGCTAACGTTGATTTTGATGTGGTTTCCAACCCTGAGTTTTTAAAGGAAGGTGCAGCGGTTAATGACTTTATGAAGCCTGACCGCATTGTTGTAGGTAGTAAAAGCGCAAAAGCTGAAGCATTAATGCGTGAACTTTATGCCCCTTTTAATAGAAATCATGATCGCATGATTTTTATGGATATACGCTCCGCAGAGCTTACCAAGTATGCAGCCAACGCCATGTTGGCAACCAAGATCAGTTTCATTAATGAAATGGCAAATCTTGCCGAACGCCTTGGTGCGGATATTGAAAAAGTACGAAATGGCATAGGTGCGGACCCGCGAATTGGATATCACTTTATATATCCTGGCTGCGGTTATGGGGGCTCATGTTTTCCAAAAGATGTTAAGGCATTGATAAACATTGCGAAAAACACCGGTTATACAGCTGGCCTGATGGAAGCTGTCGATCAGGTTAATAATGCCCAAAAAGGAAAGCTTTTTGACTACATTTATAAGCATTTTGACGGTGACCTTGAGGGTAAAGTCATTGCTCTGTGGGGTCTGTCATTCAAGCCCAATACCGATGATATGCGCGAGGCTCCCAGCCGAACATTAATGGAAGCCTTATGGGCCGAGGGCGCCAAGGTGCAAGCTTATGATCCGGTTGCGATGGACGAAACCCAGCATATCTACGGATTAAGGGATGACTTGAAGTTAGTGGGAACCAAGGAAGCAGCCTTGGAAAAGGCGGATGCGCTAGTTATTTGTACCGAGTGGAAAAATTTTCGAGCACCTAATTTCGACCTGATAAAGGGCTCATTGCGCCAACCAACTATATTTGATGGCCGCAATCTTTATGAGCCTGACAAATTGGCTAGCCTGGGTTTGCAGTATTACGCCGTTGGTCGAGGCTTAAGTGTTGTAAAACCCTAATTTTCCCTGAGGCTGGTTTATCCGGCCTCATCTTGCCCCTCCCAAGCCGGAAAAGAGCTAAGCTGTTGAAAAATAACGCTCATTCTGCTAGCATCCCGCACCTGCTAATTTTTCTGCCCTCTCTGATTGTCTCATTGATATTGATTATTGGCAGTGGCAAAAGCTATTAAACCAGTCTGAGGAAGCTTTTGTCTTGGATTAATTGACCCGTGTGCCAGACCATGCGGTATAGGTAAGGTATGTTTTATGTATCTGTACCTCTAATTTATAGGTAATACCATGAGTATGAACGAAAGTTTCGCAGAGTTATTTGAAGAAAGCTTGAAAACCGTTGATATGGTGCCAGGCACTATTGTTACCGGTGTAGTGATCGATATTGATAAAGATTGGGTTACTGTACACGCAGGCTTGAAGTCTGAAGGTGTTATTCCCGCAGAACAATTCCGCAACGAACTGGGTGAGTTAAATCTCCAGATCGGTGATGAAGTACAGGTTGCCTTGGAAAGTGTGGAAGATGGTTTCGGCGAAACCAAATTGTCACGCGAAAAAGCCAAGCGCGCAGAGGCCTGGAAGATTCTGGAAGCAGCGCATGTTGCTGAAGAAGTTATCAAAGGTGTTATCAATGGCAAGGTTAAGGGTGGTTTCACCGTTGACGTTGCGGGCATCCGTGCCTTCCTTCCGGGTTCATTGGTAGATGTTCGCCCTGTACGCGAAACTACCCACCTCGAAGGTAAAGAGCTTGAGTTCAAAGTAATCAAGCTGGATCAAAAGCGTAACAATGTCGTTGTATCTCGCCGTGCTGTGCTTGAGCAGGCCAACTCTGTTGAGCGTGACGAGTTGTTGGCTACCTTGCAGGAAGGCCAGGCTGTTAAAGGTATCGTTAAAAACCTTACCGACTACGGTGCATTCGTTGACCTGGGTGGTGTAGATGGCTTGTTGCACATTACCGATATGGCCTGGAAGCGTATTAAGCACCCGGGTGAGATCGTAAACGTTGGCGATGAGATCGACGTTAAGGTATTGAAGTTTGATCGTGAGCGTAACCGTGTATCTTTAGGCTTGAAACAACTCGGCGAAGATCCATGGATCGCTATCACCAAGCGTTATCCGGAAGGCGCTCGCGTGAAGGCGAAAGTAACCAACCTGACAGACTATGGTTGTTTTGCTGAGCTGGAAGAGGGCGTTGAAGGTTTGATCCACGTTTCTGAAATGGATTGGACTAACAAGAACATCCATCCTTCGAAGGTTGTTCAGCTGGGTGATGAGATTGAGGTTATGGTTCTGGACATCGACGAGGAGCGTCGTCGTATCTCCCTCGGTTTGAAGCAATGCCAGGAAAATCCATGGGATGCATTTGCTCGCACATGTGCGAAAGGTGACAAGATCAGTGGCAAAATCAAGTCAATCACTGATTTTGGTATCTTTATCGGCCTGGATGGCGGTATTGATGGCCTTGTTCATTTATCCGACATTAGCTGGCATGAGGCCGGTGAAGAAGCTGTTCGCAAGTATAAGAAAGGCGACGAGCTGGAAACTGTTGTATTGGCTATCGATCCAGAGCGCGAGCGTATTTCCCTGGGTATCAAGCAGCTGGAAGCCGATCCTTTCTCCGAATATGTTTCCGTGAACGACAAGGGCGCCGTTGTTAAAGGTATTGTCAAAGAAGTAGAAGCCAAAGCTGCTGTTGTAACATTGGCTGACGATGTTGAAGCAGTACTGAAAGCGTCCGAGTTAAGCCGTGAAAAGGTAGAGGATGCGCGTAACCTGTTGAAGGTTGGCGATGAAGTTGAAGCAAAGATTATTGCTGTTGATCGCAAAAACCGCAGCATTAGCCTGTCAGTAAAATCTAAAGATGTGGAAGATGAGAAGACTGCGATGAAAGAGCTTTCAAGCAAGCAGTCAGATCAGGCCGCTCCCACAACTTTGGGTGACCTGATTAAAGCGCAAATGCAAAGCAAAGAGTAATCTTTGGTTTTCAGTGGCTAGCTTTGCTAGCCACTGTTGTTTTGTCGGTATGCGTTATAATGTGGTTAAGTTAATTATTGCCCTGGGCTCGTATATTTCTGAAAATTGTGTGGTTTAATCCTTGTCATTAAAAGAGAAACAGGTTATGACCAAGTCAGAATTGATTGAATACATTACCGAAAAGCAAAACCAACTAACCATTAAAGACGTAGAGATGTCTGTCAAACTATTGTTAGATTATATGTCTGACATTCTGGCTTCCGGAGAGCGTATCGAAATACGTGGATTTGGTAGCTTTTCCCTTCACTATCGTGCTCCCCGCACAGGCAGAAATCCTAAAACCGGTGAAGCAGTAGTGCTTGAAGGTAAATATGTTCCGCATTTTAAGCCAGGTAAAGAAATGCGTGATCGGGTAAACGAAAGCATTAATAAATAAGTGATGAAACCTGAATAATTTCGATAAGCGTTTATTGATTTCTTCCCGCCCCAAGCTTGGCTGCAATAACAATTAACGGTAGATAGGCAAGGGTTAGTGCAACGAGCGGGCTTATTTGCTTGAAGGCATTTAATAACGCGAGCGGACACAGCCAAGCCACATTAACCATTAAAATTAATAATGTGGTTTTAGTATGGCCGATTTTTATAGCGATTTTTTGATAGCTATGACTGCGATGGGGAAGATAAAATTTTTGGCCTGTCAGGAATCGGGTAAAAAGAGTGTAAGTTGCATCTGTAATAAAAACAGCCATGATAATTAGCCATGCAATAGCAATTTCCATTGAATTAATACTGGTTTTTACCGCAATAAGCCCAAAGGCGAATCCTAAAAACAAACTTCCTGAATCCCCCATAAAAATTTTGGCAGAAGGAAAATTCCAAAATAAAAACCCCGCGCTTGCAAATCCAACTATCAACAACAAATTAATTGTCCCTTTGTCAATTTTGAAATAATGCAGGAGGAATGCCATTGAGCCGCAAATAAAAATGGCCTGCATTGTGGCTATGCCATTAATTCCATCCATAAAGTTATATAAATTTGTTAACCATAATGTTCCGAGTGTCGCAAAAAGGCTTAGTGCTAATAAAATTGGGAAGGGAAGGTTGGAGTTTTTAAAGCAAAAATATATTCCTGCCAAAACAATGACAAACTGTGCTGCAAGGCGCAGGGGAACGCTCAAATTCATAAAATCATCAAAAGCGCCAAGGGTCGCCATCGCCACGAGCAATATTATGTAGATGCTTAAAGGGGCATCATACGGAGAGGCAAAAATCGATAAATAAACAGAGATTAAAGTGGCGGTAATGGTAATGGCAATTCCGCCACCTCTTGGCGTCGGTCGACTATGGGAGCTGCGATCATTGGGGATATCCAGCAATCGCCCGCCCAATCGCTTGATGATTATCCAGGATAAGAAAAAGGAAAGAAGAAAAGAAAATATCGCAATAATAATCATAAATTTTGACGTTCGTTTTTTGCATATTCTAGCTGTATTAGAAATTCCTTTCCCAGGTTTTTGTGCACCATATTATTTTCCCTTAGTTGTTTGTTGCTCGATAATGGTGCGATATAGGTGCTCGTTCTGATATTACAAAATCCTATATTATTGATATAAATAAAGTAATTTTTTTTGGATTAAAGTTTGCTTATCCATGGTTCATTTTTATTTTTACATTGTTTTTGATAGTTTTCGGCCCTTTATTGGGGCATTAACTTTGTTTGGTTTAGTTATTTAGCGCATTTACAGGCCCGAAAGAAAATAACGATGTTTCAAAATGGCGCATGTCATCCGGTAGGGGTGGACCATGCTAAAAAATAATCATTATGGGGTAAGTATGAAGAAGACAAGCTTAATTATGTTTTTTGCCAGTTTGGCCACTATCAGCCCGACGTTATGGGCGCAGGAGCCAACGATTAACCAAGCAAACACGGCTTGGATTTTAACCTCCACAGCGCTCGTGTTATTCATGACTCTTCCTGGCCTTGCGTTATTTTATGGCGGCCTGGTCAGGGTTAAAAATATTTTGTCTGTGTTGATGCAATGTTTTGCGATCGCTTGTGTGGTTTCATTACTGTGGTTAGTTGCCGGTTATAGCTTGAGTTTCGGAACAGGTAATGCCTGGATTGGTGACTTGAGTATGGCTTTCATGGCGAATATTACTGAAGACGCGTTATCGGGCGATATTCCTTTGAGTTTGCATGCAATGTACCAGATGACGTTTGCGATTATCACTCCTGCATTGATTGTGGGGGCGTTTGCTGAGCGCATGAAATTTTCTTCCATGTTGATCTTCTCGGCGTTGTGGCTATTTGCTGTGTATATTCCTGTGTGTCATTGGGTTTGGGCAAGTTCAGGTTGGCTATTTACAAAAGGCCTGCTTGATTTTGCGGGTGGCACCGTTGTTCATATCACCGCAGGCGTTGCTGCCCTGGTAGCCGCCGTTGTCGTCGGTAAACGCAATGGTTTTCCTACAACCGCTATGCCTCCGCATAATATGACTATGACGGTGACCGGGGCCGGAATGCTCTGGGTTGGTTGGTTCGGTTTTAATGCGGGCAGCGCATTGGCGGCTAATGGGAATGCGGCCATGGCAATGTTAGTAACCCATATCTCTGCGGCCGCTGGTGCGTTGGCGTGGATGACCATCGAGTGGATTCGATTCAGAAAACCAAGCGTGTTGGGTATAGTTACCGGTATGGTTGCCGGATTAGGAACCATCACTCCCGCATCGGGATATGTTGGGCCAGGCGGAGCTTTAATTATTGGCCTGTCTGCAGGTGTTATTTGTTTCGTCATGACCCATCTGGTGAAGCGTGTATGGAAAATCGATGACTCATTGGATGTATTTCCCGTCCATGGTATAGGTGGCGTGCTAGGCACAATTATGGCTGGTATTTTTGCGTCCACTGAGTTGGGGGTATTTAGTGGCCAGGGTTTTGCCTCGGGAATTGAATCAATGGGGCAGCAGCTTGGTGTACAGCTTTTGGGAGTAGTAGTTACATTTGTTTACACCGCGATAATAACCTATGTGCTGCTCAAGCTGACCGGTGTTTTAACCTCCGGCCTGCGTGTGAGTAAAGAAGAGGAAACCATCGGTCTGGATTTGAGTTTGCACGAAGAAGATGGTTACAAGCTCTAGGCAGAATTGATCGACGAAGAGAGGAGCATCAGGCTCCTCTTTTTACACTGTTATTTGAACGCGATAAGCGCTGCTGTAACGGCAACATTCAGGGATTCAACACCGTTATTCATAGGAATACATACTTTCTCATCGCTCAGGTTTTCAACCTCTTTTGAGACGCCCTCTGATTCATTACCCAGCACAAAAATACATGAAGCAGCCGGCGAGAATTTTTTGAGTTCAAGCTTTGCATGTGATGAAAGCACGCAAACGATTGTCCCCTGTTGCTGGAAGTCTTTAAGGGCGCCTTTTAAATCCTTACAGCGTAAAAGCGGTGCACGAAATACGGTACCGGCGCTCGCTTTAATAACTAGCGGATCAATTTGAGCATTGCCTTTTTGAGGCAGCAAAATCCCGTCAATATTGCCTGCACAAGCTGATCGTATAATCATTCCAAGGTTTTGTGGATTTTGAACGCCATCAAGAGCCAACAAAGTGTATTTTTTATTTTTATTCGCGGCAATAAATTGATCGTACCCTTGATAACCTTGCAGTTGTAAGTCGGCAGCTACGCCCTGGTCTTGCGCTGCATTCTTTGAAATACGCGATAAAGCCTGGCGCTCATGGAAAACTATTTCCGCACCTTTCGATTTCGCTAATTCGAGAATTTCGTCAATAATTCCCACAGCTTTATTGCTCTTTGCCAGATGCAATCGATAAACGCAGGTTGATGGGTCTTGCAATGCTTCAAGTACAGTCTTGCGACCATAGACGGTCATTAATGAATCAAAAAAACGCTTTTTTTCTAAATATTCTGCGCTATCTTCACGCGGTCTATTCATGATGATTTCCCGCGCTAGGCTATACAAATTTTTTTATAGGATTGAACCGCAGGTACCAACCCCATATTAATAGCATCGACTATTAATGCGTGCCCAATGGAAACCTCCAGCAATGCCGGAACCTGGCGGAAATAACCGAGGTTGTCCAGGTTCAAATCATGTCCGGCGTTGAGTCCGATACCTATGGATTGAGCATGGATAGCGGCTGTCCGGTAGGTTTCGAATAATTTATGGAAGCGATCATCCTGTTGCTTAAAATGTTCAGCATAAGGGCCTGTATAAAGCTCAATGCGATCCGCTCCAATTTGTTTCGCGCGCGAGATTTGTTCTATATCCGGGTCCATAAATAAACTGACCCGCACACCCAGATCCTGTAATTCTTTAATCAAAGGGCGCAACTTTTCGCCCGCGATTTTTAAGTCAAAGCCATGGTCTGAAGTAAGTTGATCATTGGAATCAGGAACCAACGTACATTGATGCGGGCGTACATCTTTAACCAGCTTGATAAATCCGGGAAAATTACCTATTGAATCTGCGTAGGGGTTTCCCTCGATATTAAATTCAACCCCGCGATGGTTATTTACCAACTCGCTAAGTTCGTAAACATCCCGCGGGCGAATATGACGTTGGTCGGGGCGGGGATGTACAGTTAATCCATCAGCTCCGGCTTCAATGCAGGTTTCCCCATGGGTGACCAGGTTCGGGTAATTACCGGGGCGGGAATTGCGAATTAACGCAATCTTATTCAGGTTAACACTGAGCGCAGTGTTATTGTTTGGTTTCATCGATTGGCACCAATACATCTTTAAATGGGGAGGGTTTCTGCGCTGCTGGCGTGTTGTCCACAAATACTGTGTTGGTACGGGTAGCGCTCAAGATGCGCACCGCATAATTTGGAGCTTCCGGAAAGGCTTTGTACATCCCGCGTGGTTCTTCAGCAATTTTTTCGATGACCTCCATTCCCGCAACAACCTTACCAAAAACAGTGTAGCCAGGCTTGGTTTCAGTGGCGTTAAGCCCGTCGTTATTTTTTAGGTTAATGTAAAATTGTGAGGTTGCACTGTCAGGATCAGATTGCCTTGCCATGGCGATTGTTTTGTAATCATTTCCCAGTCCGTTGCCAGATTCATTTTTTATCGCTTTCGCGGTTGTTTTTTCAGCAAAATCAAATGTCATGCCTCCACCCTGGACAACAAATCCGGGAACTATCCGGTGGAAGATAGTGCCGTCGTAGAATTTATTATCAACGTAATCCAAAAAATTCTTTACGGTGACCGGCGCTTCCTTGGGATAAAGCTCAATTACAAATGTTCCTAAATCGGTTTTCATTGCCACGAGCGGTTTATCGGCTGCCTGTAGTTCCATGCTGCCATGGATGCAAAAAAATAATAAAAACGAATACAAGTACCTTGCCATGAATGTTCTCACCATTATTTTAAAAACAATTAAAACATTTCAATTAACGCCACTCAGACCTGCGCTTGCGGCGACCGAAGCCCTGGAGAACAAATGAAAGTATGACACCACCCAGGACCAATCCTCCGCCATACACCCAATGATTAAAACGATCCGTATTTTTTAATTTTTCATTTTCGGCTTTGATAACATCCGCATGGGTTTGCAGTAATTGATTTTCTTTCAGCAGGCGTTGGTGTTCCTCTTCCAAATTAAGTGCGGTGGTAGCGGCTTGGCGCATGTCCTCGGTATCTGTTAACAATTGTTGATGTTCTTGTTGGAGCTGGGCAAGCTGCTCTTTGAGTTGTGTATTTTCTGTTTGCAATGCCACCAGGTCACGCGAAGAACTGGATAGTGTGGCTAATTGCATAGCCGCTGTCGGCTTATCAGTAATATTTTGGCTGCGTACCCATCCCTCGGTGCCATCCGGCGTTACGACTAGCGACCATAAATTATTGTCCGAGCCAGTTTCCTCACGAATAAAATTTAGTTTGGTACCGCTCGCAACGCCTTGTTGCAAAACACTGGCCTGGGGATTTTTCTCACTGCGCACGGGAATATAAATAACGTCGGATACATATCTATCTACCGCATAAACAGAAACGCTGGTGAGTGACAAAAAGAGAAAAGAAAGTTTTGCGATGGGCAGAGGAATCTTTTTCACTGTGTTCCGATCCTTAAGCAGATTTAAAGGAAAAATGTTATGGCAATACTTTTTTGAAGGGTTTTACGACTACCCTGGCATAAATGCCGGCTGCACAATAGGGATCCTCATCCGCCCAATGTTGGGCATCGGCGAGCGAGGCAAATTCCGCAATGACCAAACTCCCGGTAAATCCTGCGTCGCCAGGGTTTTCATTATCTATCGCGGGATGAGGTCCCGCTACCAATAAGCGTCCTTCATCATTGAGTTGTTGCAGTCTGGCTAAATGCGCGGGCCGAGTCAGTTTGCGCTTTTCGAGGCTGTTTGGTTTGTCTTCACTGATAATGGCGTAAAGCATGTCATTCTTCTCTCAATTGACTTGATTTGCAGCTTATCCAAATGCGATTTCGCTCGCGGTTAATCGCGGCTTCCATCATTAATGACTTCTTCAAGCGTTAAATGTGTTAATTGGCGGATACTGCGAAACACATAAAATAAAGTGCCCACCATAATGATCATCATAGGTAAGGCAATCACGGGATAACTCAGGGCAGTCATTTTACCTAATTCGGCGTTGAATGCGGTTGTGCCAGGAGCACTCACTAAAATTAATTTGGCAAGCACGTAATTAAGAACCGACGAAAGAAAAAAGGAGCCCGCAATTAGCAATGAAGCGTTTATCAATGTGCGCTCAAATTGCCTTTGGGTATTGTAATGGGCAAGCGCGGCATTCACTTTGTGAATTTTGAGCACTTTATCGTTATATATAAATACTTTTACCAGTGGGTAGCGAGTCTTAATGGATACCAGGGTGATGATGCCCAGAATACCGGGAATAGCCGCCTCTTTGATTGCAAAATATTCCGGTGGCAGCTTCAATAAACTCAGGCCGCCCGTCAGCAAAACACTCACGACCCCTAACGCAGAGAATACATTTAGCTTTTTATTAATTGCGAAATCACGCACGCCATAGCTGATAGGAAAGGCAAGGGCGATAATTAAACCCCAGGTGGCCCCTAAATATTCATCGCTGCTTAATTTGGTCAGAATAAGTGTGGGAATCACAATATTCATGAGCAAATTGGCCAGAAAACTTTCTTTTTTGGGTGCTGGTTGTGAATTAATCGTCTGCTCTTGGGGCTTATCGGCTAAGATGCCAGTACTATTTTTATCGGCTTCAGTGTTTTTATCGATCATGACCAATCCTGGCGGTTGTGCTATATCGTGGAGTTAGAGTGATTTTTGATCTGCATTGCCACAGTAATTTTTCCGATGGCGTCTTATGTCCCGAAGACCTGGTTGCACGTGCCAAGGCGCGCAATGTTTCCGTACTGGCGATCACGGATCACGATACCATAGCCGGCCTGGAGATTGCACATAAAGCCTCTGTAATACATGGGCTTACATTAATTCCCGGAATCGAATTTTCCAGCCAATGGGGAAAGGGCGGTGTGCATATTGTCGGATTGGGAATTAACCCCGCGTCGCAAGAATTAAATGCGGCAATCGCTTTCCAGGAGCAGGCTCGTTACGCTCGCTCAGAGGCAATCGGCGAGCGCCTGGCTCGTGCGGGGTTCCCCGAGGCCCTGCAAGGTGCCAGGAGGATAGCGGGGGGAGGCACTTTGGGGCGCCCCCATTTTGCCCAATATTTAGTCAATATCGGAGCTGTGGCAAATATCAACGCGGCCTTCAAGAAATACCTGGGTACGGGCAAACCGGCTGACGTGAAATACCAATGGCCACTTATGGAACAGGTAATCAACTGGATTCACAATGCCGGCGGCGTCGCAGTCCTGGCACACCCCGCCAAATACGAACTGACACGTATGAAAATGTGCGCGTTGATAGATGCCTTTGCGGCGTCGGGCGGTGACGCTGTTGAAGTCATCAGTGGCCAGCAACCGCTGGCGTTAACCCAGGATTTGGCAAAGATCGTTAATTCCCGTTCCCTGTATGCTTCTTGTGGTTCTGACTTCCATATTCCGGATCAGCCCTGGCAGGAATTGGGGAGTTTTGGCGCATTACCGGAAAATTCAAAACCGGTATGGAGCCTGCTAGGGTTTTAATAGAACCAGTTGGCGAATTCATCCCCTATCGCGAAAGAGTAAAAAGATATGGCGCAATTTTTTCAAATCCACCCGGAGAATCCCCAACAACGATTGGTTTCCCAGGCCGTGGATATCATCCGTAAAGGCGGGATAGTCGTGTATCCAACCGATTCCGCGTACGCTTTGGGTTGTCATATAGGCGATAAGGATGCGTTGGAGCGCGTTCGTAGCCTGCGTAAGCTGGATAAAAACCATAACTTCACCCTGATGTGTCGCGACTTATCGGAATTGGCGACCTACGCGCGGGTTGATAACCAGGTTTTCCGTTTATTGAAAAACCATACGCCCGGTGCTTATACATTTATTTTGGAAGCTACCGCAGAAGTGCCGCGCAGGCTACTGCACCCCAAGCGTAAGACGATTGGACTGCGCGTACCCGATAACGCCATTGCGCTGGCGTTACTGGAAGAATTGGGCGAGCCCTTAATGACCAGCAGCCTGTTATTGCCTGGAGACGAATATCCGCTGACGGACCCTTATGATATTCGCGACAACCTCGAGCATTTTGTCGATCTGGTTATTGATGGGGGATATTGTGGCCTTGAACCCACCACCGTTATTGATCTCACTACCGATGCCCCGGAGCTCATCCGGCAAGGTAAAGGTGATTTCTCACCTTTTGATGCTAGTTGATTGATAATATTAGGAAATGTCCGTTAAAAACCTGTTGCTGTCCGATGAGTGTTTAAATGGCTATAATGCCGCCCTTATGTGGCTTCCTTCTGAGTGCGTGAGTAATCTGGTGTGAGTGATCCCCAAGAAACTGAAATTTCCCTGGAACCTGATATTAACCATGCAGGCTATCCACCCTTGGACGAGCCTGCCGAAGGCGCACCGGAAACATCCCCACCCATGCGTCCGCAGCAAGGGGAAATGCCCTTTGCCGTAGTGCATGGAAAAGCCTATACCCAATTACCCCAGGACCTTTACATTCCGCCCGATGCGCTGGAAGTTTTCCTTGAGGCATTTGAGGGACCGTTAGATTTACTGCTTTATCTGATTCGCCGGCAAAATATCGATATTTTGGACATCAATGTGTCTGAAATAACCTCCCAATACATGGCTTATGTTGAACTGATGGAAGCCCATCAATTTGAATTGGCCGCCGAATATTTGGTAATGGCTGCTATGCTGGCCGAGATCAAATCGAGGATGCTATTGCCTCGTTCTTCTGAAGAGCAGGACGAAGAGGAGGATCCACGTGCTTCGCTCATTCGTCGCTTGCAAGAATATGAACGCTTTAAACAGGCGGCGGAGGATTTGGACAAGGTGCCACGCGTAGGGCGTAACCTGTTCCCGGTAACTGCAGCCGGCCCGGACCGCAATTTGACCCGGTTGGACCCGGATGTTGAATTGCAGGAGCTACTGCTGGCATTGTCCGAGGTATTGCGCCGTGCCGATATGTTTGAAAGCCATCATGTATCCAAGGAAAAGCTGTCAACGCGCGAGCGGATGGCCCAGGTCCTGGATATATTGGCACATCAACATTTCGTACCCTTTGTTAGCCTGTTCAAGGTAGAGGAAGGGCGCCTCGGGGTAGTGGTGACTTTCCTGGCCGTTATGGAACTGATTAAAGAGTCACTGGTGGAAATTGTCCAAAGTGAAGCATTTGCTCCTATTCATGTAAAAGCCAGAACACAATGACAAACGAAACTCATATTGATGACGAACTCGAGTCCCTCGATGATGAAAGCAGCAGTCAATTGTTTGAAGAAGCTGTTATAGAGGAAGAACCCGCTACCGTTCCCGTCACGCAAATGCCGGTTGATGCCGCCTTGCTGCGCCGAATCATTGAGGGCGCTATCCTCGCCGCCGGCCAGCCTATGACAATTACCAAATTGCTGGAATTGTTCGATGAACAGGTTGCCCCTGGCAAAGATGAAATAGCTGCTGCCTTGGCCGATATACAAATAGCCTGTGCCGAGCGCGGGTTTGAGCTGAAAGAGGTCGCTTCCGGTTGGCGTTTCCAGGTGCGTGATGACCTCGCCCCCTGGGTAAACCGCCTCTGGGAAGAAAAGCCGCAAAAATATTCGCGCGCATTGTTAGAAACCCTGGCGTTGATTGCCTATCGCCAACCTATTACACGCGGTGATATTGAAGAGATTCGCGGTGTGGCTGTTAGCTCCCACATTATGAAGACGTTGCTTGAGCGTGAATGGGTTAAGGTGGTCGGCCATCGCGACGTACCGGGGCGCCCATCGCTTTATGCCACTACACGCCAGTTCCTCGATTACTTCAATTTGAAAAGCCTGGAGGAGTTGCCATCGTTGAGCGAGATTCGCGATCTGGATGAGTTGAACCCGGTACTGGATTTAGGCGAATCAGGATTAGGCGAAAAGGACACAGATCCGCCAATCCCTGATGAAGCTCCGCCTGTAGAACCGCACAATGAGCAGGTTAACGAGGCAGTACTTTATGAAGAAGGCTTTGTCGACGGTGAAGAAGCTTTTGTCGATGTAGAGAATGAGCCAGCAAACGCAGGGGTTGGGCGAGGTCCAGCCCCTGAAAACCAAGAGGAAACTGGCAGTCAATAGACTGCCCATTATTAATGTATGGTGAAGAAAATAGACCAGGATAAACCTGAAAAATCTACCAGGGCTGTGAAGCCAGTAGTTGCCGCAAAAGGCGCGGGCGGCAAGCGCAATCATGAAAAATCCGGCGCGGAACAAACCGGGCTTAAAAAAAGTAAAGCTGACAGTCCAGGAAAAGCTGCTGCGACGGCTTCGGTTGAGCACAAGGTCGGGAGTAAAAAGCCGGGCGCCAATAGCGAGAAAAAAGCAACAACAACCCTCGACGAAAAATTGCAAAAGGTGTTGGCACGCGCCGGTATTGGCTCCCGTCGCGAAATGGAACGATTGATCGAAGCTGGCCAGGTTAAGGTGAATGATCACATTGCCAAGCTGGGCGACAGGGTGACATCCAGCGATAAAATATTCGTCAACGGCCAGCGTGTTGTGTTACGTACCGAGTTAACGCGTCGCCGCGTCATTCTGTATAACAAGCCCGAAGGCGAAATCTGCTCCCGCTCCGACCCGGAAGGTCGTCCGACCGTTTACGACCGTTTACCCTCATTGAAAGGCGAACGCTGGATTTCGGTAGGGCGATTGGATTTCAATACCAGCGGTTTATTGTTGTTTACCAATGATGGTGAGCTTGCCAATAAGCTCATGCACCCCTCGTCAGTTATTGATCGTGAATACCTTGTGCGTATCCAGGGCGAGGTTACCGATGAAATGAAAGAGCAATTACTTGATGGTGTATTGCTTGACGATGGTGTTGCGCGCTTTACCGACATCGTAGACGGTGCCGGTGAGGGGCAGAATCGCTGGTTCTATTGTGTGGTAATGGAGGGGCGTAATCGTGAGGTGCGTCGCTTATGGGAATCACAGGGTGTGAAAGTCAGTCGTTTGAAGCGTGTTCGTTATGCAAATATTTTTATCCCGTCCCATGTACGTGTGGGGCAATGGATTGATTTGACCGAGCGCGAAATTCAGGATCTGTGTATGACGGCAGGTTTTGACAGTTCCACCTACACCCGAATCATGCAACCATCACGCGATGAGATAACGCAATTGCAGCGCCACGAAAAGAAACTGCGTGCCGCATCAGCCGCGCCGCGCCGATCGAAAGCGCCAGCGCGAAAACGTCCCCCGATTGTTGAATAAAAAAACGCGCACCTGGGTGCGCGTTTTTTTCTGCCGCAACATTTATTCGGTTATTGACGGACCCACATTGCTTACTATGCAATTCTTGCCATTTGTTTTTGCTTGATACAAAGCTGCGTCGGCACGATCAAACAAATCGCTGATTTGTTCCTTTTTACCTGGATCGCGTGTTGCAATACCTATGCTTACCGTGGTGCTAATGGTTTTGCCATTGTGGGTAATAGCCGTTTTTTCAATCTGCTGGCGAATACGCTCAGCAATAATTTTTGCGCCGTCTGAATTGGTTTTACCAAGCACCACCACAAATTCCTCACCCCCGTAACGGAAAATCGTGTCCGACCCCCGGCAAACAGATTCAATACCTTTGGCAATGGCACAGAGCATCAGGTCGCCGCGATGGTGCCCATGCTCGTCGTTAATCCGTTTAAAGTAATCGACATCAACCATTAATAGCGACAAATCCTGGCTATAGCGTTCCGCCAGTTGCAACTCGCGTCGCAGTGCGGAATCCAGTGCGGCGCGATTACCCATCATCGTAAGAGGGTCAAGTAACGCCAGCCGCATTGCGGTTTGGTAACGAATGGCATTGCGCAGCGGATAAACCAAAGACCCGAGCAAAAGCTCAAGCGTCGTTAATTCGCTTTCCGCAAAGCGTTTACTGCGGCTGAAAATAATTTCACCCAAATAACCTTCATCGGTAGTTAACCGATAATCACAATGGTGCAGGCATTCCCGGCCCACTTTGATATCCGGGTTTTGATCACCGTATTTAAATAGCGCACCGGAGATACTGACGACACCCTGGATATGTTTATAAAACAGACTGATCACTTCTTCTGGATTCAAACTCATTTGAAGGGCCTGAGACAAGCGAACCCTGGTGGCGAGCTCCTGTTCGGGAGTCAGGGGCATTAAAGGGAGATTGGTGGTGGTGCTTGCCAAATCGGCACCAATCACCATAGTCATATCCCGCATAGGTGGTTACCTGTTGTTTGAGTTATACCCACCTTTTGCCATTTTTGTGGCATTAGGCGTCATTCAGCAGCTATGTTGCGAAAATCATGCCACGAACTCGTATAAAAAAGGCTTATAAAATCAATTGATTACGGTTTTAACCTGGCGAATTCCCGTCAATATGATTTTGCGGCGAAAGCAAGACGGCGGAAATAAACTGCCGCCGTCAAAAAACCGCCAATGGGTGGCAATTTAAAATGATGCAACAGGGGGAAGGGGGGAAGCGTTAATTTTTGATTTGCGGTATCAATATACAAAGGCGTAAACCACCTTCGGTACGATTTTCGGCCCAGATTCTCCCCCGATGCAAGGAGACGCTACGTTGTGCAATCGCCAGGCCCAAGCCATAACCACCGCTTTCCCGTGCCCTGGCTTCATCCGTACGGTAGAAAGGTTGGAAAATATTATCGAGTGCATCCTCGGGAACGCCAGGCCCCTCATCCATAATGTCCACACGATAATATTCGCCATCGCCTGTTTCGTACAATTGGATATAAATCCCGGCGTTAGCTGGCGTGTAAAGCAAGGCATTGCGCAATGTATTTTCAAATACACCGACTAGCATATTGCCATGGGTCGATACCAAGGCTTCTTCCAGTGCACATTTAAAATGAACATTGATATTTTTTTCGTAGGCATCGCTCTGGTAATCATCCATCAGTGTTTGTAGCAAACTGACCAGGTCGAGTACGTCATCCAATACCCAACTGTCCTGGCCTTGTATAGGCAGGGTCAAAATATCGGTAATGATATCGTTGAGGTAGTCGGCTGCTTGTTTTATGCGATCCAATTCGTGATCAACTACACCATTACTGCGTTGGCGCGCGAGCGCGAGCGCAATTTGCAAGCGCGCCAGGGGGGTACGTAACTCGTGCGATACATCTTTGATTAATCGCTTTTGCTCCTGCATGGCTTTTTGCAGGCGCTCGGTCATATGGTCGAAATCGCGGCCCAGCGCTGCGATTTCATCTTTGCGGCCATAAAATTTGTCGCTGATGCGCACACTCAAATCACCGCGTGCGATTTGTTGTGTCGCTTTTTGCAATGTATTAATGCTGCGTGTGAAATGGCGAGCGAGGAAAAAACAGGCGGAACCGCTGACTAAAATTGAAACGAGTAATAGCGGCCAAATATTATCAATAAATAATTCCCAAATAATATCGCGATCCTGTCCCTCATCTCGTCCCGCGGAAATCGTAATTAATTTCACGCTGTTGCCATCGTTCAGGGTGATGTAACGACCGAATAATTTGCGATTGCGATCCTGTACCTTATCAAATGGATGCTTTGCGGTCAGGCGAGGGGCCAGGTACATCACACCGGGAGGTAGAGGACGGTCAAGCAGGTCGCGGTTTTCCTTATCGATGACATAGACAAACCGGGTAGACCAATTGGGCATTGCGCGTAAATCCTGTACCAACTGGCGGGTGTTGCGGTTTACCGCATTACCCACCATTTGGAACAGCAAACGTTTTGCGGGGTCATCGTCGCTGGTTTCACCGCCGTGCTGCAAGCCGCCTTCAGGCGTCATATCAAACCAATGCACAACAATATTGGTGCCCACAATAATCGCGGCAGTGATCAACCAGAAGGTAAAGAAAATCTTTAAATAAAGACGAGTCATTAATTTACAGAGTCATCATCATTCATGGTGAGCATATAGCCTGCACCGCGTACATTAATGATCAAATCCTTTGATGAACCCGCCGCGGTAATTTTTTTACGAATGTTGCTGACATGGACATCAATACTGCGATCATAGGGTGTCAGTTTGCGGTTTAATGCCTGCTCGGTCATGTCGTCTTTGCTGATTACTTGGCCGGCACGGCGCACCAGGATTTCCAATACGCTGAACTCGGTACCGGTGAGTGGTACTTCATGGCCGTCCCAAGTGGTAGTGCGCGTACCTAAATGCAGGGATAACTTGCCTGAAATGAGCCGTTCAATATTGGCCGGGCTGGGTTCCTTCTGGTTTGCACGGCGCAAAATCGCGCGTATGCGCGCCACCAGTTCACGCGGATCACAAGGCTTGGAAAGGTAATCATCGGCACCTATTTCAAGCCCGATTACCCGATCAACGGTATCACCTTTCGCGGTAAGCATTATTACCGGGGTCTGATTGTGTTGACGCAAATTCTTCAAAACATCAAAGCCATTGCGTACGGGCAACATAACGTCCAGGACAATGGCTGAATAATTATTTTTAAGCGCAAGTTCGAGAGCTGATTGGCCATCATATGCGGTATCAATCGCAAAGCCTTCAGTCTGGAGATATTCACTCAGCAATTGGCTGAGTTCTTTATCGTCATCGATGAGGAGAACCTTGAGCATAGTAACTTTTCTACCCTGTGGATTGAGGCGCTGAGTGTGCACCAGCACCCGATGAGAGTCATGATTCTTTGGATTTCGTTAACCAATCTTAACATTATAGTGCCCATAATGAATTCATAGGCTTTGAAATACAAAGCTGAAAGTTTCGCAGGCAATCAAGCCTGAATCTAATGTCACCCGAGGACTAACTATGAAAATTTTCAAAGTATTGGCAACCAGCGCGCTGTTATTAGGCGCAATTGCATTGGCGGCTCCCGGTTTTGCTGGTGGCGATACAGGTAGGGATTGGGGCGATTGGAAACATCACAGCGAAAGGGGGCACGGACATGGCAATAAGCGCCTGGAAAAATTGCTGAATTTAACTGACGCGCAAAAAGAAACCCTCAAAACCCAACGCGACGCCAATAAAGTGGCGCGGGATGCCCTCCATACAAAAATCGCTGATACGCGTGAATCACTGGCAAGCGCGGTGGAAAGTGGGGCAAATGATGCCGAATTGGCGGCCCTGGCAGAGACACTGGGTAAATTACACGCGGAACAGGCACTGGCTGGTGCCAAGGCACATAGAGCGTTTGTAGCCGTTTTAACCGACGAGCAAAAACAGAAGCTTGCGGAGCTTAAAACCAAGCGCGAAGAGCACAGAAAATCACGCGCGGATCGCTCGCACAGTTCAAGCGCCCGTTGATCCAAACCGTTGAATAGAGACCCCGGTTAGCCGGGGTTAGTTATTTTTAGGGGTTTCGCTTGCCCCAGCGGCCTGTTCTTGGGAAAATCCGCGCCGATTTAACCATTCCGTATATTCCGGACTTTTACTCATCCTGATCCCGAGGTTAATGTGGCCCAGATTGGTCTGTTTTTTGGCAGTGACGAAGGCAACACTGAACGCGTTGCATACCGTATTCAAAAACGTTTTGGGGAAGATGTGGTTGACGTGCGTGATATCGCCGATGTAACCCAACTGGATTTTGCCAACTACGACAAGATAATCCTGGGTATACCGACGTGGGACTTCGGCCAAATCCAGTCCGATTGGGAAGAGTTTTGGGACGATATTGCTGCGGTGGATTTTTCTGGCAAGCAAGTTGCGCTTTTTGGCTTGGGTGACCAGTTTGGTTATGGCGATTATTTTTTGGATGCCATGGGAATGCTGCACGATGTCATTATCCAGTCTGGCCCGGAAATCGTAGGCCATTGGCCCACGGAAGGCTATGAGTTTGAAGCATCGAAAGCAGAAATCCCCGGGGCAGGGATGTTTGTCGGCCTGGCCATTGATGAAGACCAGCAGGAAAATTTAACCGCAGGGCGTTTAAATCGCTGGTGTACACAGATCCATGTGGAATTCGGGTTGGATACGCCCTTGCAAATGCTGGACGATTGATCCAAGGAAAATATTTAAAAACAAAGGGCATCATTGGATGCCCTTTGTTTTTTTACGCGAACAACTTAAGCTTCTGCAACAAATACGGCGCGAATCGGCGCGGGATGCCCTTCTACCGTGAGGGCGGGATTATCGGGATGTAAAAATTCCGGCAGTGAATGGAATCGCATCCATTCGGTAGCGCGTTGTTCGCTGGTGGTCGTAGGGCAAACATCAACAACACGCGGGTTGTTAAAGCCCATCTTCCGCAACCAGGAAACCATGGTGTCGCAACTCGGCAAGAACCAGACATTATTCATCATGCCGTAACGTCCTTCCGGAACCAGGACATCCCCTGGTTCGCCGTCGATCACCAGGGTTTCCAATACTAATTGCCCGCCGGGGCGCAGGGTATTTTTTAATTCCAGCAAATGATCCATGGGGGAACGACGGTGATAAAACACACCCATGGAAAACACTGTATCAAACGCCTGTAATTTTTCCGGCAAATCTTCAATGCCCAGTGGCAATACGTCAATCGGGTAATGGTCGCCTGCAAAGTGTTTCACCATGTGAAATTGCACAATAAAGCGGGGTGATGGATCTATACCGATGACACGTTTTGCTCCCGCGCCCAACATGCGCCAACAGTGATAACCGTTGCCGCATCCCACATCGAGAATTAACCGGTCTTTTAGTGGCGCAAGATGGGGAAGAACACGATTCCATTTCCAGTCGGAACGCCATTCGGTATCAATGTGAATATCGTGGATAAAATAAGGGCCTTTGCGCCAGGGAATTAATTCTTGCAGGATGGATTTGATTTGCGCACGTGTGGCTTCATCACAATCCACTGTTTGACCGATGCGAACTTCATTTTCAAGGTCAATAAAGCTTTGGGGCACTACCGGTAATTTTTCGAGGGATTTTTTCCACCCGGGTAAATCACCATAACGCTGTTCGCACAACCCCGCTGCAATCTGGCGGGGTAATTGTTCTGCCCAGCCAGTCAACCGGGTATCTTTTAACGCGCGAAGCAATTGATCGTAATGAATGTGAGCCACAGGTAACCTTAAATACGGTAATTATTTAATTGCAATCAGCGATGCAAAATTAAAACATTGAAACCAGACATCCACACTGCTGAAACCGGCAGCACGCAAACGTTGGCGATGGACATCCAGTGTTTCCGGGATTAAGTAATCCTCAATGGCGGTGCGCTTCTGGGCTATTTCCAGATCGCTGTAACCATTGGCGCGCTTGAAGTTATGGTGTAATTCGGTCATCAATTGCTGGTGAAGCCCATCATCAAATACCACTTTTTCCGAAAGGATCAATACGCCGCCGGGGTTTAATCCGCTACAAATTTTACGCAGCACATCCAAACGTTCACCCGGCACAATAAACTGTAAAGTGAAATTTAAAACCGCCATGGAAGCATTTTCGATATTAACCGCCTGGATCGGTGCTTCGATCAATTCCACCGGAACTTCACCACTGTCTGCCGCAATAACCTGTTGGCAGCGCGCAATCATCGCGGCAGAATTATCCACCCCAATGATTTTGCAATTGGCTGCTTGAATACGATGGCGCATCGCCAGGGTAGCCGCCCCCAGGGAACAACCGAGGTCATAACAGCGGCTGTCCGCCTGTGCATATCGCTCAGCCAGGTTGCCAATCATGTTAATGATGGTGGCGTAGCCGGGAACGGAACGCTTGATCATATCGGGAAATACATCTACGACCCGTTGATCAAATGCAAAGCGGCTTACTTCCGCCAATGGATTGGCGTAAATGGTATCAGGTTGATGTTTTTGCATATTGCGGACTGTTTTGTGGCACCGGTGAGTGAAATAACAACAGGAGCGCATTGTACCTCTCACATCGAATGACAACAAATTATCAAATTCATAAAACTGTCATATATCCGCAGGAATATTCACAGTCGCGCCATGGACCACATCCCTGATCATGCAAGAGCAATTGATGGGCGATTGTGACATCAGGAATTCATCTATTTCTTGTTAACAGTTATTAATTATGTCTTTGCAGAGCAATGTGTATACGCCAATCACCCTGCAAAAGGAATTACGTCGCCTGATTGAATTCAAACTGCTTACACCGGTCTTCCAACCGATTATGGCCTTGGAGAATCCCCGGATCATTGGTTATGAAGCGCTTATCCGAGGTCCGGGGGACAGCCCGTTACAATATCCTGATAAATTATTTGAAGTCGCGCGCGAATCTCGCCTCCTGGCGAGCCTGGAATTTGCTTGTCGCGAGGTATCCTGTGAGCAATTCGCAAAATTAAATTTACCGGGTAAGCTTTTTTTGAATATGAGTCCCATTGCATTTACCGATAGCCAATATCGCGATGGGGTCACGCGCGAAATTTTGCAACGGGTCGGGCTGAATGCGGAGCGCGTGGTGTTTGAGTTAACGGAAAGCCAGCCGCTGGATGAATTTGATTTATTACGCGCTGCTTCCGATCATTTCCAGCGCCAGGGCTTTGCCATCGCTTTGGACGACCTTGGTGCGGGTTACGCCGGCTTGCGCGTCTGGAGCGAACTGCGCCCTGACTACGTAAAGATCGATCGTCATTTTATTTCCGGCATTGATAAGGATCCGGTAAAACGCGAATTTGTGCGGGCCATGCTCGATATCGCCCACCGCATCGGCCATAAGGCAATTGCTGAAGGTATTGAAACCGAAGCAGAGTTCACCACATTGGTAACGATGGGCGTCGAATATGCGCAAGGTTATTTCATCGCCCGCCCGCAAGCGGTCCCCGAGCTGGAATTGGTATCGTCCATTAAAACCTTATCCAGCGTATCCTTACGTCGTTACCAGGATCATTTTGCACGGAATGTAGGTGAAATAGTAGTGGACTCTGTCCATGTCGGGCCGCAAGAGCCCGCTGAAAGCCTGGTGAAAATGTTTCGCGCCGATGTTCGCCTTTCCTGTGTGCCTGTGGTTGATGGTGTAATTCCTTTAGGGATGGTCAGCAGGGCGGAGATACTCAGTGTTTTTTCTCGCCGTTTTGCACATGAATTATACGCACAGAAAACAGTGAGGGAATTTATAAGCCCACTATCCATTATTGTCGATGTGAACACCGATTTGAAATCAGTTGGCCAGTTGATCAGCGAAGATCCGCAGCAAAATTTAAGTGTGGATTTTATCGTGAGTGATCAGGGCCGGTACCTGGGAGTCGGTAAGGTGCGTGATTTATTACGCTCCATAACCGAAGAAAAGTTGCGCATTGCACGCCACAGCAATCCTTTAACCCAACTGCCTGGTAACGTTCCGCTTTATGAATGGGTTGACCATTTGTTATTACAACAGCAAGATTTTGTCATGGCTTATTGCGACATCAACCATTTCAAACCTTTTAACGATGCGTTTGGTTATGGCGCGGGTGACGAGGTAATTTTGATATTGAGCCGAATCCTTTGCGCTGCGGTGGACCCGCAACTGGATTTTGTCGGCCACGTTGGTGGTGACGATTTTATTTTGGCGTTCCGCAGTGGTGATTGGCGGGCGCGTTGCGAAACTATCTTGCGGGAATTTACCGCAGCAAGTTCAAGCTTGCTACCGAACCAGCAATTGGATTACTGGAGCCATGATCGCCAGGGGCAGCGGCAGAAATTCGGCCCGCTTACCTTGGCAATTGGGTGCGTCAGTCCGGATATAGCCGTATGTAAAACGCATCACCAAATATCACAGCTGCTTGCCGAGGCAAAACACAGCGCAAAAATGCGAGGCGGTAATCAACTCTTCTGTTCCCGGCGACACAAGCCCTAGGTATTTTCCTTCTACATCTATTCCTATTTTCTAGCGACCCGGCAATTCTGGGCTATCCTTAGTCTGATTTCCCCTAAGGAGGTGAAAGAATGGCTGATCTTGGCTATTACAAGATGCATGCGCTGATTGTCGATGATTTTGAAAATTTTCGCGGCACGCTTTACAAAATGCTGATGGATCTTGGAATAGGAAATGTTGACTCTGTCGCGACCGGCGAAGAGGCTTTGCGTTTCTGCAAGGCCCGTAATTACGACCTGATTTTATGCGATAACAATCTTGGTAAAGGCAAAAGCGGCCAGCAGGTTTTGGAGGAATTGCGCTCCACCCAAAACCCATGTTCGGACAGCTTATTTATATTGGTGTCTGCGGAAAACAGTAAGAATATGATAATGGCGGCTTACGATTATGAGCCGGATGCTTACCTGGCCAAGCCGATCACACCCAAGGCATTAGATCAACGCTTGAGTAGAATGCTGGAACAGCGCCTGGAACTCAAGGCCGTTATCGTTGCGCAAAAAGCCGGGGATCGCACCGGTGCTATTGACGCATGCAGGGAATTGATCGCCAAAGGCAGCCGATATACCAACAGCTGCCAAAAAATATTAGCGCAACTTTACCTTGATAATAATGAAATAGCCGCCGCTGACGCTATCTACCGTAGCGTACTGGATGTACGCGAGCTGGAATGGGCACAAATCGGAATGGTTAAAACCAAACTTGCTCAAAACGATTTATTGGGTGCCCAACAATGGGTGGAAAACATCCTCCAATCAAATCCTATGTGTATGAAAGCTTATGATTTACAAGCCGAGGTTTTCAAATTACAGAACAATGCCGAAAACCTGCAAAATATTTTGCAGAAAGCGACGGATATTTCCCCGCTATCTATCTTGCGACAACAAAGCCTGGGCGAGGTCGCCCAGCAAAATAATGATTTGGTCACCGCCACCAATGCGTTAAAGCGCGCCGTGAAATTGGGAGAGCATTCCTGTTTTGATAAGGAATCCATTCATGCGCAGTTTGCCCAAGCCACGATCGATTTATTTTCCATCGACAAGGAACTGGCCAAACCCCTTGTGCGGGATGCGATTGCCTGTGTCAATAACCTTGAAGAAAATTTTGGCAAGTCCAATTTTCGCAAGGTTGAATCCCTGTTACTGGAAAGCCAATTGCAAGTGTGTAGCGGCGACCAGCGCCGGGCCCAGGAAGCACTGGCCGCGGCGCAGTCGGCGTTAGGCAATACAAAGGAAGAAGCAGCGCTTGATGTGCAAATAGAGATGGTGCGAGCGTTGCGCATGCTGGGTAAAACCAATGAGGCCCAGGAACATTTGAATGAGCTTTTGCAGCGCTACGCCGGTAGTGAAGATAAATTACAGAAACTTGACGTGTTGCTGGATGAACCGCGAAGCGAAAAAAATAAACTGATGGTGGCGGAGATTAACAAAAAAGGCATTTCGCTTTACAACGCCAGGGATTTTTCTGCTGCCGCGGATGCATTTAAAACTGCCTTGCAGAAGTTGCCTAACCATATCGGTTTGCGTTTGAATTATGTGCAAGCAATGATTGATAAACTGAAAACTCGATGCGATCCGTCCAATAGCGAAAAAATCCAGCAATCCCTTACCAAAACCAGCGGGATTATTTCCCAGCAGCACCCGCAATACCAGCGCTATTGTCAATTGAGCGACACCTATAATGCGCTTGTCCGAACCCACGAAAAAAACAAGTGAGGTCAACTGTGGAGCCATCTTCCGAACAAAAAACATCGCCAGCGGATTACGGCCATGTACCGATAGATTTTTCCTTCGTACTGGCCTCCAGTGTGCATGACATGAAAAACTCGTTGGGCATGTTGCTGAATACACTTGCAGCCATGGTGGAAAAATACCCACCCAAGGATGCCGAACAAGCAAAATTCTTTTCTACACTCGAGTATGAGGCGGCACGAATCAATGGCGAACTGGTGCAACTCTTATCCTTGTACCGTATGGATGAGAGGACGCTGGTGATTGTTATTGATGAACATCACGTAAGCGATGTTATTGAAGAACAGATCGCGCGCAACGATACCTTGTTACGCTCGCGCAATATTGAAATACACATTGATTGTGATATTAACCTCGCCTGGTATTTTGATAATGAATTGATAGGCGGTGTGCTGAATAACCTCATCGTAAATTGCGCGCGCTATTGTCGCAGCCGGTTGTTGGTAAGTGCTATGGTAGAAGATGGCTTTTTATGTATTGCCGTAGCTGACGATGGGCAGGGTTATCCGGAAGCCATGCTCCAGGAGCCAGTTCCACAACCCCCTGTTTCTTTCGGTTCGGGAAACACCCGCCTTGGTTTGTTATTCGCGCGTAAGGTATTGGAATTACACAAATCCAAAAAAGGGCAGGGTTATATGACAATTGCCAACCATGGCCCTTTGGGGGGCGGTATTTTGAAACTCTATTTGCCTTGATTGGATTCCATCACTAACTGCAAACAATATGCGAGTGTTGAAATCAGTGCACAGCTATTGCATTATTCAAACCCGTTTTCGGCATTGGCGCTAAGGTTATAATTTATGCTTAAAATCCGCTTTAAAGATAATAAATACAATGCGGTATGGTTAGTGGAACCTAAAATTACCATCGGCCGATCGGCGACCAACGCATTGGTTATAGATGACCCACTGGCGAGCGATGTGCATTTGGAAGTATTGGTGGACAACGAGCACCTCACTTTACGCAACCTGGTACCCACCCAGCCGGTAACAGTTAATGGCCAACCGGTAAATGGGGCCTGCGAGTTAAAACCGGACGACCAGATCACCCTTGGCAGTGTAGAACTGGTTGTTATAGATCCGAAAAAAGAGGCGAGGGTTGCGGCGGAAGAGTCGGCAACCGTCACTCAACTGCGCGCCCCGAAAGCGACTGGTTGGTCACTCAAAGCCAACCATTCTGCACTGGCAAACCGCGTTTTCCCCTTGAAAGAAATTAATGTCATCGGTCGTGCCAGCGAATGCGATATCAGCCTTGCGGCTGCGCATTTGTCACGTCGCCACGCCCAGTTGCAGGTTATTGACGGCATGTTATTTGTTAAGGATCTCGATTCAGCCAATGGGACTTACCTGAATGGCAAGCGTGTTGCGGAGGCCAGGGTAAAACGTGGCGATGAGTTGCGCTTCGATGCGCTGAGCTTTGGAGTTATGGGGCCGGCCGACGATCTGGCTAAAACTGCCATACGCAAAGCCGGCACGGTCAAAGCTGAAATTGCCGAGGCCAAGCGGCCCGCTACGGTTTCAAAGGGCCCTGCGACTATGCGCTCCTCGTCAATCAACCGGGCGGTAGAGGACAAGCAATCCAAGGCTGTACCTCAACCAAATTCCAAGGGCAAGTTTGGGTTAATATTCCTTGGCATATTAGGTGTTGTGGTTATAACAGCCATGTTTTTAACGCGCAAATAAGCCTTAAGTTTTGAAAGATATGGCCGATAACCTGTGAGGTGATAGCTCGGTTCCCCCACAGGTGACTTTATGAACTTAACCTCACTCAATCCTTTTACAACCCCCTCTGTTAGTAATCCGTTGACTAAGGCTGGTAATCCTCAAACGGCCACCCATGGTGAAAAAAATGCCGCTGTAGGGCAATCAGGTGAGGCGCCTCTGCGGGATAAACATCAAGCCGCGCTGCAAATTGTTAACAAGACCTTGGTCGCTGCCTATGAAAAAATCAGTTCACGGGCGCAAACCGCCAAGGCCGAATATGAAAACGTCGAGCCACTGACTGCTGAAAAAGTTGCCGGTAATATCCTTGGATTTATTGAGCGACGCCTGCAATTGGATATTGCCGAGGGCGCAACCAGCGAAGAACTGCAAACGAGGCTGGAGGCAGGGTTGTCGGGCTTTAAAAAAGGTTTTGCGGAAGCCAGCGAAAAATTGGAAGCGCTCAGCCTGCTATCGCCTGAAATAAAAACGGATATCGGTAAAACCTATGATCTGGTACTGGCAGGTATAGAAAATTTACGGGCAAAATTTATCGACTCCCCTGATACCCGCCCTGTCTCCACCAACAACGGGGAGTTGAAAACCATCGCAACCAGCAAACCGGTGGCGCCCAGGTTGGAAGTGCCCGATTTCTTACCTGCGGCAGTATCCACTCAACTTGGTTATGGCAACTATGAATATGGCCGTGCCCGTGCTTTCAGCTTTGAATTAATCACGAAAGACGGTGATAAAGTTACGATTAAGGCGACATCAAGCGAAGGGTTAGCGGTGGAAGCGGGTCGAGTAACACGCGATGCTAATTCTTCCGCTACGATAACCGGCAGCCATAGTTCCGCTGAATCATTTTCATTAGCCGTTGAAGGTGAACTCAATGCGGAAGAGTTGGCAGCGATCAATGATCTGCTCGGCAGGGTGAATGATTTGGCAGGGCAGTTTTTTGCCGGAAATCTCGATCGGGCTTTTGAACAGGCGATGAGCCTAGGCTATGACGAAAAGCAAATCAGTAGTTTTGCATTAAATTTGGCGCAAGTAGAGATCCAGCAAATTACTCGCGCTTATCAACGTGTTGAACTCCGTTTCCCTGAGAGCAGCGAGCAAAATCTGCTTAACAACCAATTATTGCCGCTGGGAAATTTTATTCGCGAATTGCTCAATAGCCTGGACCGTGCTTCCACATTTAAAGTACCACAACAACTGATTGGAAATATGGCTGAAAAAATCACCGGGGCAGGTGAACTTGGGGAACACCAGGGGCAACGCCTGCGCGAATTTATGGATCGACTCTTCGCGTTGGATTTACGCTAAGTGATTGAGGCTCCAACTTGGTAAACTGGTGTTTTGCAGATTAATGCCTCTATTATGAAAACAGTTTACCTTTACTCAACCCCCGGTTGTCATTTGTGCGACATAGCTTGGGAAATTCTGGCTCCCTTGGTTACCTGTTTGCCTTTGCGTTTGGAAGAGATTGATGTCGCTGATTCAGATGAATTGATTGAGCGTTACGGGATAAGAATTCCGGTATTGAAATTTGCAGACCATGATGACGAGTTGGGCTGGCCGTTCAATGCGCAGCAGGCACTAACCTATCTACAAGCCTACCTATAAATCACTTTGCTGCTTAAAAAATCGTCCGCTAATTAGTAGCATTCAAACCCAGGGTATTCACAGTTTCAGCAACCCATTGCAAGGATTCGACATAAATTTGGGCAAGCCGCTCAGGTATTAACCCTGTCTTGTCCAATGCTTCCCAATTAATTTTGTCCCATTCGCCTTGCTCATGGGATTGCACAAGCTGTAACACCATACCTTCCGGGCCGGAATGATTGAGCATAGCCCTGTTGATCGCTTCGCTAAGGGAAAGGCTGGAGAGCAAATCCTCAAGGGGCGTGTCCAGGAAAGCATCCAGGGTTGAGAGCAATCCCACGGTAAAAAATGAGTCGGGGCGGTTGCGTTGGTTAATTTCAGTAGCGATTAATTCGCACATGCGGGCGCGGGTTAATGCCGCGATACTTAATTCATGGGGTTTTCCGCTCAGGTTTGATAGCGCTAATAAATTTACCCAATTTCGAAGTTTGTTTAATCCCAACAGCATAATTGCCTGGCGCAGTGAATCTACCGACCGCGACAAACCAAAGGCTGTTAACCAAGCGCAGTAATTTAAAGCTCAGCAAAGTATCGCGCGCGATCATCCGCTCAATTTTTTCCATTGGCACATTGGGATCATGCAGTGCAGACAGCAATTGCAGTACCGATTGCTTATTTTCTGAAACTTTTTTTCCAGTGATGACTTTGGGTTTGGCCAGGAAATAGCCCTGAAACAAATCGAAACCTAACATTTTGCAGTTTTCAAACATTTCATAGGTTTCAACTTTTTCAGCAATGAGGGTAATGCCGAATGGTTTCAGGTAATCAATATGTTGTTTAAGCTTTTCCGGCGAAAGGTGAAGCACATCGAGTTTGATAATATCCGCATAAGCAACCAGGCTTTCTGTTTCCGGTGTTAATTCGAAATCATCCAGGGCAATGGTGTACCCCTGGTTGCGTAATTGCATGAGCGAATGCAGCATGGCAGCATCCACTTTTTGCCCTTCAAGTACCTCAATGACTAATTTCTGGCGACTAAATGGGGGAGGGGTATCAATCAGGGTGCGGGTAAAATTGACGAACGCCTTATGCTTACCAACCACTTGCTCAATAGACAACTCGGTAAAAGCGTTAAGCAACACCTGGCAACTTGCGGCATCGCCGTCACAGGTACCCACCTGGGTTAGCTCACTATTGCGGCATAACAACTCGTAAGCAACCACTTGCATGTTGCCATTAAAAATGGGCTGACGCGCTAGTAAAGGTACAGCTTCGGTCATAAAAATCGAGTTTTAGTTGTTGTGGGTGAGCCATGCAAATGGAGCTATCACTGCAAGTGTAGCCCCTAAGTTTCAGCTTACCACCCTTATAAATGATAATTCTAAAGTCGGCCATGGGGCAGCAACTGGCTCATCAATCTCTTTCTTTCCGCTGCTTATGTTTTCTGTTCTGCAATTCCCGCACCAGTAGTTCATCTGGTCCCGCAACCGCACCTAAAAATTGTTGCAGAAGTTTGGTAGCAACCGGGGTATCGCGATTATCAAAAAGCCACCAGGCAAAAATAGTTACACAAGGTATCAATGGCAGAAAAAATAGCGCCACAATTACATTACAAGGAATGAAATTGATCCAGAAATTCACTAGATGAATAAATACAATCACCACGATAAGCTCCTCAGTTAAGGGCTCCGCAGCAAAACGAATGGCTTTAAACAACAAGGCCGCAGTTTTTTGCTGCGGCCCTGGGTAGATAAAATAAAATCTGTTTATTTACCGGATTGTCCGCCATAGCAATGCACGCCACGCATAAGATGCTGGTCGCAGTGCAAAGTGTTTAATGGCGAAACAATGGTTAAACATAAAAGTAGTGGGCTGTTGGATAAAAAGGAATTCGACTCTAAATCAATTCCTGTCAACTCTCAATGCTTTTTTCAGTTAATCGTGGAATTTAATTAAAAAAATGCCAGCATTTGCTGGCATTAAGTGCAATGGGTTACTTTACTATAACTGGCGATTAGCTTCCGCAGCCGTTACAAAACTCGTCTCCTGTCCCAATCGATACGCATAAATTACCGAAAAAGAAAGCACATTTTGCACATAACCGCGTGTTTCCTTGTAGGGGATAGTTTCAATCCATACATCATAAGGCAATTGCGCATTGGGTTCCTTGTTCAACCATTTTTTGACACGGGATGGCCCGGCATTGTACGCGGCAGCGGCAAGAATACGATTGCCTTCGAACACATCCAGCAGATGATTCAAATAGCGACTCCCCAAGGCAATATTTTTTTCAGGGGTAATCAAATCATTCGGTGAAAACCTCAGTCCGTTTTTCTCTGCCGTTTGTTTTGCCGTCGTTGGCAACAATTGCATTAGGCCCACAGCACCAGCCGGTGATTTCGCATCATGCATAAATGCGCTTTCCTGGCGGGTAACCGCGAAAATAAATAACGGATTTACTGCGGTTTGTTTAGCGGCCCTGGTCACCTGGTCTTTATAAACGATTGGGAAGCGCACTTGTAATTCATCCCAGGATTGGGCTTCCGCCATCAGTTGAATCCCGTTGCGATACCAACCCCACTTTTCCGCCAGCCGGCCCGCAATAATCATTTGCTCCATCGGCATACGGCGTGCGCTGTGGAAATATTCGCGATTGGCGGCCGCCAACTCGCCGCGCATAAAAAATTCGCGTGCACGTTGCATCCCCTGGGAGTTTTCCACTGCGCGAACTTGTTCCTCGGTCACGGCGAGTGGCCTGTCCAATAAATGATAGGTCCCGCCGGTTTTATCCGCGGCTAGAAACCCATAAAAGCTGCGCGCGGGTGCAATACTTTGATAGATCGACATCGGTGTTTCGCCGTTGATTTCCTTAATATCCAATTGTTCCATGGTACGCGCTTGCCAATAACGCCAGCGTTCGGAATTACGTGCATCATCCGGCAAGCGGGAAATCCATT
Source organism: uncultured Cellvibrionaceae bacterium (assembly GCA_965650515.1). Classification (GTDB taxonomy): domain Bacteria; phylum Pseudomonadota; class Gammaproteobacteria; order Pseudomonadales; family Cellvibrionaceae; genus Cellvibrio. The sequence continues at coordinate 6,769 of CBFGOY010000008.1, read as the reverse complement.
CATTGACACGCTCCCAATCCTGCTTGCGCAGGGATTCGCGCAACAGCCATTCGAGTAAATCTGCCCTGGTCAGGTTAGGCGTGGAGGCGACAAGTTTTGCTGCATCCGCTTCGCGATCCTGGTATAGCAAACGCAGGGCGATGTGATATTTAATATTAGTTCTGTCCTCATCACTGAATAATTGCTGGGCGTCATATTGATGCCACAATGTTAATGCTTCCTTTGCATTCGCCAGTGCCAATTTTTCCAAACCATGCAAAATGACAGATTTCATTTGGACAGATTGTTTTGAAAACCTGGAGGTTTGCTTTAGCAGGCGGGGATTGGCGTCTACCTGCTGCATTAGTAATGCTGTTGGTCGGATAGCAACAGGCAAAAGGTTGCCCAGGTAACTCGCCATACTTTTATTGCCCGCCTTTAGTGCTTTTTGATGGCGCTCCCAAATTAATTCAGGGGCCATCAACCCCGCTTTTCTCCATTCCGCAAACACGGGATCACAGGCTGTGGATTGGGCCTTATCAATATTCCACAGGGCGGCAACTTCATTTAATGCCGCCTTATCGCCTGTCGCCAGGCGGGCGCGCGCCTGCAAACACGCCAGTTCCGGATCGGTCAGGCGCTTATCGTAAAATTGCAAATAATCACTCCAGCGTTCACGTTGCGCCAGGGTGCGCAACCAGCGATGGGTCAGTCGTTCCGACAAATAGGAATCCGGATAACGTTTAAAAAATGCTTGCACATCACTTTTGGGCAAGCTGGGCAAACGGTTGGTCAACTCCTGGTATTCCAGATAAGGCAACAGCGGATAATCCTGGAGTTGCTTTATTAATCGATGATACTCGCCCATATTTTTTGCGCTCAAGGCCTTTTGGGCCTGCGCATATTGTTGCCGCTCTTGTGGGCGAGGGTCGGCTTTTACCGGCGCAACCCTGGAAACAGATTTGGCAGCGGAATTGGCAACCGCTGCAGAAACCAGGGTCATACTGCCGACGAATACGCTGGCACTAATTGCGACCGGCCAAAGTATTTTGGAAAACCTCATGGGAACCTCAAAATATTGTAAAACCTTGCGGGTTGGTTATACCTTGCGGGTGGGATATGATGCGGCGCATTTTTTGCGCACCATGTGATCACCTGAGAATACCAGCCAGGCCTGGGTTCTGCCAGTATCATTTTTGTTAGATATCTATCCGAATTATTCCTTTATGTCTTTGATAAAAATTGAAAAAGCCAGCCTCAGTTACGGCCTGCAAGTATTGCTCGACGGTGTTGACCTGAGTATCGATAAGGGCCAGCGGTTGTGTTTGATCGGGCGTAACGGCGCCGGTAAATCCAGTTTATTAAAAGTTATTGCGGGCGAGGTGGATCTCGACAAGGGTGATGTAATTCGCCAGAGCGGTATTCGCATCGCGCGCCTGGAACAGGATTTACCCGAGGCGGATGACCGGCTGGTGTTTGACGCTGTTGCTGCAGGCAGCGATGGCCTGGGGCAATTGCTTACAGAATATCGCCAGCTTTCCCATGGCCTGGCTATTTCCGATTCGCAGTTGGCGCGGATGACCCAACTACAGCATGAAATAGAAGTACGCGATGGCTGGTTGTTGCAACAAAAAGTCGAAGAAATTATTTCCCGCCTGGATTTACCCGCCGAACGTTACATGCGTGAATTATCCGGCGGTTGGCGGCGGCGTGTTGCCCTTGCTCGCGCTTTAGTGCTGGAGCCCGATGTTCTTTTACTCGACGAGCCTACGAACCACCTGGATATTGCCGCGATTGAATGGTTGGAAAAACAATTATTGGCGTTCAACGGTGCGCTTGTTTTTATCACCCATGACCGCTCTTTGTTACAAGCGCTCGCCACCCACATTGCCGAATTGGATCGCGGGCATTTGCGTTATTGGCAGGGCGATTACACCAGCTTTTTAGTTTATCGTGAGCAAGCACTGGCTGATGAGGCGCGCCACAATGAGCTATTTGATAAAAAACTCGCCCAGGAGGAAGTCTGGATTCGCCAGGGCATTAAGGCGCGCCGCACCCGCAACGAGGGGCGTGTACGTGCGTTAAAAGCTTTGCGGGAAGAGCGAGCGCAACGTCGCGAGCTGATTGGTAAAGCCAATTTCAATTTGGGCAGCAGCGGCGACTCGGGCAAATTAGTCGCAGAGCTTGTCGATGTATCCTATGCGTGGGGCAATAAACACATTATTAAACAATTTTCGACCCGCATAATGCGCGGTGACCGCATAGGATTGGTCGGTGCAAACGGAGCGGGGAAAAGTACCCTGTTGAAATTAATTCTCGGTGAGCTGCAACCACAATCGGGGAAAGTAAAGCTGGGCACTAATTTGCAAATTGCTTATTTCGATCAACTTCGCGATCAACTCGATCTGGACAAAAATGCGGTCGATAATATTGCCGAAGGCCGGGAAGTGATCGAAATAAATGGGAAATCCAAACATATTTTTTCCTATCTCAGTGATTTCCTGTTTAGCGGTGAGCGCGCGCGAACGCCATTGCGAGCCTTGTCGGGTGGAGAGCGAAACCGCGTTTTGCTGGCAAAGCTCTTTAGTAAGGCGGCAAACCTGTTAGTGTTGGATGAGCCGACCAATGACCTGGATGTGGAAACCCTTGAATTACTGGAGGAAATCCTGATCGATTATCCCGGTACTATTTTGCTGGTGAGCCATGATCGCGCATTCCTGAATAACATCGTTTCAAGCGTGATTGCATTTGAAGGTCGTGGAAACGTGCTCGAGTATGTGGGTGGTTACGATGACTGGATTCGCCAGGGCGGCAAATGGACACAAGCGGATGAATTACCGCAGCCGGCGGCAAGCGCAACTGCCACCATAGCCACCAATGTTAAAGCGCCGGCGAAATCCAAAAAATTAAGTTATAAATTTCAGAAAGAATTTGACGAATTACCGCAAAAAATCGAAGCCATCGAGCGTGAGTTGGAGGTGCTGAACAGTGAAATGGCTGGCGCAGATTTTTATTTACAACCGGCGGCGACCGTCGAAAAAAAATTACAACAATTGGCCCGGCTACAACAACAATTGGACAATTGCTTTGAGCGCTGGGCCGAGTTGGAAGACATGCAACAGGAATAGGGCCGGCGGATTGTAGGTTATCCGGCATCCGTCTGTTTTTTTACCAGCACAGCAAGCACATCGCAAGTTGCCCCATGCAGCACGCTATTCGAAGTAGACCCCAGCAACAAGGCAAACCCCTTGCGGCCATGGCTACCCACCACAATTAAATCGGCTCCTTCCTGTTGTGCCAGGTAATGGAGTTCAGCGGCGGGTTGGCCGACCAATACATGTTGCTGGTAGATAGGGTAATCAGTGGCCTTTGCAAGTTGTGCAAGGTCCGCGCTGGCTTTTTGTACTTGTTGTTCCTGCACACCACTGAGGTCCACTGGCATATCGCCTCCATAGGCAAATGCTATAGGCTCAAGCACATGAGCCAAGGTGAGCCTGGCGTTGCAGGCGCGGGCTATCCCGGCCGCGCGGTGAATAACTGCTGGGCAATCCTCGGATAAGTCCAGGCCCACAATAATATGGCTATAACTGACGGCGCTGCTCATCATTTTCACCTCGCTGGGTAGGAGTTTAAGATCTATGGTTAATCTAATCCCGGTTCTTCTTTTATAAGCATATAAGGCTTTTCATGGATATCTGGTTTTTTATTATATTACTGCTGGCGATCGGGTTGGTCGTCGGACCGATTTCAATGTTACGGCCGAAACCGGCCCAGCGGCGTAAGGAAGCCCTGCGAATGCATGCTGCCAGGGCGGGGTTTCGCTTTGGCATGCGTATTCCCCCAAAATTGAAAACAGCCATAGACGAGCCGGTCGCATTACCCGTTTATTATTTGGCGCCCACTGTAAAAATGCAGGCTATGCCCACCTGGATATTAATCCGGACGGATTACGAGCATGACGGTAATTTTTATCGCGATTGGGATTGGCATGGTGCACAAAGGCCTTCATCGGAGGTCTGCAATATCTTGCGAACTTACCTGCCAGATTTGCCACCGTCCGTTGCGGTTATTAGCCAGGGTGAGGCCGGCACCTGTGTTTACTGGAATGAACACGAAGGACCCGAATTACTCGATATGCTGTTAACCATGCTGAAAGAACTGCAAGCTATGGCGGACAACTACTAATGGAGTTTCAAGGCCAGGGATGCCGGCTCCCGCAATTCACGACTTAAGCTAACTCGGTCACCATCGACCATTTCACCAAGCTCCTTGATCATTTTGAGGCGACGCGGATCCTGGTGCATGGACTCCATCAATAACTGTTGGGCCTTGCGAAAAAAAGCCTGCGCTGAAAACCGATCGCTGATTCCCATGGATTTTTCCCCCTGCGCAATATAGGACATCACTGACACCATCAAATATGCCCAACGCAGCTCAGTTAGATAGGCCTCCAGCTCCACCTCATTAATAACCCCTCGCGCCGCCAGATGGGTCACCAGATGCATGGCTTCATTCAGGTGCAATTGGGTCTTGGCTATTTGGGCATCGCTTTCCCGTTGATAACTAACCGGGGGTCGATTTTGTGGATTAAGCATTTCTTCAGAGTGCATTTCGCTTTTGCGGATAGCGGCCTCGATGTGTTCAGGGTTTTTGTCTTCGAGTTCCAGCATTTGTTGTTGCAAGGCAGTGATCATGTCATTTATGTGCTTGATGATCATCCGGTTGGGGATGGTTTGTTCAAGGCATGACACAACTTCGCCCAATTCCTCTGCCTGGATCCGCAGGCGGCGTTGCTGCAAACGCCGTTCGCGCTGGCGTTGCTGGATACGGTTGATCACACTTACCGCTAAAAGTGTTACCACCATCAAAAAAACAAGAACAGCAATCAGGGTCATGCTTAATTTATAAACCTTGGTATTTAGTGCCGGGTTATGGGTTGGGTGTGCAAGCTGGCTTAAACTTAAAAAACATTATAAATCAATTGATTATGTGTAACTCTTAAAGCTGCTTAAAGTATTTTATAAGGTCCGGTTTTACAGCAACGCCTGGGTTCAACTATAAGTTTCCCTGAAAATAATCGCTTGACCCCTCTGGGTTCAGGTCTTATATATGCGCACCTTCAAACGCTAGTTTAGCCTTTCAGATGGCTCTGCAATATTTATTTGGCATATTTTTCAACTTTCACAGCCTTCCTTTATATAGAGATATTTTTAACCACCATGGGCAAATCTTTAGTAATCGTAGAGTCGCCTGCCAAGGCAAAAACTATTAACAAATACCTGGGTAACGATTTTGTCGTTAAATCCAGTATTGGCCATATCCGCGACTTACCAACCAGTGGTGGTGCAAAGCCTGTTGATGCAAAAGAGCGCGCCAAGCAAGCGGCCGCAACCAGAAAAATGTCAGCGGAAGAAAAGGCGCGTTACCAGGCACAAAAAAGTAAAAGCCAATTAATTAATCGGATGGGAATAGACCCCGAAAACAACTGGGAAGCACACTACGAAATTCTGCCCGGAAAAGAAAAAGTCGTCGAGGAACTCAGGAAGCTGGCGGAGAAAGCCGACACCGTCTATCTCGCAACCGACTTGGACAGGGAGGGGGAGGCCATTGCATGGCACTTGCGCGAGGCCATCGGCGGGGATGAATCACGTTATCGTCGTGTAGTGTTCAATGAAATTACCAAAACTGCCATTCAGAATGCGTTTAAAACTCCCGGCCCCATAGACCAAAATCGTGTTGATGCGCAGCAAGCGCGCCGGTTTTTGGACCGGGTTGTTGGCTACATGGTGTCGCCATTGCTGTGGGAGAAGGTTGCCCGTGGCCTGTCGGCTGGGCGCGTACAATCGGTTGCCGTGCGTCTGGTAGTGGAACGGGAACGGGAGATCCGGGCATTTGTCCCCGAGGAGTATTGGACGGTATTCGCCGATCTCCAGGCGGATAAACATCAAGCGGCGAGCTTCGAAGTCAAAAAGCGGGGCGACGAAGCTTTCAAGCCGATTAATGAAGCCCAGGCGATGGCTGCTGTTAACGCTTTGCAGGGCGCTAGTTATAAGGTGGTAAGCCGCGAGGATAAGCCTACCCAATCCAAACCATCAGCTCCGTTTATTACTTCCACGCTACAGCAAGCCGCCAGCACACGCTTGGGATTTGGCGTTAAAAAAACCATGATGATGGCCCAGCGCCTTTATGAGGCGGGTTACATCACCTATATGCGTACCGATTCCACCAACCTGAGTAAAGAAGCCGTAGATAGTTGCCGCAACTACATAGTTGAAAGCTACGGCAAACGCTATCTGCCGGAAGCACCGGTAGTATATTCCAGTAAGGAAGGGGCGCAGGAAGCTCACGAAGCTATTCGTCCATCCAATGTGGAAGTCATGCCGAATCAATTAAGCGGCATGGAGCGAGACGCCGAGCGATTATATGGCTTGATTTGGCAGCAATTTGTTGCCTGCCAGATGACACCGGCCGAATATACAAGCACGAGTGTGGTCGTAGCCGCCGGGGATTTTGAATTGCGTACCCGTGGTCGGGTCATTCGCTTTGATGGTTTCACCAGGGTTTTGCCCCAGATAACCAAAAAAGATGAGGATGTAGTACTGCCGGAAATGAAAGTGGGGCAAGTGCTTCCGCTGATTAAGCTCAATCCGCAACAACATTTCACCAAGCCGCCGGCTCGTTATACAGAAGCCAGCTTGGTAAAGGAATTGGAAAAGCGCGCCATCGGTCGCCCTTCAACTTATGCTGCCATTATTTCGACGATCCAGGAACGCGGCTACGTCCGGCAGGA
>CBFGOY010000007.1:0-112064 GCA_965650515.1 uncultured Cellvibrionaceae bacterium | reverse complement strand
CGCCAATCCATATCCCCATATCTGATAATTCCATAGCCCACCTCCAATTTCATGGAAAGCCCATGGTTGCATTAAGTTTCGGTATGTTAACCAATCGACTCACAGGGAGAGCGATAGTTCCGCTCCGAAATGAATGGAGAAGGAAGGAAACAAGCCTGAGCCAGCACGAAAATTCAGGATCGTTAAAACAACAGGTCGCGCAAGCGGTAATACCACATACCCAATACTAATAACGGTGTACGCAAAACATCGCCGCCGGGGAATTTGTGATGATGCAAGCGCGCAAAAATATCAAATTTTTCTGCATCGCCCGCGATGGCTTGTGCGACCAATTGCCCCGCAATACCCGTTAACGCAACACCGTGTCCGGAAAACCCCTGGAGGTAATAGATGTTTTTCCCGATGCGGCCGAAATCCGGTGCCTTATTCATGGTTAAATCTACAAAACCACCCCACGCATAAGGTATAGCGACATCGGTTAATTGCGGAAAAACATCCAGCATGCGCATTCGCATTTTTTCAATAAGCCCGCGCGGTGTTACGCCGGTGTAACTTTCACCCGCGCCGAAAAGCAAACTGTTATCCGCGGCGAGGCGAAAATAGTCGAGTACAAAATTGTTATCGGAAGCTGCCTGGCGTCGATGCAATAATTTGCCCGCGCGTTCCGTATCAAGTGGCTCAGTCGCAATCATATAGGTGCCGACCGGCATAATCTTTGGCGCAATCTCCGGTGCAAGTGAACCATATTCGTTAATGTATACATTGCTCGCCAGAACCACATAATTGCATTGGATTTCTCCTTGCCCGGTTTTTACAACGGGTTTTTCACCGCGCTCAATCTTTAGTACGGCTGAGTTTTCAAAAATATTTACCCCGGCAGCAAGTGCAGCTTTCGCTAAACCCAGGCAGTATTTCAGTGGGTGTAGGTGACCTGATTTTGAATCGTAAACGCCGGCGTGGAAACGTGGGCTTGAAATCCAGTTACCTATCTCATCAGGACCGATCCATCGCAAGGGATATTGAAATTGCTGCGAAACATCGCTGTACCATTTCTCCAATAATCGAGCCTTGCGTTCATTAACCGCCAACGTCATGTACCCCGGGGTGTAATCGCACTCGATTCCGTATTTCGCGATACGTGTTTGCAAAAGCTGTAGCGCTTCTACTGAAATATCCCACGCAAGTTTTGAATTTTCGGGCGTAAGCTGGCGGGTAATAGCCATTTCACCATCGGAACCAAAGCCGACAATGACTTCTCCGCCGTTGCGGCCGGAGGCTCCCCAGCCAACGCGTTGCGCTTCGAGTAAAACGACTTTATACCCGCGTTCAGCCAATTCAATAGCCGCGGATAAACCGGAATAGCCACCACCGATAATGCATACATCGGTATTCAATGTTCCGCACAAGGTGGGCCTGATGGGCGGACGTTTTACGGTGGCCTCGTAGTAAGATTTTTCAATCACGCCCAATTCTTTTTGCAATAACATGTCCCGCCCCCCATCAATAAATAAATGGAATCAATGAACGCGGAAATTAATAAATTGCCATGGGTCATCGGATGCGGTAGGTTCAAAAAATAGTGGGCTCCGCTCCGCTAAGGGTGTCCAGTTTCCATAAACACCTACCAATTCGCCCAGGTAAGGTTTTGCCATTTCTAAAATAGCCTTGTGATCGAGATCGTCAGGTTCAACAATTCCGCTGTGTGGATTGCGCAATGCCCACACGACGCCGGCATAAATGCCTGCGGCTACCTGCAGGCTGGTTGCGGTATTGTAAGGTGCGAGTTGGCGGGCCTGGTGGATATCAAGGCGCGACCCAAACCAATACACACCTTTCTTATTGCCCATGAGTAGCACGCCTAATTCATCCATGCCGCCAGTAATTTCCTCATTCAAAATGCGTTGTTCTTTTTGTTGTTGCCAATTTTTTCCCGCCAGCTCATGCAGGGATAACACCGCGTCGTCGCAAGGGTGGTAGGCATAGTGCACAGTGGGTCGATAGACAACTTCACCCTCTTCGCGCAACGTCAAATGGTCGGCAATGGATATGGATTCAGAATGCGTGATTAAAAAACCGTGGAAGCTACCCTCAAGTGGAGTCCAGCTGCGCACGTGCGTGGCGACACCGGGGCGATTTAAAAATATCGCTGCATCGCATCCATATCCATGTTGTTCTGCGTCGGGGGGCCAATGTTTTTCGTGTGTGCCCCATCCCAATTCAGCAGGTTGCAAACCTTCAGAAACAAAACCATCCACCGACCAGGTATTCACAAATTCATTGCGTTTTTTTCTATCTGTTGTCGTTTGGGTATCGCGCTCCGCAATATGGATTACTTTTATCTCCAATTGACGGGCGAGGCGCGCCCAGTCCTCGCGACAACGGGGTGGGGCGAAATCCAGATCGCAATCGCGCGCAATATTTTCCAATGCCTGTTTTACCAATACGGAGGCAAGTCCAGGATTTGCGCCTTGGGTGACAACAGCGGTTCGGCCGCCTTGCTTATCCAGGCGAAAAGAAAGTAAGTCCTCTCGCAATCGATAATTGGAACGCTTGCTCGGTGGTGCGGATGCATCTGTATAGCGCCCCGGCCAAGGTTCGATACAGGTATCCAGGTAGAAAATATTTTTGCGCCAACAATATTCAATCAGCGACAAACTGGAAACATCGACGGAAAGATTTAATAAAAAGTCATCTTCTTTTAAGTGTTCATCGAGGAAGCTATGAAAATTATCTTTAGTCAATTCCTGTTGTATAAACTGGACACCATATTCTGCACAAATACCTTCTGAATCCTCATGGGGGGCAACAATTTTTATTTTCTTCGGCGCCATTTCTATGTGGCGCAGCAATAGCGGCAATACGGCTTTCCCAACGCTGCCAAAACCGAGGATTAATAAAGTGCCACCGAAGGTAGCGAGGTTCTTGTCTGTCATCTTTTTCTTCTCACAAATAGCTGTCCACAGTAATTTTTTTTGAGGAAAAAATTATCCGGAGCGCAATGCAAAGAATTATTTATCCCACCGCATTTATTATGGAAAGTGAAAAAGAAAAATCGTTCACAAAGAAATAGCAACTCGTGACTATTGGAATGGGAAAAGGCGCCTGGATTGGGCAGGAAATGCACGCCCGCCGAAGGCGGGCTGATTGTTAGATATTGGCGTTGGTATTTTCGGTATTGATTGGTAAATTGATGTTCTTCTGTTGCGCAATGGTTTGTGCTGCCTGTGAGGACTTCCGCTTTAACCAATAGATGATTGCACCAATAGCAACCAGTAGTGCTATCCCTACCATTGGGCGGTAAAAAATCCAGGCCACGCAAATCGTTACCAGCGCCACAATCAAACCTAACAGGAAACCAATAATACCAGTGCCAACTTCGATGATATTACCTATCAACGGAACTACGTCGGCTAACACGGATAAGGGTTTTAGTATGGTGATAAATGCCAATACCAGGACAGCAGTGCCTGCCAGGCGTAATATCCAGGTCAGTTGTTTATTATCGCTTTTGGCTTGTTCAAACATCGCGTTGGCGCTATAGGAACCGGCTTGCAGTAATGCGAACCCGTGTCCATTGCTGGCGATATGCTCATGCAACATGCTGCTTCTCATATCGCCAATCGCACTGTAAACCTGGACGGGAATATAATTAAAGCTGATGCGTTGATCGCCAATCCCCGGCTCTTGCTGATTGCTTCCGGTGTATAGCATATTGTTTATTTTTTTCAATCCTTTCGGGAATTCGCTATTTCCCGGTAGTGGAAGCGACTGAAAATTATCGATCAATTTTTTATGTTCCGATGACAATGCATAATTGCCAATACGAATGTCAGGTGCGGTCCAGGTTTGGTTTTCATAAAGCCACCCTGCCGGGTTTTCATGCCCGCCCTGTTTTTTAAAATCCGAGGAATTTATTTTTGTTGTGGACCAGACTTTCGAATATTGGTAAGTCGTAACCGTTTCGGTATCACCACCCATGGTTTTTCGCTCTTCCGAGTGGGATGTTTCCTGCCATTGGTAGGTTTCTACAAAGCGCTGCAATTTCAGTGCGGCAATACTTACCGGCAACAAATCGTCTGAAAGGGTTTGATTAGTGTTAGCGGTACCGCTGATGTGAACCAATTTACCCTCCATTGATGGTTGGGCATTTTCCAATGCATCAATTGAAACAACGGTGCCTTGGGACTCCTCCAGGGCTTTATGGGTTTTCACCGCACGGCCCTCGTTCCAGAACAGCAGCGCAATGCCTGCGACCAATAACACCAACCCGCCCAATAAACCCTTGGCGGATTTTCCAATGCGGCTGGTCCAGGGGGTACGGGTGACTTCGGTAAAAGTATCGTTCACGATCAATCTCCATGCGTTCGTTATTGTAAATAGCGTGTTTTTTCCACTCGCCGTTCATAATAGCGCATGCGAGATCATTATTTTTTGCCGATACCGGGATTTGAAAAAAACTTTGCAGATTTAAAAGGGAGAACTTTTTTGTGTCGAATGAGAAGTTTAAAAGTGGTGGGCCCAGCTGGACTTGAACCAGCGACCTGCCGATTATGAGTCGGATGCTCTAACCAACTGAGCTATAGGCCCCAAGGGAGCTGCGGAATCGCAGTGCGGGGCATTATAGTGAGTTGTTTGGAGTGTGGCTAGAGATTAAAGGATTTGCTGGCCTAAAAAATAAAACCCGCATCATGCGGGTTTTATTTTGGTGATGGATTAATCATCAAGGAAACTGCGCAGGTGATCGGAGCGCGAGGGATGACGCAGTTTACGCAGCGCCTTGGCTTCGATTTGACGGATACGCTCGCGGGTTACATCAAACTGTTTGCCCACTTCTTCCAGTGTGTGGTCGGTATGCATATCAATACCGAAGCGCATACGTAATACTTTGGCTTCGCGTGCGGTGAGGCCGGCAAGTACTTCGCGTGTGGCTTCCATCAGGCCTTCCATTGTTGCGGATTCCACCGGAGAAATAATGGTGGTGTCCTCAATGAAATCGCCAAGGTGTGAATCTTCATCGTCGCCAATCGGGGTTTCCATAGAAATGGGTTCCTTGGCGATTTTCAGTACTTTACGCACCTTGTCTTCCGGCATATCCATGCGCTCGCCCAATTCCTCCGGCGTGGGCTCGCGGCCCATTTCCTGCAGCATTTGGCGCGATACACGATTAAGTTTGTTGATGGTTTCAATCATGTGTACAGGGATACGAATGGTGCGCGCCTGGTCGGCAATGGAGCGGGTAATTGCCTGGCGAATCCACCAGGTAGCGTAGGTGGAAAATTTATAGCCGCGACGGTACTCAAATTTATCTACCGCTTTCATCAGGCCAATATTGCCTTCCTGGATCAAATCGAGGAATTGCAGGCCGCGATTGGTATATTTTTTTGCAATAGAAATTACCAGGCGCAGGTTGGCTTCAACCATTTCTTTTTTGGCGCGACGTGCGCGCGCTTCGCCAATGGACATGCGACGGTTGATGTCTTTGATGGCGGCGAGGCTGAGGCCACTTTCTGTTTCGATATGGGCAAGTTGCTGCTGCGCCGTTTTTACATCGGGCAACACGCGTTCGAGCTTATCCTGGTTTTCGATTTTTTTGCCTTTGAGTAAATCGGGAAGCCAGTCCTCGTTTGTTTCGTTGCCCGGGAATTCCTTGATGAACGTTTTGCGCTGCATCTGGGCTTTGCGGGTGCACAAATCCATAACGTGGCGCTCTTGCTTGCGAATATGTTCCAGCGTTGCGCGTGCTTTGTTATAGATCGGATCAAATTGGCGAGCCGGTAATTTAAAAAATTTAAATAAATCGCCGAGCACTGCCAATTCTTTTTCAGCTTGTTTGCTGCCATAGCCATGCTTGGCAAGTGCCTTGGCAGTTTTGTCGTATTGCTTTTGCAGTGCCTCGAAACGCAGGCGAGCTTCTTCCGGGTCTACACCCGCAACAACCTCATCTTCCTCATCGCTGCCGCCTTCCTCTTCCTCTTCCTCATCGCCTGCTGCTTTAGCACCTGCTGCCGCAACCGGAATTTCTTCAACTTCGGCCAGGGCAGAGGGAATTTCTTCAATAGGATCAAGCCAGCCGATAACCACATCTGCAAGGCGGCGTTCTTCTTTTGCGACCAGTGCATATTCATCCAGCACTTGTTGTACTGCACCAGGCCAGTAGGCCAGGGCGTGCATTAACTCGCGTACACCTTCTTCAATGCGTTTGGCGATAACAATTTCGCCTTCGCGGGTAAGCAGTTCAACGGTCCCCATTTCGCGCATGTACATGCGTACCGGGTCTGTGGTTCGGCCAGTTTCTGACTCCACCGCTACCAATGCAGCGGCTGCCTCGGCGGCGGCAATCTCGTCGGCAGCGGAATCGCCGTCGGTCATCAACAGGGTGTCGGCATCCGGCGCGGTTTCATAAACCCGGATACCTACATCGTTAATCATCTGGATGATGTCTTCGACCTGATCGGGATCGGAAATATCTTCCGGCAGGTGATCGTTTACCTCGGCGTAAGTGAGGTAACCCTGTTCTTTACCGCGGGCGATCAGTTCTTTGATGCGGGACTGTTGCTGTTGGACGTCTTCTGACATTCGAGACCCTTTAAAACCTGGTGAGTGAAATGCAAAGCGCGAAATTATACTCCACTTGCCTGAGCGGATTCTAGGCAATCAATGGGAGATGCCAAAATCTCTTATGCTGTGAATGTTTGGTTGTGCAGCTTTTGACCGATTTTCCCCTTCAAGGTTGCAATTTAGCCGCCAGGGCTGCGCGCACCAATTCTTCGCGTTCTTCTTTGGATAGTTGAGTTAAGTCCGCATTTTTGAGTTTTGCCAAGGATTCTGCACTTTTTTTCCGGTTTTGCTGGGCACGTAACTTTTCCATGGCGTCAGCAAATGCCGCTTGGGCATCGTAATCGGCTTTGGCGGGTTTGTCGGGCCGGGGTTGGGTTAATGCAGTGGCGGCCTGGAGAAGGTCATGCCCTGCTACCGCAGCGAGCCTTTCAGTATCTTCTGCTCCATAAATGCCACGCCAGTAACCGATCAAATGCGATAGGTTGTAGTGCGGTCGTTCATGCAGCACTTTTAACAGGCGCCCCAGCATCCGGCAATCCAGGTCATCAGCAATGGCGATCCATTCATCGTGATCGGGCTCCAGTTCTGCGAGTGATGTATGGGTTAGTAGCAATGCCAGTGCCTTGCGCGCGGGGGGCATAAGGTATTTGCCTGTCGTGCGGGGCTGTAAATCAGGCTGGTAGGAGCGGCGGGACTGGCGCCCGGCGAGGGGTTCTTCGTAATACTCGCGATAATCCGGCGGAGGCAATTCAGCCGGGAAGTCGCTGTAATCTGTCGATATGCTGCTATCCGAAGCCTCCCGGGGATTATTCCGGGCATGTTCATTCCACCAGTTATCGATTTGCCTGGGCATGGCAACCGAGGGGGTGTTTTCCTCAGGGGTTGTTTTAATCGGGGTGATTTGAATAGCAGTATCTTTGGCTTGCTGCTCCAGGACCAGATCCTGCAAGACAGTGCGGTTCAGGCCGGTACGTGTGGCGAGGCTTTCGAACATCAATTCACGGAAAACGCCTTTGGGTAGGCGGTCCAATAGCGGGGCGGCACGTTTACTAAACGTCGCCCGGCCTTCCATTGTGCGGATATTTAAACCGTCAGAAACCGCATCGAATAAATAATCTTCAAAAGGCACCGCCAGTTCGACCATGCGTTCGAATTTTTCCGGGCCTATCTGGCGGACCAGCGTGTCCGGGTCTTCGTTTTCCGGCAGGAACAGGAATTTCACGGTGCGGCCATCTGCCATGCATTCGATCGACGCTTCCAGTGCTCGATGGGCGGCGCTGCGACCCGCTTTATCACCATCAAAACAGAAAACCACTTCATTGGTGTATTTAAATGCGCGATCGAGATGATCCGGCCCGCAGGCGGTGCCCAGGGTTGCTACTCCGTAATGGATTCCGAATTGCGCCAGGCTAACCACATCCATATAACCTTCCACTACCAACAGGCGCGGTAATTCGCGATAGGCGAGGCGGGCTTCATAGAGTCCATAAAGTTCCTGGCCTTTGTGGAAAACCGGAGTTTCGGGTGAATTGAGGTATTTGGGCTTGTCATCACCCAGGACTCGACCGCCAAAGCCAATCACTCGGCCGCGTGTATCCCGGATAGGAAACATAATGCGGTGGCGGAAGCGGTCGTAAAGCTTCTTTTCCTGCTCCTGGTGGATCAACATCCCGCCCTCGATCAACAAATGTTTGTCATCATCATTTTGGGCGAGGGCTTTGAGCAGGTTATCCCAGCCCGGCGGGGCAAAGCCGACCCCATAGGCTTTGGCTGTCTTGCCGTCCAGGCCGCGGTTTTTCAGGTAGTTAACGGCAAGGTGTTTGCTGGGGTGATGGCGCAATTGCTGTTGGTAAAACTGATCGGCTTTCTCCAGCAGCGTGTAGATGCTGCGTTTTTCTTCCTCGCGCTTTTGTTGGGCTTCGGTTTGCACTTCGCGCGGTACATCCAGCCCGGCGAGGCGGGCGAGGGATTCCACTGCTTCCGGGAAGCTGAGTCGCTCGTAATCCATCACAAAACCGAGCGCATTGCCGCTTGCACCGCAGCCGAAACAATAGAAAAACTGTTTCTCAGGGCTGACGGTGAATGAGGGCGTTTTTTCGTCGTGGAAAGGGCAGCAGGCGCTGTAGTTTTTGCCGGATTTTTTGAGTTTTACACGGCTATCGACCACATCGACTATATCGAGGCGGTCGAGTAGGTCGTCAATAAAGCTCTGGGGAATTAATCCGGCCATGAAGGTCGCCTGAGATGATTTGCTGGAGCCAACACCAAGCTAATGATAGGCGACTAATTGCTCAGTTTGGCCTTAAGCAGTTTGCTCACATCACCCATATCGGCGCGGCCCTGGACTTGTGGCTTGATCAGGGCCATAGCCTTGCCCATATCGCGCGCCTCGGTGACGCCTGCATCATGAATGGCTTTAGCAACGATCGCATCCAGTTCGGCCGCAGTCAGTGCAGCTGGCAGGAATTCCTGGATCTGGATAATTTCATAGGCTTCCTGCTCGGCCAGCTCAGGGCGACCGGCGTTGCGATATTGGGACTCGGAATCGCGGCGCTGCTTGACCATTTTGTCCAGTACGGCCAAGACACGGGCGTCATTCAGCTCGATACGTTCGTCGACTTCGATTTTTTTGAATTCAGACATCACAAGACGCAAAACCGCGACGCGCTCTTTTTCTTTAGCGCGCATCGCGGTTTTCAAGGCATCATTTATGCGGTCTTTTAGCGTTGCTTCACTCATGATCCACCGTTATGCAGTAAACAATGTTCAGTGATCTAAAAACGCACGGCTTGTTAATGCAAAGATGCAAACACAACTAACAAGCAGAACCGGTAAGCACTGGCTGGCTGCAACTACCCAAGCCGGGTTTGCAGCTGGCAATTAGTACAGACGGGTAAACTTTTTGGATTCGCGTTGAACCTTTTTGGCGTGACGCTTAACAGCAGCGGCAGCATCACGCTTACGAATAGTGGTTGGCTTCTCATAGCATTCGCGAGCGCGAACGTCAGCCAAAATACCGGCTTTTTCACAGGCGCGCTTGAAGCGACGCAGGGCTACATCAAATGGTTCGTTTTCTTTAATTTTTACTGAAGGCATGCTGTTACCTTTTAAATAGGGTGCTTGAAAATGATGTCTTGGGATAACGATGGGGTGAAAAACACAGCCAAGTATCCGAGGGGTGCGGATTCTATACGCTTATTCACCCTATCGCAACCTTGGACCTTGTGACTCAGGCGGGGTTTCGCTGGGTTTTCCGCCGCCGTGGGATTATCATAGCCGCCCTTTTTTGCACCCTATGGGTGCTTGTCGATGAAGACCGAGGTTGTTTATGCGAGTGTTGGGGCTGGAAACATCCTGCGATGAAACCGGTGTGGCTGTTTATGATAGCGAGCGCGGTTTGCTAGCCCATGTGCTCTATACCCAAATTGCCCTGCATGCTGAATACGGTGGTGTGGTGCCGGAATTGGCCTCGCGCGACCATGTGCGCAAGCTCTTGCCCCTTATTAAAGAGGTAATGGAGAAAAGTGGCAGTGACGCAGATGATATAGATGCGATTGCCTATACATCCGGCCCCGGTTTGGTTGGTGCGCTAATGGTAGGTGCGTCGCTTGGGCGTTCGCTTGCTTATGCCTGGAAGGTCCCGGCGATCGGGGTCCACCATATGGAAGGCCATCTGCTTGCGCCTATGCTGGAGGAAAATCCACCTGGGTTTCCGTTTGTGGCGCTCCTGGTTTCAGGTGGCCACACCCAGCTTGTCAAAGTAGATGCCCTGGGTGATTACGAGTTGCTGGGGGAATCCATTGATGATGCCGCGGGCGAGGCGTTCGATAAGGCCGCCAAGATGCTTGACCTGGATTATCCCGGCGGCCCGCAGGTGGCCAAACTTGCGGAGCGTGGGGTGGCGGGGCGTTTCAAGTTTCCGCGTCCGATGGTGGATCGCCCCGGCCTTGATTTCAGTTTTAGCGGACTAAAAACCGCCACCCTTACCGCTGTAAATACCCACAAACAAGCGAATGGATTGCCCGATGACCAAACCTGCGCCGATATTGCCAACGCGTTCCAGGCTGCGGTGGTGGAGACCCTCGTTATTAAATGTAAGCGTGCCCTCGAGCAAACCGGGATGAAAACCCTGGTGATCGCCGGTGGTGTTTCTGCGAACAAAAAATTGCGCGCAGACCTGGATACTGAACTGGCCAGAATCGGCGCAAAAGTATTTTACGCGCGCCACGAGTTTTGCACTGATAACGGCGCCATGATTGCCTACGCAGGCTGCCAGCGTTTATTGGCGGGACAACACGAAAATCTGGCAATTAGTATCAAGGCCCGTTGGCCGCTCGATTCGCTTTCATCACTTTAATTTTATTAATTTCTTGCAGATGCTGATTATGGACATTGTTTACATTCGCGATTTACGCATAGATACCATCATTGGGATTTACGATTGGGAGCGCGAGGTACGGCAAACAGTGAGCATTGACCTGGAAATGGCCAGCGATATCAGTAGAGCCGCTGCAACTGACGACATCCAATTTGCCCTCAATTACAAAGCGGTTTCCAAGCGGTTAATCGCTTATGTGGAAAATCGCAATGCGCTGCTGGTAGAAACGCTCGCTGAGGAAATTGCGCAAGTGATTCGCACGGAATTTAACGTTCCCTGGTTGCGTTTGCGCTTAAGCAAGCCCGGTGCGGTGCGCGGTGCGCGCGATGTCGGATTAATTATCGAACGCGGCGCACGCCCCGGGGGTTTACCCCTATGACGGTGATTTATTTGAGCCTCGGTAGCAATGTAGATCGCCAGCGGCATATTTTGGCCGCACTGGATGCGTTAAGTGAATTGCTGGGTGAATTAACCATATCTTCCGTTTATGAAAGTAAATCGGTCGGATTTGATGGCAGCAATTTTTTTAATCTGGTAGTCGGGGCAGAAACGGATCTTTCAATTACGCGGTTATCGGAAAACCTAAAGCGTATCGAGGATGATAACGGCCGCAAACGCAACGGGCCAAAATTTAGTCCGCGTACCCTGGATATTGATATTTTGATCTATGGTGATTTTGTCGGTATTGAAAGTGGTATCGAACTGCCGCGTGCAGAAATTACCAGGAATGCGTTTGTGCTTTTACCACTTTCAGAAATAGCGCCCGCTGTTTTGCATCCGCAATTACAAAAAAGCTATCGACAATTATGGGCTGAATATGATCAGGCTTCACAAAAATTGTGGGCGATTGATTTTGCATGGCGTGGTAAATATATTTCCAAATCCTGTGCAAGTTAACGCCGGGTGTATTCGCTAAAGCCATTTCTTATAGGCGACAAGCCCAAAGCCCGCCGCAATCACCAGCATTGCGCCCAAGGTATAAAAATAACCGTTCGGGGAATGCAGCTCTGGCATGTTCTCAAAATTCATTCCGTAGATACCGGCAATAAATGTCAGTGGAACGAAAATCGCGGTAATAACTGTCAACACTTTCATTGTGTTATTAAGTTGGTGGGAACTGATGGAAAGGTAACCATTGATCAAGTCGCCGCAAATTTCGTAATACATAGTGGTTAAGCCGTGCAAGCGCTCGCAGCGTTCAAATAAATCTTGCAGGGCGTGCTCAATATCGCCATCTTCATCAATTAATCGCTGCGGGATATCTTTTAATAAATTGGTAACCAGTTTTTCGTGGTAACTAAAAATACGCCGTAGTTTTCGCAAGCGCGATTGATAGGCAATAAGCTCGCGCATGATTTCATCGTTAGGCTTTTCTTGCATACAATCTTCCAACTCGTTAAGCGAAGGCTCGAATGCAAGGATTGTTTCAAGATAACGCTCCACCGAAAAACGCATAATGCGCGATGCCAGGAGGCCGGGACTGACTAACAGGTTTTCCGTTTGCGCGTTTTCCCAGTAATAGCTAATCGCCATGGAGTTGCGCGGATGGCAACTGATCAGGCAGCGATCCCCCGCAAAGAGCGCGATGGTCATTTGCTGGATGGTCAGGTCTTTATTAAATTCGGTGATACCGCGATACAAAACCAATGTGTAATCATCAAAGGTTTCCGTCTTGGGCGGATGGCGAAAACGTTGCACATCTTCTACCGCCAGCGGATGGCAGCCCATGGATAGCAAAAAATTTTTTTCCGCAGCGGGTTCTTCGCCCAGTAAATCTATCCATATGTATCCGCTTCCATGGCTGCGCCAGCGATCAATCAATTCGCTGCCGCCTTCAATATGTTCACCTTGGTCTGTGAGTAATTGGGTTCTGATCATCTTGCATGCACTTGTTGGTTAAATAGTGATAGACCTTCCCCCATCGACAACAATGATTTGTCCTGTGATGTAGGGGGCGTCTTTTGCTAAAAATAAAATAGTTTTCGCTATATCCTGGACTTGCCCGCGTTGTTGTAGCGGAATTTGCGCAAGCATTTTTTCTTTATTCGCATCCGCTAGCTGGTCTTCTGTTTTTTTATAATGATCTTCGGGCCATAGGATTGCCCCTGGTGCTATTCCGTTGACCCGCACCTCCGGTGCAAGTTCCTGTGCCAGGCTTTTGGTAAGCATTACATTACCTGCTTTGGCAATGGAATAAATGCTGTGATTTTTTAGGGGGCGTTGCGCATAGATGTCGGCAATATTAATAATGCAACCGCGATGTTGCTTAAGCACTGGAGCCAATGCCTGGGCCAGAAAAAACGGTGCTTTAAGATTCGAATTAATTAAGTTATCCCAGTCATCAGCGGTGGCCTGTTCAATCGGTGTCGGATAAAAACTGGAGGCATTGTTAACCAGCAAGTCCAGTCTTTGCCATTGTGTTGCACTTTGCCGTGCGAGGTTTATTACCTGTATGTGATCATTCAGGTTCGCTGGTAATCCCACAGCAGAATTTTCACGTTTATTGTTTAATTCATCGATGATCGCTTGTGCGCTGGCTTGGGAATTATTGTAATGAATGATTAGGTTAAAACCGGCGCCGTGCAGTTGTCGCGCAATTTCAGCGCCAATACGCTTGGCTGCCCCGGTAACCAGTGCAACTTTGGTGTGTTGTTTGGTGGCTGGATCGTGCATAAATCTCTCCTGAAAAAATGCAATTTATTATTGTTGTTCCGGTGCAGGAAATTCTTGTTTTAATGAGGCTATTCGGCTCAGGCGCAAGCGTGCGATAGCCTCGCCAAACGCTTGTCCCGTAAGGCCCTGTGTACGCAAAGGAGCAAGGTCGATTTGCTGTGCAGCTTTTAACGCGCGTCGAAAAAAATCCACTTGTGGGTAGTCGCGATTTTCGAAACCGGTACGGCCACGCGCATCGGCTTCACAACAGAGTAAAAATTGATGGAATCGTTCCGGGCGGCGGAAAGCATCTGTGGATTGTAATACTTTCAATACGGTGGCGGGTTTTAATTCCATCGCCCTGTGGCAGTGTGTGTGCCACTGCGCCACCATTAGCGCCAGCTCTTTATAATCCCGCGGTGCGGCGATCCGTTCGCATAGCTGTTTTACCAGCGGCAAGCTCCGATCTTCGTGGGCGATATGGCGCGGCCACTCATGGTGAGGAGTGGTGCCCTTGCCCAAATCGTGCAACAGGGTTGCAAACCGGATACACGTGTTGTCCGTTAATTTTACCGCTTGCTGCAAGCTCATTAATGTATGGATGCCGGTATCTACCTCTGGATGATGGGTGGCGGTTTGGGGTACCCCGAACAGTGCATCCAGCTCTGGAAATAAACGCGCTAACGCATGGCATTCGCGCAATACGTGGATAAAAACTTCCGGATTCGGTTCGGCCAGTGCACGCTCGGTTTCCTTCCAGATACGCTCAGCAACTAAATGATCAGCTTCGCCATTGCTTACCATCGTTTGCATTAACGCGATGGTTTCGTCGGCGACTCGAAATCCATACTGATAATAGCGCGCTGCAAAACGCGCAATACGTAAAATGCGTACCGGGTCTTCAGCAAAAGCAGGGGACACGTGGCGAAGCAATTTGCGTTGCAGGTCGGATTGGCCGCCGTATGGGTCAATGATATTTCCCTGGTCATCCTCGGCCATGGCATTAATGGTCAGGTCACGGCGAATCAAATCTTCTTCCAGGGTTACCTCTTCACCGCAATAAAAACTAAAGCCTGCGTAACCTTTACCGGTTTTGCGTTCGGTACGGGCAAGGGCATATTCTTCCTTTGTAACAGGGTGAAGGAATACCGGAAAATCCTTGCCGACGGCAGTGTAACCCTGTGCCTGCATTTGCGCAGGGCTGGCGCCCACCACAACCCAATCACGTTCAGTGACCGGTCGGCCCAATAGTTTGTCGCGGACGGCGCCGCCTACCAGATAAATGTTCATAAGGGGTGACTTGTTTAAAGAGGCGTAACGAAGTATAGGTGAATCGCCCGAATAAAAAAATCCGCAAAATGGCTTGTGGCTGAACGAAAATTAAATTACTCTCGTTCGCTCACATTGCTTCTAACATTAGATCAAAAAATTATGTATCCAATGAATTCCATCAAACATTGCGCAGCGCTACGACCAATTTTTTGGCGCGTGGTCATTGCGCGTTATTGGGCGGAATTTGTTGATTGATGTTTTAATCGTTCTAAACAAAGGCCGCAGCATAAAACTGCGGCCTTTGTGTTTCCGGGGTTCAGTTTTTCAAATCGCTGCGGCAATTTCCAATTCCTTCGCAAGGAAACATAAGGAGTTATGCCGTGGCTGTGTTGTTTGCCTATTTTTCCGTGGTGCTAATTTGGGCCACAACTCCCCTCGCTATTCAATGGAGTAGCGATAGCCTCAGTTTTATGGCTGCTGTCGCCGCGCGAATGATGATTGCGCTGGCGTTAGCTTTTTCTTTGCTGGCAATGCTGCGCGGATCATTTGCGGGTTTTTGGCAATATCGAAAAATTTATTTTGCGGCATCCATAGGTATTTTTCCCAACATGCCGGTTGTCTATTGGGCTGCGCAATTTATTCCGTCCGGGTTGGTGGCTGTCATTTTTGCGTTCTCACCTTTTGTAACCGGGGTGATGACCTTGCTGTTGCTGAAGCAAAATCCGTTTTCGCTTAAAAAAGTTTTTGCATTGTTACTGGCACTGCTGGGACTGGTTGTTATTTTTTATCACCAGTTGCATTTTGATTTCCGTTCTGTTTACGGTATCTCCGGCATTTTATTGTCTTGCGTTTTATTTAGTTTTAGCAGCGTTTGGGTGAAAAAAATTACCGGGCAGCAAGCGATATCCCTGGATGCGTTTCATCAGGCAACAGGCGCATTGTTATTTTCGTTACCGGCCTTGCTCCTGTGCTGGTGGTATATGGATGGCAATATTCCGCAAACCGTATCAACCAAATCCGCAGGGGCGATTTTATATTTAGCGGTTGTGGGTTCGTTATTAGGTTCGGCTTTATTTTTTTATATTTTGCAGCGCTTGTCTGCCAGTGTGGTTTCGTTGGTTACCTTGATGACCCCGGTCCTGGCAATTTTATTGGGTAAGGGTTTGGCTGGGGAGGAGTTATCAACACATACCCTGGCGGGGGTTGCGTTGGTCCTGGTTGCATTGGTTTTCTATTCGCCATTTTCCATTGCGCAGTTGATGCAATGGTGCTCCCAAAAGTCGCTCTCAGCGTTGCAAAATAAGGCCATGGATGACGCTGAAACTCCCGAATCAATAATACAAAAGGCAAGAGACGACATGATTCGTTACAAGTGAGTTGTTTTGGTGCATCAATGGGGCGCACGGTGAATTATAATGCGCCAATTCAGTGCGATGGCTGGTTTCGTTTTGGGTATGCAATCTTGTATTCAATGTGCAAATAAATGATTTCCCTAGGAAAAATAAAATTGGCTTGGTCCCTGCAATATCGCAACCAAGCTAGTATGAAGTATCAATAGCTGCCTCAAAACAAATTAGTAAAGACCATTAATAGAGGACAAAACTCATGAAGATGAAGCAAAAAATAATCGCCGGTGCAGTGGCTCTGTCGGCTTTTGCTGGTTTCGCAGTGCCAACTGTACACGCGGAAGTTGCGGCCAGTGTTGGTGCGGCCAATATGTACTATTGGAGAGGATTTGATTTGGAAGGCGGTGCGGCACTTATTGCTGACGTTAATGTGAGTAGTAACGGTTTTATTGCCGGTGCCTGGACTTCGTCAGGCGATGACACCATGGGAACTGAATATGATTTGTATGCAGGTTATGCATATAGTTCAGATAGCTTCTCCATAGGTGCAACCCTTATTTCCTATAACTATGCAAATCCTAAAGCCAGTTATGATCATGATGGTGACGTAAGTACGGGTGATGTTCCCTACGAACCAGTGAGTCCGGGTGATTATGTGGAAATTGCTCCTTTCATTGGCGTTGGCCCGTTCAAGTTGACTTATTACGATGCAATTAATGCTGATCATGATTTTTTCAGTGAAGACTATAGTTACATCACTGCCGAACTGATCTTTGAAAAGTTTGCCTTTAAGTATGGCCAACATCGCAGTGATAACGAGGCTACTTTTGCCCACCTGGATGCAACTTACAAATTCAATGACAAGCTGAGTTTCACCCTCGGTAAGCTTGTTGATGATAATGATGGTGCAGCCACAGACGACGTTAATTTTGTTGTTACCCTGTCTCTGCCTATCCAATAACACAGGCGTTAGCCGGGCGAATAAAAGGCAAGCTTCGGCTTGCCTTTTTCATTTCCGGTATTTCAACCCCAGCGAAGAATAATTATATGATTTAATTAAAGATTCCCCGATAGCCCTTATACTCCCGCCCGAACTCTGGTTCAATGCGCGCGAATGGCTTCACTCTCTAAAGGAATCTTTCATGTCTCGCTCTTCCATCCTTGTGACTGGCGGTGCCGGTTTTATCGGCAGCCATGTCTGTGTTGAATTGATTAATAGCGGTTATTTGCCCGTGGTGGTGGATAACCTTTGCAATAGCAAACCTGAGTCGCTCAAGCGTGTAGCAAAAATTACTGGTGTGCAGCCAGTGCTTTATGAGGCGGATATTAATGATAAAGACGCGTTGCGCGCTGTGTTTAAGGCCCATGACATTCATGCGGTGATGCACTTTGCCGGCCTTAAAGCGGTGGGGGAGTCCAACCAGATTCCAATGAAATACTACCGTTACAATGTTGGCGGTACCCTGTCGCTTACCGAGGTGATGGAAGAGTTTAACGTCTGGAAGCTTATCTTCAGTTCCTCTGCCACTGTTTATGGTGATCCGGTTTCCGTTCCTATTGACGAAACCTTCGCAACTTCCGCCACCAATCCCTATGGCCGCAGCAAGTTGATCGTGGAGGAAATCCTGCGCGATATCGCCAAAGCGCCAGGCAGCCAATGGAATTTTTCATTGTTGCGTTACTTTAATCCGGTAGGGGCGCACGAAAGCGGCTTGATCGGCGAAGATCCTGCCGGTATTCCGAATAATTTATTGCCCTACGTATCGCAAGTGGCGATTGGAAAGTTGAAAGAGCTGAGTGTATTCGGCGCTGACTACGACACCATCGACGGTACGGGAGTGCGCGATTACATCCATGTTGTGGATTTGGCTAAAGGCCATGTGGCGGCGCTGCAAGGTTTGGAAAAATCGGGTGCTGGCTGCCGTGCCTATAACCTGGGAACTGGCTCGGGTTTGTCGGTATTGCAGATTGTAAAAGCCTTTGAAGCCGCGAGTGGCTGTAAAGTCCCCTACAAAATATCCCCGCGCCGTCCGGGTGATATCGCAGCCTGTTATGCCGATGCCACCAAGGCCAAGACTGAGTTGGGTTGGACTGCACAGTTGGGGTTGGAGCGGATGATGGAAGATGCCTGGCGTTGGCAGTCGCAAAACCCCAATGGTTATGGCAATTAACCTGGGGGAGTAGGCTCGCATAGGGTCTTTTTTATTTTCTGCCCAAGCGTCATTTATTTTTACGGGGAATTTACGGGGCGTGGCTTTTGTCGATATAGTTCAATAAATTTTTCCTACATTAGGGGCGCTTATGATTCATGTTCTTTGGTTATTGGTGGGATTGGGATTGCTCACTGCCGGTGGGGAAGCGCTGGTGCGCGGTGCGTTGGCGGCCGCAAAACGCATAGGGGTATCGCCACTGCTCGCTGGCCTGGTGATTGTGGGGTTCGGAACTTCTGCGCCGGAACTGGTCGTATCGCTCCAGGCCGCGCTTAATAACCAGCCGGAAATCGCCGTAGGGAATGTTGTCGGTAGCAATATCGCTAATATTTTGCTGATTTTAGGGCTCAGCGCGGTGATCATGCCGCTCGTAACCCATATCCAATGTCTCAAGCGCGATGGTTTAACGATGTTGTTTGCCACGCTTTTATTTATGGCGCTGGCTAGTATCAATGGTTTGGATCGATTGGACGGGATGGTTATGCTCGCGGTGCTGGCGGGCTATCTGGTCTGGGCTTATCGCACCGAGCGGGCCGATAGTTCCAGCCCCGAAGCCCAGTTACACAAAGCAGAATCGGAAGAGATTGAGCTTTTACCAATGTCTATTCCCATGACCTTGTTGGCGACGGTTGGCGGTTTGGCGATGTTGATTTTCGGCGCTAACCGGTTCTTGTTAGGGGCAGTGGGGCTGGGTGAGGCGTTGGGAGTACCCGATGCGATTATTGGATTAACGGTCGTTGCAGTGGGAACTTCGCTACCGGAGCTGGCAGTATCGATTGTTGCGGCAATCCGTAAACATGCCGATGTGGCCGTAGGCAACATTATCGGTAGTAATATTTTTAATATCCTTTGTATTCTCGGCATCGCTTCCATTATCAACCCTTTGCCGTTGCACGGGCGTTTATTGCAAATCGACCAGTTCGTAATGCTGGCTGCCGCTGTAATACTGCTATTGTTCCTGTTTTTTGGTTTGCGGTTGTCGCGCGTCAAAGGGGTATTACTATTGGTGGGTTATGTGGTGTACATAGCGGCAATGTTTGGTATGCAGCCCGCCTGACTCTTTTGGGGTATTTTTCAACGATGTTGTGAAACAGCCGCCACGGGCAACCTGGCGGCTGTTTGTTTTGCACTATGTGTCGCTTGCACATGATTAGGGTAAATCAAACCAGGTCCTTATCAGTTGCAAATGACAGCGCAAATGATTTCGGCCCCACGTTAATCGCTCCGGTGATACTCATCATTGATAACATGGTTTTAATATTCTGTTGCTTGCAGAATTCCCGGAAGTCCACCAGAACCGGTTCATCCTTGATTTCTTCCACCAATCCGCCGTAACTCATGGTGATTACATCGCTGGTTAACCCTTGCCGGATTTGCGTTTTTACGTGCGCGAATAATTTTTCCAGTGCACCAGTGAACCCTTTACCAGTGTCGATTTTATCGGTTTCGCCGCGGTGCAATTGCACAATGGGACGCAGGTTCAAGGCGCTGGCCAATTGGAAATTAATCCAGGAAATATTGTTATCACCTTTACGCAAGTGACGGCGCTCGCGCATGTAGGAAAGGTCATTGGGAATCAAATAGCCGTATACCTGGTCGCGCATGTTGTCGATTTCGCGAATGGATTTATTCAGCGGCATTTTGTCCACATGGATGCGTTTTACCAATTCATACACCAGCAGCGCGTGGCCGGTAAACATGGACATGGAATCGCAAAGGCGAATACGGAAAGGCGTGCGACCTTCGTTTTTTTCCATTTCGCGGAATTTCGGTTCGTTCACCAATGCAGCTTCAGAAACGCGTTTGAACACATCGCTTTTTTTACTGTTGATGGTAACGACTTGCACTAAATCGTATTTCGGTAACAGGCGTTCCTTCAAGATATTGGTCATGTCGCTTACCGACAAGGGGTCCGACTGTGCCAGGCCATAGACATCGCGCGAATGGTTTTTGTAAAAGTTGAGCATGGTCTGCGGATCGCGGTAGTCCAGTTCCTGGCCTTTCGCGTGGTTGATATAGATCGGCAGCACTTCGATATTGTGTTGTTGGATGAATTTCGCGGGTAAATCGCAGGTGGAATCCACAGCAATACACGTCCTGGCTGACATTTTCTCTTCTCCCCTGATAAGCGTGGTTAGGTGTTGATTCTTTGCCATGCCATCCCTGGCGGCTTGTCGCAGCCTTGCTTTAAAACTTGCTTTAAAAGGCGCTCTTTCATGTTGCCAGTATCGAGGTTGGGTAAAGGGATGTGTAGTCGCTCAAATCGCTCTCTTGTGTAGGCGAAGGCGATACTTGCGTGAGATATGGCTTACAGGGATGCAGATTTTCGCGCTAGGCAGTGCGGGGAGGGTTAATCGGCCTCGGGGGTTATGGGCATTAAAATACTGAAGCAGGCGCCGCCCAATTCCGAGGCGTGTATGCGGATGTCCCCGCCGTAGCTGCGTACGATTTCCGCCGCAACCGAAAGGCCTATACCCTGGCCGGGAATGCTGGTATCCAGGCGTTGGCCGCGTTCCAGGATACGCTCGCGCTGGTTTTCCGGAACGCCGGGGCCGTCGTCCTCAATGTCGATCCTCAGCCGGTTAGCTTCCATCGCGCTGCGCATACGAACCTGGTGCTTACCGTATTTGAAGGCGTTTTCCAGCAGGTTACCGACCAGTTCCATCACATCCTGTTCATCCCCGGCGACGACGGAATTGGGGGCCAGGTCCAATTCCTGTTGCATGTGTTTGGCGGCGTAGACTTTCTGCAAGGTGGCAAATAAGCGCTGGGCTATAGGTTCGATCCGCGTGCGGCGGAAGGTGCCCTTTTGCTGGCTGGATACCGCGCGCTGCAACTGGTAGGTGACCACCTGGTTCATGCGCGCGACTTGTTCACTCAGTTCGTTGTCGGGGGTGGCGGATTGGTTAATCTTGCTTTGCAGCACCGCCAGCGGTGTTTTCAGGCTGTGCGCCAAATCCGCCAGGCTGTTGCGGTAGCGCTGCCGTAATGATTGCTCCCGATCCAGTACCTGGTTGAGGTTACTGACAATCCGCTGCAGCTCTTTGGGGTGCTCGCCTTCGATACCGCTGGTGTCACCGCTTTGCATCGCCTTGAGTGCCACGGCCAGTTTGCCCAGGGGGCGCAAACCCCAGCGCAGGATCAGGGTTTGCGCGATCAATAAAAATATTCCCGCCGTACCCAGCCAGCGCCAGAGTTCATTGCGGTAGGCGCTGAGTTCCGCCTCGTATTCTTCGGTACTGTGGATCACCACAAAATGAAACGGGGTTGGGTTGCCCTTGGCATCTTCCCAATTGACGGTGTAGCGGGCGATAAAGTGCGGTTGGCCAAACAGGCGTTTCGTACTGAACAACATTTTGCCGGGGGTATCGCTTTTGGCGATGTCGGTGTAGTCGGGTGGGCTGTTTAGTGCTGCGGAGTTGGAGTGCCAGACCGGTTTGTTCTGGCCATCAAAAATATAACCATAAAGTCCTGAATTGGGATGCTCGAAATCCGCTTCACTCAAGGTTACCGAGGTGACGCGCAGCCCGGTGATACGATTGTTTTTGGTTTCCGGCTCGGCCACGCTCATCAGTAAATTCACGTGTCCGCGCAGGCGCGAACGCTCCGCTACTTCGAGGCTGTTTTCAAACGCGCGATCCAGGAAAAAACCGGTAAGCCCCAGGAACAGGGGAAGCAGCAAGGCCGAAGCCAGTAACAGCCGTGAGGCAATGGAACCGAAGCGCGCACCCACAGCCGGTTACTTTTCCGTTGCCGCTTGCTTGTCCAGGTTAAAGCGATACCCAAGGCCGCGCTGGGTGGTGATCAGGTTGAGCGCGCCATCCGGGTCCAGCTTCTTGCGCAGGCGGCCGACAAATACCTCAATCACATTACTGTCGCGGTCGTAATCCTGTGCGTATAAATGTTCGGTGAGTTCGCTTTTGGAGATATTTTTGCCAGCGTGCATCGCCAGGTAGGTCAGGGTGTTGTACTCGAAACTGGTGAGTTCCACCTCCTGCTCATCGCGGAAAACGCGCTTGGCACTGGTGTCTATCGCGATGGGACCATAGCGTAAAACAGAAGACGCGTGGCCGCTGGCGCGGCGCAGCAGGGCGTGGATGCGCGCGCGCAATTCCTCGGGATGAAAGGGTTTGGTGAGGTAATCGTCGGCACCGGCCTCCAGGCCTTCGACCTTGTCCTGCCAGTTGCCGCGCGCGGTCAGGATCAAAATCGGAAAATTGCGCGCCTTGGCGCGCAGTTGCTTGATCAGGCTGGAGCCATCCAGCAACGGCAGGCCCAAATCGATAATCGCCAGGTCGTAATCGTATTCGGTACCGAGGAATAACCCCTCGCGGCCATCAGCCGCGGCATCGCAGGCGTATTTTTCGGCGGCCATCAGGTTCTGGATTTGCTCGCGCAGTGGCTTCTCATCTTCAACAATCAGGATTCGCATAGTTAATGTCTGTCCGTGCCGGGAGTGAATGGGAACAGTTAGTTACTCATGATTTGACCGGTTTGGCCATCCACGCGAACAACCCGCATGCGGCCCGAATTCAGTACCTTTACCCCGTATACCACCCCGGTGTCGGTACGCAACCTGTTAATACCCATCACCTGGCCGCCGGTGGAGCGACGCACAAGCTCGGCGGCTTGGGCCGGGGTGATTTTAGGTGGGGGAGGTTCGGTGCCGATGCTGCCACCATCAATCATGTTGTGGCCGGGAGTGCTGGTGGACAGGCCCATATCGCCATCGAGCAAATCCGGTTCGCCACGCGCGGGCAAGGCAACCAGCAGCGCAATGGCCAGTAATCCACTGGCCATGGGGGAAAGTAAACAGGCGAGGTGATGGTTCAACAGCTTCATACTACTGGGTCCGGCGATACTTGTTTTGACAAGAATTATGCCTTCACTATCGCCGCTGTTGCCCCAAAGGTCAATTTACCTTTGGGGTTCATTGCCTTTGGAGATCAGCGGTAGGTTTATCTGTGACGGATACGGTCACCGGGGTGATGGCGGGTTTCGGTGTGGTAAATCCGGCCTCCGTACAGGTAACTCACCTCATAACCGACCAACTGGCGCTCGTAGCGGGTGCGATAGTGGGTACTGCACACTTCGCGATCCTCATACCGGGTTACCGTGCGACCACCACCACCGATATCGTTGCCGATTGCGGCGCCGATCAATCCGCCGGCCGCTGTGGCATGGCCACTGTTACCGATTTCCTTGCCTATGGCAGCGCCGATCAATCCGCCGACGACGGTACCTTGAAACGAATCACCGCCGCGTTGGCGCTCACGGTAGGCTACTGTCTCAACGCTACAGGAATCGCTCGGGACATCAATAGCGACTTCACGGTATACCGGACGCACCTCGGTGACCGGGGCGTAGTAATCACGTTCGTACACCACCACCGTTTTGGGGTGGTGATGATGGTGATGCCTATGCTCATGTTTGTAATGGCGATGGTGGTCGCGATCTGCCAGGGCATTGTTAGCCAGCAGCAGGCTGATGCTGGCCAGGGTGCTGATGAGTAACAAACGTTTCATGGTGATTCTCCGGTGTGGGCCTTTGGGGGCCATTTATCCCATGCGATTTTTCGCATGGGTTTAATTCAACTCCAGACTAGTCCTTGCAAACTGAATTCAAACTGAAAGCAAGGCAGGCCTTGTTGTGCGCCGGATCGCAAATACGTTAATTCGGCACTGCGCGAAATAAAGCATGCAAACGCGTCAATTTGTAGTGCAACTCGGGTTATAATCGCGGCCATTTTTCCGAACCGCATTTTGGCTTTCCCGCACAGGTTGCTTCATGTCCGTATTCCATTCCGAATTGAACGTTAAAGACTATATGGCCGGCTTGGGCCAGAAGGCGCGCGTCGCCTCCCGCATTATTGCCGCCGCACCTACCGCGGTAAAAAACAAGGCGTTATTGGCGATCGCCCATGAGCTGGATAAATCGCGCATTACCCTTGTGGCTGAAAACCAGAAAGACCTGGCCGCCGGCAAGGCCAATGGCTTGGATGCGGCCATGCTGGATCGCCTGGCGGTAAAGCCGACAACGATTGATGGCATGATCGAAGGGCTGCGTCAGGTTGCGGCACTGCCGGACCCCTGCGGTGAAATTACCGGTATGAGCTATCGCCCCAGCGGAATCCAGGTCGGCAAAATGCGGGTGCCTTTGGGAGTGGTGGGGATAATTTACGAATCCCGTCCCAATGTCACTATCGATGCGGCCAGCCTTTGCCTGAAATCCGGGAACGCGGCGATCTTGCGTGGCGGTAGTGAGGCGATCAATTCCAACCGCGCTATCGCCAACTGCCTGCAAGCCGGATTGAAAGCCGTCGGTTTGCCTGCGGATGTGGTGCAAGTGGTGGAAACCACGGACCGCGCGGCGGTGGGCGAATTGATCACCATGCCGCAATATGTGGACGTCATTGTGCCGCGCGGCGGAAAGGGATTGATCGAGCGAATCAGTAACGATGCCAGGGTACCGGTGATCAAGCACCTTGACGGTATTTGCCATGTTTACATCGATGATAAAGCCGACCTGGACA
Source organism: uncultured Cellvibrionaceae bacterium (assembly GCA_965650515.1). Taxonomy (GTDB): domain Bacteria; phylum Pseudomonadota; class Gammaproteobacteria; order Pseudomonadales; family Cellvibrionaceae; genus Cellvibrio. The sequence goes on along the minus strand of CBFGOY010000007.1, from coordinate 87,116 downwards.
AAGCCTTTACCATTTCCATGAATGCCAAAACCCATCGCTACGGGGTCTGCAATGCCATGGAAACCCTGTTGGTGCATGAAAGTATTGCGGCGGAAATTTTGCCGCGCCTGGCGGCTGCCTACCTCGAAAAAGGTGTGGAGTTGCGCGGCGATGAAAAAACCTGCGCATTGATCAGCGCCAATGCGGCGACGGAGGAAGATTGGGCTACCGAATACCTCGCACCGATTTTATCGATCAAGGTGGTAAGCGGTCTGGATGAGGCTATGGTTCACATCAACCGATACAGTTCGCAGCATACCGATGCAATTGTGACCGAAGACTACACCCGCGCCCGTCGCTTTATCACCGAAGTGGATTCAGCGTCGGTAATGGTCAACGCCTCCACCCGTTTTGCCGATGGGTTTGAATACGGGCTGGGTGCGGAGATCGGGATTTCCACTGATAAGATCCATGCGCGCGGCCCGGTCGGCCTGGAGGGCCTGACCTCGCAGAAATGGGTGGTATTCGGGGATGGACATATTCGCCAGTAAGCGGGCCCGGGTTATGCGCAAATGCATCGGTATTTTCGGTGGCACTTTCGATCCGATCCATCTCGGGCATTTGCGCCTTGCGCTGGAATTAAAGCGACAGCTTAACCTGGATGAAATGCGGCTAATGCCCTGCTATATCCCGCCGCATCGCGCGTCCCCCGATGTTGATGCGCAGGCGCGGTTAGAGATGGTACAACTGGCGCTCGCCGATTGTGCTGACTTGCGATGGGATGCGCGGGAACTAACGCGGGAAAAACCCTCCTACACTTATGACACTTTGTGCGAATTGCGCGCCGAGTTCGGGGCTGATACCAGCCTGAGCTGGTGTATGGGAATGGATAGTTTTGTCGGCCTGGATAGCTGGCACCGCTGGCGGGAGCTAATCAATCTGGCGCATTTGGTGGTGGTGGCGCGCCCCGGTTGGGAATTGCCTGCCAATGGTCCCGTCGCTGGATTGATTGCGCAGTGTCGCGGCAATCCCGCCGCAATTTGTGATTCGGCCGCCGGTAGCCTGGTGATACTTGAACAACGGCTGTTGCCCATATCGGCCACTGAAATCCGGGCGCAGGTCCGGGCGGGGGAATCGCCGCAATTTTTGCTCCCCGATGCGGTCTGGAATTACATTCGTGCGCAAGGTTTTTATCGCTAGCGATGTCGCGCGATTTATGAATTTCTCTTTTTGTATAGGTAATTGAATGTCTGATTTAAACAAAGCTATCGTCGAGGCCCTTGAAAACCTCAAAGGCAAAAATATTGTTACGCTCGATGTGCGCGAACTTAGCGATGTGATGGATACATTGATCATTGCCAGCGGCACCTCCAGCCGTCACTCGCGGTCACTGGCCGAAAACCTGGTGGAAGACACCAAAAAGGCGGGCTTCCGCGCGTTGGGGGTTGAAGGCCTGGATGCAGGTGACTGGGTGCTCGTTGACTTCGGTGATACCGTGGTACATGTGATGCAACAGGAAACGCGCGATTACTACGAGTTGGAAAAACTCTGGTCGATGAAGCCGGCGAATCGCGGCTAATTGATGACTGGAAGTACGTCGCTGCTCCACCCGCGGCGAGACACAGTGCGAAAGGTATCCCGATGCGCATAAGAATTATCGCCGTAGGCACAAAGATGCCGGATTGGGTTGAAGCGGGTTATGCGGAATATGCCAAGCGTATGCCGCGCGACCTCACCGTGGAAATGGTGGAGTTGCCGCTCGCCCAGCGCAGCAAAAACAGTGACATTGCCAGGGCTATGGAAAAGGAGGGCGAGGCCATGCTGGCGGCTATAGATAAGGGCGGCAAAGACGAACAAGTCATAGCGCTGGATGTTAAAGGCAAATCCTGGAGTACGGAGCAGCTTGCGGACCAGCTCGCGGGTTGGAAAATGAGCGGCAATAATTATTCGCTGCTGATCGGTGGACCGGATGGACTGGCACCCGCGTGCTTGCACAAAGCCTCGGTTAAATGGTCGCTTTCGCCACTGACGCTACCGCATCCGCTGGTGCGCATTTTGGTCATAGAACAGTTGTACAGGGCCAGCAGTATTTTGCAAAATCATCCGTACCACAAATAAAACAACAACCACACCATCAACCCGTTTCCCTTTCGGCCCGAGCATGCAAGAAGCCCAGCAATTTAAAGATCACCAGCGTGAAGCAAAACTTTTTCGCAATCGTGTGCTGGTGATGGCGGCTTTTATGCTTATGTTGACCAGCACATTGATTTACCGTTATTACGATTTGCAAATCGTCAATTACGAAGAATACGCCACCCAATCCGAACGCAATCGCGTCCACGTGCAGCCCGTGCCGCCCACGCGTGGTTTAATTTTCGACCGCAATGGCGAACTGCTTGCCGACAACAAAGCCAGTTTTACCTTATCGGTTGTGAGCGCGGATCAAAATGAATTAAACACCACCATAGAATTGCTCAAAACCTTGATTGAAATAACGCCTTCCGATTTGGGCAAATTCTATAAGGCACAAAAGCAACGCCGTCACAAACTGGACCCGGTGCCACTGCGCTACCGCTTGACGGAAGACGAAATTGCGCGGCTCGCCGTAAACCAGCATTTGCTTGAGGGAGTCGAGGTCAATGCCGAGTTGGTCCGCAATTATCCTTACTCCGATATGTTCGCCCATGTGATCGGCTACACCGGGCGCATCAGTGAACGCGAGCTCGACAGTTTTACACCGGAGCAGTTACAACGTTATTCCGGTACCCATGCGATCGGCAAAAGCGGCATTGAAAAAAGTTACGAAGATGTATTACTCGGCGAAGTGGGTAGCCAGAATGTGGAAACCAATGCGCGCGGCCGGGTAATGCGGGTGCTGGATCGCACCGATTCGAAGCAAGGCAGTGATTTGCATTTGTATCTGGACGCGCGCTTACAGGAAACCGCCGTGACAGTGATGCAGGGACGACGCGGTGCCGTGGTAGCGATTGATGTAAAAACCGGTGGGATTTTGGCGGCAGTGAGTAATCCCGGCTTCGATCCAAATTTGTTTGTAACGGGTATCAGCTACCGCGACTATAAAAGCCTCAACGAAGACATAGATACGCCGTTATTCAATCGCTTCTTACAGGCCCAGTATCCGCCTGGCTCCACCATCAAACCCATCGTTGGCCTGGCCGGTTTGCATACCGGGTTCACTGATGTAAATCGCAAAATTGCGGATCGGGGATTTTTCACCCTGCCGGGAAGTTCGCGAATTTACCGGGACTGGGTATTGGCGAAGACGGGGGGGGGCCACGGCATGGTGGATCTTAAGATCGGAATTTCCCAATCTTGCGATACTTACTTCTGGGAATTGGGTACGCGCATGGGCATAGATAATATGAGTAGTTTCGGCGCTCATTTCGGCTTGGGTAGGGAGACTGGCATTGATGTACCCAGTGAACGCAGGGGAATCTGGCCATCACGTGAATGGAAGCGCGCGGCCAAGGGCCAAGCCTGGTATCCGGGTGATACGGTCAATATGTCCATCGGCCAGGGGTTTGTACTGGCGACCCCCCTCCAACTGGCGGTAATGACCAGTACCATCGCCAATCGTGGCGTGCGTTATCGTCCGCAGTTTGTACAACGCATGGGGACGGAAGCGCTGAAACCCGCTATCGAAGAAACCTTCGAAGTAAAGCCCGAGTATTGGGATGCTATTTTTGAAGGCATGGCGGAAGTGGTGCACGGCCAACGCGGGACGGCGCATCGTTATATGAGTTCGGGGGCCGAATATCGAATGGCGGGTAAATCGGGCACGGCCCAGGTTGTTGCCATTGCCCAAAACGCGAAATACAACTCGGCCTTATTGAAGGAGCGTCACCGCGACCATGCGCTGTTTGTGGCTTTTGCGCCATTGGAGGACCCTAAAATTGCGGTCGCGGTGATGGTGGAGAACGCCGAAGGTGGCTCCAGCAAGGCCGCGCCCGTCGCGCGTTGGGTGATGGACGCGCACCTCTTGGGGTATTACCTGAAGCAAGGCGATTTTGTCCCGCCGCTGGGGTTCCATCCTGCGGCTGTTATCAAGCGCGCCAACAATTACATCGCCGAACGTAAAGCGGCGCGCGAAGCAAAGGCGGCGGAAGAAGCCGCCAAAGCCGTGTCATCCGCCGCGTCTTCCCGCGCAGGAGCAAGCCAATGAGCCGCCAGGATTTTTTGCGCCGTATGCCGGAAGCGGCTCGCGCCTTCAGTCGCCCCACCCGCCTGGCGGAGCGCCTGCATATCGATTTCTTTTTGTTGTTGTTGCTGTTGCTCCTTACCACCATCGGCCTGACGGTGCTTTACAGCGCCAGCGGCCACAATCTGCCCAGCGTGGAAAAACAGGCCAGCTTTTTTATGATCGCCTACATCACCATGTTTGTGGTGGCACAGGTCCCGGTGGATTTTATGCGGCGCATGGCGCCTTTCGCTTACGTCGGGGGTGTGTTGTTGTTGTTGTCCGTGACCATTTTCGGGGATATTTCCATGGGCGCCCAGCGCTGGTTACAGGTCGGAGGCTTCCGTTTCCAGCCGTCGGAAATCATGAAACTCGCCATGCCGATTACCGTGGCCGCCTACCTGAGCAGTGGATTCCTGCCGCCGAGTTTCAAGCGGGTGATTGCGGTGCTGGTGTTAATCTTTATTCCCACGGGCCTGATTATTGAACAACCGGATTTGGGCACCTCAATCCTGGTTGCCACCTCGGGTGTGATGGTGTTGTTTTTCTCTGGCCTGTTATGGCGTTATATCGCCGCGGCGGTGGTTTTGTTCGGTGCCAGCCTGTGGCCCATCTGGCATTACATGCTCCATGATTACCAGCGCCAGCGGGTGCTAACGATGCTCGATCCTACCCAGGACCCGCTGGGTACAGGTTGGAATATCATCCAATCCAAAACCGCCATCGGCTCCGGCGGGTTGTCCGGCAAAGGCTGGATGGAAGGTACCCAATCGCGCCTGGATTTCCTGCCGGAAGGGCATACGGACTTTATTATCGCGGTGATGTCGGAAGAATTCGGCTTGCTCGGCGTCCTGATGTTGCTAACGATTTATACGTTGGTGATTATTCGCGGGTTGACGATCGCCATCAGGTCGCAAAACACCTTTGGCCGGCTATTAGCGGCCAGTATCAGCTCCACATTTTTTGTGTATGTCTTCGTAAATATGGGTATGGTATCGGGTATGTTGCCGGTGGTCGGTGTACCCTTACCGCTGATCAGCCAGGGGGGAACGGCGATTGTGGCACTCTTCGCCGGGTTCGGTATTTTGATGGCTATCTCCACAGAACAAAAACGGGTAATGACTCCGCAGGCGTGAGTCGGTTGTTGAGGGAAATTCGGTTGTTGAGAGAAATAGTTATGCGGTTTTCCACGGTTCAATCCTGGTTAAAAGGCAAATCCTGGCTGTTATTAACAGCGCTGGGCGCCAGTGCGGCGGCCTCGGCGGATTACAGCCAGCACCCGCTTGCGCCGGAATTCGTGAATGAGATGGTGCAAAAACACGGTTTTACGGCGGGCGAAGTCAACCAATGGCTGAGCAAGGCGCAAAAGCGCCAGCCGATCCTGGATGCCATTGCGCGTCCGGCCGAAAAATCCAAAACCTGGAAAGAATATCGCCCGATTTTTATCGTGCCTATGCGCATCACCAACGGAGTCAGTTTTTGGAATGACCATCGCGAGGCATTGGCCCGCGCGGAAAAAGAGTACGGTGTGCCCGCGGAAATTATCGTGGCGATTATCGGTGTTGAAACCAATTACGGCCGGAATACCGGCAGTTGGTACGTGATAGACGCGTTAACCACGCTTGCGTTTGATTATCCGCCGCGCGCGCCGTTTTTCCGCTCCGAGCTAGTGAATTATTTAATCCTTACCCGCGAACAACAACACAATCCGCTGGAATTTAAAGGCTCCTATGCCGGTGCGATGGGCTACGGCCAGTTCATGCCATCCAGTTACCGCAATTACGCGGTGGATTTCAGCGGTGATGGCTTTACCGATATCTGGAATAATCCGACGGACGCCATTGGCAGCATTGCCAATTATTTTAAACAGCACGGTTGGCAAACCGGTAAACCGGTTGTGGTCCCCGCCCGGCTTGTCCGGGGGCGTGAGCAGGTCAGCGCCAATGAATCATTCAATAAAGTCGTGCCGCCCAGCATTAAAATCAGTGAATGGAAAAAAATCGGCCTAGTCCCGACGAAAAGGATTTCGGCGCGAACGCCGGTACTGAGTATCGAATTTGAGGGGGTTAACGGCCTGGAATATTGGATGGGATTGCAAAATTTTTACACCATCACCCGTTACAACCGCAGCCCCATGTACGCCATGGCTGTTTATGATTTAAGCCAGGACATCAAGCTGGCAATGAAGAAAAACCATTCAAAAAACTGAAAGTTTGCGTGGGAGTCAGTTGGCAATGCACGGGTTTTTAAAACAGCAATACCCAGGCGAATATCACCGGATGTTGTTTGCGGTACTGGTGATGCTTTGCTTGCTGTTTGCTGCCTGTTCGGGATCGAAACCCGCATCCAAAACCAACGCGCCCTACAATCCCAACGCGCCCTACAATCCCAACGATGGGCGCTACAAGCACGATAAGGATTTTGGTCCCGGTGAAGATATAGACCTTTCCCATATTCCCGATGCGGTACCGCGTTACGAAGTGCGTACTCGCGCCGGCAATAAAAACCCCTACACAGTGTTGGGCAAAACCTATCATTTGATCAAGGATGAGTCCGCATACAAGGAGCGCGGTTACGCCTCCTGGTACGGCAACAAATTTAACGGTTACCACACCTCCAACGGCGAGCTTTACGATATGTACGCCATGACCGGCGCGCACAAAACCTTGCCGATACCCTCCTATGTGCGCGTCACCAACCTGGATAACGGTAAAAGTGTCGTGGTGCGTATAAATGACCGTGGTCCATTCCATCAGGGGCGTATTATTGATCTAAGTTATGCAGCAGCCCAACGCATCGGTATTCATAAGGCCGGTACCGGACGCGTTGAAGTGGAGATTGCCTTGCCCGGCGATGCGCCACCTATTCCCCGTCGGCCAGATATGCAATTGGCCGCACCGGTTGAATCCGCTTTGCCACCAAATACCTACTTGCAAATCGGCGCATTTGGCAATCAGCAATCAGCCCGGGATTTTGCGGCCACCCTGGGAACCAAATTAACCTATCCAGTGATAATCAATTTCGGGGCGACGCCTAAAGAAATCCATCGTGTACGCCTTGGCCCGTTTAAAGATGCAAAAAGTCTACAACTGGCGCGCGATCAACTGGCGCGCCTGAAAATTTTTGAGGCCCACGTGGTCTACCAATAATTCAACGGCCCGGCTTGCGCACAATATTCAGCGTGAATTCACCGCAATCGGCCATTGTTGCAACGTTCATTTTTTGAAGAGTGTTAATCGAATGATTAAAAAATCTTTTATTTTCGGATTGGTTTTTTCATCCACCCTGGCGCTTGCGCAGCAACCGGCAACCTCCCAACCGGCTGCAAACCAATTACCCAATGCGCAGTTACCCACATCCACATTACCGGCACCCACACCAGGGCAGGTTGTTGAGCAAAAACCGCAAGTTATTCCCGCTGCGCCGCAATTGGCCGCCACCGGTTATATCCTGGTGGATGCCACCACCGGCAACATTGTGGCCGAATATAACGCTGACCAGCGTTTACCTCCCGCCAGCCTCACCAAAATGATGTCGAGCTACCTGGTGGTGGATGAGATTGAAAAAGGCAAGATCACCGAAGACGCCATGGTGAATATCAGTGTAAAAGCCTGGAAAATGGGCGGCTCACGCATGTATGTGAAAGAGGGGACACAGGTTTCCGTAATTGATTTGTTGCGCGGTGTGATTATCCAGTCCGGCAATGACGCTACCGTGGCCCTCGCCGAATATGTTGCAGGTAATGAAGATGCCTTCGTTGATGTAATGAATCAAAAAGCGGCGCAATTGGGTATGGCCAACACCCATTTTGAAAACTCCACCGGTTGGCCCGCGGAAGGGCATTTGACCACGGCTAAGGACCTGGCGATCCTGGCTCGCGCGATTATTAATGATCACCCGCGCCACTACCCGCTGTATGCGGAAAAACATTTTTTCTATAACAATATTCGCCAGCCCAATCGCAATTTATTGTTGTTCCGCGATGAAACTGTCGATGGTTTAAAAACCGGGCATACGGAAGAGGCCGGGTATTGTTTGGTCGCCTCATCCAAGCGGGAAAACACGCGTTTTATTGCTGTGGTTATGGGAACTGCCAGCGAAAGCGCGCGCGCGGCGGAAACGCAAAAATTATTGGCCTACGGCTTCCGTTACTTCCAGACCACACAGCTATATCAAGCGGGCCAGCAGGTCAGCACTGCGCGCGTTTGGGCTGGTAAAACCCAGGAAGTTGCCTTGGGTATTCCCAACAATATTGTGCTGACCCTGCCCAAAGGCCGCGAGCAGGCACTGCAAGCCAAAATGCATGTGAATGAAATTATCAAGGCTCCAATTGCGACCGGCCAGGAATTGGGGAATTTAACCGTGGAACTGGATGGCCAGTTAATTGTGAATACACCGATTGTTGCGTTGCAACCCGTGGAAGAAGCCGGATTCTTTGCCCGCCTGCTCGACAACCTGAAATTATTTTTTCGCAATTTATTCAGTTGATCGCTAGAATCAACCTGCCGGTGACTGATTGCGTAGGATGTGCAAGGGCAAGCAGTCACCCGGAAATTCTGAATGCGTCCGCGATTTACAGTTATAGGCTGTAAACCTTGATCTCAGCAATTCCGGCCAAGGCAGGCATTGCTGGTATAAACGCAAATGCTCCTGGTTGTAATTGTTGATGGTTCCGTGATAAGGCAACTCAGGTTTTCCAATCAACTATTCACTTATAACAATCAAGGAGCTTTCCGTGTCTACCAATCCTTATCAAACTCCCGAAGGCCAATTAACAACTGATGATCTGGCTTACGGCGAAGTCAAGTTCTTCTCCCCCTCATCGCGTATAAACCGTTTGCGTTATTGGGCGCATTCCATGTTGTTCACCTTTGCAATGATCGGCGTGTTTATTGTTATCGGGCTCCTCGCTGCATTTGTATCCGAAACCCTGGCGATAGGCCTGGGGGTGATTGCATATATCGCCATGCTGGTATACAGCTTTATTTTGATAATCCAACGCTTGCATGATTTGAATAAAACCGGCTGGATGTCCTTGCTGGCAATTATCCCGCTCGCCAATATATATTTGATGGTGCTGTTGTTGTTTTTCAAAGGAACGGAAGGCCGCAACAATTACGGTTTGCAAACCCCGCCCAATAAAACATGGCATTGGATACTGGCGTTTTCATTTCCGGTGCTGATGGTTGTTATCGGTATCTTTGCAGCGATTGCGTTGCCCGCTTATCAGGGCTACGTGGAGCGCGCGCAAAGCCTGGACCCAAGCTACAACTCCCCCGACACCTATCCTGATTACCCTGAAGACGGTGTGGGTGGCGACTCGATTACCGGCGAAGAAGTGATGGAAGGCGAGGAAATTATCGAGAACGAGGATATTATCGAGGAAGACGTTCCCTATGATGCCTCCCAGGATGAAGTGATTGAGGATCAGGCAATCGAAGGTGAAGAAACACCTGAAAATACTGATTCAGAAACTCCGCAATAAAATAATTATTTCAGCAAAACAAAAAGCAGCCTCGGCTGCTTTTTGTTTTTTAAAAGCGCAATTTATTGCCGATCAGCCATTTACGCATGTTTAGTTCGGGCTTACGCCATGTTCCCACCGACTGCATACGTATTCATGTTGCCAGCGGGCGGCGGAAAAAATATTCTGGTTAACAACATTATTGTAATCAATAAATGTAGGCGGGCAGCCGTGATAAAAAACCAAAATGGCCCGCAGCAAGCAATAACAATAAAAAGCTGTTCACAAAGCGATATTCAATAGCGTTTATATAACGCCCTTTTAAATACTCTTACCTGTAAAGGATTGCCCTCCTGGCGTAGGTTATTTCGTTTTATCCCGGTTGCCTGTGAGAAGTTCACGAAATTTTCTATAACAACGATTTTCTCCAATGTCCGATTGGCATTGGGCCTCGTTTACTCAGATGGAAAAAATCTGCGGGATTATTTTGTCCTGAATAATATCAACTACATAACAATAAATTTCCAGGTAAGTGATATGCCCTTCGCTGTGCCTGGTTGTGAATAGGAAACCATTATGCGAAAACTTGCAGCTATTCCTGCCAGCAATTTTGGTGTTTCATTTTTCCTGGTTACCCTCTGTTTTTTGGTTAGCTATTCGCAGGTGGGGTTCGCCCAGTCATGGATGGCAGCCTATTTTCGCGGAACCTCGAATAATTGGGCTGCTACCGGAATGGTAAAAAATACCACCACGGGTTTGTGGGAGACACAACAGGGTTTTTCCGGGACTAACCCGCGTTTTAAAATAAGCCGCTATGGCGACAACTGGAATGAAGCCTACCCGGCGCAGGATTATTTAATTGGCGGCGGCGAGGGTGATTACAAAATCACTTTTAACGATACGACTAAAACCATTGCAGTTACCAAGCTTCCAGCCTCCGTTTCCGCTAATACTATTTGTTTCAATAACCCCGCCAATTTCGCTGCACCGTATATTTATTTCTGGAATCCACTGCCTGCGGGGGCAGTGACCCCTTTGCCCGCCTGGCCCGGTAAGAGTATGACCAGGCGTGGCACTTTTTATTGTTATGATTTCACGGCATTAATTCCTGCGGGGATGCAGATGCCCGCCTCACTGGATGTTATTTTTAGCAATAATGGTGCGAGCCAGACTGCTAACCTGAAATTTACCGGTAATGGTTGTTACGAAAATAATGTGTGGAAATCCTTGTCCCAATGCGGGTTTTTGGTGGAGGGCAGTTCATCTTCCTCAACGCTATCCTCTTCCATTGTTCCATCAAGTAAATCGAGCACATCCAACGGCTCTACGCCAGGCTCATCGAGTACCCCTTCATCGTTGATAAGTGCCTCAAGTAGCTCGGCAATGGCTACAAAAACAAAAATTTATTTTAAAAATTCTGCTAACTGGGCCTCGGTTAACATCCATTACTTCAATGTTAACCCGGCGATGGCTGCATCTACCTGGCCCGGTGCGGTAATGGTAAAAAATGCCAGCGCACCTGCATTTTTCAGCCACGAATTTAATGGTGCGGTGAATTCCGCCGGAATTGTTTTCAATTCAAACGGTAATCCCAAAACTATCGATTTGAATTTTGTCGCACCGAATAATTGTTATGACGTTGGCGCTGCCAGTTGGAAAACCGCGAGTGCCTGCGGTGTACCCACAGAATTGGTGGCGAATGCGGGCGTGGATCGCAAAGCGAATATCAATACCCGCCAGGCGTTGTCCGCGGCGGCATCGGTAGGTAATTATGTCCGTGCGAGCTGGACCAGCCCGGCATGGACCGGTGCGTTGGTCGGTAAACAAGTGGTAACGCCCTTGCTGACCGCGACGGGCAACATCACCGTTACCCTTACCCTCACCGCAGCTGATAACAGCACTGCAACCGATACGATGGTGATTAGTGTTGTCCCCGCGGCGCAAGCATTACCCGAGCGCCCGCAGTTGGCCGCACCCTTGGGTTTTCCGATTACCGGTACTGTGAGCAGTGGTAAATATCGCTTTGTAAATGCCTACCCCAATTTAAACGAATTTTTCTTTTCGCCGGTGATGGTCACTAACGATGGCATCAACGATCTGGTTTATGTTGTCGATAAGGAAGGCGCGATATACCTATTCCCGAATAAAGAAACGGTTGTCGCGAGCGAAGTGCGCAAATTGCTCGATATTAAATCCACGGTGCTGAATAAAAATGAAAGCGGTATGTTGAGCATGGCGTTTGACCCGCATTACGCCAGCAATGGTTTTATTTATGTGTATTACATTTATGGTGAAACCGACGAATTTTATCCGCGCACCGATGGCATAGTCGGCGGTAAAACCGGCGATGCAATCCTGGAGCGCTGGACGGTGGATAACCCGACGAATCCCATGTCGGCCGGTTCCAGGGTTGAAATTTTACGGGTGCCGCAAATCGGTGAGGACCACAAGGGCGGAATGATGCAATTCCATCCCACCGAACATTATTTGTACCTGGGTATAGGCGAAGGGGGTTACGGCCACAGCGCGTTCACACAAAATCCATTGCCAGGTGATCCTTACAATCGCCGCATCAATAACAGCGCGCAAGATCCGACAACGTTGCGCGGAAAATTTATTCGCATTGAGCCCCTGGCGCAGGCGGTGGACGGGAAATATTATCGCGTACCCGCGGATAACCCTTTTGTCGGTCGCGCCGGTTATTTGCCGGAAATCTGGTCCATGGGGCATCGCAATCCCTGGCGTTGGGCATTTGATACGGATGCACCTTATACCCTTTGGGAAACCGAAATCGGACAGGACACAGACCTCGCCTACGAAGAGGTTAATATTATTACCAAAGGTCAGAACTATGGTTGGCCGGTGTGTGAAGGTACTCGTAATCGCGGTGTGCTGGGGGGGAATGAAACCAAAAACTGCCTCACCGATTTTGTGCCGCCGCGCGAAGGTTATGGCCGCACCTCCGGTGTTTCGATTATTGGCGGATTTGTTTATCGCGGTTCGGATTTGCCCAACCTTAACGGCAGTTTTATTTTTGGTGATTACGTCAGCAAGCGCCTCTGGTCGGTGGCAAACGATGGGCAGGCGAAAAAATTAATTAGCGAAGCCTTTCCCTATTACATTTCATCTATCGGCACGGATTTCAAAAAGAATTTATTGATTTCCACGCACGGGCGCGAGCTGGGCGGGCCGTCAAGTATTTTCAAAGTGGTGGATGACGATGCCGCATCGGCGCAGATTCCACCGACATTATCCGCAACCGGTTTATTTGCAGATTTACCCGGTTTAATCCCGGCGCACGGCGTGATTGAGTACGGCATAAATACCGGTGGCTGGTTTGATGGCGGCAAGGTGCGGCATTTTGCCGCTGTACCCAACGCCGGCAAAATAGGGTTCGATCCAGCAACGATGTGGGATTTACCGGTTGGCTCGGCCATCGTAAAACACCTTGCGGTGGCTACCACTGCCAATGCGGATAAACCTTTTACAACATCGGTCTTGTTCCGCCAGGAAACCGGTTGGCAAGCGGCCAATTACCGTTGGAATACAACAGGTACGGATGCGGATTTGGTAGTGGAATCTTCCATCGAGCCCGATGGCGGTTTGGTTAATGTAGTACGTAAAGTTGAAACGGGCAGCACTTGTGGTGGATGCCATAAGGATGCCGCCGGCAGGTTAACACCCCTGGCAATGCACACGCGCCAATTGAATGGGAATTTTAATTACCAGGGCATAACGGCCAACCAATTGGAAATATTTAACGGGATTGGTTTGTTCACGGCAGGTATCGGCAATGGCAGCAGTTATGACCGTTTTACGCCGCCGACCGACACTACCGCAAACCTGGCGCAGCGCGCCAAATCCTATCTGCATACCAATTGCGCTCACTGCCATGCGGGTACCTCGGGCGGTATGGATATGCGTTACGACACGGTATTGGAAGCGATGAATATCGTTAATGAACATAATCGTGTGGTGCCTGGCATTCCCGCCAATAGCAATGTCTACAAATACCAAACCGGTGCGGGTATGCGTATGCCTTATGGATCGGTAGCCACGAATGCGGACGCGGAAATTTTATTCCGCAACTGGATTAATGCGTTGGGTATTGATGTTGTCCAAACCGGTGTTGGGGTAACTGCAACCCAATCCTCGCCGGAAGTAGGCGAAGTGGTCGGCCTGAACCTCGATGCGCTTTATAGCAACGGTACCCGCTTACCCGCATCGGGTTTGGTGACCTGGACATCAAGTAATCCTGCAGTGATTTCTACCCAGGGCAAAACCGGTACGGCGATTAACCTTACCGCCTTGTCCATCGGCACGGTGACTATCACCGCAAGTAGTGATGGGTATAGCGCTAGCGTTACGCTGGAAGTCAGGCCGGCATCAAATCCTGTTACTGCATTGGCCATTGCCGGCACGGCGAACTTGCGCATTAAAACCGGTGAGACCCGGCAGCTCGCCGCTGTGGCCACGGTTGGTGATGGCGTGCGGGGAATGACTTCACAAGTGACATGGGCAAGCAGCAATACATCGGTCGCGAGTGTATCGGCCTCGGGATTGGTCACGGCGGGCCCTGCGGCGGGAACCGCCACTATCACCGCCACTTACGGCACATTGGCGACAACTTACTCCCTCACCGGATTGGGTGCGGGACAGTATGTCTATGTGAAAAAACCGGCGACCTGGGCAACGGTGAATACGCATATCTGGACTAACCAGAATGGCGCCTTGACGGTGCGGACCGGAGCCTGGCCGGGGCCTGCTGTAACAGACACCGCACCCCAATACGGGGTGGGTTGGTTACGCGTATTTATTCCACTTGCCTGGGCCAACACATCCGGTAACACCCATATTATTTTCAGCAACAATATGGCCAACCAGACAGCGGATTTAATGGTGGGCCAAGCAAATCCGAGTTGGTACGACGCTGCCTGGTTAACCGTTGAACCCGCGTTAGCTGTTGTTGAGGCAGGTACACAAATCCAGGTGGGCAAGGGTACCGCCAGTATTGCGGGCAGCGCGAACCTGAGCGGTAAATTATTTTTACCGGGTACATTGGTGGATATCAAAGCCAATGCCGCCGGGCCCGGTATGGAATTTGTGCGTTGGGAAGGTACAGGCGCGGCCTATCTGCTGGATGCCACCAGTGCCGATACCAAAATGGTGGTGGGCAATGCGGCATCACTCACGCTGCTCGCAGTGTTCGATAGTATTACCGACCAACATCAACTGGGGCGCAGCCATTACCAAAGCCAGGGTTGTATCGGTTGCCACGGCAGTGATGGCAATGGCGTTCCGTCGCTGCACGGTTTGCAAACCCGCTACACCCAGGCCAGCCTCGCGGATTACATCGCCGCGAATATGCCCAAGGGTAATGCCGGCAGTTGTACCGGTACCTGTGCGACCGGTATTGCCGCGATGATTCTTGCCGAAGCATTCATCGCCCCGGCCGGGGTCTGCAATGCCGATAATCTCGCGGATGTGATTCCGCAAGATCGCAGTTTCCGCTTGCTATCTGCGCTTGAATACAACAACTCCGTGCGCGATTTGCTCGGACTGGCAAACGCTATCGATGTCACCACCGGTCGTATTCCGGCGGACCTGCCAGTGAATGGATTTAAAACCAACGCCAATGCCATCTTCACTAACGATTACGCCAAAGGCTATGTACTTGCGGCGGAAGCAGCGGCGAGCATGGTTACTAATATTTTCAGCCTCACACCGGAATGTTCTGACGCAACTTGCTTTGTGCAGAATTTTGGTAAGCGCGCCTATCGCCGCCCGCTTAATACCAATGAAATAACCAGGTTGGTTGCGCTGCATTCCGCGCAGGGTGATTTGGGATTGCTCACGGCAATCCTGTCATCACCCTCCATGTTGTATCGTTCGGAAGTCGGTGAATTAAAAGGCGATTATTACGAGCTGACGGATTACGAAGTCGCGACACTCCTGTCATATACCTACTGGGCCACCACGCCGGATGCAACCTTGATGGCCGCAGCCGATGCGGGGCAATTAAGTACGCCGGCGCAAATTGCTGCGATGGTTAGGCAAATGTTGCAAGACCCCAGGGCGAAAATTGCATTCGAGCGTTTTATTAGCGGTTGGCTGGACCTGGATAAAGACATTAAATCCACCGCGCTAAATGCGAGCCTGAAAGCAGACATGAAAGCCGAGACAATGGAGTTTGTAAAACGCATCGTATTCAGCGGTGGCAGCTACAACGAATTGCTTACGGCCGATTACAGTTACATGACCCAACAATTGGCTGCGCATTATGGTTTAACCTGGCCCGGCGGCAGCGGCTTCCAGCGTGTGCAATACAGCGGCGCCAATGCGGAGCGCCGCGGTGTGCTCGGCCACGCCAGTGTACTGGCGATTCAATCCGCTTCGGAAAAAACGCATCCGGTAAAACGCGGTTTATTTGTTCGCCGCAATTTACTTTGCCAGGACTTCCCGCCGCCACCGGTCGGTGCGGAATTAAAACCGCAGGAAGATCCGAACCTGACAGTGCGCGAACGTTTTGAACACGCACATTTAAAAGAAGGCTGCGAAGCCTGCCACCAATATATCGACGGCATTGGTTTCGGTTTGGAAAATTACAATGCGCTCGGGCGTTACGTCAGCAGTGAAACGACCGATAGCGGTTTAATCAAAATAATTAACTCCCTCGGTTATATCGGCAGCTTGAATTCGGCGGAAACGTATTTATCGGAATCCGAACCTGTTGAGCCTTATCAGGGAATGGATGAATTGGCCGGATTGGTTGCAGGCAGTTCCAACGCCAGGGCTTGCTATGCACGCCAATGGTTTCGCTATGCGCGCGGCCAGCTTGAAGATGTAAATGACACGTGTACCTTGCAGGTTTACGCCGATTCGTTCAAGGAAACACCCAATGCCAGCTTGCTGGAGTTGATGGTGCAATTTACCCAAACCAAAAATTACCTGTTACGTAAATAAGCGCGGAGGGCATTGGGATGAATGTATTAAAAAATAAAATGCAACGTCGCGATTTCCTGCGCGCTATCGCCAAATCGGGTTTAACCGCAGCCTTCGCCAGCCAATTTGTATTGTCCGGGAATGTATTTGCACAAATGGCGGGAGCCAAGCGCTTTGTGATGGTGTATTACCCCAATGGATGCGTGCGCGACAAATGGCATTCCTACCCGGTAGGGGCCCTGGGCAGCAATAGTTTTGCCACCAGCCCGTTGCAACATTTAAATGCACACCTTAATAAAATCCTGGCGATAAAAAATTTAAGTTATATCGGCCACGGTGGTAACTCGGGACACCCGGAAGCCTGTCGCGCGGTTTTTTCCGGTGGCCAGGAATACGCAACAACCTTTGATGTCGCTATTGGCGAGGCATTGGGCGGGCGCCTTACAAAAAATATGCACGTCGGCCTATGGTCGAGTAAAGCCAAAGGCACGGAGTATTTGCCGTTCACTGATAAGAATCGCAATAAAATCCTGGTTTCAGATAATCCGCAACAAGTGTACGACGCCCTGCTTGCGGATGTGGTTGGCAACAGCGGCAATACCGATCCGGATGCAGCGCGCCGCCGGAAGGTTTTGGAAGCCCTGCATGAAAATCTCGATCTGTTGCAAGCGAATACACTCAATATAAAACAGCAGGGAAAATTATTAAGCCACGAAGAAGCGCTCGATTATTATCAAAACACGTTATCCGGCACGCTCGATATTGGCGGCTCGGGCTTTTCCCGCCCCAGTATCGGCATGACGGGAATCGATGAGGACGCCGATGCGATTGCGAAAGCGCAAATGCGCAATATTGCCATGGCATTCCAGGCGGATATTACCCGCACCGCCAGCTTTCAATTTATGGGTGCGCAGGATGAATCCCTGCGAATTATTTCGCCTGACATTCGGGCCTACATGGGCGAATACGGTTCCGGGGAAAAATTACATTACAACGAGACCCGCAGCCACGTAAGTTCACACAACGAATCAGCGTTATTTGATGCACAAACCCGCTGGTACAACATCATGGTCGCTTACCTGATGGGCGAACTCGCCGCTCGCCCCGACCTCGCCTACGGCGGAACCTTATTGGATAACACCTTGATTTTAGTTATGTCCGAAGTCGGTGGTGGTAATCACCAGCAGGAGAACCCCGGCATTTATGTGGCGGGCGGCGCCGGCAATGCCATTCGCACCGGTAACGCGATTGATGCCAATGGAACAGGTATGTCAAACCTGTATTTGGATATTGCCAAAGCCCTCGGGCTAAATTGGACCCGATATGGGAACAGTTCGGGCGGGGTTGCGGGGTTTTTGCGGTAATTTTCTGGAAACATAATCCAACATTGGATGTTGGATTATGTGGTCTAACAGGAGTTAAAGAACATCCCTTTAAATTAGCCTATGTGCAATACAGTACGGCTCTTTGCTCGCATTAAACATTGTCATCCCATTCTTTTGCGTAGCCATTGTTTCGCAAATAGGCACGAATACTTTCAAACAAATATTCATTCCATGCCTCCAGATCAGTTTGGCCTGCTACAGCAATGGATGATCGCTTATCTTCTACAATTGCATCTACCATTTCCCAGAAAAACTTAGCTAATGCACTGGCTTCTTGTGATGAAGAAACATAACCATCATTAACTATTTTTTCTATTAATGGTTGGTTGAGCTTTTTGGCATAATGAAGGATAAACTCTTTCTCTTCTGGAAATTTATATTCAATCATAATGCTTTCCTCGCATCGCTAATTTTTGTCATTCGGTCTGCAACCCAGGATAGTTTTCTTGCTAATTGATTACAAAACCCCCGCGCTTTTAATTTCCAAATACGCATTCGCCACTCGTACAGCTAATTGATTCGCTGTGCAATCCACTGCATAAACCCCGGCGGCAGTGAGTTTTTTGTGGGATTCGCTGCGCTCGTGTAAAAAGCGACGTACACCAGCGTAATTTAGGGCGTCGTCAAACGTGTTGACAGGTTGGTCGTTGAGGTCGTCCAGGATTTGTTCGCGAATATTCGCAATCATTACCAAATGGCGTTTCTTTAGTAGATTGGTGGCGAGTAGCAGTTCGCTATTGTCTTCATCGCGGGAGTTGGTCACTAAAATAATAAGCGAACGCTTGGGTTGTAATACCGATAACTTTTCGGCGGCAGTGATGTAATCCGCGGTGGATTGGCTGGCTTGTAAATCGTAAATACCATTGAGCAATACGCTGACGCGTTCGGTACCTTTTTGTGGCGGGATCCAGCGGTGTTTGTTGCTGGTTTCGTTGCCGAAACTCATCAGGCTTACACTGTCGCCCTGGCGTAGGGCGATATAACTCACCAGTAACATGGCATTGAGCGCGTGATCAAAATGGCTGAGTTCATCGTCCTTTGCACGCATACGGCGCCCACTGTCGATCATCAACACAATGTGCTGGTCGCGCTCGTCCTGGTAATCGCGCGCGATTAATTTTTGGCGGCGCGAGGTTGCTTTCCAATCCAATTGGCGCAAGCTGTCGCCCTGGCGATATTCGCGTAATTGGTGGAATTCCATCCCTTCGCCGCGCCGTTGTTTTTTCCTGATGCCCATTTGGCTGGTGTGGTTTTCGGTAGCAAGAATTGCGTAGTTGGCGATAGCCACAAAATCCGGATAAACCTTTACTTCATTGGTTGGACCTGTTTGGTAGCGAATATTCCACAGTCCAAACGGGCTACTCAATTCAATATGGGCGGGGGTCAATTGCAGTTGCCCGCGTTCCAGCGGACGCAACAAATATTCGCTGTGGCTGGTTTTGTCCGGTTGCAATTCAATGGTGAGCGGCAGGTGTTGGTAGTTACTGCGGGCGGGCACACCATCAAATACGCGGATGCCTGTAGCTTGGTTGAATCGATGGCGAATGCGCAGCGTTACCGGTGTCCATTTATCCACGGCAAGGTTGCCGGGCAACTCGCGTGTAATTTCCACTGCGGGAAAACGGCGGGACAGTATGAAGTCCAGTAATGCAATCACCAGCATCCCGAAAAATAATCCATCGGGTACTCGCGTTGGCAGTTGGATTGCAAAATAGTGCGCGCTGAAACTGTTGGCAAAGACCAGCATTGCCAATAAAGCAAAGGTGGTGATTAGTTTTGCATTGGGTATCCATCTTCTTTTCATGCTGGCGCCTTTGGGTAATGAATGCCCTGGGTGATTAATGCCTGGGCGCTTCGACCTGTAACAAAATAGTATTCAGGATTCGCTCGGCAGCCACGCCTTCTATCGCCAGTTCAGGTGATAACAAAATGCGGTGACGTAATGCGGGGATAAACATTTTTTTTACGTCATCTGGTGTAACGAAACTGTTGTTATTTAACAACGCGTAAGCGCGGGCCGCGGACAGCAGCGCAATACACGCGCGTGGACCGGCACCGCGCGAAATACCGGACCAACTGCGCGTGGCGCGTACCAGCTTCACAACATATTGCAGGATTTGGTCATCCACCGTAATTTGTTCCGCAATTTTTTGCAGGCTGAGGACATGGGCCGGTTTTAACAGCGGGCGGACATGTTCCAATCCAAAGCCGCCCTGTGCCTGTGAAGTTACCTGGCGCAACATTATTTGTTCGTCGTTTTCAGTTGGGTAATCAATTATTACCTTCAACATAAAGCGATCAAGCTCGGCTTCCGGCAGCGGATAGGTGCCTTCCTGTTCAATCGGGTTTTGGGTTGCCAGTACCATAAAAGGCTCGCCGGTTTTGAACGACTCGCCTTCAATCGTAATTTGCCCTTCCTGCATGACTTCCAGCAGTGCCGCCTGGGTTTTTGCCGGGGCGCGGTTAATTTCATCGGCAAGCAATAAATGGGTAAACACCGGGCCGCGGCGGATTTCAAATTCCTGTTTGGCCATATTAAACATGGCGTGGCCCGTAACATCGCTGGGCATTAAGTCCGGCGTAAATTGCACGCGCGAAAATTGCCCGCCGAAACATTTTGCCAAACTGCGCACCAGCAGGGTTTTTCCCAAACCGGGTACACCTTCAATCAATACATGTCCGCGTGCAATTAATGTAATTAATACCTGCTCAATAATCGCGTCCTGGCCAATCAATACCTTTTTGATTTCATTCAGCAGGTTATTGGCGAGGACGCTTGCCTGTTGCAGTCGCGATTGGCTGCTTTCCTCGCTTTTGTGTTCGGTTCCGTCATTGGGAATTACTGGGTCACTCATAGTTGTTTCCTGATTATCTGCAAATTGGCGATGGCATTGGCAAACGCTTGTGGCTGATAGACATCATCGGTATAGAGCGCTTGCTGGATATCGGTTTCTTTCAGGCCGGTGAGTTGTTGTATCAATTGGATGCGCGCAATCCTGGTGTTATCACTTGTTAACTGTGGATGCTGTTGTTGCAATCGTTCCAGTATTTCCCCGCGCAATAATGTTAATAGTTGCGGATGCTGTTGCTTGCGCCAGAGCAGCATAGCGCTTGCGTGTATATGTTCCGCCAGGTTACGGCGCCCTTGTTGTTCAACATTAAATAGCGGGCCAAATCGCGACGCCTTTGACCATAACCACAATATTAATGCGAGTGCACTGGCGAGCACCGCATATTTTGCAGAACTCCAAATGATTGCGGCGAGTGAAGGTGCATCCTGGTTTATCAAAAACCAGACACGGCCGTTGGGGTTTACCAGGTTCCAAAGCGCATAGGCGTGATCATGGCAATCAATCCGTCGATTCGACCATATGTAATTGTCGCTGGTGACAGTTATTGAACCCGCGCCAACGTCAAAATAAAGTAAATGCGCTTCCTGGTCATCTTCCGGTACGTTATCAATGCTTTCATCGCTATGGTAAATAAACGGATCTTGTCGCGTGAAGTCAAAACGTAATGGCGTTTGCTCATTTGCAAAATCAATTGTTGTAGGTTCTTCGTCCAGGCTGCAACGATAATAATTTTCAGGCCGCTCGGGATCATCTTTTTTACTTGCCTTTTGCGGATCATTTTTCCTGGAAATTTTTTTATCGTTAATATCGCTGTGATTTATTTCCGGTTTCTTTTCCTTATCGCCTGCCGGTAATTCATCCTCGTCTGCATCTTTATTAAATTCATCCGTGAAATTTTCGAACAGGCCTGATGATTCGCCAGTGCTGTAGTCTTTTGCGGGAATAATACCAAAATCGCCCAACAACAAGTCTTCTTCATCGGTGTGGGAGCCTACAAAAGGGTTTTGCGTGGAGGTAATCAGGGTTCCGCCGTTTTCAACCCATTCATAGAGCCTATCGTAGCGCGCTTGGGTCAGTGTCTTATTGGCATTGATCAGTACCAGTGTGTCTTCGTCCCCCAATTCGATATTGCGCCACCGTTGTTTGTCCAGCGGACTCAGGTTTTTTATTGTTATGGCCGGTACGCCGTGTTTGCGCAGGAAAATTTCAGCAGCGAGGAAATGGTTTCGTTGGGCTTCTTTGGAATAGCCCAAATCGATCTCCTTTTCTTCCCATTCCAATTGACTGTAAAGCCAATAACCGCATAGGGCAACCAGTGCCATTAACAAACCAATTAAAAATTTCTTTTTGGTTTTTGATGATAGCTTGATGGTCATTTAATGCTCCCGGGTATCGGAGTAGCGGGCCAGCAAGTATTCCAGCGGTTACAGAGATGGGTGACGGCCTCCCGTTCAGGATTCATATGGCCGTAAGCCAATTGTTGCCATACATGCGTTAACTGCGAAAAATAATCTACCTGCGCGGGAGAAAATGTATTTTTATTTGAATGGGTAAGTATTGCCAGATGATCGCGCATGAGGTTCGCACATTCACCTTCGGTATTGCCATCGTGAATATCTACCCCGTATTGGATTAACTGGAATAAACTTGCGCGATAAAGCAGCGCCAGCGCCGCGCGCGCATTCCCCGCCGTTAATAAATCCAATGCGCTTTGGCTGATGTTCCCGGGCAGGGATTCGCGGGTCACATCCATGCCAAACATAGTTACTGGTTTTTCGCGCGGCTGGGGTTGGGCTTTAACGCTCACAAATTGCGCCGCCAGCCAATGGCGGTAGCGATAGATAGCCAATACAACCAGTGCAAAAACCGCCAGCCATAACATGACTTCGAGCAAGCTTGCCGCAGCAACAAAGCCTTTGAAGTCGCCCAGGAAATCTAAAGTTTTTTTCCAGAACTCCCAATCGGGTTCGGCTTCGTCTTTTTCCCATTTAATTTGGCGACGGGTTTCCTTGCGGCTGAATTCACGTTGCTGCATAACGTGTTTGATGGCTTCTTGTGCGCTGTCGCGATTTAATTCGCGGTATTCCCCGAGTGGCTGGTCAATAACGACTCCACCGGTATATCCGGTGTTTTGCGCTTCCATTCCGGGCAGTTCTTCATCGGCATGGGCCAAGGGCGGGGCATCCAGCAGGAGTACGCAAAGTCCCAGCGCCAATGTGCCCAACAGGGACGCCAGTGTGCCGCTGTTGTTACGCTTGCTGGCGATGCGACGAAAGGCAATATCAATATCCCAGGCCTCCAGTTTGATACGGCGATTCAAATAAAGCGCAAAACCACAGGCGACATAAAAAGGAGCGCTTAATGCCAGCGCGCAATACCAGAGGAACACTTGCAGCCTGGTTAATTCTGCGGATTCGCTGCTAAAAAATAATCCAGCCCACTCGATATTTAATTCGCGTGGGATAAATGCCCAAACCAGAATCATCAAGCCTATCCACAGGAAAAATTCCAGCAGCGAGCCCAGTACGCTAAGCAAGCTTGCGGGCGCCGAATCTTCGCGATGCAATATGCCCAGCCGCTCCTGGCGACGTGCGCCGGCTAATCCTTCCAGTTGCAGTACCGGTAAATCCATGGAGCGCGTAGGGCTGAGGCGACGCCAGGTCAAGCTTACGAAAAGTTGTTTTAAGGCGAGTGAAGGAAATTGTTTCATGGTGTCGCGTGTTGAAGGCAAATCGTTAAACACGGCGCGACTCAACATATGCAGTAAAGGGCGTTCATAAAGCGGTTTTAGCCACCAGATAACCAACGCACTGGCCCACCATTTTTCCGCAGGGATAAGTAGTGCGATAAGCAATACCGGAAAACTGGTAATTAACCAGGCTTTCATTAATGGCAACCACCAGCGGCGCGCCATCAGCAACCCCAGGTCCACTGCCTCCCACGCGCTGCGCGGACGAATCTCCAAGGTGACTTGATCCAGGTTCATCATTGGCCTCGCTCGCCGCGCAGCCAGCGACCGCTAAACACCAGGTAGCCGATCACCAGCATCCATAAAAATCCGCCTACCAAATATTTTTGCCGCGGCAGAAAAAGACGAATATAAAAATTAAAAATTTTCTGTTTCTCATGGCGGCTAATAATTTTGTATCGGGCGACAGCGATTAAAGTAATAAATATCAAGTTATTTCGTAAAATGAACTTTAACTTTTTACGCATGTTATTTTCAGCTGAAAACCGCAATGTTTGCTTGTCAAGTTTATGGCGAAAGAGAATAATTTCTAATTTTTTTAAATATTTTATTGTTTCATTTTTTTGTATTAATGCGTAATAGAAAAAATCTACGATTGTATTGCCAATATGATCAGTGAATGTTGAGTATTGCATGGCCGCTGCTGCTGAAGGTGTTGTTATTAAATGTGGCACAATGTTTACCTTAAGCGAAAGCCTTTGTGATTAGTAATGAATTACATTATAAGCATATTTAGGAATTTCTCGGCCCTGTATGGAAGATTAGGGTCGAGAGGTGGTATTAGAGTAATTTAAGGGTTCAAATAATGTTTGACGTATTGCCCATATTAAAATTGCTTTTCAAATTCCGCTGAATCCCTTCAGCTCAAAAAACCAGATATGGTCAATATATTCGAACCATTTTGGAATTTTCCGAAAATTTGAGAATTTATTGATATCAATACTTTTTCTGATCTCATCAAAATTATTGCTTTTTTAGCTGCACGTAAGCAGGCTTGGGAAAGAAACCATTGTTGCCTTGTGTTTCGCAAGTGCCTGTAGCGTTCTCCAATTTAATAATTAAATCCTTATCGGCTGCTATAGAAACTTGCACCATGCTTAACCATGCGTTGCAGGTTGTTGTTTCAATTTCATTGTAAGATCCGTTTAAGTTGCATAAGTATTTCCAATCCCCCCATTCTGGCTTTATGTATAGCCCCGAATTCGCAGCTACATAAGTATTGGTTATCTTACCTGTACACCAAAGAGTATCACTATATGAGTGGCTCGAATAGATAATGGTAAGTACGCAAGCTAGCAATTTTATTTTCATATGTTCTCGACTTTTTAATTAATAAGTAGCTTTAAAAAATATTGTCCTATTGGTTAACTGGAAATCTCGTTACATGAACCCCAGTATAACCAACCATAAAGTAAAAATAATGATTATCTTTCGCCTGGTTGTACATTGTAGATTCCTTTTCCGTTAAATATTCCCGAATTGTTGTTTAATTTACTTCGATCTTGGCTTTTACGAGAATTTTCAACGCGACTTTAATCATCATTGGCCTCGCTCGCTGCGCAGCCAGCGACCGCTAAACACCAGGTAGCCGATCACCAGCATCCATAAAAATCCGCCTACCAAGTATTTTTGCCACGGCATAAGGATATTGTTGGATGACCAAAAGGCTTCAATAAAGGCGGCGATTACCAGCATGATAATGACACCGTAAACCAGTTGGATTGCTACCTTGCTGGCGCGCTTCAGTGCTTCAATCCGTGAATAATTCCCCGGTGCCAGCAATGCGTAACCGAGTTGCAAACCGGCAGCGCCGGAGATGCAAATCGCTGTCAATTCAAAACTGCCGTGGCCAACTACAAACGTGAAAAAAGTTTCGGTGAATTGGGCATTGGTTAAATGGCCTGCCACGGCGCCCATCACCAAGCCGTTGTAGACGAGGAAAAATATCGTCCCCACCCCAAATAAGATTCCAGAGGCAAAAGTCTGGAAACTGACACCAATATTATTTTTGATATAAAAACCAAACATCTGCACATTGGTGTCGGATTCGCGCGCGGCCCCGATAGTGCGATTTTGCGGGTCGTACATCTCCTCAAAATTGCTGACTTGTTCGGGCGAGGTGATGGTGTAAACCAAATCCGGTTGCCACAAAATGGCGAGATAGATCAATAAACCTGGCACATACAGCAGCGCTGTCGCCCACCACACATAGGCTTGTTGCGCGCGCACCAGGCGCGGAAAGCCCGCCACAATAAAACTGATCAATTGCTGGAAAAACGGTTGCTTGCGGCGATACAGTTGTTGATGGCCACGCACGACCAGATCGCCGAGTTTATCCACCAGGTGGCTTGAGTAATGGCGATCCTTGGCGAGCGCATGGAAATGGCAGAGGCGACGATAGCGACTGGCGAAACTCGCCAATTCATTGCCCTTCAAATAGCCATCGGTTTTTTCCAGTTCGATAATTTGCGCCTCCAGCAATTGCCAGAGCGGTTGGTAAAGTTGTTCGAATTGTCCCTGTTTCATGAAGTGTTCCGGTTTACTGCTTGCCGACCATGGTATTGGCCATTTGCTTGATGGCAATCACCGGATCTTTGGCGTTGATAACAGGCTGGAGGATATCGGCAAGTTCGCGTTGGCGCTCGGCCGATAGAAATTTGCTGCG
This sequence comes from uncultured Cellvibrionaceae bacterium, assembly GCA_965650515.1. Classification (GTDB taxonomy): domain Bacteria; phylum Pseudomonadota; class Gammaproteobacteria; order Pseudomonadales; family Cellvibrionaceae; genus Cellvibrio. Next base: position 60,882 of record CBFGOY010000007.1, on the reverse strand, counting down.
CTCGGCAAAGGCGAGCAGGGCGCGTTGCTCATCGGTGGAGAAATCGGCCGGCACCGGCATCTGTCCGCGGACTTCAAAGCTGGGTTCACGCAGGGGTGGTGCGTCGTAAATCACCATGCTGCCTGCCGCCAAATCCCCCAGGCGTTTGAACTGGCGATTGCAAAGGCTGGCGATAATACCGGTGAGATAAGCCAGGGGCAGGAAATCCACAGCGCGCAAGAGATTGCGCAGTAAAGAGGGGCCGAAGGTGATTGGCGTCCCATCGTCATTCACCACGCGAATGCCCATCCATTTTTTCCCCGGCGTACGGCCGTTGCGCGCGACTTCAAAAAAGACAGGGTAAAACCATTCCAGCAGGAAGATAAGTATCAAGGCTATCCCCATCCCCATTCGTCCCAACAGGGAAAACACAATGGTCACGACGAGGGTGATGCCCAGGCGTATCATCACATCCAGCAATTGCGCCAGCACGCGCACGCCGAATCCCGCCGGTGTCAGCGGAAGCAGGGCACCTTCCGGTGTTTCCAATGATTGACGGGTATCGAGTAACAAACCTTTTCCTTACCCGGAGCGGGACTTTCGCCCTGGGTGGGTGTCGTTGAAGTTATTATCTGGCAAATACAAATCGGGACGAGAATAGCGGATATGGTAATTTCTGAATAGCCGAAACGGTGATGTTTAGCTTGTGGCCAGGGATTTAGTCCCCATCTACACGCTATAATTCGCGCCTCGCCTACAGGTTTATAGATATGTCCCAGCAAGAACCCCCGAAAATCGAATTCCCCTGCGAAAACTACCCCATCAAAGTCCTTGGCGATGCCGGACCCGAGCTGCATAGTTATGTGGTGGAGATAATGGAGCGCCATGCCCCCGGCTTTGATCAGGCGCGTATCACGGTTAAAGAAAGCAGCAAGGGCAGCTTTCACTCGGTAACGGTATGGATCACGGCGACCGGCATTGAGCAGTTAACGGCGATCCACAACGACTTGCGCCTTAATCGCATAATCAAGATGGTGATCTGACCTTGGCGGTGGATAACGTGAAAGGCCTGGTGCTGGAGGTTATTAACCTCGGACGGCAGGATTACGCCGCTTGCTGGCGGGCGATGAGTGATTTCACTAACCAGCGCACGCTTGATACCACTGACCAATTCTGGCTGGTTGAGCACCCGCCGGTGTTTACGCAAGGGCAGGCGGGCAAGGCGGAACATTTGTTGTTTCCCGGCGATATTCCGGTCGTGCAGACGGATCGCGGTGGCCAAATTACCTACCACGGCCCCGGTCAGTTGGTTGCTTATCCGCTGCTGGATTTACGTCGCCTGAAACTGGGTGTGCGTGAGCTGGTGACGGCGATAGAGCAAACCATTGTGTCCACCCTGGGGCATTACGGTATTGATGCCGCCGCCAAGCCTGATGCCCCCGGGGTTTATGTGGATGGCAGCAAGATCGCTTCCCTGGGGTTGCGGGTTCGTCGCGGTTGCAGCTTCCATGGATTGGCGTTGAATGTGGATATGGATTTATCGCCCTTCCTGCGCATTAACCCCTGCGGTTACCGGGGGTTAACAATGACACAGCTTCGTGACTTGATACCCGAATGCCCCGGTATGGAACAGGTACAAAACCAACTTGTTACGGAATTCGCGCGGAAATTGGCTTACGAAACCTGTACAATGCGCGCCAGTTAATTGTTTGAGTGGTTGCCGGGCATCGGAAGGCTTGTGAGATCCGCCGTAATCCGTCCCTGGGCTTGTCGGTGAGCTCCATGTCCCGCATTCCCAAACCCTTCACCCGATTCCCTCTGCGAGATAGTGCCAAGTTCAATCGCAAAGCCTGAGAGGCCAAGAGCTATTTATGTCAGATCTTCCACCCGTATCTACTTTCGTTCCCGAACTCCAGCCGGTAAAACGCACCGAGCGCTACAAGCAGGGCGAGAAGCTGCGCGATGCCGACAAGGTCGAACGCATTCCGGTCAAAGTGATTGCGACGGATCGCGATGATCTGCAACGCAAGCCCGACTGGATCCGGGTGCGAATTCCGGCATCACCGGAAGTGGAGCGCATCAAATCCATCCTGCGCAAAAATAAACTTTCCTCCGTGTGTGAAGAAGCCAACTGCCCTAACCTTGGTGAATGTTTCAGCGGCGGTACGGCAACCTTTATGATCATGGGTGATATCTGTACCCGCCGGTGCCCGTTCTGTGATGTTGGCCACGGCAAACCCAATCCGCTCGATGCCAACGAACCGCGCCAACTGGCCGAAGCTATCGCCGAAATGCGGTTGAAATACGTGGTGATCACTTCTGTGGACCGCGACGATTTGCGCGATGGCGGTGCCCAGCATTTTGCCGATTGCATTCGCGAGGCGCGCGCGCTCAGCCCCAACCTGCAAGTAGAAGTCCTGGTGCCGGATTTCCGTGGCCGTATGGAAATCGCATTGGATATTCTGGAAAAAGAAGCACCCGATGTGTTCAATCACAATATGGAAACCGTATCCCGGTTGTATCGCCAGGCGCGCCCCGGCGCTAATTATGAATGGTCGCTGCAATTGCTCAAACAATACAAAGCGCGCCGCCCGGATGTGTTAACCAAGTCCGGGTTGATGGTGGGTTTGGGTGAAACCAAAGCAGAAATTATCGAGGTGATGCAACACATGCGGGAGCACGATATTGACATGCTCACGATTGGCCAGTATTTGCAACCTTCAAAAGATCACTTGCCTGTCGCGCGCTATGTACATCCCGATGAATTTGCTGAATACACCCAACTAGCCGAACAAATGGGCTTTAAACACGCGGCCTGCGGCCCCCTGGTTCGCTCCTCATATCACGCCGATAAGCAGGCGCATGGCGAAGATGTGAAATGGTTTGGTGAAGCAAAAAAAGCCTGATCATTTTTTGCTATTAAGTCGCAAAAACTCCCGCTCGCCGGGAGTTTTTTGTCTCCGCAATTGTCACTCACTTAACGCGATTTATTTCTTTTAAAAATTGCAGTCAAGTTACTTCATTTTGTTGTGTCGGGTTATCGTGAATCTATCCTGTTCTTCCCCTGCTGCTTTTCCTGATATTTTTGTTTTGGAACAAAAGCCGGAATTTTTTGCGCAAGTTGCGCATTGGCACCATTCGGAATGCGAACGCCAGGGATTGAAATCGTCGCTTATATTGCGCCAGCAACGGTTGGTGTTGCATGTTCAGGAAAATGTTATCCCCAAAACACTTATAGCCTTGTATGGCAGCCAATTGCTTGGCTGCGTGAGCCTGGTTAATTACACCTATCGCAGTAGTGAGCGTATGCCAAAAGTGGCAACCGAAACGCCGGTGTGGCTGAGCAATTTATTTGTATCGGAGCAGTACCGACGGCAGGGTATCGGTACTGCCTTGATTGGAGCCGCAAAAAATTACGCGCATGACTTCGGTTTGACTGAACTGTGGTTATCAGCAACGGATTACACCGATTACTATCAACGGCGTGGCTGGGAAATTGTACGCCGCACCCGCTTGGCGGGGCGGCAGGTGAATGTGATGCGGGTCGGATTATAAAATCAATGCAACTTCAGGCGCGGCCTTAACCAGCGGTTCAAGCGTCCGCCCAGCATAATTAATCCGGTACGAATTAATCCGTGAATGGCGATCTGGTGCATACGATACAAAGAAATGTACACCATGCGCGCCAGGCGGCCTTCAATGAACATACTTCCTTTACTCAAGTTGCCCATCAGATTCCCCACGGTTGAATAACTCGCCAGGGAAATGAGCGAGCCGTGATCGGTATATTTGTAGGCGTGCATGGGTTTGTTATTGAGCAGTGCCATCAGGTTTTTAAAACAGGTGCTCGCCATTTGATGCGCGGATTGCGCGCGCGGGGGCACACGTGAACCATCGGGGTTGGTAAATTGCGCGCAATCACCTATTGCAAAAATATAAGGGTCGTGTGTGGTTTGTAAAAATTCATTAACGTGTAATTGGTTGATGCGGTTGGTTTCCAGGCCAGCGATATTGGCCATAAATTCGGGAATTTTAATTCCGGCGGCCCAGACCATTAAATCGGCTTCGATTAATTGCCCGTCCTTAGTGTGCAGCCCTTCTTTGTCAGCGGAAGTAATCAGGGTATTGAGTTTTACATTAACCCCAATTTTTACCAGTTCACCGTGCGCAGCACCGGAAATTCGTTCGGGCAATGCCGGTAAAATGCGGGGGCCAGCTTCAATAAGCGTTACGTGTAAATGATCATTGGATACCGCATCAAAACCATAATTGTGAATTTCATGTACGGCGTGATGCAATTCCGCTGAAAGTTCTACCCCGGTTGCACCGCCGCCGACAATGGCGATACGCACATGGTCATTCGCGCCGGTAACGCGCTGGATGCGTAAAAATTTATTCAGTAACTTATTATGGAATTTATGCGCCTGTGCCGGGCTGTCCAGGAAAAGACAGTTTTCCTTCACCCCCGGTGTATTAAAGTCGTTGGAGATTGAACCGAGCGCGATAACCAAATAGTCGTAGGGAATGCGTGTGGATGGTAAAAATTCAACACCCTCTTCATCCTGCATCGCGGCCAGTATTACCTCGCGATTATCGCGATCAATATCAATCATGGTGCCTACACGAAAAAAGAAATGATGGGCATTGGCATGGCCGCGATAACTCACGGCGTCCACGTCTTCATCCATAGTGCCCACCGCGATTTCGTGCAGTAACGGTTTCCATAAATGCGTGGTGTTGCGGTCAATCAGGGTAATTTCTGCCTTGCCTTTACGGCCGAGTTTTTCGCCGAGTTTGGTGGCGAGTTCAAGCCCGCCGGCCCCGCCCCCGACAACAACAATTCGTGGTTTAGCGGTTGATATTTGCATGATTCACCTGCAAGAGTAGTGGATTAATCTCTTCCCAAAAAATAACTTGCCAGGGGCCGCTCAATGAAGCGATAGGTGTTTTGTTGTAATGCGGCATGGAAGTGTTGCCTGGCAGTGGCGGTGTTGCCGGCGCGATAATCGCGATAGCCGGAATAAAAATGATATTCGGTGCGTTCGCAACGGTTGCTCGCCGCGTGTTCCAGTTGCTGGCGATTAATTTTTTCCGTCCAGTAAGCGTAAACCGCGCCTTCCCATTCATTGCGTACTGCGAGTTTCTTTGCACGCGTTAACTTGCTGAAATCCCATTCGGTTTGATCACGGATTATATCCGCTTTGATGGCGTCATAGACGCTGATTTCCTGTCGTGCTTGTAAATAGCTAGTAAAACTTAGCGCCGCTTTCATCCAGTCGCCAGCGTTCATATAGATTTCGTGATAAGCGGTATCACTGTCTGCAAGCCCTTGTTGTTTGGCTTTATCCAGCAGGCGGAATGCATGTTTATTATTGCCGAGTGTGGACCATGTTTGCGCCGCCCAGGCAAAATTTTCTGCGGTGGGAGCCAGTTCCAATACGGTTTCCATTTCATTGATTGCCAATTGGGCGTGATTATTATCAATAAAAGTTTGCGCCAGTTGATAATGCAGTTCCGCCTTTTCCGCTGCCAGGGGAATTGCCTTTTGGTAATAATTCGTTGCACGGTAAAGCGCATCACTTTTTTCGTAAGTGCAACCACTGGTTTCCGCGCGTTCTTCGTAAGTTTCCGCCAGGGTTTGGAAAAAAGCCGGTGTTTGAACCTGATTGGCTTCGCCGAGTTTCAGTGTGGCAATTGCCAGCGGATAAAGCCCTTGGGAGCGATACATTTTTGCTAACTGGATATAAGCCTTATCACTGCCGGGTTGTTCGCGCATGGCGGCCAGGAGCGCATCAAAAAGTTCGTTGGAATTTTTGCCAGTGGAATCTCTTTGCGCAATATAGCGTTGTAGAAAATAGGCCAATGAAGGTGCGTTCAATTGTTCACGCATGTGCGGGGACAATTGATTAAATACCGCTCTGGCTTTTTCCAGCGAATGATTATTGCCCTTGACCACGTCATCGTAATAGATGTTGTAAAGCGCGGCCAGTGCGTTTTCGTTGCCGGGCGCCAATCGCAATACTTTACGAAATGCGCGGATCGCTAATTTACGATCCGTTGGTGATTTGCTTTTTTCCGCCTGTGCCGCATAGGCAAAGCCCAGCTTATAATGCAGCTCCGGATTATTTGGGTCCTGCGCCAACTGTTGCTCCAGGTCGGCAACAAGGGGAGACGCAGTTTCAATGTCCATGACGGTATTTTTTTTAAGTGATTGTTGGCTGCAACCTGAGCCCAGGACGCAACTAAACAGCAATATACAGCCCATGCGAAGTGCGTTGGTCAGCAGTGGATATTTACTCGGGGCGATGAAAAATTTCATTTGACCCGCCTTAGAGTTCATAGCCCAACGCTTCCGCTTTTTTGAAGGCGGCATCGGATTCCCTGAATTGATGCGTATATCCCAATGCCAGTCCCAATTGGTAATGAGCATCTGCGTTTTTAGGTGCAGCTTGCACGGCAGATTGCGCCGTTTCCAATGCCTGCTGATAATTCCCATGTTTGATTTGTAATTTGCTTAATGCGATAAGGCTGGTTACATCGTCTTTACCCTTGCCTTGCAATGCAATCATATCCGCTGCCGTTGCATCATATTCAAAGGCGAGGGTCCAAGCGGTTGAGTCGAGTAAATCTTCAGTTTTCTGGTAAAAGTCAGTGTACTTCGCTAATTCAACACGATTGGCTTTTATAACCAGGTTTTGTTCGATGGTATAACGCTGCGGTTCCTGTTTGCCCTTTTGAGTCAATTGGTAATAGGGATTATCCATATTAACGCCACGCGTTTTAATGAGTGGTTGGTGTTTTGCGCTGGGGCTGTTAAATACCACACGGGATTGCAACTTGTAACCCGGGTCATTGACGTATGGCTGCTTGCGATCTTCCGGTTTGTGGAGGTTTCGTAAATCGGCAAATAAATTGGTGAGTTGGGTGATGCTGAATGCGAAATTGATCGGTTCTGTGCCGCCCGCCCACACATTGGTGAATGCGAAGCGACCATGGATGGTGAACGGCTGCCAATAATTATCGGCGTTGCTGGCGGTGAGTTCGATCACTTCCGCCGAATTGTAAATTTGCCCGAACATTTCGCGGAAATATTTATCTCGCTCGTGCGAATATTGCCACATGCTGCGCAAACGCTGTTCGTAAAGTCCGCCAAAGGTAAGTTTAAAACCGGCCTGGGCATTGCGCCCTTCAAATTTATCGAACACCAGTTCCAGATGTGCAAAATGTTTATCGGCGTCGAGCCTTGGTAAAACGCTGATTTGCTTGCTCTGTTCATTGACCACCAATGCGGGCTGCCCTTCGATACCCACAGAAAAACCTGGATACAAACTGGCTTCGCCTGTGGTGTCCATCCAGGTTTCCCGCAAACCGTTTTGCGCCGGGATGTGCACAATCATATGATCAAAACTGATGCCGGGAATAGTCATATCCGGAACACCGCGCCCGCGCGTCACGATTAATGCCGGATCTGCTTTTATACCTAAGTCGCGCAACAGCTTTACTGCCAATACGGTTTGGTCTTTGCAATCCCCGTAACCGTTTTTCAAAATATCGGTAGTGTCGTGCGGCTCATAGCCGCCGCGTCCCACATGGGCAAAAACATAGCGAATGCGATCCTGAATGGTCTGGTAAACCGCTTTAACTTTGGCTTCCGGGGTCAGCGCGGTTTTTTTAATATCAGTAACTATTTGTGCCAATGCGGCATCGCTTGATAAATGCGGTTCTATCAGGCTGTCGGCCCAGAGCGCTATATCATTCCATTGGTCCGTGGTGGCAACACGCAGGTAGGGTGCGTAATCGTGCTCGCGCGGCATATCGCTTTGCAACTCAATGTTGGCGAGGTTTTTTCCCGTCCAGGTGACAGTTTGGCGATTATTTTTTTCGCTGCGTTTTTGCGTAATAGGATAGCGGCTGGTATCGCTGTTAAAAAGTTTAATGCCCGCGGGCGCGTTAATTATCAATTCACTGGTTGTAATTGCATCGGCGCGGGTACCTTGTCCGGCTGCGCGGTCTTCCCACCAATGGAAACTGAAACTGTCAAACCATTGGTTGGGCACCATTTTTTTGGTATCTGTATAGCGATACTGAAACTCGATAACCGAACCTTTGCGCACATTGGGCAGTGAAAATAATAACTCCTTGCGGTCATGATAAAAATTTTCATCGGTCGGGCTTTGGATTTGGGTAGCGTCGGCCTTAATGCTGTCGAGTTTGCCATCCGGTGTGCGCACATGGGCAAATTCCAGTGCTATATCTTCATAGAAACTGTTGAAGCTCACACTGATCTGGCTGTAGTCGCGCACTGCTTCATCACTGTTGATATAAACCGCTACATAGGAGGTGGCATAACTCATCAATTGCTCGTCAATTACCACCCGGGTTTTGCGCAACAGGACCTGGGCTTCGTTTTTGCTGTCGGGTTTGAATCCGCGTATCAGGGTTTTTAGCGGTGGAGCAATTCGCTCCGCGGTGGATTTTTCCTGTTGCCCGGCAACGCTGATACCCGGGTAAAACAACACCGCCACTAACGCCAGCGAAAATTTCAGTAATGAGCGTATAAATAACTCTGACACGCGAACCATCTCCGACAATAAAATTGCAAAATGCTGATTACACTTCTATCCACTGGCCTTCGGCAGCGCTTTCAAAAATTGCATCAATGACGCGCATATTGGCGATGGCATCCTCCAGGGGGGTGGGCACCGGTGTGTTATTGAAAACGCTTTGCGCAAATGCATCGCCCATCAAACTGTAGTGATTGGTATCCGGTACCTCTATTTCTTCCACCACCCGGTTGCGGCGAATGCTGATGGTTTGCATAGCAATGCCACTGTCATTATAAAAAGGTCGGCCCAAATAAAGGCTACCTTCTTCGCCGCAAGCTTCCATAAATTGTTGCGGTTCGATTTTGGTGGCAGCGGTAAACGTTGCTGTGCCTTCCTTAAATTCCAGGATACCGGAGGTTAAGCAATCCACCTCTTCGCCGGGCATGGGGGTTATGTGGCCCATTACCTGGTCCGGTTCCTGGCCAAATAGCCAGCGCGAAAGGGAAATGGAATAGCAGCCGATGTCCAGCAGGGCGCCGCCACCCATTTCAATTTTGTTGCGAATGTTATTCGACTCGCGATTGTTGTAAGAAAAATTGGAGTGCACGTTGCGCAATTTTCCAATGCGGCCTTCATCGATCAATTTTTTTGCCAATTGCCACTGCGGATGGAAGCGATACATAAATGCCTCCATCACTTTTAATTGCGGAAAAGCCCTGGCCGCATCCACCAAACGTTTGGCGTCTTCGGTGTTTATACCCAGGGGCTTTTCACAAAGCACATGCTTGCCCGCTTCCAGGGCTTTAATCGACCATTCCACATGTAAGTGGTTGGGCAGGGGATTGTAAACGGCATCAATATCCGGATCGGCGAGCAATTCGTGGTAATGGCCATAGGCGCGTTCGATGCGCAATTTATCAGCAACTTCACGCGCGCTTTGCTCATTGCGGGAACAAATGGCGAGCACCTCATTATGTTGTGAGGACTGGAACGCGGGAATGACTTTTTCGCGACCGATTTTGGCAGTGCTAAGCACGCCCCAGCGGAGTTTTTGCATGGCGTATCCTTAGTAATAAGGTTTTATGGTGGACAGGATGAGCTAACAGGAAGTTCGGTCAGTGTAGCCCAAGCGCGGGCCGGAAGGTGAACTGTGCGGGGAAAGAAAAAGAAATAATGAGCGGGACAAAAGCAGCCGGAGCCGGGCAAACCAGGGCTCCGGCAATAACGCGGAGTTACCAGGGCAGGATTTCGCCATTCGAGTGCCAGAACGTCCCGCTGTTATCCAGGTTAAGTTCAGCAATGCGCTGGCTGAGGCGCTGGGCGGATTCTTCTGCGGAAATATCGCCGCCAAAACTGACCATTGCGGTTTGGACGTAACCGGGATGCAAAATCGCGACGGCTATTCCCTTGGGATGCAGTTCGCGCGTCAGCGACATGGCGGCGGCATTGAGCGCAGCCTTGGACATGCGGTAGCCGTAATAACTGCCAGAGGTGTTATCCGCGATGGAACCCATGCGGCTGGTGATGAAGGCAACCTTGGAGCCATTTTGCAAATTGCCCAATAACGCTTCGGTGACCCGCAGCGGGGCGACCGCATTGACCTTGAATTGCAGTTCGATGCTGGCGTAATCCAGGTTGCCCAGGGTTTCGCGCTGTAAAATCCCCGCATTGTTAATCAGCAAATCGAGCTTCTTGCCAGTAAGGGTATCGGCAAGGTTATTGAGTGCCTGTTGGTCGGTCACATCCACGCCGGCAATAACCCTTGCGCCTGTTTCGGTCAGTTCCGGTGACGCGTTACGGCATACGGCCATCACTTGCCAGCCCTTGGCAATGTAGGTTTTGCAGAGCGCGAGGCCGATACCGCGATTGGCTCCGGTGATCAATACGGTTTGCATAGCGAATCCTCTTTAAAAATTATTAACACCTTGCGGATAGGAGATGATGGGGCGGGAATATAGAGCGAACCTGTTGTGATGGAAAGTGCGCATCGGCGTTTTGTCGTCAAAGCTTGCCGGGCAAACGCCCGGTCCAACGTTTGAACGCGCGACGTAAATTGGCGGCATCATAAAAATGCAATTGCTGTGCAACTTGCTCCTGGGTGATGCCCGCCTCACTCAACCAATGCAGGGCCAGGTGTTTACGCACCAGGTCAAATTGTTGTTGGAAACTGCTGCGGTGCTTTTGCAATTTACGTTTCAGGCTGGCACTACTCATACCAAAGTCTTGCGCGCAGTGTTCGAGGTTCGGTTGATGGTGGATATTGGTTTTCAGATAGTGGTAAAACTCGTGTAAAAACCCGCGTGGGGTGGTTGTATTGGGCAACGGAATGGGTCCGGTTAAGGATTCGGAGAATGGCCGGGCTTGCCATGGCCGGTGCAACTCACCGCGCGCAATGGCTAACGCGTTAGTGTGCGCGTTAAAAATAAATCGCCCACATAAATGCACTTGATATTGCTCTATGTGCGCGGGCTGGTTATGGGCAAAATAAAATGTCCAGGGCAGCGACGCGCCGGTGCGCCAACGCGTGAAGCTGTGAATTGCGGTGGCTATCGATGCCAATAGAAACGGCATCAGTTCATTTGCACCGAAATTATCCTGCCAATAAATAACCAGGCGATCAGTTTCGTAATGTAACTGCGCGCTCAGCAGCGGCAGGATTAACACATTATGCGCAATCAGGAGATCGAGGAAATGTTGCGTGTCCATCGCATGGACTAATGGCTGTTGATAGGGAGCGAATAACTCTCGCCCCGCTAAAAATGCCAGTTCATGGCCCTGGGGTTGTTTTAGCAGATTCTCGATCAGGCGAAAAATTTGACAGGGCGCCAGTAGTAAATTTTTATGGATGATGTCTTCGTAAAAAATACCGGTATTGCGCAGCAGCTTATGTTCTTGATAGTTGCGCGCCAATGCCAAATCAATAAGTGTTCTTGGCCAAGTGCGCGCTTCAATAAACGCGTCATCTATTTCGCAATAGGGTTGCGGCAGATAGCGTTGCGAAAGTAAAGCGGAATGCACCTAGGCCACCTGGCTGGTTAAAGGCTGGCGTTTTTCCTTGGCGCGGAGCAGCGCGCGTGTTGCGCGCTCGATTAAATCGCCGGGTGTGTCCATTGGCTGGCTGCAATCACCCGCCACCGCTACCCCGGTACTTACCGAATGAAAAATACTCTCACCTTGTCCCTGGGTTTTAAACGCAAAATGGTGAATGGCGCGCGCAATTTCGGCGGTGAGGCTTTCCGCCAATGCGCGGCCGGTATTCGGCAGCACCAATGCAAAACGATCACCGGCATAACGGCAAAGCAAATCATTGCGACGGATATTGAGCAATATCAGTTCGCCCAATGCCTGCAATAGCCGGTCGCCTTCCGCACGACCGTGGCGGCGATTGGTTTCATCAAAAAAATCCACATCCATCAACACCAATGACAGTGCGGAACTGTTGTGGTGGTGGCGACTTAACTCCTGCTCCAATAGTTGGCGCAAATAAGCGGCGCCGTTTAACTGGGTAATAAAATCCAACCCGCGATGTTCGCGGAAGAGGCGCTCGCGTTTGCGTAATTGCTCGTTAATGGCAAGCTGCTCCTGGTGCCAGTGGTAAATGCCCAGGGTTAATAAACCCAGGCCAATCGGCATAAGGCCGGACTCGACCCAGTGATCCCATAACGCTGTCGCGGGGAATGCAATAAATTCATCCAGGCAATCCTGGAATCCCGCCAGGAAAATACAACTTAATCCCAACCCCAGCCATTGGGTTACTCGGCCCTTGGGGCGGCTGTGCAAAATCAGTAGCAGCCACACCAGCGCAAGCAGGGCGGCGGTACCTTCACTGATTACGTCCAGCCAATTAATTCGATCCCAGTGTTTAATATCGCCCAACGCCAGGCTCGCACTCAATGTGAGTTGTGCGGCCAACGCCAGGGCGAGTAATTTCCATTGGTGAAGTTTCAGCATAGGCATGGTTCAACACCGCTAAAAGTAAAATGAAATCACGGGTGTGCAGCCATAGCATATGTCAGTGACATTTTTATGAATTGCGTTTTCATTTCGCTGGGCTGCAATGCCTCGTTGTGCCCCGGGTTGTTTCGGAAGGCAAATTAGCTCACCGCATATTTAATAAATACTTACCTGCGTCATCCAGGTGTCATCTATGGCGCCTAGCGTTGCCCATCGATAAATACACACCCTGCACGGCAGGGATAATCGATCAACGATGGGGAAGCATTGTGAGCATTCAAATTCAATCCGGACAATCAAACATATGTTTAAAAAATGTATTGGCAATAGCCCTGGCGGGAGTTGCGTCTGCGGCAAGTGCGGATGGCCGTATCGAGGGATACGTAAAAGCAGCTGAGCATGGGGTGGCCTTGCAAGGTGTAAAAATACATATCCGCGAATTAAATCGTGAAGTAACCAGCCAGCGCGACGGTCGATTTATATTTGTGGACGTAAAGCCTGGTAATTACACCCTGGAGGCAAGCTACATAGGCGCTGATCCGCAGCAACGCCAACTGATCGTCGCCGACAATAAAACCACCAACGCCAATTTTCAGTTGGTGGGTGTTTCGGGATTGGTTGAAAACGTCATTGTAATTGGCCAGGCGGCAGGCATGAATAAAGCGCTCAATAAGCAGCGTGCGGCGGAAAATATTATTACGGCGGTATCCGCCGATGCGATTGGCCAATTTCCGGATACTAATGTGTCCGAAGCCTTGCAGCGCCTGCCGGGCTTGTCGATTGAGCGCGACCAGGGTGAAGGCCGTTATGTGCGCGTGCGCGGAATGGGGCCGGATTTTAATGCGGTAACGATTAATGGTGTTGGTGTTCCAGGGCCGGATGCAGATCGCCGCGCAGTTGCACTCGATGTAATTCCATCGGACCTGCTGGAAAATTTAATTGTTACCAAGAGCCTGACACCGGATATGGATGCCAACTCCCTAGGGGGCAGCATTGATGTACAAAGCTTGTCCGCATTTGATCGCGACGCGGCCTTTTTTCAATTAACGGCTGAAGGCAGTTATGATGAAAACACCGGCAAAACCAGCCCGAAAATTGCCGTAACAGCAAGTAATCAAGTCAATGTCGGTAACGGTGAAAAGAATCTTGGGCTTGCTGTTGGCGTGAGTTCATTTAAACGTGAATTCGGTTCTGACAATGTTGAGACCGGCGGGGCGTGGGATTTTGAAGAAGGTGCGTATCTGGAAGAACTGGAACAACGCGATTATCGAATTACCCGCGAGCGTTCAGGTTTAACATTCAATCTGGATTTCAAACCGGATGATAATACCGATGTGTATTGGCGCAACCTCTATAGTGAATATACGGATGCGGAAATTCGTTTGAGTAACCAAATCGAGTTTGCAGACCCCGTTAGTGAAGGCGAAGCTGGAATTGCGGAGGTCCAGCGCGAGTTAAAAGACCGCACTGAAACCCAGAAAATCCTTTCCACGTCGCTCGGCGGGCAAACAAGGTTTGACAAATGGACGATGGATTACCGTTTGGCACACAGTAAATCCAGTGAAGATGAGCCGCAGAATGTGGCCGGCGCCATATTCAAGATTGATGGCGATGTCATTGCCGACGAAGCCTTTGAATTATCTTTCCTCGGCCATAAAAAAATCAGTGTGAATGCTCCGGCTGAATATTACCAGCCAAGCAGCTACACGTTGGATGAAGTGGAACTTGGCAGCACTGATACCAGTGATGAAAGCACAGCGGTTAACCTGGATTTCACCCGCGATTTGCAATGGGATAATAATCCGGTACAGATTAAATTCGGTGTTAAACATACCGATCGTGAAAAAGACAATAACGTCAACATTTGGACTGCTGAAGAATTCGATGGGGACACATCCCTAACAAAATTTTCCGCAGGTGACGTTGACTATCCATTCGGCAGGTTCGGTCCAATCATTAGTGCGAATCCGGTTAAAACGGTTATTACGCACACGCAAGAGGATCAAGTCGAAAGCAGCATTGGCGATTACCGGGTAACAGAAGATACTTCGGCTGCCTACATCATGGGACGCGTTGATATAGAGTCCTGGCGGATTTTAACCGGAGTGCGCTATGAAAATACCGATTTCACCGCGCGTGGTTTCAGCTGGGACGATGCTGTTGGTAACATCCACCAAACGCAGTTTGACAAATCAGACGATTATTTTTTACCGGCGTTGCATATCCGCTATAGCCTGGGCGATAAAACCCAGGTTCGCGCGGCCTGGACCAATTCTGTTGTGCGTCCCGGTTTTGCACAATTATCCCCCGGTCGTTTGATTGAAGACGACGATGGTGATATTGAGGCGGAATTCGGCAACCCGCACCTCAAATCCCTGGCGTCCAGTAACCTGGATTTAGGTATCGAGCATTATCCGGGTATCGCCAGTGTTATTTCGGCTTTTGTATTCCACAAAAGTATTGATAATTTTATTTACCAAACGGATTTGGCGGGTGCCACAGGCTACGAAGATTACGACCATGCATTCACCTTTGTGAATGGTGATGCCGCAACTATTACCGGTATTGAATTGGCGGCCTCCAGGCAATTCTCTAATTTGCCTGCGCCATGGAATGGGTTGCTGGTTGGGGGTAATGCCACGTTTGTGGATTCAACGGCGGAAATCGGTAGTTACGACGAAGGTGAGTTTGTTGGACGCGATATTCCTATGCCGAGTCAATCGGATACTTCCGCCAATTTGATGTTGGGTTATGAGTCGGAAAAAATCAGTATGCGATTGTCCGCCAACTATAAGTCCAGCTATTTACTGGAGGTATTGGAACCCGTGGAACCGGCTTACGATGTGTATGTCGATGACCAGGTCCAATTGGATTTTTCCCTGCGTTATTACCTGACTGATTCAGTAAAAGTGCATTTTGAAGCGCTGAATTTAACCGATGAGATCTATTACACCTATGTTAACAATCCACGCTATAACGCCCAATATGAACGCTACGGTGCTACCTACAAGCTGGGTATAAGTTTTATGTATTTTTAATCCATCATTAATTTTATGGTGTTTAGATTAGTGAGCTTTTGTACGTTGCGCGTGCGCCGTTTATTGACTCAGGATAATTATTCATGAAATTTTTTTTATGTGTTTCTTTTTTTATAATTCAAATTTTCCCTATCTGCCTGGCCAGCGAAAAAACATTCACATCTGATATTGTTAATATTAATTCCGCTGCTTTGGCTCCATTACCGGATGGTGGTTATCTTGCGGTTGACGACCACAATGGTATCCGTTGGCTGGACGCTCATGGGAAATCCCTGGCGAGGCTTGCTGTTGCGGCTGAATTGCTCGACTGGCGGGATAACACCGCAGTTGTCGTTAACGGCACCAGGAGCGAGCAAACAGTGGTTGCCACCCTTCTATTACCCGAACAACAACCCGCACTTGTTACCCTTGATCGCCACGCCAAAACGATTAGCGAATTTATTCGTCTGCCGGTGCCATCCTTTAAAATTGAAAACCTCTGTCTGAGCCGCGATACCGTTGGTAATTTATCGCTGTATTTACTGGATGAACGCGGAACCGCGGAGCATTGGTTGGTGCTGGATACCCAGGGGCGACCAAAGCTAAAAAAAATTCGTTCGTTGCCGATACCACCTAACAGCAAAGCCTGTGCAGTCGATGATGGCGAAGAATTACTATTTATTGCGGAGGAATCAGTCGGTGTGTGGAGTTTTGATGCTTCTGCTGAAGCGGCACCTGGCCGAAAAATTGTTGATTTGATCAAACCGTTTGGAAAATTAAGTGATGCAGTCGAACTATTGGCAGCTATTCCTGGCGGTTTGGCGTTGTATGAACCAAAAAATAAAAGCCTGCTTTTATATCGAAAAAAAAATAATGGGTTCCATGTAGAAAAAACTGTTTTGGCTGGAGCCGTGGATAACATTGGCAACCTTGCGGTTGGTTACTCCCGGCAACAGCAGCAACTCACCGCCTTATTATTTGATGAATCAACGCACCAGCATCATCGCCTTGATATTGCCTGGCGTTTTGAGCCGGAAAAAGCGGCAACGCCTTTTATCATTAAATCGGTAACCGCCGATGCGCAAACGGAGGCGATGGCACGTTTCGGTGATGCGGCGGACGATCCTGCAATTTGGGTCAACAAGAAAAATCCGGGCAAGAGCCGCGTGATAGGCACCAATAAACAACAAGGTTTGTTGGTGTACGATTTACAAGGCAAGCAGGTCCAGCACTTCAATACCGGCAAATTAAATAATGTCGATGTGCGCTACGGCATTCCCGTGGGAAATAAACGTGTCGATATTGCGGTAGCAACCAATCGCGATAACAACAGCCTGGCGATTTATACGATAGACCCATCCGGCAAACTCAGTTTCTCGGGCCAGGTAAAAACGGACCTTGATGAAATCTACGGCTTTTGCCTTTACCAATCAGCAGAAGCTGCCGGCTCAAAAACCCTTCCTAAAACCTATGCAATTCCCAACGGGAAAAGTGGTGAATTCCAGCAAATTGAATTGACAGCCAGCATTGATGAAAAAAAGAAAGTGCAGTGGCATGGCAATGTCGTGCGTCGCTTTTACGTAAAAAGCCAGCCGGAAGGTTGTGTGGCAGATGATAAAAACCAGCGTTTATTTTTAGGGGAAGAAGATGTGGCGCTCTGGACACTAGGTGCCGAGCCCGACGCAGGTATCACCCCGCAATTGGTACTGGTTGCCGGGGATTTGCTGGTGGCGGATATAGAAGGGCTTGGTATCTATCAGGGACAGCGACATTCCTATGTGGTGGTATCAAGCCAGGGTAATAATTCTTTCGTGGTTATGGATGCGTTACCGCCATTCAAAGTGCGTGGCCGCGTGCGAATCGATATGGATGCGGAAAATGGCATTGACGGGGTATCGGAGACCGATGGGTTGGAGGTAAGCTCTTTTAACCTCGGCGGCACATTTAATGAAGGTTTGCTGGTGGTCCAGGACGGTCACAAAGTAATGCCCGAAGCACCGCAAAATTTTAAATATATTGATTGGAAAAAAATTCGTACAGCCTTACAACTCGATTAGCTAACAAAAAAACAGCGCCAATGGGCGCTGTTTTTTTTATTACCATCATTTTAATGAAAACCCGGTTATTGGCCTTTGCGGGATTCGAGGATGTAAAAGCGTGCATCCTTTGCGCTGTTATAACAACCATCAAAATTCTCAACGGCCTGTTTGGCCCGCGCGGCGGTAATCAAACTTAATGCCTTGGTATAGCTTAAGGTACCGCTGAATCCCTCTGCTTTGGCAATCGAAAGTTCGCTCCAGGCGGTTTCAACTTCCTTATCGCAAGCGCTGCGGAATTGGGTTTTTCCGGCGCACGCAGATAAATTTGTAATTACTGCTATCAGGCCAAAACACATGATGGGCTTGCGAAAGGACATGGGGTGAATCTCCGTGGGCTAATCGTTGCTACTTGGATCAAGCTCATTGTCAGGAGTTCATATTCTGGCGACAGGACAAGCGCCTGCCAAGTCGAAGTTGGTTTTTCTGCCCTTAAAGGATAGCTCAGGCTAAAAGGGCATCAGGTTGCCGATGAAGCTCGCGGTCAATAACACCGATTGCCTGGGCGACTACCTGGTCGAGCGAGCCGCGCACATCAATTCGATATACATCAGCTTCACTGCCTGGGTCTTCCAGGCTATCAAATTGGCTATCAACCAGGCTGGGCGCCATAAAGTGACCAGCGCGTTTGTTAACGCGTATCTGGATAGTGTCTTTGTCGGAATGGAGGAAAATGAACATTGTTTTAAGCCCGGCCTTGCGCAGTTCATCGCGATGGGCCCGCTTTAAACCGGAGAATGCCAGCGTGGAATGCTGGCTCCTTGTCGCTGCATCGCGAAAGTAATCGCGCATGCGGATTACCCAGGGCAAGCGCAGGGCATCAGTCAGCGGAATGCCTTGAGCCATAAGGTCACGTGATTCCTGGCTGTGAAAATCGTCACCATCCAGGAACTCATAACCGTAGTGATCTGCCAGGGCCTTGGCCACCGAGGATTTACCGCTTCCGGATACACCCATCACAATGATCAGGTTAGTGTCTGCGTCCGGGTTGGTTAGGGCAAATGAATGCTGCATCTGGTGTGATCTCGTGTACATCCTACGACTGGTCCAACCCCTGGTTGGATGATGTAATGGAATCGCAATCAAATTGTTCAAACAAACGTAGATGATAGCGCAACCATTGGGCTTGTGGTATGTTAGCAAAAAATAATAGCCAAGTGCAGATATTGCCTATGAAAACAGCAAAAAAAAGACTTTCAGATAAGAAAATCACCTTGGTTGACGTTGCTAATGCCTCTGGTGTTAGTGCTATCACAGTATCCCGCGTTATCAACCAGCCTGAAAAAGTCTCTGAATCACTGCGCATCCAGGTGCAAAAGGCGATTGATTCCTTAGGGTACATCCCCAACCAGCACGCAAGTTCGCTGGCGTCTTCCAAGTCACGGGTAATCGGTGTGGCTATTCCCTCGCTGAGTAATATTGTATTTACCGAAGTATTACGGGGAATTTATGAGGTAATGGGGGCCAACGGTTATAAGGTGCTGTTGGTGGATACCCATTATTCGCCACTTGAAGAAGAAAAGATGATTCGCACCTTGCTCAGCCAGTCGCCCGAAGGCCTGATTATCACCGGTGGCGACCAAACCAAGGCCTGCCAGAATTTCCTGCATAAAGCCCGTATTCCCATTGTGCAAATGATGGAGTTGCTCGCTGACCCTATTGATATGAATGTAGGCTTTGCCCACGGGCGTGCGGGTTATGACGTCGTCAAGCATTTGCTGGGCCAGGGTTATGAACGCATTGGCTTCATCGGTGCGCGTATGGACCCGCGTGTGCAACAGCGTATGCAGGGTTACAAGTTGGCACTGGAGCAAGTGGGTAAGTTCGATAAGAATTTCATAGTCACCACCCCGGAACCTTCATCGATAGGCGTGGGCGGCGAGTTATTTAAAAGCCTGATGGCGTCCACCAATGGTGTGGTTGATGCGGTCTTTTGTGTAAACGATGACCTCGCGTTGGGTGCACTGTTTGAAGCCCAGCGCATGAATATCAAGGTACCCCAGGATCTCGCCATTTGCGGGTTTAACGATATTGAAGCGGCGGCTTATGTTAATCCCTCGCTCACCAGTGTGTCGGTGGGGCGTTACGAAATGGGGGTTAAGGCCGCCGATATGATTATCCGTGTGCTTAACGAAAAGCCCATTGAATCCAAAAAAGTTGACATGGGTTATGAGATTCGTAAACGCGCTTCTACCAGCCGCCTGAAATAGCAGGCGATTTTTAAACGATAAGACCCAGGCCCCAAGCAAATAAATCCGCATTTCCCGCTGCAACAGGGGAAAAACGCTTTTTAATACCGGAGAGTAATGGTGAACGCGCAAGAACCCGTAGTAACGAAAGATGATCGTCTGGCCAGACTCAGTTGGCGCGAGCGAATCGGTTATGGCCTTGGCGATGCAGGGTTTAACTTTTATTGGGCAATTATCGGCTCCTACCTCGTCTTTTTTTATACGGATGTTTTTGGCATCGGGGCCGCCGCTGCGGCGACCATGGTCACCGTTACCAAGATTATAGATGCGATTACCGACCCGATTATGGGCGGCATTGCTGATCGCACAAAGACCCGCTGGGGAAAGTTTCGCCCATATTTGATTTGGGGGGCGTTGCCCATGATGGGGGCGGGTATCTTGACGATGAGTACGCCCGACCTGGATGAAACCGGCAAATTGATTTGGGCCTATGCCACTTACAGTTTTTTAATGCTTTGCTATACCGTGCTGAACATGCCCTATAACTCACTGTCAGCCGTGCTTACCGGTAATATCCAGGAGCGCAACATACTCAATAGTACGCGTTTCTTTTTTGCGTATTTCAGCAGCATTTTGGTGGGTGCAGCCACTCCGGAATTAGCTGAATATTTTGGCGATGGCGACCGCTACTCTGCGAAAGGGTGGCAGCTGACAATGGTTGTGTATGCCGTGATTGCTTCGTGTTTGTTTGTGGTGACCTTTTTTAGCACGCGCGAGCGCATCCAGCCCTCTATTACGCAAGAAAAAACAAATCCCCTGGCGGATTTAAAAGATTTATTCACGTGTCGTCCCTGGATGGTACTGTTTGTGTTAGCGCTGGTATTCATGATAACCATGACCTTGCGCGGCAGTTCAGCGGCTTATTACTTTCGCTACTTTGTAGAGCGCCCGGATTTGCTGGGCAATTACATCGGCTTGCAAATGGCTGGCTTGATGGTCGGCGCTATGCTGGCCTCCACTGTGACCAAATACATCGACAAGCGCAAATTAATGATGGGGCTAATGGTGGTAGTGGCGACTCTCTCGATTATATTTGCATTTATTCCCAAGCCGGATAAACACGGTGTGGTCGATATTGCTGGAAATGACACTGTATTGCTGGATGCGAATACATTGCTGGCAGGTGACCACGCTGAAGGCGACACCTACCAGTGGCTGCGCCACGACAAAATTTTCTGGATTATCAAAGAGCGTGTGCCCTTGGCTGAAGCGGGTCCCAGGTTGACCCTGGAGGACGCAAAAGGCCAGGTGATCAGCGTGGTACGTACCCGTGCTGATGGTACCAAACAGGACAGTGCGGAATTGCCGGCTGAAATATTGTGGATGTTTGCGCTGAATATTTTAATCAGCGTTGCACTCGGCTTTAAACCGCCGATTACCTGGTCCATGTACGCCGATGTGGCCGACTATAACGAATGGAAGAACGGTCGCCGTGCTACTGCCATGACTTTTGCGGCCACGACCTTTTCGCAAAAAATCGGCAGTGCCGCCGGTTCGGCGTTAATGCTATCGGTGTTAGCGGTGATGGGGTATCAAGCCGGCCAAATGCAGGAGGGGGCATCGCTCGATAGCATCGTCTATATGCAAACGGTTGTGCCGGGCCTATTTGCGCTGCTCACCGCGTTGTCGTTGATTTTCTACAATCTCACTGATAAACAACTGGAAAATATCCAGGTCGAACTTAACGCGCGCCACTCATAATTTTTTCGCGCCGCTATGCGGCGCAAATTTCCGAATTCTGCTCGTCGTAATTTCTGTTAGGGTTTCTCCATGACTACTTCTCTACTTAATCCCAGCGATGCTGGCCAACGCTATGAATTACATAGTCCCACCGCCATGCCACGCGCCGCCGGTTTTTTATGGAACCAGCGGATGATGATCCAATCCACTTGCCGCGGTTATGCCGTTGCGCAATTTATGCAACCGGAACCCGCCAAATATGCTTATGCGCCCAATCTGGAAGCAAAAACATTCATGCAGCCGGAGCAACCGTATTACGCGCATCATCCTGGTCGTTTTTTTTATGTGAAGGATGAAGAAACCGGCGAAATTTTTTCAGCGCCTTATGAGCCGGTGCGTGCGGCCTATGAAAATTATGTATTTTCCGTGGGGCAAAGTGATTTACGCTGGAGGTTGCAATCATTAGGGATTGAAATCGAATTGACATTATCCCTGCCGGTTGCAGACGTGGTTGAGCTATGGGAAGTGAAAGTTACCAATCATTCCGGCCGTGCGCGTCGAATCAGTATTTACCCTTACTTTCCGGTGGGCTATATGTCCTGGATGAACCAGTCCGCGGAATATCGTAACGACCTGGGCGGTATTATTGCTACTTGCGTAACGCCGTACCAAAAGGTGGCCGATCACTTCAAAAATAAATTCTTTAAAGATAAAACCTTTTTCCTGCACGAACAAAAACCGCATGCCTGGGAAGCGAAACAGGAAACCTTTGAAGGTGAGGGTGGTTTGCACAATCCATCGGGTTTGCAGCAAGAAACCTTATCAGGCGGTGATGCCCGCTATGAAACACCAGCGGCGATTTTGCAATATCGTTTGGAACTGGCGGCGAATGGCGAGCAGGTTTATCGTTTTATTTTTGGCCCTGCATTTGATGATACTGAAATCCGGAAAATACGCGACACCTATTTAAGTGAACAGGGTTTTGCCAGGGCGCGCGCGGAATATGCCGCGTATGTTGCCAGCGGTAGCGGTTGTTTAAAAATAGAAACACCGGACCCTGAGCTGGATAACTTTGTAAACAATTGGCTGCCGCGCCAGGTGTTTTATCACGGTGATGTCAACCGCCTGACTACGGACCCGCAGACGCGCAATTATTTGCAGGACAACATGGGCATGGCATTTATCAAACCGGAAGTCACCCGTGCGGCATTTTTGCATGCGTTAAGCCAGCAGGAAGCATCGGGCGCTATGCCCGATGGTATTTTGCTGGTCGAAGGTGCAGAGCTAAAATATATCAACCAGATTCCTCATACCGATCACTGCGTTTGGTTGCCGGTATGTTTAAAAACCTATCTGGATGAAACCAATGACTACGCCATTTTGAACGAGTTGGTGGCTGGGCATGATGGTAAGACCCTCAGCGTATTCGAGCGCATCAGTAATGCCATGCGTTGGTTGTTGCAAGCGCGTGATTATCGCGGCCTGAGTTTTATTGCGCAGGGCGATTGGTGCGATCCAATGAATATGGTGGGCTATAAGGGTAAGGGTGTATCCGGTTGGTTATCCGTAGCAACCGCTTACGCATTGAATTTATGGGCCGATGTTTGCGCTAAAACCGCCCACCAAGATGTGCAACAGGAATTTGTTAACGGTGCGCAAGAGGTCAATGCGGCGGTCAATAAATACTTGTGGGATGGTGAGTGGTTCGGTCGCGGTATTACAGATGATGATGTTGTGTTCGGTATCAGCAAGGATAAAGAAGGCCGCATCTTTTTGAACCCGCAGAGTTGGGCCATTCTTGGTGGCGCTGCTAACGAACAGCAACGCAAAAAAATGATCGCGGCGGTAGAAGCACAATTGGAAACCCCCTATGGGGTTGCCATGCTGGCTCCCGCTTATACTGCTATGCGCGATGATGTCGGTCGTGTAACCCAGAAGCATCCAGGGTCAGCAGAAAATGGTTCCGTCTATAACCATGCAGCGGTGTTTTATATTTACAGTTTGTTCACCATTGCCGAAAAAGACCGGGCTTATAAGTTATTGCGACAAATGATTCCCGGGCCGGATGAGGCCGATTACTTGCAGCGTGGCCAGTTGCCGGTTTACATCCCCAATTATTATCGGGGCGCTTACTATCAATATCCGCGTACAGCAGGCCGTTCATCACAACTGTTTAATACGGGTACCGTGTCCTGGGTGTATCGCTGTTTAGTGGAAGGGATTTTTGGTTTGCAGGGTGATACCGAAGGCTTGCGAGTAAATCCGCAATTGCCGTCGGATTGGCGTGAAGCCAAGGCGATTCGTGAATTCCGCGGCGCACGTTTTGTGGTGAGCATCAAGCGCGGTGCAACCGACACCCTGCAATTGCGTTGTGATGGTGAAGTGCTGGCTGATAATTGCGTACGCAACATTGAAATGGGGCGCGAATATCAATTGGATGTTTTGATTCCCTGAAAATCAAAATGGTAAACGTTAAAAGGCGTGCTCAATGCACGCCTTTTAACGTTTAGGGGGCGAACTTTAAAAATCAAAAATTTCGCTTAGTAACGATTTTTTACGTTTGCCATGGTGACCGTACCCATGGCGTTTATAGTCGTCATCATAATGCCGGCGATCAGAATCGTAAGGGCGTTGTTCCTTATAATGCAGTTCGGTCCTGTAATGTTCCGGGGGCTGCTGGGAGTGAGGGGCGCGCTCGGGTTCCCGTTGCGGCGCGGGCGCCACATCTTCTTGCGCACGCTCGATTAATTTGTCCAGCTCGCCACGATCCAGCCATACACCACGGCACTTCGGGCAATAATCAATTTCGATACCGGATCGCTCGGAAATAAGCAGGTGAGGGCGTTCGGGGGATTCATAACAACCGGGATTGGGGCAATGCATATTCTGTCTCCGATGTGTGCGTGAGATATTACGCAACGACCGGGCACACGAAACCTTTGTCATTGCGACAAAGGTCTCGTTCACAAATGTCTGGCATTTGCCTGCGGCGCCGGAGCCAAAGGCCCGTGATGACGACATCCGCAGCGGGAACTACTCCCCTTCGGTAGCCGGATTGTTCAGGAAGCAGGCGAGCTTGTCAACTCGCCTCGGTTTTGGCGGCTTTTTTGGTTGTTTTCGCGGGTTTTACCGCAGCTGCTTTCGGCTTGGATTCCACGGCTTTTTCTTTGGGTTCGGCCGCTTTGGCTTTGGGTTTGGCTTTAGTTTTAGCGGGTGCGGAGACCTGGCGGGTTTTAACTATGGCAAGGTATTTAATCCATGCCTGTTCGATCGGGCTTTTGGGCGCACTTTGATTGGCTATCACTTTCAGGATATGTTGGTCTTCTGTCGTGGGATCGGAGACTTCGTCCATCATCAGGGCGTTAATCAGAACTCCCTGTTTGCGGATCAGCCTGGCTTGTACGTCGGATAACCCACCTTTTTCAAAACCATCGGGGAAGTTAACGGCATCCTGGAACGTTTGTTTCAGATAGTGCTCTCGCGGCAACATAGGGTATCTCCATTATTAGTATGCGCTTTCAGGTTTTGGATACTTTCACTAACCGCTTCCCTGTTTTCGGCCATATTGGAACGGACCATCCAAAACCCGGCTCTCTTGTTATAGCGCTGGAATAACCTTCCAGCCAAAAGTGCTGCCGAATTTAATCTGTTTTTGTGACAGTGTATAGAGCTTAAATTACTCTAAGTGCTGGTTTTATCATCCGTTTGTTGCCCGGATGGCCTAGTGGTGTAAATTGGAGGCAAAAAAAAACCGGCTTAAGCCGGTTTTTATGTTTGATACTGTGCGATTAGGCCGCCATTGCCTTGAGCTTGGCATTCAAACGGCTCTTGTGGCGAGCTGCCTTATTCTTGTGGATCAGGCCTTTGTCAGCGATACGATCAATTACGGCAACCGCTGATACATAAGCAGCTTGCGCAGCCGCTTTATCGCCAGTAGCTACAGCAGCCAACACTTTCTTGAGGTAAGTACGCCCCATGGAGCGCATGCTTGCGTTGTGCTTGCGAGCTTTTTCATTTTGACGCGCGCGTTTTTTGGCTTGGGGTGTATTTGCCACCTTAGTGCTCCTATAAATAAATTCTGGAAAAACTGACTAAAAAGGGTCTGGATTCAAGGACGCGACATTATGCCGTGTTAGAACAGTTTGTCAACCGAAGAAACGCTTTAATCCGGGAGGTTAGTGGGGGCGCCGATACTCCTGTTTATGCGCCTAAAGCTCGCTGGCGAAGCGGTGGGGCCAGGTAGCGATGTCTGTGTGCCTATCGCTTTGACAAGGACAAATCAAGGTCATTATTGTGTTGACACAGGTGTGATGTGGCACGAAAAAGGAAAGGGTGCCATGGTAAGATCTGCTTGATGAGCCAGGCCCAAACACTCAGGGGATATCCATGACCGATTCTGACAATTCTGACCATACCCGGCTGCGCAGCGAATCCGTGGTGGCCGAGGATGATAAGACTCGCATTGCTCCGGCGGTACCGTCCGGCGAGCCTGCCCTGACCCAATACACGGCTTCGCATAGTCAATCGGCTGGTTTTGCCAGGGCTCGCGAGTTGGTTAAGCAGTCGCAGACTGGCAAGGGCTTGCTATTAAAGAAACGCTTTTTGCTTGAGGATGTGCTTGGCCATGGAGGGATGGGGACGGTCTATAAAGCCAAAGACCTGCGCAAGGTTGAGGCGGAGGACCCGAATCCCTACATTGCGATTAAAGTATTGAACCAGGATTTTAAAGATCACCCCGACGCCTTTGTTACCCTGCAGCAAGAAACGGCGAAATCCCACACTCTTGCACATCCGAATATCGTAACGGTCCACGACTTCGATCGCGACGGGGATACGCTTTATATGACCATGGAGCTATTGGATGGCCAGCCCCTGGATCAATTAATCAGCGCCCATCGCAACCAGGGGTTGCCGAAAGAACAAGTATGGAAAATTACCCGCGATTTATGTTCGGCCCTGGCGTATGCCCACCAGCGGCAGCTAATTCATGCGGATTTCAAGCCCGGTAACATCTTTGTCAACCGCGATGGCACTGCGAAAGTACTGGATTTCGGTATTGCGCGCGCCGCTACGCGTGAAGCGCAAAAGCATAAATTTGATGCCGGCCAATTAGGTGCCTTGACCCCCGCTTACGCCACAGTGGAAATGGTAAAGGATGAGCCGCTCGGGTTTACTGATGATGTTTATGCCTTGGCCTGTGTTGTTTATGAAATGCTCGCCGGACGCCATCCTTACAATAACCGTTCAGCATTGCAGGCGCTTGAGCAGAAGCTCCAGCCCAAGCGACTGGATTCATTAACCGCGCGCGAATGGAAGGCTTTGAGCCGTGGATTGGCGCTGGTAAAGCCGGAGCGTTATGCGAACATAACGGAATTTGCCGACGAATTATTTCCCAGGCGTAATCCATTGCTGCTGACAGCTGCGTTGGGTTTTGCATTGGTATCCCTCGTCGGAAGCGGTTGGTTTGCTTACAGCCAGCACCAGGCGGAACAACAAGTGCAAATAACTATTGCAGAAAAAATATCGGCGGCCCAGGCCTGTTTTGCTTCGCAGGATTTTGATTGCGCCATTGAGCATAGCTTGGTGGCGGCTAACCTTGATCCCGCTAGTGGTGTTGCGACCCAATTATTGGCGGCCGCCCAAACTGCAAAAGCACAGCGTGTAAGCGAAGAAAAAATTCGCGAGTTGATCACCGAGGCACAGACCTGCCTCCAGCACCAGGATTTGGATTGCGCCGCGTTATTTTTGCAAAAGGCGGAGGCAATCGGCCCGCATAATTCGCTCGTTGTCAGTTTCCACGAGGCCTTGAGTGTGGCGCGCGCGCAGCAGGCGCAATCGGCGGCGCAAAAAGAACAAGCGGTTGGGACCGCCCTGGCAAGCGCGCGCGAATGCCTGGATGGTAAAGATTTCTCCTGTGCGATTAACAATGCTAATGCGGTATTGGAATTGGATGTTGCAAATGCCCAAGCGATTGAAATTAAACAGGCAGCAGCGCTTGCGCAGGAACAGTCAAAAGATTTAACGCAAAAGATTAACCGGTTGATGGGGGATGCCACCGCATGCATGGATAAAAAGAATTATTCGTGCGCAATTGCCAAGGCAGAATCGGTCTTGGAACTGGATGCCAGTTACAAGCCAGCATCGACATTAAAAAGTCGCGCGCTGGAAACCCAGCGCAAGCTTAAAGAAACGGGTTTTACTATCAGGTAAACATTGAAGGAGCGGAAAAATGAAAAGCAAGTTTTTGATTGCACTTATTTGTTGTGCACTGGTGTTGCCGGTGAATGCGTTCAGCTTGAAAGATCTCAAGGATAATATTGACCGTTCGTATAAATGCAGAAGCACTGATCAGGGGTGTAAAAACCGGGAGCGGTTAAAAGCGGCTGCCCGGGTGGCGGCTGTTGCGGTCGCGGTGACGTTAATCACCAAAATGATTATCAAGCATCGTTCAGAGCGCATTGCCAGGGAAGAGCAAGTGGCTGCGGAATATAAAACCCAAAACCGGAATTTGCCGGCGGAGCCCATTGCAACCGAATACCAGACCAAAACATTACCCGGTAATGTGGTGGCACCGGGACAAGAGGTCGTTATCCAGTCAGACATAGTGGTAGTGCCGGGTACGCAGCGAAAAACAGCGCTCATTGAAGAACGTATCGTTATTTACGATAACGAAGATAACACCAAGGAATTAAAAAATTTCGCCAAGCCAGTTAATGAGAAAACCAAAACCGGTGGACGTTACAAAAATGAATTTTCCTTCACCCTGCCGGAGGGATTGCCCCAAGGTATTTATCCGATCAAAACCGAACTGCTATTAAACGGTGAGATGGTGAATGCAGCGGACAATGACATCCAGTTGGTATTGCAGGTTGACGGCCTTGGAAATAGCCAATTGTTGGCGATGAATTAACCGTGTTTGATAAAAATCAACCGGTGCAGGAGGGGGCTAAAGCCCCTGCCTGGCAAGATGGTTGTCGAGATCATCCAGGCGTTCGGGGGTGCCTACGTCACTCCAGTGTCCGTTAAATATTTGTCCGCTTAATTTATGCTGCGTAATGGCGTGTCGAAATGCTTCTACCAATGGAAATTTTTCGCGTTTATTCGGATAAGTAGAAACAAGTTCCGGCTTTAATAGGCTGATGCCTGCAAAAGTGAAGCGCTGGGGGTGATTTTTTTCGGGATCATCAAGCAGCAAACCTGAACCGTCCAACGCAAAATCCCCGCGCGGATGAAACCCGGGGTTAGGCACCAACAATAAATGGCCTTGTTGCAAGGGTTTTAACCTGGTCGCTGTCAGCTCGCTAAATTCAATGTCACACCACACGTCGCCATTGATTAATAAAAAAGTGTCCTCGCCGAGCAAGTCCAGTGCGCGCAAAATGGCGCCGCCTGTTTCCAGGGGTTCGTGCTCCTGTGAATACCGGATTTGCAAATTCCAACGCATGCCGTCGCCGAGGTGCGCGCGGATTTTTTCCCCGAGGTAAGCGAGGTTGATAACGACTTCGCGCACGCCCGCGCGCTGCAGGTTCTCCAGATGATACTCAATTAGCGGTTTACCGGCCGCGCACAGTAGGGGCTTGGGGGTGTTATCGGTCAACGGGCGCATACGATTGCCCAGGCCGGCAGCCAGGATCATTGCTTTCATGGGCAATTCCCCGCACTGCGATAATCGTTATACCAGTCCTGTTGTTGCGCCAGCGGTAAAAGTTGCTGTGCAAACCAGTCAGCAAAAGGTTCCAGCTCTGGATAACGGGCGGCAACTTCCAGCGTATAGCGAATCACTAACGGCAAGTCCGATAAATAACCGGGTTTGCTATCACGCAATTGCAAACGCGCAAAAATTCCCAGCACCTTGATATGGCGTTGCAATCCCAGCCAATCGAACCAACGCATGAACTCAGTCTCGCTGACTGATGGTATACGCGCCAAATCCATAGCGCGCCGGTGGTAATAACGCGCCCATTCGAGGACCTTTTCTTCCGGCCAGCGCAGGTAGCAATCGCGCAACAGGGAAACCAGGTCATAGGTGATTCCACCCCACAAGGCGCCCTGGAAATCGATGACGCCAAGTTGGTTGTCGCCACGCAGTATGAGGTTGCGTGAATGATAGTCGCGGTGCACAAATCCCTGGGGTTGTGCGAGGGCGTTGCCTTCCAGTTGGGTAAACATCCGGTCAAGTAGTTGTTGTTCCCGCGCGCCGGGTTCATGGCCAAGCAATTTGGTTACAAACCATTCGCTGAAAATTTCCAGCTCGCGGCGTAGCAGTGATCGGTCATAACGTGGAATGAGGGACGGATGATCGGCACATCCTTGCAATTGCAATAACGTATCTATCGCCAATTTATAGAGCTGGTCTGCATTGCTGCGGTTGGCGGTGCGAAACAACAAACGATCACCCATATCTTCTACCAACAAGAAACCCTTTGCGGGCGCCGCCGCTAAAATCTTTGGGCTGTGTACGCCCAGGGTTCGGATGAGGTTGGCTATGGTCACGAATTGTTGGCTATCTTCGGTTGCGGGCGGTGCATCCACAGCAAGCCAGTGGGAGGGGTGCTGGAAGCGGAAATAACGGCGAAACCCTGCATCACTACCCAGGCTGTGTAAATGTATGGGATGCCAGCTATCAGGAGTGTTAAGCGTTACCCAGTTGGTAAGGGCTAACTGTCGAGAATCTATAGACGTTTTCTTGGTCATTCTTTGGCCCGGTTACCTCAATTGAGAAGTAAAAGATGAAGGGTGGCGGATTCTACCTTAGCTGTGGCTTTTCCCCCAGCGCATTGCTTTTGCAGGATTCATTCCCTGTGCAGACGGATTCCAGTAGAATCGCAGGAATTTTTTCGGCGGCAACTTTTTCAGACGCCTGTTGACTCAATTACAGCGAACAAAACAATTGATGGCAATGTGCGTTATCGCCCGCCAGTATGAGACCGCGGTTAATGGCTCCAACCCAGAATCAATCCAGACAGCACCGACATTTTTCATTTATTCCCTCCCGCCTGGCCTTATATATAGCGGCCCAATGTGCAGGTTTGTTGCTTTTGCCTGCGGCAAACCTATGGGCGGATAATATTTCGCCAACTTCCAGCTCCTCCAGCGTAAACGCCGACCCCAATGATGCGTTGCGTGAATTGGATTGGATTCCCATGGAAGAATTGACCGAAGAACAGAAAAAGTTAGTGCCTACCGCCTGCTGCGGGGCCTATATAGCGCCGCCGCGCGATGATGCCGAATCTAACCTGGATCCCGAAAAGGCGAGTATTTTTGGTACGGCCGATTATTCAGAATCCGAAAAACAAACCAAATTCATCATGCACAGCGATGTGCGACTGACCCAGGGCCGTCGCTCCTTCCGCGCCGATACGTTCACCTTCGATAAAACAACCCGCGAAGCGGAATTGAAAGGCAACATCCAGGTGCGCGAACCGGGCGTGTTATTGCGGGCGGAACGCGCTTATGTGGACACCAATACCGGCAATGCCGAGCTGGAACAGGCGCGCTTCGTGCTTTATGAAACACGGGTGCGTGGCCGCGCGGAAAAGCTTGAAAAATTCGGTGACCAGATTATCAGCCTGGACCAGGGGACATTCACCAGTTGCGAGCCGGGTGACAACACCTGGTTAATCAAAGGTTCGAACATCACCCTGCACAACGATAAACATTACGGCACCGCCACGCATATGCGCCTGGAAATCAAGGATATTCCCGTTGCCTATGCGCCTTACTTCCGCTTCCCGATTGGACCGGATCGACTCACCGGTTTCCTCTTTCCGTCGGTGGGATTGGACGAAGACGATGGTATTGGCGAATTCACCGTACCTTTCTATTGGAATATCGCACCCAATTACGACGCGACATTCACCTGGCGTTATCTCTCGGACCACGGGAATATCCTTGCCACCGAATTGCGCCACATGTCGAGCTACTTTGATACCAAGCTTGACACGAGTTTTTTGAATAATGATCGCGGTGGGTTCAGCGAGCGCTTACAGCGGCAGATTGAAAAAGAGGAAATCGCTGAAGCGGATGCATATCCCTACAAAGGCAAGGATCGCTGGCAATACAACTTGAGCCAGGTGGGTGGACGCAACCAGCCCTGGTCTACGCTCATCGATTATACCGATGTCAGCGATACCGATTATTTGCGTGATATTGACAGGAGCGCAGTGGATTTAAATCGCCAGGCCCTGATTCGCCAGCGTGTCTCCGGCAGTTATGCCACCGCGCATTGGCAATTCGCGGGCAAGTTTGAAGAGTTCCGCCTGTTTACCGATACCCAACTACCGTACCGCGAGCTTCCCCGCATCAATGTGGACGGCGAGTATCGATTGAATGATTGGCTGCTCGAGCTGGACAACGAATACACGCATTTCGCGATGAACCGCTACTTCAGCGATAACCCGGCGCAAGCGGCCAGGAAAGCGGATTTAATCACCGGTGAGCGCCTGCGTACCGATTACGGCCTGACATGGGATAAAGAATACGCGGCAGGGTTTATCAAGCCTGGCGTAGGGGTGAAAACCCTCGGTTATCAACTCGAGGCCACCAACATGCTCGCCGATGCCGATACCACACCAGGTGTGGCTGCCCCGCAAGGCTCATTGGATGCCGGGCTTTACTTTGAGCGTGACGAGCGCTGGTTTGATGAAGACTTCATCCAGACCCTTGAACCGCGCGCGTTTTACCTGTATCGCGACTATGAGAACCAGGATAAGTTTTACGACCTGACTACGAATGGCAGTAATGTCAATTTCGATTCATCCGATTTGATCTTTACCTACCAGCAATTATTCCGCGATTCGCGGTTCTCGGGTGGTGATCGTATTGATGATGCCAACCACCTGGCGCTGGGGGTA
Organism: uncultured Cellvibrionaceae bacterium; assembly: GCA_965650515.1. Classification (GTDB taxonomy): domain Bacteria; phylum Pseudomonadota; class Gammaproteobacteria; order Pseudomonadales; family Cellvibrionaceae; genus Cellvibrio. The sequence goes on along the minus strand of CBFGOY010000007.1, from coordinate 28,508 downwards.
ACCAGTCGTTTTGTGGAAGCTGGCTCGGGTATCGAACGCTTGCGTTTGAGTATCGGCCAGATCAATTATTTTGAGGATCGCGAAATTACCATCCTCAATAATGAAGACGGGTATGCAAACACGCGCAGCAGTTCGGCGATTGCCGGCCAGGCAAGCGCGCAATTGGGTGATCACCTGCGTATTAGCAGCGATGTGCTTTATGATCACCAGTTTGAAAAAGTCCAGGCGGTCAGCAGCAGCCTGCACTACATGGACGAACAATACCGGATATTAAATGTGGGATATCGCTACACGCGTGACCCTGTTACCTTGAGTCCGCTTGATCCCAATCCACAGATTGGAGCGACCCTGAACCAGCTTGATGTCACGGCGCTCTGGCCGCTTAATAGCCAATGGGCGGTGATTGCGCGTACCAATTATGATTTTAACTACAGCGCGGAACTCGACACCTTCGCCGGGCTCGAATACACCGATTGTTGCTACCGGGTGCGAGTCCTGGCTCGCCAATGGCTGGATTTTGATTTCAGCCCGAATTTCCTCGCCACCGTCAACAGTGATGATTATGACCGCGGCATTTTCTTTGAAGTGCAATTGCGCGGTTTCGGTACCCTAAGCCAACGTATCAGTAATTTGCTCGATAAAGCCATGTTGGGTTATAGCGAGCGCGAAGCCTCTTTAAAATAAAACAGTGATTGATGTTATGAGTAAGAACCAAAACAAGCCTCATCAAATGCGTAGTGCCTGGGCGATCCTGCTGGGTGGGTTATTGCTGCTCGGTAGCCAAACCGGTTTGGCTCAAAGCAATGCGGTATCACTGGATCGCGTGGTTGCTATCGTCGATAAAGATGTGGTGTTGGAAAGTGAACTCAACGCGCGCAAACAATCGGTGCTGGAGCGACTGCGCGGCCAATACCAGCAATTGCCGCCGGAAGATGTGCTCAATAAACAAATTCTTGAGCAGTTAATTATCGAACGTATTGAATTGGGCCTGGCTGAACGCTACGACATAAAAGTCGATGAAGTAGAAGTGGACCAAGCCATTGGCCGCGTACTGCAAAAAAACCAGATTACGCTCGCGCAATTGGAAGCGGACCTGCAACGCCAGGGGCTAAACCTGGCCGGTTTACGCAAGCAAATGCGCAACGAATTGACCATCAGCCATTTACAACAAGGTGTAGTGAATAGCCGTATAAAAATTACCGACCAGGATATTAATAATTTCCTCGCGTCCAGTGACGGTAAGTATGCAACTTCACCGGACTATCATATCGGCCATATCCTGGTTGCTGTTTCCAGCAGCGCGGACGCTGACACTGTCGCGGAAGCTGAAAAAAAAGCCAATGATATCTATCAAAAACTGCAAGGTGGTGCTGACTTTTCGCAACTGGCGATCAGTTATTCCAATGACCAGGCGGCATTGCAGGGCGGCGATATCGGTTGGCGCAAGCTTGCGCAATTGCCGGAGTTGTTCGGTAATCAAATGCTAAACCTTGCGGTGGGCCAGGTATCCAAACCTTTCCGCAGTGGTGCCGGTTTCCATATCCTGAAAAATATCGAACAGCGCGGTGGCGGTGCGCAAATGATTGAACAGACCCACGCGCGCCACATTTTGGTAAAAACATCGGAAATTATGGACGATGCCCAGGCGCGCCAAAAATTGCTGGACCTGAAAGCGCGCATTGAAAAAGGTGAAGACTTCGCCAAACTCGCGCGCGAAAATTCCGAGGATACGGGTTCCATGTTAAGTGGCGGCGATTTGGGATGGTCAACGCCTGGCATGTTTGTGCCCGAGTTCGAGGAAGCCATGGCCAACACGCCCATTGGCAATATCAGTCGCCCGTTTAAAAGCCAGTTTGGCTGGCATATCCTGCAAGTAGTTGAACGTCGCAAAGAAGATATGAGCGATAAGGTGAAACGCAACCAGGCTGCCAACGTGTTGCGCTCGCGCCGTTTTGATGAAGAGTTCCAATTGTGGCTCACGCAAATTCGCGAAGAGGCTTACGTCGAAATAAAGCTGTAGCAGTCAGCCGTTAGCTAACAATTTATTATTCAATGCGGCTAAAAATTGGATTGCGTTGCAATTCCGGTTTTTAGCCGTTGTATTTTGGGGCAAGGAAAAATGACCGATTGTTTCCGTATTGCATTGACTCCAGGCGAACCGGCGGGTATAGGTCCGGATCTCGTCATTGCGCTCGCCCAGCAGGCGCAACCGCATGAAATTGTCGCTATTGCCGATCCGCAATTACTGCAAGCGCGCGCGCAACAATTGAACCTGTCGTTGCGATTGCGTGAGGTAAATCCGCAGGAACCCCCTCGCCCCGGCGTTGCCGGTGAGCTGGCGGTGTTACCTGTTGCGCTTGCCGACCAGGTTATTCCAGGCACATTAAATGTTAAAAATGCGCCTTATATTTTACAAACATTGGACGCGGCGATTGATGGATGCCTGAGCGGAGACTTTGAGGCGTTGGTCACCGGCCCGGTGCAAAAAAGTGTAATCAACGATGCCGGGATTCCTTTCAGTGGGCACACAGAATACCTGGCAGATAAAACCCGAACGCCCAAGGTAGTTATGATGTTGGCCACCGAAGGCCTGCGCGTCGCCCTTGCAACTACACACTTGCCACTCAAAGACGTCGCCGCGGCTATCACCCGGGATGAATTAACCCAGGTTACTGAAATTTTGCACCGCGACATGCAATTGCAATTCGGCATCAAAGAACCGCGTATTTTGGTATGCGGATTAAATCCACACGCCGGTGAGGGAGGGCATTTGGGGCGCGAGGAAATCGACGTCATCGAGCCGGTGTTAAATAAACTGCGCACGGGTGGAATGGATTTAATTGGCCCGCTTCCGGCGGATACATTATTTACCCCTAAATACTTGAATAACGCTGATGCGGTATTGGCCATGTACCACGACCAGGGATTGCCGGTATTGAAATACAAAGGTTTTGGCCAGGCGGTCAATGTGACTTTGGGTTTACCTATTATCCGCACGTCGGTCGACCATGGCACGGCATTGGACCTGGCCGCAACTGGCAAGGCCGACCTGGGTAGTTTGCGCACGGCCCTGGCCTACGCAATCGCAATGGTAAAGGCGAAGCACGCGCATTAAGTTAATGTGAGAAATTTTTCATGAAAAAAATGATGAATCATGAATCCCAACATAAGGCGCGCAAACGCTTTGGGCAAAATTTTTTAATTGATCATGGCGTCATCCGCGAAATAGTGCGTTCGGTGCACCCGCATAAAGATGATGTGATGGTGGAGATAGGTCCGGGCAAGGGCGCGATCACCGAATTGTTGGCGGATGCCTGCGATAATTTAAATGTGATCGAACTGGATCGCGACCTGGTGCCCTGGTTAAAGGTCAAATTTGAAAAGCATCCGAATTTCCAATTATTCCAGGCCGATGCATTGCAATTTGATTTTGCGCAATTACTTAAAAATGATCGCCCACTGCGCATTGTTGGAAACCTGCCATACAATATTTCCACGCCGCTGATTTTCCATTTATTGGGTTACGCCAATAAAGTGCGCGACATGCACTTTATGTTGCAGAAGGAAGTGGTAAAGCGTATGGCGGCGCAACCGGGTGAAAGCGCATACGGACGTTTGGGAATCATGGTGCAATATTATTGCGCGGTAGAGGATTTATTTGATGTGCCGCCAACGTCATTTGATCCTGCGCCAAAAGTGGATTCCGCTATTGTTCGCCTGACTCCCTATGCGCAATTACCTTATGTTGCCACCCATATAAAAACGTTAGAGACGTTGGTGAATGTGGCCTTTCAGCAACGCCGCAAAACCTTGCGTAATTCGCTTAAACAATTATTGACCGGCGAGCAGATGGAAAACTTAACCCTGGACTTAAGCTTGCGTCCGGAAGAAATCAGTTTGCGCGAATACGTTGCCATGTCCAATGTCCTGGGTGAGATTTCATTTAGTGGTAAATCACCCGGTTATGATGGGAATGCCGATTAAGGTTCAAGTTAAAGGCCAAAATATACAAGCATCCGCAACGCTTACCTGAATGGTTGGAAGATAGCTTATCTAGTTGGAAGGTAAATAAAAATGTCCGCTATTTCTGTCAATGTAAAAGCCCAATATATCAAAACCCAATCGGTGCCGGCAGAGCATCGGTATGTTTACGCCTACACTATTACCATCGCTAACCAGGGCGATGAACCTGCGCAATTAATCAGCCGTCACTGGCGTATAACCGACGCCAATGAAAAATTACAGGAAGTGCAGGGGTTGGGTGTTGTCGGTGAACAACCCCATTTACAGCCGGGCGAAACTTATACCTATACCAGCGGTGTGATTCTGGAAACCGAAACCGGATTAATGGAAGGCACGTACCAAATGCGCACGGATGCCGGCGCCATGTTCGACGCACCCATACCCGCCTTTGCGCTGGTTCCCCCACACGCGGTACATTAATTTATGGCTACCTACGCAATTGGTGATATCCAGGGTTGCCTTGAGCCACTGCAATGCCTGTTAAAAAAAATCGCGTTTGATCCCGCGAAGGATAAACTTTGGCTGGCGGGGGATTTAATCAATCGTGGACCGGAAACACTCGCCACCTTGCGATACCTGTACAAATTACGCGACTCAATTACCGTCGTTCTTGGCAACCACGATTTGCATTTCATTGCGGTTTATTACGGGCTGCGCAAACAAAGCAAACATGACACCCTGGGCGAATTACTAACGGCTCCGGATCGGGCGGATTTAGTGTATTGGTTACGACACCAAAAATTGGTCCATCATGATCCACTACCTGGTTACGCCATTGTGCACGCCGGAATTCCTCCCCAATGGAGCCTGCGGGATGCATTGGCGCGTTCACGCGAGGTGGAAGCCGTGTTGCAAAGTGACCATCCGGAAGATTTCCTTGCGGGTATGTATGGCAATACGCCGGCAATATGGAGCGATCACTTAACCGGTGTTGAGCGCTTGCGGGTCATCACCAATTATTTTACCCGCATGCGTTTTTGCAATGCGCAAGGTGAACTGGAACTCCAGGCCAAAGAGAATGTTGATGCGGCACCTGCCGGATTTGCGCCATGGTTTTCATTTGTACAACGTAAAACCCGCGATGAAAAAATTATTTTTGGCCATTGGGCCGCACTGGAAGGCAAGGTAAGTTTTCCCAATGTATTTGCATTGGATACCGGTTGTGTCTGGGGAGGCTCGCTCACCGCCATGCGGTTGGAAGACGGTGTGCGTTTTTCATGTAATTGCATGGATTGATTTGATCGCTAATTCAAAAGCCTACTCTTTAAATAGTTATATTTTGTTTTTGCATAAAGAGTTTTATGGTTATATTTAAATATCCCTTCCAGTTCAATTTCTTGCGTTTTGTTGTTCCGCGTTTATAGTTATTCAGTCAAAACACTTTTATTTTTAGTGGATTTTCCACTTAAGTGTTACGAAGTGGGAATTTAGGTGACCGATTTTCGGGTGTGTCCTGCGTTTGGCATTTCTGTAGCCAATGGCTGTCTCTTTGTCAGGTTGCGCCATTTTCCAGTAAAAACTGGATTACACCTGATTTCCTTATTACCGGATTGCCCGGTACCTGGTTGTTTTAATTTTTAAGCAGTTTATAACGAATAGTGAATGATGGGCTTGTTTCCCTTTGTTGGGTGTAGCCCGGAGGTTCGTTACGATTTCCCAGCGAAAAGCGATAAGAAGGAGTCGTGCAGTGAAACGCTATAGGCCATTGCTGAACCCTGCTTTGCAAAATAAAAAATCAAACCGCACCGGGTTACGGGTTTTATTTTCCCTTGTGTGTGCGAGTTGTTGTTCTACTGTCCTCGCGGGCGCGAACGCCCAGTCTGCCTACAACATGACGCGTGGGGTAACGGAACTTAGCCATAAGGTTTACAACCTGCATATGGTAATTTTCTATATCTGTTGCGTAATCGGTGCGGTGGTATTTGGCTTGATGTTCTGGTCCATCATCAGCCACCGCAAAGCCAAAATAACAGAACCCGCGCAATTCCACGGCAGTTTGAAAGTGGAAATAATATGGACGGCGATTCCGGTACTTATCCTTATCGGAATGGCGATCCCTGCCAGTAAAACGCTGATTGCAATGGAAGATGCCTCCAAGGCAGATATGACGGTACTGGTTACCGGATCGCAATGGAAATGGCATTACAAATACCTTGAACACCCCATCGAGTTTTATTCACTGCTCGCAACTCCGCGCGAACAAATTGAAAATGCCGCTGAAAAAACCGAGCTTTATTTGCGCGAAGTGGATAAGCCGTTAGTGCTGCCAACCGGTAAGAAAATCCGGTTTTTGGTGACGGCTGAGGACGTAATCCATTCCTGGTGGGTACCGGATTTCGCAATTAAAAAAGATGCGAATCCCGGCTTTATTAATGAAACCTGGGCGAAAATTGACAAGCCCGGTATTTATCGCGGCCAATGCGCGGAGCTGTGTGGTAAAGACCACGCTTATATGCCGATAGTCGTCGATGTGCGGACACCGGAAGCGTTTGACCAATGGGTCGCTGAACAAATTGCCGCGCAGGAAAAAGCAAAAGCTGAAGAGGCGGCGCGTGGCCTGATGACGATGGAAGAGCTAATGGCGCTCGGCCAAAAAACCTATGAAAGCCGGTGCGCGGTATGTCACCAGGCCGGTGGCGAAGGGCTGGCCGGTGCCTTCCCCGCATTAAAAGGCAGCGCAATGGTGATCAAGGACAAGCCAGCGCATATTCATATAGTCCTGTTTGGTAAACCAGGCACCGCAATGCAGGCGTTCGCGAAACAATTAACCGCGGCGGAACTTGCTGCGGTAATTACTTACGAACGTAATGCCTGGGGAAATAATACCGGCGACCTGGTACAAATTGCGGACATTAATGCAATGCTCACTGGTGGAGAACAACAATGAGCCAGGAACATTTACACACTCTTGATGCAGGGCACAGCGCCGAACCCCATCTTATCCACGATGAAAAACCCGCGGGCATTTCACGCTGGTTATTCACCACCAACCATAAGGATATAGGCACACTCTACCTGTTATTTTCGCTGCTGATGTTGTTTACCGGCGGCACTATGGCAATGATCATTCGTGCGGAATTGTTCCAGCCCGGGCTGCAATTTGTTGATCCGCATTTTTTCAACCAAATGACTACAGTCCATGGATTGGTAATGGTGTTCGGCGCCATTATGCCCGCGTTTGTCGGCCTGGCTAACTGGATGGTGCCGTTAATGATAGGCGCACCGGATATGGCGCTGCCGCGTATGAATAACTGGAGCTTCTGGTTGCTGCCGTGCGCATTTTTAATTTTATTGTCCACCTTGTTTATGGAAGGTGGGGGGCCCGCCTCCGGCTGGACTTTCTACGCGCCGCTATCAACGACTTATTCCAATGACAGCACGGCATTTTTTGTATTTGCGGTGCATATCATGGGTATTTCATCAATCATGGGGGCGATGAATATTATCGTGACCATTTTTAATTTGCGCGCGCCGGGTATGGCCTGGATGAAATTACCCTTGTTTGTGTGGACCTGGTTGATTACCGCATTTTTATTAATTGCGGTAATGCCGGTATTGGCCGGTGTGGTGACTATGGTACTCACCGATAAATATTTTGGCACCAGTTTTTTTAACGCGGCCGGTGGTGGCGACCCAGTGATGTTCCAACATATTTTCTGGTTTTTTGGTCACCCGGAAGTGTACATCATGATCCTGCCAGCCTTCGGGATTGTGTCCAGCATTATCCCCTGCTTCGCACGCAAGCCATTATTTGGTTACGCATCCATGGTAATTGCGACCGCCAGCATTGCATTTCTCTCATTCATTGTGTGGGCGCACCATATGTTTACCACGGGTATGCCCGTTGCCGCTGAATTGTTTTTTATGTACACCACCATGCTTATCGCTGTGCCTACCGGAGTAAAAGTATTTAATTGGGTCGCGACTATGTGGCGCGGCGCCATGACGTTTGAAACACCGATGATGTTCGCTATCGCATTCATTGTGCTGTTTACGATAGGCGGTTTCTCCGGATTAATGCTGGCAATTACACCTGCTGATTTCCAATACCAGGATACCTATTTTGTAGTCGCCCACTTCCATTATGTATTAGTAACCGGTGCCTTGTTTGGCATTATCGCCGGCGTTTATTTCTGGATACCCAAGTGGACGGGCGTAATGTACAGCGAGCGTTTGGGGCAATTGCATTTCTGGTGTTCGCTCATTTCGGTGAACATGTTGTTTTTCCCAATGCATTTTGTCGGGCTGGCAGGTATGCCGCGCCGGATTCCGGATTACGCATTGCAATTTGCCGATATGAACGCGTTTATCAGTATCGGCGGATTTTTATTCGGTTTATCGCAGCTCATTTTCGTTGTAATGGTGTTTCGTTGCATAGGCCGCAAAGGCGAAAAAGCGAGTACCCGTGTTTGGGAAGGGGCGATGGGGTTGGAGTGGGAAATTCCCTCGCCGGCTCCGTACCACACATTCCACACACCACCCGATATTAAACCCGGCATTAATGTTCCATTGCATTAGCGGAGGCTTTAATGACAAGCCCGGTAGTTTCGCACCAACCTTTGCTGCGCAAACTCATAATGGTTTGTATGGGGATGTTTTTATTCGGCTTTGCTTTGGTCCCACTCTATGATGTGTTTTGCCGCTTGACGGGACTCAATGGAAAAACGGCAAATACTGCTGCTGCGCCCTCTATCGAAATTGATAAAAAGCGCCTTATTAAAGTGGAATTTATCGCCAACCGTGACAACTCCATTCCCTGGTCTTTTGCCCCGGAAATTGCAGCGCTTGAATTAAATCCCGGTGCGGTAAAGGTGATTCATTTCGATGTTAAAAATTTGTCTGGCGAGGCGATGGTTGGCCGCGCCGTGCCCTCGGTATCGCCGGGTGCAGCGGCACAGTATTTTAAAAAAATCGAATGTTTTTGTTTTGTTGAACAGCCGTTGGATGCTTATGGTGAAAAATCCATGCCGGTGCAATTTTATATAGATCCTGCATTGCCGGCGGAATATTCCACCATTACCTTGTCGTATCGTTTATATAAAAGCCAGGGCCAAACGGCGCGCCGATAGCAGTGTTTAATTACTTGGACGGAGGTACACCATGAGTTCCGGTTACCAACATTATTATGTTCCCCACCACAGCCACTGGCCAGTTGTCGGTGCTGTTGCGTTGTTGCTTATGGGGCTTGGGGCGGCACATTGGGTTAATGACAACCATTGGGGAGTACTGGCATTAATTACCGGCGTCGGTTTGTTATTGGTGATGCTGTTCGGCTGGTTTTCCAATGTGATTAACGAATCCATGAGCGGACTCTATAGCGCGCAAATGGATCGTTCCTTTCGCCAGGGGATGAGCTGGTTTATTTTTTCCGAAATTATGTTTTTCAGTGCATTTTTCGGTGCCCTGTTTTATGCGCGCATGATTTCAGTTCCCTGGCTGGATGGTGCCGGTAATAACGCCGCCACTGCTGAAGTGCTCTGGCCCAACTTTGAAGCTATTTGGCCATTGACCAAAACACCTTCCGGCATGGAAACCCAGGCTATGCCCTGGGAGGGAATTCCATTGCTGAACACCATTATTTTGTTGGTATCTTCCATTACCCTGCAATTTGCGCATCTGGGAATTGAACAGCAGAAGCCAACACAACTGGGATTTTTCCTGATGCTGACCATTATTCTAGGTGTTTGCTTTTTGGGCCTGCAAGCCTATGAATACATTCATGCCTATCACGAACTGGGCTTGCGACTCGACTCCGGTGTCTATGGCAACACCTTTTTCCTGTTGACGGGATTCCATGGACTGCATGTAACGCTGGGAGCGATTTTTTTAACGGTAATTTTTTTACGCATTGCAATAAAAGGCCATTTTACACCGCAACGGCATTTTGGCTTCCAGGCTGCGGCCTGGTATTGGCATTTTGTGGATGTAGTTTGGCTAAACCTGTTTGTTTTCGTGTATGTGCTTTAGCACGGCCAATTAACATGCAATTAATAAGGGCGGGGATTCGGGGTGATAAAACCGGTCGCCAATAAAATAAGAATTGCCAATACCACCAGGGCAGAAAAGAGTAAACGGCGACCTAGAAACCTGGACATTTTTGGCCCAGCTTCGTCATTTTTTAACATGACGTAAAGTGCCTGGAATAAGCTGGCAACTACCACCAGCAGCAAAAAAATCAGGATTATTTTGATAAACATTACCGGCGCTCCATGAAGGACAGTGAGAATTTAACAGGAAAGTATCCAGGCAGAATTTCAATTAGAAAAAATGTTTAATAAGACGCTTAACACAACCAGGCGGTACCGGATACAAAAAACGCCGCAACAGATCATGGGAACCAAAAGCTATGACAATTATAGCGTTTAATCGTCCATGGGTAATTCGTTGGCATTGGCTACTGGTAAATCTGGTCGCGGTTGCAGTTTTATTATCGCTTTCGGTTTGGCAATGGCAACGCGCCGCGCACAAGCAAGCGAATCTCACGAGTATTGCTCAGTGGCAAACACAGCCATCCATCCCCTTAACTGAACTTATAACCCATCAACAAAGAAATGGCGACACACCGGTCAACGATGGCCGGACAATTAGCTTTGCCGGGCGCTGGATATCTCCCTTCGTGTGGTTGCTGGATAACCAAATTGTAAAAGGTCGCCAGGGCTATGATGTGTTGGTTCCGGTCCGACAGGACGATTCGTCGCCGCAAAGCGCTATCGTTATTGTTAATCTTGGTTGGGTTGCTGCACCGGCGACGCGTAGCGAACTACCTGAGGTTAACATCGCCGGTGAGTTAATTGTGCAGGGCATTTATCGTGCCCGCGTAGATGGACTATTGCTCGGGAAAAACCTGGAAGATAAGGGCACCTGGCCTATGCGTGTACAAAAAATAGATACACAAGCATTTGCAACCTATTTATCTGATGACCTGATCAGCGGTGTTATTTACCAGCAGGGTTATTCCCCATTTATTACGCATTACAATCCTGTCGTTCTTCCCCCTGAACGACATAGGGCCTATGCGCTCCAATGGTTGCTGCTCGCGATAGCTGCTATTGTTGTTGGTGTGGCATGTGCAAAGAGCAGTGGGATAACCATCATTGAACGGATGCAGGACGGAGCAGAATAATGAATGCAAAACGATTTTTTTTATTATTCTTGTTATGTGCGCTGGTGCCTTTGGCGACGGCAAAACTCAGTTTGTCGTTGGGATGGTTTACTGCGGGCGCAACCAACAAAGGATTATGGATGGCGCACGAAGCACAATTAATACCTGCAATGACCACCGGCGATTTGCATTGGACAATTGCTTATATAAGCACAAAGGAATGCAAGCAAAATTGCCTGGAGGCATTAACGCTACTGCAACAACTCTATACCGGGTTGGGCCGCAAGCAACTGGGTGTACAAACAATGTTTATCAACGGCGGGTCGGGCCACGGTCATTTGCAGCAGTCGTTCCCTGGTTTAAAAATCCGTTCTTCACCGGAAGACCTTGCGCCATTTGAACATCACTTCGTCATTATCAACCAACACGGCATTGCGCTGTTACGCTATCCCCTTTCCGGCTCACCCGCACGGGTGGCCAGCGACCTTCGCAGCGATCTGCTGCGCCTGTTTAATTATGACCGGAGCCGGTTATGATAAAAAATTTTTTTTCGGCTCCTCTCCAAATATATTTTCAACGTTTGGTCAATGTCGCGATAGTAATGACATTATTGGTAATAGGCTTGGGCGCCTACACCCGGCTAACTGATGCCGGATTGGGTTGCCCGGATTGGCCAGGATGCTATGGGAAATTAACAGCACCATTGCACGATGGGCATATTGCCGAGATCCGGGAAACATTTCCGGGTGCGGTGGTTGAACCACATAAGGCATTGAATGAAATGTTGCATAGATATGTTGCAGGAATGCTCGGGCTGTTGGTGATGATGTTGGTTATTGGCAGTTTTATCCTGAAACGTTGGCGCATCCTGTGTGGCTTGTTGGGCGGGTTAATTATTTTGCAGGCGCTATTGGGTATGTGGACGGTAACGCTTAATTTAATTCCACTGGTAGTCATGGCCCACTTGCTGGGCGGGTTTTTATTATTCAGCTTGCTGGTATTGCTCCGTCTGGAACTACTTGCAGAAAAATTTCCCTTTATACCGGAACCGCAGTTGCGTCCTTTTTTACCGTTTGCCTATGTCGGGTTGTGCATCCTGCTGCTACAAATAGCCTTGGGAGGATGGACTTCTGCCAATTACGCAGCCCTGGCCTGTACACAATTGCCACTGTGCGAAGCTGGTTGGCAAACACGATTTTCGTTGGAATCCATTTTTCATTTGCCGCTGGGACATGAAACTTATGAATACGGTGTGTTGCCCTATGAAGCGCGGATGAGCATTCACATTGCCCATCGTTTTGGCGCGATGCTGACAATGATTATCCTGGCCAGTCTGTTGATTGGATGTTGGCGCCGGGCGCAAAGCGTTGCGGTCAAAAAATTAATGCTGGTAATAGGCGCGATATTAATTATGCAAATTACGTTGGGGGTTTTGAATGTCTATTGGCATTTACCCTTGATAAATGCGGTGGCCCATAACCTGGTCGCCGCCAATTTATTGATGCTGCTTGTTGCATTTGCCCAGCAGTTACATAAGCGTACAAAACCGCTTGCAGCCAGCGATAGGAATGTTGTTTCAGTTGCATCTGTCAGTCACTGATAATTATTGGGTTCGTGCACCGGAGGTGCGTATGACTTCTGAAAAATTGATACTGCCGCTGAATGTCCGCAAGGAATTTTTTGTGCTATGCCGCGACTATTATCAGCTTACCAAACCCAAAGTGGTGGCATTGCTGGTGCTGACAGCCTGGGTGGGGATGATGTTAGCAACCCCCGCACCACCGAACGTAATAAAAGTATTGCTGGCCAGTGTTGGCATTGCGCTGGTATCGGCGGCGGCGGCGGCATTTAATCACGTGCTTGACCAAAAAATTGATGCGCAGATGGCACGTACTTATATGCGTCCCTTACCCAAGGGACGGCTAACTACCTATCAAGCTGTTTCTTTCGCATGTGCCTTGGCCGTTGGTGGTTTTACGATCCTCGGCGCCTGGGTTAATTGGCTCACTGCCTGGTTGACCTTGCTGGGTTTGTTCGGCTATGCGGTGGTTTATACCCTGCTGTTAAAGCGCGCGACGCCGCAAAATATTGTTATCGGCGGCATTGCCGGTGCATTGCCTCCGGTATTGGGCTGGAGTGCAATCACAGGGCAGGTGAACGGTGAAGCGCTTTTATTAATGATGATTGTATTCACCTGGACACCACCGCATTTTTGGGCCCTGGCGATCCATCGCGTGAACGATTATGCGCGCGCTGGTATTCCTATGATGCCAGTGACCCACGGCATTGCATTTACCAAAACATTGATTGTGTTATACACGCTTTTATTGGCGTTGGTATGCCTGCTGCCTTATTTGGTTGGCATGAGTGGATTAATATATTTGTGTGGCGCGATACTGCTCAATGCAAAATTTATTGCACATGCATGGCAATTAAAATTTAGCGCGGATGGTGAATCGGCAATGAAAACGTTCCGTTTTTCCATTGTGCATTTAATGTTGTTGTTCCTGATATTGCTGGTGGACCATTATGCTTATTGGAATCTTGAAATGCTGGTTTCCCAGGCTTCTTTTTCTGGTACTCGCAACCCATAGCGCAATTGCCGCTACTCAATTGCAAATAGATAAGGCCTGGGTGAACCTCGCACCACCGGGCGCCAGGGCTAACGCGGCCTATTTGCACATCCATAATCCCGGTGACTCGCCGGTAGTTATCCAATCTGTATCGGCGGATTGTTGTAAAGAATTGGTGCTGCATCGCACCTATTACGAGCATGATAAAGCAGTTATGGAGCACCTGGATCAATTGAGTATTCCCGCTAAAGGAAAAGTGGTTATGAAGCCTGGTGGATTGCATATTATGTTACTGGAAGCGGCATCACCCCTGAAGATCGGTGACAAAGTGGAATTGAATTTGCACTTTTCCAGCGGTACACAACAAACGATTTCAGTTCCGGTAATAGCCCATGGTGATTAAAGTATCGCGCACGCTAATAATTTTAATTGCGTTTGCCTGTTTGGTATTGGGGGCGTTCAGTGCAAAACAATTATTTGCCGCATTTATTGATAAACCGGTAACCCTGGCCAGCTTGCAATTATTACCTGAGCCCAAGCCATTGCCGCAAGTAATGTTGCGCACTGCAATGGGCGAACCATTTACGCGTGAGAAATTCCAACGGCAATGGAGTTTGGTTTTTTTTGGTTTTACTTCCTGTCCAGATTTTTGCCCACTGGAATTACACAAACTCAGTAAATTATTAAAAATGGCGCGTGGGAATGGTAATGATTTGCAGGTGATTTTTGTCAGTGTGGACCCGGAGCGGGATTCTGCGGAGCGCCTGGCCGAATACCTGGCCTTTTTCCATCCGCACATAATCGGCTTGCGCGGTGATAATCCTGCGGTTGCCAATTTTGCGCGGTTCTTTGGTGCTGCTTATGAGCGTACGGCAATTATCGACAACAAAGTATTGAGCGTTCCCGCTGGCGCAGCTATGCCTGCCATCGCCGGGGAGCAGTATCAGGTTAACCATTCAACACGCGTGTTCGTGGTGGACTCGCAAGCGCAGTACATTGGCTCAGTAGCCAATACCGAGTCTGCCGAATTATTGTGGGCTGATTTACAGAAACTCCTTTAGCGTTAGCAGTTATCGCGACCGGAATTTTTGAACTGGAATTATTCTAATGCGGTGAATGAAGTCTGTGGACCAAGGTCCTATACTGATACACACGCAGATGTTGAGGCGCTTTTTAGAATAATAATCCCTGTTTTCTGTAATGCTTCAGTTTTACTGCCTTGCAGAAAACAATTCCATAAATGAAGTTGCTGGAGGCAGGATATGATTTCGCATGTTGCCGGTCTGTTTACGCATCCCCATCGCGAATGGGAAGAAATTCGCGATACCCAGGAAAGTATTTCCCACCTTTATTTTGCCCATGTGCTTTTCCTTGCGCTCATTCCACCGGTTTCCATGTACATCGGCACCACCAAGGTGGGATGGACCATTGGCAATGGCGCGCCGGTAATGTTGACTGAATCCAGTGCTGCGCTCATGAGTACATTGATGTATCTGGCCATGCTTGCCGGGGTGGCGATAATGGGGGCGTTCATTAATTGGATGTCACGCACCTATGACACTTCACCTGGCCTTGCGCGTTGTATTGTGTTTGCCGCATACACAGCTACGCCGCTATTCGTTGCGGGGCTTTGCGCACTTTATCCCAATGTTGTCCTGACTATGCTGGTGGGGATAGTTGCAATTTTTTATACCGTATATTTGCTTTACATGGGTATTCCGATTTTTATGAATATTCCGGAGGATGAAGGTTTTATTTATTCCAGTTCGATTCTCACCATCGGCCTGGTGATGCTGGTTTCAATTATGGCAATCAGCGTATTGATTTGGAGTTTTGGTTTTGGGCCTGCCTACATTACCTAGTTAAAATTCCCTATTGATGCTATTCCCGTTATATTTCATATAATTATAGACATTTCTTCCAAAATCAGCTGAAATTACATTAATGCCTGAGCCGCTTGCGTATGTATAGCGGCTTTTTTCTGCTTACCCATCGGCATTACATCTTTTCCACTATCAATAGATGCTGAATCCCAAGGCCACCCTTTATTGGGCCTTGCTCGGAATATGCATAATTAATATTACGGTGATGTATGGATTTATCCATTTTCAGGGGGCCGTTGCGCAATAGGCTTCCCGAATTGTTAATTCTAATATTTATGATTTTACTGTTAGGAATAAATTTATCTTTATTTCTGCAGGTTGATATCTGGCGTCAGGATTCCATGTACTACGTGACAGGATACGGTGACAAATTGGCACAGGAAGGACGCTGGATAAATTATTTATTCTTCAAGTTTTTACGCATATTACCTGGTGAGATAGCACTATTGGTGAGTTATGGTTGCATATTAAGCTTCGCATATTGTGTTGCCCATAGAGTGGCGAACGATATTTATTTTTCTCTGGCGTTTGGTATTTTATGTGTATTGATTCCAGTGTTGCCAGCGCAGTTACAATGGCCTGAAACACTTCTATTGGCGTTCATTCTGCTTGCTCTATCCCCCTGTATACAAAGAACATTACCTGATCATTATTTCTTTCCATTAATGGGAATATTATTTTTTGGAACCTTTAGTGCGTTTTATTTTTTAATGCCTTTATTGTTTTTACACAATCTCAAATTTTCTTATTTCTGGCGATTGATGGCTTATTGGATAGGATCATTTGTCGTGGCTTATCTGGCTACTCAATTAATAATCTATTGTTTTACTGGAAACGCAATGCAGATTGCAGGGTGGAGGAATCCACATTACGTGGTAGATGTTGCTAGCTTAATAGATAACCTGGTGCGAGTTGCCTCATCGTTAGCAGCCCATTGGAGTAAAGCTCAGGAGTTTTTAAGGCGGGACGTAGTTGCTGTACTTGCATTGATTGCATTTACTGTTGCCATTATTAAAAAACAATACATGACTTTGATCATTGCAATGGTTTCCGGTCTTGGAATTTATGTTTCGGTGGTCCCTGTTGGTATATATATCCAGGAGCGAACTACATTGTGTGTGTTTATTGCGTTATTTGCCGCGTTTTTTGTATACAGTTATCAATCTCGCAGAGCATTGTTGGCGATGATGGTAATCATGTTTTTGTTGGCAATCCGCTTGGCTGCCACCAGCTATGAAGGCATTAGCTGGTATAAAACATACACTGATATCTTGCTTAGACAGTTTGCTAAAGCCATTCCTTATCAACCGGAAGAGGTCGAACGAGTATTTGTTGCGGTTGAATGGGCTGAGGTGCAATCGGTATTTCGAGCGGTTGAAGCCAGGATAAAGCCGAAGAATCTTCTGTCTGAGGGGATGGCTCCTCCGCTCAATTGGATTTCGACACTGAAATACATGGGATATAACAACATTCGGATTTGCATTGGTTTGCAAGGTTGGGATTGCGATCAGGTCAGGGAATACTATGAGCGACGAATGGAGTTTAAACAAGATCAGGGGGTATTTATCAGCCATCGTTTGCCGAGTGGGGATTTGTTACTCATGCTTAATCCGCGAGAGCGGCCTTGATGGGGACCTTTGGGTCACGGTATCTGTATAACCTGCTATTAAGGCCCTTTCCGGGCCTTAATAGCATTTAACGGCTATTTTAATAGGGCAAAAACCTCTGACGCCGCTGCCAGGGTAACGCGAATATCCTCATCGGTATGTGCCGCCGACATGAATCCCGCTTCATAAGATGCCGGGGCTAAATAGATGCCGCGTTCCAGCATACCGTGGAAAAATTTATTGAAGCGCGGGATATCGCACGCCATCACTTGTTTAAAGTTGGTAACTTTTTTCTCACGGGTAAAGAAAAATCCAAACATGCTGCCAACGTGGTTTGTTGTGAACGGAATACCGGCAGCATCGGCACGTTGTTGTAAACCTTCGACCAATTGCGTTGTGCGTGCACAAAGGTTTTGGTAGAAATCCGGTTGTTCCAATAATTCCAATGTTTTCAATCCTGCCGCCATGGCAACCGGATTTCCGGATAATGTGCCTGCCTGGTACACGGGGCCGGAGGGGGCGATCATTTGCATGATGTCGCGGCGGCCACCGAATGCGCCCACGGGCATACCGCCGCCAATAACTTTGCCAAGTGTGGTGATGTCCGCTTTAACTCCATAGTGTCCTTGCGCACCTGTATGGCTGACACGAAAGCCGGTCATGACTTCATCCAGGATTAAAATGCTTCCGTATTGATCGCAAACTTCGCGCAGGCATTCCAAAAATCCTGCTATGGGTGGAACGCAATTCATATTACCAACAACCGGTTCAACAATAATGCACGCAATGTGGTCGCCGAGTTTTTTAAAGCATTCGCGCACTTGGTCTATGTCGTTGTAATCAAGGGTGATGGTGTGATCTGCCAGTACAGCGGGCACACCGGGTGAGCTTGGGACGCCGAGCGTTAACGCACCTGAACCGGCTTTGATAAGCAATGAATCCGAGTGGCCGTGATAGCAGCCTTCGAATTTAATAATTTTGTCCCGCTTGGTGAAGGCGCGCGCTAAACGGATTGCACTCATGGTTGCTTCCGTACCTGAGCTGACAAAACGCACCATATCCATGCCGGGCATAAGTGTGCACAGTTTTTCCGCGAGCGTCGTTTCACGCTCTGTGGGCGCGCCAAAACTTAATCCATGTTGTGCAGCCTCAATGACAGCGTTAATGACCTCCGGGTGCGCATGGCCCAATACCATCGGTCCCCAGCTTTGCACGTAATCAATATAACGTTTGCCATCGGCGTCCCACACATAGGCGCCTTGTGCTTTTTCAAAAAATACCGGTGTTCCACCCACGGCTTTAAATGCGCGAACCGGTGAGTTAACTCCGCCGGGGATATGTTTCTGGGCTTGTAAAAATAATTCTTCTGAGCGGCTCATAGGGGTCCTTAATCATTTTTAAGCTGGTTGAATCGTTGTGCTTGCAGATGGATGTCCGCAACATTAAACAGGTCATGGCAAATCGCGAGTTTGTCGGCGCCCGCGTCTAACAATATATGTGCGTTATCCAATGTAATACCGCCGATCACGACAATCGGCATGTGCGGAAATTTCGTTTTGGCTTCGCTGATTAACGTGAATTTTGCAGGGCGCGCGTGAGGCTTGGTATGCGATGGAAAAAATCGCCCGAAGGCGATATAACTCGCGCCGTCATCAATGGCTTGTTGTGCAAGGGGGAGTGAGTCATGGCAAGTGACTCCGATAATTGCATGCTCACCCAATAATTGCCGCGCAGCCCGCACGCTTCCGTCATCCTGGCCCAGGTGTACTCCCCGGGCATTGGTTTCCAGCGCGAGCTGTACATCGTCATTCACAATCAGCGACGCCTGGTACTGGTTACACAAGGCAACCAATTGGTGCGCGTCACGCCGCCGCTGTTCCGCATCACTGGATTTATCGCGATATTGAATCCATTTGCATCCACCTTGTAATGCGGCTTCGACGCCGGTAAATAATTTATCGCCGGGCAGCAATTGTGAATCGGTGATCGCGTAAAGGATGCTCATAATGCACTCTTAAAAGGGTTTGACTACCACCAGGATGACTATGCCGATTAACAAAAACACCGGCAATTCATTGAACACACGAAAAAATTTATGGCTTTTGGTGCAGCGGTCATCGCGCAATTGCTTGAAGTACACGACGCAAGCGTGATGGTAAACAGTTAACAGCGTGACTAGCCCGAGTTTGCACCAATACCAGATTTGCGTGGAGTAATAATCCCACAGCAACCAGCTCATCCAGATGCCGAAGGTAAACGTGGCAATCATTGCAGGGTTGGCAATACCGCGTAAAAGTTTGCGCTCCATAATTTTAAAACGTTCGCGGCTGATCTCGTCGCCACTCATGGTGTGATAAACAAACAAGCGCGGCAAATAGAAAAGCGCGGCCATCCAGGAGATCACGGAAATAATGTGGAAGGCTTTTATCCAGATCATTTATTTTTCCCAATGCTGATGTTATCCCGCACCGGCGGAATAACAGGTCGTATTAATGGCGACGTTAAATTCGGTAATAACTATCAATTTTTTCCCGGCTGATAATCCCCAACGGTTGGTGATCATCGGTCAGTGATTCTACCCAAAGCACATCAACCTGGTGGCGATTCATTAACTCCAGGGCTTCATATAAATTCGCATCGGCCGGGATGCGGGCTAAATCATAACGCCGCGCCGGTATTTCCTGGAGGTTGATTTCAGTAATTTGTGAATCGCATGGCTCAGGTAGTTTTTGCAGGTGAGCAGCCAGGTCGGCCGGTTGTAATAGCTGTTGGCTGTCGCGCAACAAAATCCAGTGTGGATGGTGATTCAATATTTGTTCTGCGGCATTGCGGACAATTAAAGCAGGGGCTTCCGCCAGGTGACGATCCATTAGCCCGCGCACACCGGTGCGGCCCAATAATTGTTCCATCGCTTCTGTGTTGCGGAATTTTCCCTGGATTCGCAATACGTGCTGGAAAAGTCCATCGCAACCGAAGGCCCAGCGCGTGCAAAGGCACGCCGCAATGACTACCAACATGCTCGGAAAAATAATATTCGGGTTATAGGTGAGCTCCAGGATGGCCATCATGGCGGCAAGCGGCGCATTCAGTGTCGCTCCCATCATGGCGCCCATACCGAGGATTACATAAAAGCCGATGGCGCTGGCGGAATCCGGCATGATCATCTGTGCCAGGGTTCCAACAGCACCGCCAACGCAAGCGCCGATAAACAATAACGGACCCACTACACCACCCGGCATTCCCACACCGAGGCTAATAGAGGTCGCGAAAAGTTTGGTTGTTGCAATCGCGAGCAAAAGCCAGAAGCCAATCTCGCCATTCAGGGCGCTACCTATAGTGTCGTAACCAACACCCATGATTTGAGGAGTCCATAGCGCACAGGTTCCGGTGAGCAATCCAGCCACTGCGAAACGCAACACAATCGGTCGCTCCAAGGCCCAACGGCAAGCGCGGCCGTGCATACGGATATAAGCTGTGGCGAAAACCGCCATTGCCAGACCCACCGACGCCATAAAAGGCAGCTCACGCAAATCGCCCATTACTGATTGGGCATTCACAAACGCAATCTCGGAGCCGAAGGCAAGGCGCGTCATGGTCGCCCCGGCTACCGCCGCCAGGGTGACAGGGATAAAACCCGCAATGGTGTACTCCATCATCACCACTTCCATGGCAAAGATGACGCCCGCCATTGGGGTATTGAAACAGGCGGCAATGGCGGCGGCGACACCGCATCCTGCCAATGGGCGAAGCGAATTTGCGGGCAGCTTCAACCATTGCCCCAGTAAACTGCCGGTGCCCGCACCCAGGTGTACCGCCGGCCCTTCGCGCCCGACCGATTGCCCGGTGAGCAAGCAGGCAGCACCACCAAAGAACTGGTTGGCAAAATTGCCCGCCGGCATGCGGCCCTGGTGATTTTGCAAGCGATCCATCACATGCCCGATGCTGGTGGCATGGTGGCGCTTATCGACACACTGCAGGACCAATCCCAGGATTAATGCCCCGGTGAATGGCAGGGTTAGGTGTGCCAGGTTGCTGATAGCTTCGAAATTCTCATGGTGATGTGGCAGGAAATAGCCAAGCGGGATTTCTACCGCCCAGCGAAACAACACAATAATCGCCCCGGCAATAATCCCAGTAAGCAGACCCAGCAAGGTCAGGTGGGGCAGGGAATCACCACCCGCCAATTTGTCTCGTAATGATTCTGTGCCGCGCTTTAGAAATTGCTTGGTTGCCGGAGCAGCGGGAAGGTTGGACACAAAGGGTTCCTATAGGTAATTAACTATCGAGCAAAATGGAGGAAGCTTTTACTTTCGATTTACTGGCAAGGCTCTTATGATAGCCGTCTTTCGTTATTGTCAGAATTAGGTCGTCAGCATAACAACTGCCGGGGTTTAATTCCTAGCGCTACGGCGGATTGTCTTTTTGTTTTAGGAGGTTGAGGTGATTAAAGCAGCCATCGTTGGTGGAACCGGTTATACGGGTGTGGAATTGCTGCGTTTGTTGGCTAAGCATCCACACGTAAAGGTTACGGTAATTACCTCTCGCGCCGAAGCCGGTGTGAAAGTAGCGGATATGTATCCCAGCTTGCGCGGTCATATCGACCTGGCATTTACCGAACCGGATGTAGCGGTATTGGGTGAGTGCGATGTGGTTTTCTTCGCCACTCCACACGGCGTCGCCCAAAATATGATGGGCGCCTTGATGAATACCAAAGCGCGTATTATCGATTTATCCGCCGATTTTCGTATCCGCGACGTTCCCTTGTGGGAAAAGTGGTACAACCAAACACACGGTGCGCCTGATCTGGTCCCCCAGGCTGTTTACGGTTTGCCGGAGGTTAATCGCGACAAGATCCGCACCGCCAGGCTGGTGGCTTGCCCCGGCTGTTATCCGACCGCGACCCAATTGGGTTTCTTGCCGTTGATTGAGAACAATTTGGTTGATCCAACGCGCCTTATATCGAACGCCGCCAGCGGTGCCAGCGGCGCCGGTCGCCAGGCAAAAATCGATAATTTGTTAATGGAGATCAGCGATAGCTTCAAGGCCTACGGAGTAGCGGGTCATCGCCACTTGCCGGAAATCGAGCAGGGCTTGCGCGATGTCCAGCCGGCGGGTGCCCCTCCGGTATCCCTGACATTTGTGCCGCACTTGCTGCCGATTATCCGCGGTATACACGCGACCCTTTACGCCACCGCATTGGATGCCGACAAACTGCCCGATTTACAGAAACTCTACGAGCAACGTTACGCCAGTGAACCATTTGTGGATGTGTTGCCGGCGGGTGAATTGCCACAAACGCGAAGTGTGAAAGGTTCAAATGTGTGCCGTATCTCAGTGTTGCGCCCGCAACAACGCGATACTGTCGTCGTACTCTCGGTTATCGACAACCTCACCAAAGGTGCGTCAGGCCAGGCGATCCAGAACATGAATATTATGTTCGGTTTTGATGAGAAAGCCGGTTTGGATGTAGTGGCGTTGATGCCGTGATTCTGTGCGGAGCGGGTAAGTTCGCCGCTCCGCGAATAATAACGACGAAGCAATGACATTTATGGCCAAAGTTAAAGGCTCTCCCGTTTATCGCCTGAAAGTTGTTCCCCATCGCCCGGTAAAAACGGTATTGGCGGCCCTTTTATGTATATCACTGATGGCTGCCTTGCTGGCGGTAACTTATCGCTACGCGCAGTATCGAACGGGTGGCGAGCGACTGACGCTGCAAGAAGCCGACGAATTGCGGGCGCAATTGGAGAAGGTTACCGGGGATGCGGCTGAGTTGCGCCGGGAGGTGACCCGCTTGCAAGTCAGTGCGGAAGTCGATCGCCGGGCGGGTGAGGACATGCGCAAGCGATTGGTGGTGTTGCGTGAGGAAAAAGCGGCTTTAACTCGGGACATTGAGGTGTTCCGGATTATGACCTCAGACAAGAACAAGAATCCCAAGGGAATCAGTTTTGGGGTTTTCTCGGTGGCAGCCCTGCCGGATAACAAACATCAACTCAAGTTGGTTGTGCAAAAACTGGCTGAAGGTGACGATGACTTTGCCGGTCAATTGCGATTTTTCATCGTAGGGCAGCGCGATGGCCAGGAAGCGAAGATATCCCTGCATGAATTGGTTATATCCACAGTGGGCGTCGAACCCATGACTGAAAATATCCCTTTAAATTTCAAGTTTTTCCAAAATATCGAAACGGAAATTGTATTGCCGGAGGGTTTTGTTCCCTCGCGGGTTGAGTTAGCTGTGAAATCAGATAACCGACTCAACCCGGTAACGGTGGAAAGGCAGCTTGAATGGCCAGAAACCAAATAGCCTCTGCTAAGGAGCAATAAATGGCGTTTTCGAATAACCACACATTAATTTCCCGTGCGACCCGCGTAAACGGTGATCTGCACTTTACCGGTGAACTGCAAATAGAGGGTAAGGTTACCGGTAATATCTACTCTGATAATGAGAAGGACGCAAAGTTGGTCATTGCCGATACCGGTCTGATCGAAGGTGAAATCCGGGTGCCTGTCGTTATCGTTAACGGCAAGGTGCTGGGTAATATCCATTCCAGCAAACACCTGGAATTAGCCGCCAAGGCAAATGTCACCGGTACAGTTCACTATAATTCCATCCAGATGGTTAAGGGGTCCCAGCTCAACGGCTCCATGGTAAATAATCAACAGCAACCGGTGGACACGGTTGTAGATATACAGGCAGCCAAAGCTTAATAGTTGACTGTTTTACTCAGGTAAAGGGATAATATTTCTCACTCGAAATGTCGAGCCAGTTGTTATCCGGAGTTGTTATGTCTACCGCTGAAATCTATATTCCTGAAGTTGTTACCGTTACCGATAGTGCAATTGCCAAGGTTCGGAGTTTGATCGAGGAAGAAGATAATCCCGACTTGAAATTGCGGGTATATGTGACCGGCGGCGGTTGTTCAGGCTTCCAGTATGGCTTCACATTTGATGAAGCTGTTGCGGATGATGATTCCATTGTTGAGCGCGATGGCGTGAAAGTTGTGGTCGATGCGATGAGTTATCCTTACCTGGTTGGTGCACGGGTGGATTATGAAGAGGGGTTGCAAGGCTCTAAATTTGTAATCCAAAACCCGAATGCATCCAGCACCTGCGGATGTGGTTCATCGTTCAACATCTAATTCCTTTCAAGCGTAATAGACTCCCCCTAAAATCACCTCCCGTTTGGCTCCGGTTACTGCACAAAGGTTGCCGGGGCGATGATTTATAGTTTGTTGTGCTAACCAGGCAAAAGCCATTGCTTCAATCCATTGGGGAT
This sequence comes from uncultured Cellvibrionaceae bacterium, assembly GCA_965650515.1. Classification (GTDB taxonomy): domain Bacteria; phylum Pseudomonadota; class Gammaproteobacteria; order Pseudomonadales; family Cellvibrionaceae; genus Cellvibrio. Next base: position 4,047 of record CBFGOY010000007.1, on the reverse strand, counting down.
CGATCCCGCAGCCCGCGGTGGTTGCCAGGTTACATGCTGGCAGCAAACACTGAATACTTTGGAGCAATTGCTTATTAAATGCGCCGCCGCCGCAGAGGAAAATTTCTTTGGGGGTACCGAGGGATTTAATGCTGTCGCTAATGGACCTGGCTGTCAGACTGAGTAATGTCGCCTGTACGTCCCCTTGCTTTGGCGGGGTGGGCAATGCTTGCAAATGCCGGGTCAGCCAATCGCGATTAAAATATTCGCGGCCAGTGCTTTTAGGGAATGGGCGTTTAAAAAAAGGGTCACTCAGTAAACCTGACAGTAATTCAGGTATTGTTTGACCCGATCCCGCCCAGGCTCCGTCCCGGTCAAAAGCTTGTTGGCGATGTTCCTGAATCCATAAATCCATTAATACGTTACCCGGTCCTGTATCGAAGCCGATCACTGCGCCATTCGCGGGTAGCCAGGTAATGTTGGCCATGCCCCCGATATTTACGATTACACGATCCACAACCGGGGAATGAAATACAGCATGATGAAACGCGGGTACCAGAGGGGCGCCTTGCCCGCCAGCCGCCATATCGCGCCGGCGGAAATCGGCCACGGTGGTAATACCGGTTAATTCTGCAATGACATTGGGGTCGCCAATTTGTAGCGTGAAAGTACCCGCAGGGGAACCTGGAGGGCGATGGCGAATAGTTTGACCGTGACTTCCGATTGCAACTATATCGTTGCTGGTTAATCCTGCCTGGGCGATTAGCTCTAAAGCGCATTCAGCGAATTTTCTTCCCAAGGCGATATCCAGTTGGCCCATTCGATCAATTTCATTATCTCCCGGCAGGGAAATAGCATGGATTTGGTCGCGGAATGGCTTGGAAAATGGCAGGGTGTAATGGGTAACAAGTTGTGGGCTTGGTTGCATATCAACCAGCGCTGCATCTATACCATCAGCGCTGGTGCCAGACATCAAACCTATATAGAGCTGGCGTTGAGACATGGAATTAAAGATTAATTGGTTTTGTTGCCACTTTTAGCCACTGCCACCTGTGTGGTGGATTTGTATTCGTCCAGCTTGGCAAAAAGTGGGCGGGTCGTTTCATTGAAGCGCGCCAGCTCGGCTCTTTCAATACCGATTGATTTGGGAAGCGGCACTGTCACCGGATTACGGACTTGGCCGTTGACATGGAACTCATAATGCAAATGCGGCCCGGAAGCCAGACCTGTAGAACCAACGTAACCAATTACATCGCCTTGGCTCACGCGCGCACCGGGTTTCATTCCCTTGGCAAAACTGTTCATATGTCCATAAAGGGTTTCTATACCTTGGCCGTGTTGAATGACCACGCAATTACCATAACCACCCTTGCGACCAGCAAAAGCCACCTTCCCATTACCTGTTGCGCGAATCGGGGTGCCTCTCACAGCCGCATAGTCGGTACCTTTATGGGCGCGAATGATATGAAGCACGGGATGCTTGCGGGCCAGGTTGAAATGAGAGCTTATGCGGGCAAATTCAATTGGAGTACGGAGGAATGCCTTATGCATGCCGCGACCGTCAGGTGTGAAGTAATTACTTACGCCATCCTTATCCGTATAGCGAACCGCCTGGAAGGTTTTACCGGCGTTGGTAAATTCAGCAGCCATGATCTTGCCGGTACCAATCTTTTTCCCATTCAGGAATTGTTCTTCGTACATGACTTTGAAGCTGTCACCTTTTTGGATATCGAGTGCAAAATCGATGTCCCAACCAAAAATATTAGCTAGCTCCATTGTGAGGTTGCTGGGCATTCCCGCACGCTTCCCGGCCATATAGAGCGAGCTATCAATGGTTGCCTGGCGAAAGGCGTGTTTTACATCGGGTTTAAGGGCGGTTTCCTTGCTATCAAACCCTTTAGGTGTGCGGTTGAAGCTAAGGCTGTTCAGCTCGTCGATAACATAATTCAAGCTTTGGAGTTTTCCCTCCTCAACCAAAAAAGCCATTTTTTGGCCGGGGCGAATATTGCGCAGGTCTTTGGCTTCTTTCGCTTCACTGAATAACTCATAAATCGCGCGGTCGTTAAGGCCGGCACGTTTAAAAATAATGGATAAATTATCGCCATTTTGAACCGTAAATTCTTTCCAGGGGGAGGGTTCTGGCTCTATCACAACGACTTTCTGCGGCTCCGGAACTGCGGCTACTTCCTGGATAATGGCTTCGACGGGCAGGATGGCAATTGGTGTTGCCTGTGTTTCAGTGCCTTGAATGCGCAGCCCCGGAATGTTGGCGCTTTCAATCAGGGCATCGCTTGGATCGTTATTATCTCCGGTAACAATAAGCGCTATCACACCAGCGGATAATGCAGCCGCCGCCAGCAAATGATGCCTGGGCAGGTGGGCTGAGAGGGTCGATCGGAGGGTATCGTAATAATTCTTTATTCGCGGCATAGATAATGACGTCTTTCTTTATAGGGATGTGATCCAAGAAAAAGCATTTATAGCAGAAAAAAAAGCCCTTAACACCCCAAAATTTCATCTGGATGCAACAAGTCTTTGCTTTAACCTTGAAATTGAGGCCGGATCAGGTATCTTGGCCGCCTTTTTGTTCCTAATCGAAACACAATTCGGCCTTTGATTGGTGGGTTATGACGGCAATTGATAAGAATTTCCTGCAGGAGTTGCAGGACCGCGGGCTCATCGCCCAAATGACAGGCGGTGAAGCTATTGTTGAGCACCTTAATTCGGGCAGTCGCACCCTTTATTGCGGGTTTGATCCAACGGCGGATAGCCTTCACATCGGTAGTTTGGTCCCGTTATTAATGCTCAAGCGCTTCCAATTGGCGGGTCACAAGCCCATCGCATTGGTTGGCGGGGCTACAGGGTTAATTGGTGATCCCAGCTTTAAGGCGCAGGAGCGCAAACTTAATACTCCCGACGTGGTTGCGTCCTGGGTCGGCAAACTAAAGCAGCAAGTCAGCCAATTTATCGAGTTTGATAACGGTGATAATTCCGCCGAGGTTGTTAATAACCTGGATTGGGTTGGAAATATCGATGTCCTGACTTTCCTGCGTGATGTCGGCAAGCACTTTTCTGTCAATAACATGATTAATAAGGAATCCGTCAAGCAGCGCATTGAACGTGAAGGTGAGGGGATATCATTTACTGAATTCACTTACATGTTGTTGCAGTCCTATGATTTCGCTGAGCTATACCAGCGTAACCATTGCACCCTGCAAATTGGCGGTAGCGATCAATGGGGAAATATCACGGGTGGCATTGATTTGACGCGCCGATTGCATGGGGCGCAGGTTTTCGGGCTTACCATGCCCTTGGTAACCAAGGCTGATGGGACCAAGTTTGGTAAAACCGAAACCGGAACTGTATGGCTTGATCCGGCGCGCACATCCCCTTATGCCTTCTATCAGTTTTGGCTGAATACCGCTGATGCAGATGCATATAAGTTCCTGCGTTACTTTACTTTCCTTACGGTTAATCAAATCGCGCAAATTGAGGCGGAGGATGCTGCCAGTGGCGGTAAACCTGAGGCACAAAGAATCCTTGCGGAAGAGGTCACCAGGCTTGTACATGGCGAAACTGGATTGCTTGCGGCGCAACGCATTACACAGGCATTGTTTAGTGATGAGTTGTCCAGTTTGAGCGAGGCGGATTTTCTGCAATTGCAGCAAGATGGGCTGCCATCATCAAAAATCGGGCGCCCACAATTAGATTCAATTCCGCTAACCCAGCTTTTAGCGGATGCTGAGCTTGCGGCCTCTGGCAAACAAATCAAGGATGCGCTTGCGAGAAGCGCTGTGCTGATTAATGGTGCAGTCAAATCGCTCGAGGACAATATGAAGGCTGCTGAATCTTTCGCTATCGCAAATGCATTTTTCGGGCGCTTTTATTTGGTTAAAGTTGGAAAAAAGAAATACCATCTATTCGACATTGGGTGATTTTTGTTCGTCTTGTTTTTTATGTAACCGGCAAAGCGAAAATCTTTATAAAGTGGTGTGAATAAAGCTTGCCTGGCTCCGGGTCGGTGCGTATAGTGCGCGACCTCGCCAGGGCGGCGTCACACCAGAGATC
>CBFGOY010000006.1:0-139355 GCA_965650515.1 uncultured Cellvibrionaceae bacterium | reverse complement strand
GACCAATGCTGACCCGGAAATTACCCATCTTTTAGGGGAATATAACCGGAGCGGCGTTCCTCTGTATTTATGGTTTCCATCCGATGGCGGCAATAAAGCACAGGTCTTGCCACAACTTTTGACGCCTGACATTGTTACCAATGCCCTTAAAAATGGTAAAAATTGATTTTTCAGCGACGATTACCGACGTTAATAGCTTTTAACAACAAGTTAAATAAAGTTCCCCAATCTTGCCGCTAACACGGTGGCAAGATGCCGGTAAAATGCGATAAAACTACAATCCGACTTCACTTTTTCCAAACTCCCGGCGACTATCTTCTTCAATCTTGCTGCGATTTTCCGGTATCTGAATAAAATTTCGTAGCTATCGTGGACATATGATTTTTTTTGCGGCAAACTCGCTTTCACTTGAGTGTGGCGACCCAAGCCTTAACACGATTGCAACATTTCGCAACTGTTTGCCTAAAATCGCCACATAAAACAGAAATAATTGCAGGAACCAGTCAATGGCAACCATTTTGGTACTTCACGGCCCCAATTTAAATTTGCTCGGGCTGCGCGAACCAGGAATCTATGGTGCCACCACCCTTGAAGACATCAATCGCAAACTCACCCAAATAGCCCTGGATGCCGGCCATCATTTGCAAACCCTGCAAAGCAATGCGGAATATGAGTTGATTGATCGCATCCATGATGCGCGCAGGGAAGGAGTGGATTTCATCATTATCAATCCCGCCGCCTTTACCCATACCAGCGTGGCCTTGCGCGATGCGTTGCTGGGTGTTGATATCCCCTTTATCGAGGTGCACCTGTCGAACGTGCACAAGCGCGAAGCTTTTCGCCACCATTCATATTTCTCTGATGTCGCCCAGGGCGTCATTTGCGGCTTTGGGGCCGCCAGTTACGAACTGGCACTCCAGGCGGCGTTTAAACTCGTTAGCTAGATTCCTTTAACTGATTTGGTCTGAACCAAACCCAATAAAACAACTGTTGCCAGAGAGGACACCATGGATATTCGCAAAATTAAAAAACTGATCGAGCTGCTGGAGGAATCCAATATCGGTGAGTTGGAGATCAAAGAAGGCGAAGAATCTGTTCGTATCGCACGCAATAGCGGCACTACCCAATATTTCACAGCGGCAGCCCCCGGTTTCGCCGCCCCGGCCGCACCAGCCGCCGCAGCGCCTGTCGCCGCAGCCCCCGTAGCCGCTCCAGCCAGCGCACCGGCAGCACCGGCCGCTTCTTCAGGCCATGTAGTGAAATCGCCGATGGTAGGTACCTTCTATCGCTCACCAAGCCCAGGCTCACCTTCTTTTATCGAAGTGGGTAAAGCGGTTAAAGCGGGCGACGTGATTTGCATTATTGAAGCGATGAAAATGATGAACCAAATCGAAGCCGATAAAGCGGGGGTGATTGAAGCCATCCTGGTGGAAGACGGCAGTCCCGTTGAATTCGACCAACCTCTGGTAACGATTGTTTAATTGCCGCCCGACAGAGGATTCGGTCTATGTTTCAAAAAATTCTGATCGCCAACCGCGGCGAAATTGCGTTACGTGTGTTGCGCGCTTGCAAGGAGCTGGGCATCAAAACCGTTGCCGTCCACTCCCAGATTGATCGCGATTTAAAACATGTGCGCCTGGCGGATGAGTCGGTATGTATCGGCCCTAACCCGTCCCCCAAAAGTTACCTGAACGTGCCGGCAATTATCGCCGCCATGGAAATTACCGATGCCGAAGCCGTTCATCCCGGTTATGGTTTCCTCGCTGAAAACGCTGATTTTGCCGAACGGGTACAAAAAAGCGGCTTTACCTTCATCGGCCCGGACCCGGATGTCATCCGCATGATGGGCGATAAAGTGGAAGCGATTAAAGCCATGAAGAAAGCCGGCGTACCCACCGTACCCGGCTCCGATGGCCCGCTACCCGATGACCCGGAAGAATGCCTGAAAATCGCCAAGCGCATTGGTTACCCGATTATCATCAAGGCCGCAGCGGGCGGTGGTGGTCGAGGGATGCGCGTTGTGCATACCGAAGCGGCGCTAATCAGTTCCATCCATGTCACCCAGGGCGAAGCCAAGGCCGCCTTCGGCGATGGCACTGTGTACATGGAAAAGTTCTTGCAAAACCCGCGTCACGTTGAGGTACAAATCCTGTCCGATGGCCAGGGCAACGCTATCCACCTTGGCGACCGCGATTGCTCATTGCAACGCCGCCACCAGAAGGTGCTGGAAGAAGCGCCCGCCCCGGGTATCCCCCAGGAAGTGCGCGAAGCTACCTATGCCGCTTGTGTGAAAGCCTGTATCGACATCAAGTACAAAGGTGCGGGCACGTTTGAATTCCTTTACGAAGATGGTCGTTTCTACTTCATCGAGATGAACACCCGCATCCAGGTAGAGCATCCGGTGTCGGAAATGGTGACCGGGATTGATTTGATTAAAGAGCAAATCCGGGTTTGCTCCGGCCTGCCGCTTTCCATCAAGCAATCCGACGTAGTCATTCGCGGCCATTCCTTTGAATGCCGTATCAACGCGGAAGATCCCAAAACCTTTATGCCTTGCCCCGGATTGGTAAAAGGCTTCCACGCACCGGGCGGTTTGGGTGTGCGCGTGGATTCGCATTTGTACAACGGCTACACGGTTCCACCCAATTACGATTCAATGATCGCCAAAATCATCACCTTTGGTGATACCCGCGAAATCGCCCTGAACCGTATGCGCAATGCGCTGGATGAAACCATTGTGGACGGTATTCGTACCAACATTCCCCTGCAACAAATGCTGGTTCGCGACGAAGCCTTCCGCAAAGGTGGGGTAAATATCCATTACCTGGAAAAGAAATTGGCTGATTAAAAGACCGGTATTTCCCCAATATGGGTTTGCAATCTGCAAGGGGCGCGATTATCGCGCCCCTTGCATTTGATCCATGTAATAAACCGGATGTGATTAAGCCCATGAATCGCACCCATAAACCTGTCCCCACCAGGAATTAAACCTATGCCCTGGCTGCAACTTAAAATCATTACCCCGCGTCGCTACGTACAATCCCTTGAAGATTCACTGCTGGCTTGCGGCGCCGCTTCGGTCACCCTGCAAGACAACGCCGACCAGCCTATCCTCGAACCCGGTCTGGGTGAGACCCCGCTCTGGGACAGCGTAAAAATGACCGGCTTGTTTGATGCGGAAATCGATACCGCAAAAACCATAGCCCTGGCCGAGCGACGCTTTGGCAATAAGCTCCCGGAACACTATTGGGAACAATTGGAAGACAAGGATTGGGAGCGGGAATGGATGGCCAACTACCATGCAATCCGCTGCGGCGAGCGTTTGTGGATTTGCCCCAGTTGGCAACAACCGCCGGAACCGGACAAGGTAAACCTGATGCTGGACCCGGGGCTTGCCTTTGGTACCGGTACCCATCCCACCACTTTCCTGTGCATGCAGTGGATCGACCAGCAGGATTTCACTGCGCTTGAGGTGGTGGATTACGGTTGCGGCTCCGGTATCCTCGGTATCGCCACCTTGCTGCTCGGTGCCAAAAAAGTCATAGGCGTGGATATAGATCCACAAGCACTGCTGGCTACCACCGAAAACGCCAAACGCAACCAGTTACCGGAAAACGCCATGCCGGTTTACTTGCCACCAGATTGCCCGAAGGGCCAGGTGGACGTAATGTTGGCGAACATTCTCGCCGGGCCACTGGCGGAATTAGCACCTACACTGAACGGGATGACCAGGGTCGGCGGCAAGCTCTGCCTGTCGGGCATCCTGGCGGTGCAAGCGAAAGCGGTAATGGCGGCCTACGAACCCTGGTTTACGTTCGATCCGGTTGCGGAACAGGAGGAATGGGTGCGCCTGACTGCCACGAAAGTCCGCACCTAATCCGGATAATAGTGAGGCAGTTGGCATTGCTGAAGGAGACAGCACTGACCGGCTGTCGCTGGAATTTACCGCACGTCTCCTGCTAGTTACACTGTCGGGTCTGAATAATAATTTAAGCAGTTTTCAATCAAAAAGCGGTTTTAAGGGCCTTGATGTATGACCTCCAGCAACCAACAAATCACCCGCTGCCCCAAATGCGGAACTGCCTTTCGCATTACCCACACACAATTGCAATCCGCCAATGGCGCCGTACGCTGCGGATCCTGCCTGAATGTGTTTAAAGCGATGGATTACCTGGTTGCCCCTGTTGCCGCTAAAGCAAGTTCCACTGCCGCCAAAAGTTCTACTGTCGCAAAAAGTTCCGCCACCACCCCAAGAGGAACCGACCCGCAAAAGGTGGCTGAAGCATTGAAACCAGTATCAACACCGTCCCCCCGGACCCCGGCAAACATAACCGCGCCTGCGAGCACCCCGCCTGCCGCATCCGCCACCAAACAAACAACCAAACCTGCGGATTTACCGGCAAAGCCCCTGGCTACAAAACCCGCTGCCAAACCCGGTCCCAATAAACCTGTTGCGCCATTAACAACGCCTGGGGACAGTAAACCATCAGAACAGTTGGCGATTTTAGGCAGTATCAAGCCCCTGCCTGTTAAAGCACCAACAACCCAGGTTAAACCGGCAACGCAACCGGCTGCGCAAAAAAAACCGGTGGTACGCGTATTGGATAAATCCTCCCTGGACCAGGTGGAAGACATCCTGATCAGCGATGACATGGAGGAGAACAAATCAGAAACCAAAAGCTATGAATTTGATGGCTTCATGGATATAGATATCACGCCCAAGGCGGAAGTATCGCTGTTTGAACGTAAGATTCGCGACCAGGAAGATGAGCAGGACCTGCACAGCGCTGACGAATCCTGGGCGGAAATGTTGATCGAGGAAGAGGACGAAGAGACCCCCCGATTTACCGCAAAACCCAAATCCCCCACACAGGACGAAGAGGATTTTTATGCTACCGAGCGTATACCGGAAATCGGGGCGCCGACCGCAGCGGAAAAACCCCCGGCTACCGCACCAGCCCCATCGCTGATGTTCAGCCTTGTCGGTGATGCTGAACCCGCTCCTGCAAAGCAAACGGCTGCCGGGAAATCCCCTGATGACCTTATCCTCAGTGATGAGCTGGCGAATATTCCCGACCACCAAGGGTTTAAACCATCCCTTTCGGCAGTGGCCGAAGACCGGATCGATCCAGCGATATTTGAAACCCCTGACGCGGTGGCTAATGACGACTCCCCGAAACGCCAGGTAAAGACCCAGCCTAAAATTCGCGCTTACGATGGTTCACGTACAGCATTATTGATGAATATCATTCCCGCCCCGATTGAATTCACGGCCAAACGCATGCGCCGCTGGTACCAACGCAGGCTTTGGCCAGCCTTGAGCCTGCTGGCCCTGATTGCGCTGGTGGCGCAGTTAGGTTGGTTTAAGTTTGACTATTTCAGTCGAGTGGAACCCTATCGCACCGTTTATACGTTCATTTGTCCCTATTTGGGATGTGAGGTACCGACACTGGTGGATACCAGCCAGGTAAGCGCGTTTAACCTGGTGGTGCGCGAGCACTCCGAAACGGCCGGCGCACTGGCGGTTGACGTAATGATTATGAACAACGCCCCATTCGATCAACCCTATCCGGACCTGGTATTGGTATTCACCGACCTGGATGAAAATGAGGTCGCGTCGCGCCGCTTCTCCCCCAGTGAATACCTGGGCGGTGAAGCGGCAGGTAGCAGCCTGATGGAACAAAAGCGCCCCGTCCATTTAACACTGGACCTGGTCGACCCGGGTGAACAAGCGGTTAATTACCATATCTATATTCCGCACAAACAATAGAACCAGCACCGATTCGAGGATTGAAATTCCCGCAGAGCCCGGGGATAGAAGAGCAGACCAGTCATGGATAACGGCACAATCGGCAACCACTCCGACATTGGCGAAACCCGGCAAGGGCGGAAATTGCAGCGGGTAAAATTGGGATTGCTGCTGTACTTACTGGGCATCCCCGCTCACGCGCTACCCGAACAACCTCAAACCGCACCGCCACCACCCTTGATCGTTACCCACAAACTGCCGGATCCCGCCAGCCCCGAGCGCGTCCTGCATGAAGTGGAGATATTGCGCCTGGCCCTGGATAAAACGATAAAAGAATACGGCCCTTACGAATTGCGCGGCATTCCCCCCATGAACCGCGCCCGCGCCATGGCCGCAATGCACAACAATATTTACCCCAACCTGGTGTTGCAAATGAGTTACGAGGACGATTTGGGAGACCAGGAGGAGCTTGCCTATATCCCCTTTCCCCTGGATCGGGGCGCCCTGAGCTATCGCATCTGCTTTATGCGCGAGGCATTAAAATCCCAAGTCCGCAACATCACTCGCACAGAACACCTTAAAAAATTTACCTTTGGCACGGGCATTGGCTGGGCGGACACCAAAGTGTTGCGCCATAACCATTTGCAAGTGATTGAAGGCTCCAATGTCCTTAATTTGTTCAGGATGACAAAAGCGGGCCGGGTGGATTTATTCTGCCGGGGGCCTTCGGAATATTTTTATGAACAACGGCACGAAACCGCCCTCGGCCTCACTACAGACACCCATTTGGCGCTTTATTATCCGTTACCCAAATTCTTCTTTGTCCATATAGATAACCAGGCAGTGCTGGAGCGCGTCAAAAAAGGCCTGGATATTGCCTATAAAGATGGCTCATTTAATAAGCTATGGAACAAACGGCACCGCAAGGGATTGGATGCCGCCAACCTGGAAAACCGGCATATTGTCAAAATGGATAACCCGCTTATAAAACGCCTGCCGCGCGCTTACGAAACCTACCTCTTTGATCCACTTTCGGGGCAATAGGCACGACTGCCCCAAATCACATTATTTTGCAACCCGAAATCACTAAAAAAGCCTGTTTTTATCGCTCAAAAAAACACCGTTTTTTACGTTTTTTGCGTTCCCAACCCCAACCCAAACGGGTATCATGGCGCCCCTTTACTGTAGGGCATCCGCTCAGTTTTTAAGCGGAGTGACCCCGATAAAACCAGCCTTCGCGGCGCAACGGCAAACAAGCGTAAGCACAATCACGTGTTCAATATTGGCCCCTATTGCATAGACTCCAAGGTCATACTCGCCCCCATGGCGGGAGTCACTGACAGGCCATTTCGCCAATTGTGCCGTTCATTGGGTGCCGGTTTGGTGGTCTCGGAAATGCTGACCGCCGACTCCAGTTTATGGAGCAGCCGAAAAAGCAGCTTGCGGATGGATCACACCGGCGAAGCTGAACCTATTGCGGTACAAATCGCCGGAGGCGATCCGGAAATGATGGCGGAAGCAGCGCGCCTGAATGCTGCCAACGGTGCCCAGGTTATTGATATCAACATGGGTTGCCCCGCCAAGAAAGTTTGCAAAAAAGCCGCGGGATCGGCCCTGCTCAAAGATGAGCAACTCGTAACCGAGATTTTGCACGCCGTCGTAAACGCAGTGGACCTTCCCGTCACGCTGAAATTTCGTACCGGCTGGAGCACCGAACAGCGCAATGCTGTGCGTATTGCACGTATTGCGGAAGATGCAGGCATACAAGCCCTCGCACTTCACGGTCGCACACGCGCTGACGCCTTTGTGGGTGAAGCCGAGTACGACACCATCGCCAGTGTGGTAAATGCCGTGAACATCCCGGTATTCGCCAATGGCGATATAGATTCACCGCAAAAAGCCAAGGCTGTGTTGGATCACACAGGCGCTGCGGCGGTGATGATTGGGCGGGCCGCGCAAGGCCGTCCCTGGATCTTCCGGGAAATTGCGCATTACCTGCGTACCGGTGAGCAATTACCCGAACCATCCCTGGTAGAAGTCAGGGATATTTTATGTACCCATCTGTGTGAGCTGTACCGTTTTTATGGTGAGTTTATGGGACCGCGTATCGCGCGCAAACATGCGAGCTGGTATTTGCAGACTGTCCCTGGCAGCGAAGTATTTCGCAAAACCTTTAACGCTATAGATAACGCAGAAGAACAACAAACCAGCATTCAAAATTTCTTTGAACAGCTGCTTACGAAAGAGGAAAAAGCCGCATGAATACTGCAACTTTCTTTGCTGAATCAACCCCAGCACAAGCTGCCAACCAACAACCCGTACAAGCTCAATCACTGCGCGGCTGTGTAGAGCAAGCCATGGAAAACTATTTCAAGCATTTGGACGGCCAGGACGTTAGCAATGTCTACGAAATGGTACTTGCCGAAGTTGAAGCGCCGATGCTGGAAATCGTTTTAAAGTACACCCGCCACAACCAAACCCGCGCTGCGCAGGTATTAGGTTTGAACCGTGGAACCCTGCGTAAAAAATTAAAGCAATACGGCCTGCTGTAATCTTTCCAGCGCCGCATGGCAACTAAAAAGGGGTGGCAATTCGTTTCCACCCCTTTTGCTTTTTAGCAATATCCCGCTTTTTTGTTTTGCCTTTTCATCTACAGGAACCGTGTATGTCTACTTCTGATCTTGTTGCCGTAAAACGCGCCCTTATCAGTGTCTCTGATAAAACCGGCATTGTTGAATTTGCCCAAGCCCTGCACGCCCAAGGCGTGGAAATTTTATCAACCGGCGGCACCTTTAAGCTGCTCACCGATAACAAGATCCCCGCGATTGAAGTCTCTGACTACACCGGCTTCCCCGAAATGATGGACGGCCGCGTAAAAACCCTGCACCCGAAAGTTCATGGCGGTATTTTGGGCCGTCGCGGAATGGATGAAAGTGTTATGGCGCAACACGGTATCAACGCTATTGATATGGTGGTTGTGAATTTGTATCCGTTCGAAAAAACCGTTGCCAAAGCAGATTGCTCACTGGAAGACGCTGTAGAAAATATTGATATCGGTGGCCCTACCATGGTACGCGCCGCCGCAAAAAACCACGCCCATGTCACTATCGTGGTAAATGCGTCTGACTACGCCACTATCCTTGCTGAAATGAAAGCTAACAACGGCAGCACTGCTTACAAAACCCGTTTTGACCTTGCCATTAAAGCTTACGAACACACCGCCGCCTATGATGGTGCGATTGCCAATTATTTTGGTCGCTTGGTAGAGGGCGGCAGCACCGATTTCCCGCGCACATTCAACACCCAATTCATCAAAGCGCAAGAAATGCGTTATGGTGAAAACCCGCATCAAAAAGCGGCATTCTATGTAGAGAAAAATCCACAGGAAGCCAGTATTGCCACGGCAAAACAATTACAAGGCAAGGAACTTTCCTATAACAACGTGGCGGATACCGACGCCGCATTGGAAACAGTTAAATGTTTCACCGAACCTGCGTGCGTAATCGTTAAACACGCAAATCCCTGCGGCGTTGCTGTCGCAGCGACTATTAAAGACGCCTACGACCTCGCTTACGCAACCGATACCGAATCCGCCTTCGGCGGCATTATTGCGTTTAATCGTGAGTTGGATGCAGCAACGGCACAAGCAATCGTTGAACGTCAATTCGTTGAAGTAATTATCGCTCCCAGTGTTTCTGCCGAAGCAATTGAAGTAGTTAAGGCAAAACAAAATGTGCGCCTGCTTGCTTGCGGCGAGTGGGGAACCGAGCGCATCGGCGGGCTGGATTACAAACGTGTCAATGGTGGATTGCTGGTACAAGACCGCGATAACGGCATGATTACTGCGGCGGACCTGAAAGTGGTCACCAAACGTGTTCCAACCGAAAGCGAACTGCGCGATTTATTGTTTGCCTGGAAGGTAGCGAAGTTTGTTAAGTCCAACGCGATTGTTTACGCAAAAAATTCACAAACCATCGGTGTCGGCGCAGGCCAAATGAGCCGCGTGAATTCCGCACGTATCGCCGCCATTAAAGCTGAGCACGCCGGTTTGCAAGTTGCCGGTTCAGTGATGGCTTCCGACGCATTCTTCCCATTCCGCGATGGCATCGACAATGCCGCAAAAGTGGGCATTGCCGCAGTCATCCAACCCGGTGGCTCAATGCGCGATGAAGAAGTCATTGCAGCGGCTAATGAACACGGCATGGCAATGGTATTCACCGGTATGCGCCACTTCCGCCATTAATTATTGGAGATAAATTAATGAATGTACTCATTATTGGCGGCGGTGGTCGCGAACATGCACTTGCATGGAAAGCAGCGCAAAGCCCACAAGTCGAAACCGTATTTGTTGCACCGGGCAATGCCGGTACTGCGTTGGAAGCGAAATTGGAAAACATTGCGATTGATGTTTTGAATTTTGAAGCCCTGGCGAATTTTGCCGAACAAAATAATGTCGGTTTAACAATTGTCGGCCCGGAAGTTCCATTAGTAGCCGGCGTAGTGGATTATTTTAAATCGCGTAACTTGCTGTGCTTCGGACCAAGCAAAGGTGCAGCGCAATTGGAAGGTTCCAAAGCGTTTACCAAAGATTTTCTTGCGCGTCATAAAATCCCTACGGCGGACTATCAAAACTTTATCGACGTGGAACCCGCCCTCGCCTACTTGCGTGACAAAGGTGCGCCGATTGTTATCAAGGCAGACGGCCTTGCGGCAGGTAAAGGTGTTATCGTTGCCGAAACCTTGCAACAAGCGGAAGACGCGGTGCGCGATATGCTGTCTGGTAACGCGTTTGGCGATGCCGGTTGCCGCGTTGTGATTGAAGAATTTTTAGCGGGCGAAGAGGCCAGCTTTATCGTAATGGTTGATGGCAAAAATGTATTGCCCATGGCCACCAGCCAGGACCATAAACGCGTTGGCGATGGTGATACCGGCCCCAACACCGGCGGCATGGGGGCTTATTCGCCCGCGCCCGTGGTGACACAAGCTGTACATGATCGCGTGATGCAAGAAATTATTTATCCAACCGTCAATGGCATGGCTGCGGAAGGTAATACCTACGTGGGATTTTTATACGCTGGTTTGATGATTGACTCCTCAGGCGCCCCTAAAGTCATTGAATACAATTGCCGCTTTGGCGATCCGGAAACCCAACCGATTATGTTGCGTCTACAATCGGATTTGGTGGAGTTGTGCCTGGCTGCGCTTAACGGTGACCTGGATAAAACCACTGCCGCCTGGGATGCGCGCGCATCGGTTGGTGTTGTACTTGCCGCAGGCGGTTATCCGGATAACTACAATAAAGGCGATGTCATTTCCGGCTTACCCACCAGCGAGGTTGCCGGGGAAAAAGTTTTCCATGCGGGCACCGCGCAAAAAGATGGCAACACCGTAACTAACGGCGGCCGCGTGCTCTGTGCCACTGCCTTGGGCAATAGCGTTTCCGAAGCACAAGAGCGCGCCTATCAACTTGCGGGAAAAATTAATTGGGAGGGAATGTTTTATCGTAAAGATATTGCCTACCGCGCTATAGCACGTGAGACAAATAACTGATCATAATAAAAGTGCACCAATAGTTGGTGCACTTTTTATATTTTTAACGTCGCATGCTTCTACAAAATTGTTCATTCAATCACTTCTTCCCTATTTAATAAAACTTTTCAATCTTGATCAGGACTAAGACCTATTGAATCCGTTCAGTATTCAGGAGGCCTTATGAAATTTATCCGTCACGCCATGGCTACCGGCATCAGTTTAATGATTCCCTCGCTGGCACAGGCAGCCTCGTTCCAGATACTGGAGCAAAGCCCGGCATTCCTGGGGCAAGCATTCGCGGGGACGGCCTCTGATCCCAAAGATGCGAGCAGCGTTTATTTTAATCCGGCCTCAATCAGCGAACTCAACAAATCCAGTTTTACCGTGGGCGTAAATGCGATATTCACGCGCGCCGAGTTTAACAACACCAATTCAACTACCAATGGTTCCGATGGCAAGACCAGTGAAACGGGTTATGTACCCAATATTTATTGGGTACAACCACTCACTGAAAGATTTACCGTCGGATTGGGAATTAATGCGCCTTATGGGTTGGTTAGTAAATATGATGATGATTGGATCGGACGCTACCTTGCAACCCACAGCGAACTAGAAGTGGTGAATGTAAACGCGGTAATTGCAACTGAGTTAAATGAACAATGGTCCCTGGGTTTGGGTTTGAATTATCAATCCGCCGAGGTAACCCTGGAGAGCCAGGTAGACTCCACACTGGGTGTCAATCCACAGCCCGCAACTGACAGCAGCGGGAAAATACGGGGCGATGACGATGATATCGTTGCCGACGTTAGTGTATTTTTCAAACCAACGGACAGGACACGCCTGGGACTGGTATGGCGACAAGGCGGAGATTTTGACCTGGAAGGAGATGCCTCATTTTCATTGAATGCATTATGTAGCCCCGGCGCCGGTTATCCCACCGGTGCAACGCCGGCCCCTACCACCGGTACAATCTGTGCCACCACCTTAAATTCCCTTGCCGGTGATGCAACAGCCAGTGTTGAATTACCCGATACACTGACCTTCAGTGTTTCACATCGCTTTACTGATGACTGGTGGGTACACACCGATATTGCCTGGACACAATGGAGCAGCATTGAGACCATTGATATTATCAACACCGGCAACAACCTCACCGTAAACCGACTGGATTTGGAATACGAAGATTCCATGCGCTACGCGTTGGGTTTCAGCTACAAATCCGATTGCCCATGGTCCTGGCGTTTCGGCATAGCCTATGACGAAGCGCCACAAACCAATCCCGCGCTGGTTAATCCGCGCATCCCCGATGAAAATCGCATATGGCTTACCGGTGGATTCAATTACCGGTTTTCCGATACATTTTCGATGGATGCTGGTTACGCCTACATCCATGTGGATGAGGCAAACATCAACAATACCAACCTTCAAACCGGCCATCATGTCGAAGGTAATTTTGACTCATCGGTAAATATCCTGGGCATTCAGGCAAATTGGGCGTTTTAAAATAATACGCGGAGGCTTGTTCGCCTTCGCTTTCCCACGCATGCTTAATAATATTGCCGTAGCCGCCCAAAGGTTAATAACTTATGGTTTGCAACGAGTCGCGCGTGTAGACGTTGATGTTTCACCATGGCAACGGGACCTTACCCGCCACCATCAGGGATCTCGCGAAGCAGTGAACAATGGTTTCGCGCGCCGGAAATTGTAATTTCCAAATCTGGTTTATTTCATTTAAGGTTCTTCATCTTCATCAATTTTTTGCAAACTTAATTCACCAAAGCTGGTCGGAACCGCTTTAGGGGTTGCGGCAACCGCTTCTGTTTTGGGAGCAGCAACGCCTTCAGTCGCCAGTTTTATCCGCAGCCGTAAGTTATTAGGTGAATCCGCGTTGGCGACAGCGTCATCAAAACTGATCTTGCCGGCCATATACAGTTTGAATATCGCACCATCAAAAGTTTGCATACCAAGGTTTTCTGACTTCTCCATAATTTCTTTAATTTCAGTCAAGCGACTTTTCAATATTAATTCCTGGATTGTTTTTGTACCCAGCAACACCTCAACTGCCGCACAACGTTTGCCATCGACGGTGGGTAATAAACGTTGGGACACAAATGCACGCAAATTTTGTGAAAGTCCCATCAGTAATTGCGGGCGGCGTTCTTCCGGAAATAAATTAATAATTCGTTCGAGTGCCTGGTTGGCATTGTTAGCGTGCAAGGTTGAAATGGCAAGGTGCCCGGTTTCCGCGAACTCCAGTGCATGTTCCATGGTTTCGCGATCGCGGATTTCACCGATCAAAATAACATCCGGCGCTTGTCGCAACGTATTTTTCAAAGCGGCCTTGTAACTGCGCGTATCCACGCCGACTTCACGCTGGTTAATTACACTGCGTTTATGTTTATGCACAAATTCTACGGGGTCTTCAATCGTAATAATGTGCCCGCCGCTGGATGAATTGCGATGATCAATTAATGCCGCCAACGATGTGGATTTGCCGGAGCCGGTTCCGCCAACAAATAACACCAGGCCTCGCTTGGTCATGATCACATCTTTTAAAACTTCCGGCAGGCCAAGGCTATCAAACTGCGGGATTTCGGTTTTAATATTGCGTGCAACTATGGCAATTTCGTTGCGCTGTTTAAAAATGTTAATGCGAAAACGCCCAACACCGTGAATGGAGAGCGCAAGGTTCATTTCCAATTCGTGCGTAAAGGCCGTGCGCTGCTCTTCATCCATTATTGCGTTAGCGATAACTTCAATTTCACCCGGCTTAAAGGGCTCGTTGGTAAGTGGTTTCAATACTCCCTGGAATTTTGCGCAGGGTGGCGCACCGGTACTCAGATATAAATCCGAGCCATCTTTTTTAGCGAGAATATTTAAGTATTGGTCAATCGGGGTTGCCATATATCACTCCGTTCCGGTTGCAAGCGAATTTAACACGGGGAAGTATAGGCAAGATTCCAGGGATGATCGGGTGACTTATGGATTCACCGCCGCGACAAAGGCTATTTCCACCAACATAGCCGGATCAAGTAATTCCACTTTTACACATGCCCGCGAAGGCGCACACCCTTTATCCAACCAGGCCTCCCAAGCGGTATTTAACGCAGGGACATCGTTTTTGTCAGTGATGTAAATAGTCGCGGATAACAAACGTGATTTATCACTGCCGACAGACGCCAATGTAATTTCGGCTTGCGCCAATACCTGTGCAATTTGTTCGGCAATTTCACACCGGGTGTTGTTTGGTACCTCGACAAAATGGACCATACCGTTAAAAACAGTTGCATCCGACCAGCGTTGCGTTGGGTTAAGGCGTTGAATGCTCATATGGGCTTCCGAATCAAGTCTGTGAAAAATGCATGCGATGCCTATAATAGCCGCCTCTTGTAAGCAAGCCTATCACCCTAGTTAAAGCGACCCATTTATGGCTATCACCGCAATTGTTGCCCACCGAATTTATCGTCACTCACCTGGCAGTGCTTTTGAATTGCAATTGCGCAACGAATTATTCGCAACGAATGGAAAACTGGAAGAATTGGCCTATGAGTTAAAAGCGCAGTTTATCCGTAAGGGAGGTAAAAGCTACGGTCGCTTCTCTACGGAAGCAGGCGAATTTCCCCTTCCCGCCTGGTTGAAGGACCTACGCGAGGAACGTATGAGCTTCCTGAATTTTACCCACAGGGCCATAAAGCAATTCCAGCAAACGCTGGAGCAGGCCGAATCACTTTTGGATGCCTACGTTTTTTTCGTAGAAGAAAAGTTGGAAATGGGTGACACCTTGAGTGTTTATTTAATCGAACACCTGAGCGGTTTATATCTGGATGGTGAGCTGGCAATGGATGAATCGCTGTACCTGGATACCAGTGGCTACAGTCTGGCTGCAAGGATCCTGTTGCAGGACTGGCTGGAGGGCGAATCCAGCACTTACCTCACATTGATACGCTCACGTGGCGACAAGGATATCGCCGAGGCGTTTACGCAATTTATCGCCTTCACGGATAAACAAGATATAAAACAGGAAACTGCGGAATTCCTCCAGATAGTTGATGACTTCAGCCAAACGCTCGATGAAACAACCGCAAAAATCACGCGCACCAAAGTGGTAAATTATTGCCTGGAGCAAAATAAAGCGGGCAAAGCGGTTGCTATCGCAGATTTATCACAAAACCTCGCGGAAGAAGTAAAAAGTTATGAGCCTGAGCGTTTCATGCGCTATGTTGAAACCAGCAAACCGGACATCAAGCCGGAATTTATTCCCCATGCCGGCCAAATTCGCAATTATGTACGTATCAGCGGACGTAACGAATCGTTAAGTATGAGCTTCGCTTCAGATTGCCTTGGACGCGAAATTGAATATGATGCCGATAAAGATGTACTTACAATCAGAAATTTGCCGCTATCCTTGAAGGCACGATTGATTAAGCATTTAAAAGAATCACAATAAAACGTGGATCGCTTTCTTATGCCTTATAACCAAATAATTAATTTCTATAACAATTTAACGTAAACCCAACCTTGAAAATAAAGATGACCGGTCATATATTTGCAACCATGAGCAAACGCGAACAGAAAAAAGATCATCTTTTGGATGCAGGCCTAAAAGTCATGGCTACCCGTGGCTATAACGGTACGAGCATCCAGGACATAGTGAACGCGGCCGATGTACCCAAGGGTTCTTTCTATACCTATTTCAAAAGCAAAGAAGATTTTGCGATTGAAGCTTTGGAAAAAGTAACCGAGGAGCGCATGGAGCAGAACCGCCATTTGCTTAATGATCGCAATATTTGCCCACAAGAGCGCTTAACTCGCTTTTTCGTAGAAAATATTGGTGGTTGCGAGGAGAACCTCAACGGTGGATGTTTTCTTGGGAATATGTGCCAGGAAATGTCGGAATCGAGCGAAGCTATTCGTATTAAGGTCCGCCAAATGCTGCGTAACAGCACCCAAGTCATTGAGGATGTATTGGAAGAAGCGCGCTTAAAGGGCGGTCTCAAAAGTCCTCTACCTTCCTCCATTTTGGCAGAATTTTTATTTAATGCCTGGGAAGGGACGTTGATGCGAATGAAAGCATCTAAATGTCGTGAGCCCTTAAATGCTTTTTTAACTGTGCTTCCCGAATTATTTAATAAGCCGCAAGCTTAGGTTTTACCGCATTAACACGCCGTATAGGGCGTATTTCTAAAAATATAATAAAGCGACTGGTCATATATAGAGGGTTTTTCAAACTCTGTGGATGCTTGCAATTTGGCAACCAATAAAAGATGACCGGTCGCTTTTTATTAACAACTAGTTGTAAGAAGGAGTTAATCCCATCATGAACCTAATAAACACCTGGGCCAAATTTGCCAGCCTTCGCTTGTTAATAATATTAGGGGCTTTATCCAATAGCTCGGGGGCTACGGATATCCCTTACCTGACCAACCAAAAGCCGCAATGGTTGCAACTTGCCAGCTTGGTTGAGGATGAAAAACGCCCGCTATTGCGTCTAAACACCGAAACACGGCGGACCGCTCAGAGCTGGGCGCTGGCTTTCGATAACGATGTATTTGTTCCCGGTGGACGTGATCAGGATTACACCTATGGTATTAATTTTACCCAGACGGGCAACAGGGCTCGAACAGCGTTCATTTCATTAAATAAGCCACTGATTAAGCTGGATAACTGGCTCGGAAATAAACATGAATCTTTAGGATTGCAAGAAACATTTAGTCGCGAGATTGGTGTGTTTGGTTTCACTCCTGAAAATATCGGTATTGGTTATGCAAATCCCCAGGATCGGCCTTACGCCAGCCTTGCTTATCTCGCAAGCTCACGTGAACAAATTAACCTGGTCGATAATATTGCCTGGAAAAGCACCCTGACGATTGGCGTTTTGGGATTGGGTTTAGCAGGTGAATTACAGGATGTTGTACATGAGGTAACCCGAAGCCAGCCTCCCCAGGGGTGGGATAACCAAATAAGCGATGGAGGTGAACTTACCGGCCGCTATGTAATAGCGCGCCAAAAATACTTCGATGGATTTCATGAAAGCCTGGAAGTAAAAAGTACAGTCCAGGCATCATTCGGATATTTGACCGAAGCGAGTTGGAGCTTAAGTTTCCGCAGCGGCAGGATTCATAGTCCATGGTCATCCTTCAACCCTGAACTGGCAAGTTACGGCGAAAAGTCTTCCTATTCCAGTAATGCAAAGGCCGTTAATGAACACTATTTTTGGGCGGGCATCGCACTGAAAGCACGAGCTTACAATGCTTTCCTGCAAGGGCAGTTTCGCAACAGCGCTGTTACTTACAATCAAAACCAGCTTAACCCCTTGTTAGTCGAGGCCTGGGCTGGTTATACATTTGCATTTAAACAGGGGTATCGGCTTAGCTATGTACTGCGCGGACATAGCTCGGAAATCAAAGACGGTGCCGGTGATCGTGATTTATTGTGGGGTGGCATCATCATGGCCCGCAGTATATAAACCTATATCCCAGGGTTTCACCTGGGATATAGGTTTATTTCAATAACGGCGAATTTAACGTTTCCAATTTCGATCCGACTAATTTTTCACCGACCCGCGTTAAATCATCCAAGGATACTTTACGTTGTTTCATCAACTCACGTACCACCGCGTCTATGTTGTATTTGTTTTTACTTCGTTGGCGAATTTCCTTATCAAGTTCATCCAATAAAATTACAGCACGCGCAGTAATAGCACCGGTAGATTTGGTTTTTCGTAAATGCTCTACACCCTTGCCCCATTTGGCAAGGCTGCGAATTATTTTAGTGCGTCTCGCTTTTGTCATTCCATCTGCACGATATAGCAATTCAAATGAATAAAATTCAGCAAGCCCTTCAGCAATCCAGTCGTCATTAGTTGTTTCCGTCGCTTTGCCACTAATGCGTGTCACCATATGGGTCAATTCATGCAGTAGCGGGCTGGTTCCATTTTCACTTACCAATGGACGGTCCGAATGTAAAAACAGGGAATTTGATGCGGAAAGTCCACCACGCCACATAGGATCTCCGGCTCCCACAACCAATAATTTTTGCGGTGTCTTTTCAAACGCTTTGTGTAACTCCGGCCATACAAAATTAAAAAAAGTCAGCGCGTCCATACGACGCATTCCCTCTCCGGTTGGGGCACTAATGGCTATTCCCGTTTTCTTTACTATAGCTCGGCGAGTACCGATTTTTCCGGCAATCATCCATCCTGTAGGTCTATCAAAACGACGCTCTGGATTATCAACAGCAAACAGAGTCCCTGTTTTCCGCTGCCAGCCTGTTTCGATACTTTTCCAATCCTTGGGTAAATCAAA
Organism: uncultured Cellvibrionaceae bacterium; assembly: GCA_965650515.1. Taxonomy (GTDB): domain Bacteria; phylum Pseudomonadota; class Gammaproteobacteria; order Pseudomonadales; family Cellvibrionaceae; genus Cellvibrio. Next base: position 120,770 of record CBFGOY010000006.1, on the reverse strand, counting down.
TGATATTGTTGCCACGGAATAAGCATCGGGAACTTCGTAAGTATGGACTGCAGGAATTAGATCATCACCTCGAAACAATGCCCAATTATCGGTAACCCTGGAATCAAATTTGCCTGACACACGCTCGTTAGTGAGTAAAACGAAATAGGATAATGTCGCCTCCCCCTGTGGAAGCTGCCATTCAATCCGTTGATTATCGATAGTTAACTTGCCGTTCGCCCGAATTTCCGAATAAATATTTCGTGAATTATTAAAGCTGAACTTATTGAGTAATTGGCCTTTATCAATCCGAATTTTTACCATCGCACCTGATTTTTCAGGCTGTAGGGTCACAAAATAATCCAGTTTGTAGGCTGGACCTTTGTGTTGTTCAATCGCAAAAACTGGATTTATAAGAAGACCAAGCACGATAACAAACCATGATTTAAACGTATTTCGTAAAAGCTGCATCTGCATTACTCCACAAGTAACACCGGGAAAGATAAAGCTTAGTGTATTTCCTATTCCCTGAATTCAATATAACCACAGTAAATTAATTTGCCTGCCTATAATCCACTATTGAATGTAGTCAATTTCCTACAAACGAAAGCGAATTTAACGACTATTCGCTAACCCGGTTTTAATTGAGAATGATCACATCAAGGACGAGCAGGATAGTGAAGGAACCAGTCACAGATATGGATTTGGAAGGAACCGATCATGGATTGAGCTATCAGGATGATGCACAGAGAGTTTAGGGAAGAAACTGCATCTAAGGATACGATGCCCCAAGGAAGACGAGGAAGCAAGAAATCAGGGAAAGGATTCAAGGATACCAGAGAGGAATGGAGCGAGATAAAGGCAGGATGCTACATGGAGTAATTATGGAGAAGGAATTATACGGACTTTATCGGTTCAGCAGGATGCGATAGCTAAACGGACATAGCAGAAATCCACTGATGGATTCGCCACGGGGCTTCATTGTAAGCCCCTTTCTTTTCAATGAAATCAAAAATTATCTGTTATAAATTTTTGCGCCAATCGCGCAGCATCACTATTACCATTTGCAACCTCTGTTAACAGTGACCGGGCTTTGGTTTTATCGCCCATCATGAAATACACTTTCCCAAGATCCAATTGAGCATCTGGTACCTTGGCAGCGCCGGGAAAGTTTGCAATTAATTCAGTAAACCAGGTTTTTGCTTGCGGATAATCCTTTTTCAACATGGCAACCTTGCCTAGCCAATAGTGGCTATTGCTAGCAAAATTCCCGCTGGGAAAGCGGTTTAAGTGTTCTTTAAAGGCCGCTACAGCGCCATCAAAATCTTTTTGATTTAACAAATCGTAAGCAGCTTTATATACATCAGCCTCACTGGCTGAATCCGCTATCACAACACCAGGTTCAATAATTTTGGAGTCAGTTGGGTCAACATCATTATCTACAGCATGCGACGCAGCAGAACCGCCTGATAATCGACGATCCAGATCCATGTAATTATCCAGTTGTAATTGTTTCAATTGTTTCAACTGGTATTGCTGTTCTTCTATAAGGCCGCGCAAAATCGCTACTTCTTCTTGTAACGCGCGTATTTGGGAGTAAACATCAGACTCAGCGGAGGCAGACAAATCAGGCTGAGCCACCCCAGAGCCGAAGCCCTGAGGTGCAGACTCAACAACCCGTACTTGTGCCTGTATGACTGGCGCTGTAACAATTAAGGCAACAGCAATCAGATTTTTAAGCATACGGGTGCCGACTCTTAGTACTTAACTTCTACACGACGGTTTTGAGCCCAGGAAGCTTCATCACTGCCGGTAGCTGCTGGTTGCTCTTCACCGAAGCTAACAACTTCCAAAGAAGAGCCGTTAACGCCTTGAGTTACCAGGAAATCACGAACAGCGTTAGCACGCTTCTCGCCTAAAGCCATGTTGTACTCGCGTGAACCGCGCTCGTCAGCGTGACCTTCCAAACGCACAGCTACTGAAGCACCTTTCAGCTTGTCAGCGTGAGCCAACAGAACAGCGCGGCTTTCAGCAGTCAACGCGTATTGATCGAAGTCGAAGTAAACAACGTTTGACAGAGTTTGTTCTGAAACACTGGTATCAGTAGTAGCAGCGCCAGTAGTAGTAGTTTCTACAGGCTTGGTATCGCTACCAGAACAGCCAACCAGGAAAGACATAACAACAGCCAAAGTAAGACCTTGCTTGATTGCTTTGGTGATCATGTGTGTGTAACTCCAATGAAGTTTAGATCTAGTTTGAACGGGGATTTAGTTAAAAAATGGCGACCATGCGGGTTCCCGCACATCACCTTGTTTTGGAGGCTGGAGGATTTTGACACGTGCATCGAGGGACACCGCCGCCAATACTCCTTTACCACCAGAACGAGTCGCATACATAAGCATAGCGCCATTGGGCGCTATAGTAGGCGATTCATCCAGATTTGTCTCGGACAAAATGCGTAAATTACCAGATTTTATATCTTGGGCAGCGATGTGGTAGCTGGTACCTGGACGCTTATTCAACATAACAAGACTTTTGCCATCCGGAGATACGCGTGGACGTGCATTGTAATCGCCATCAAACGTTACGCGCTCCTGTTGCATAGTCGCAACATTCACCTGATATATTTGCGGTTTGCCGCCACGATCTGATGTAAAGAATATTGATGAGCCATCTGCTGACCAGGTTGGCTCATGATCGATTGCAAAATGATTTGTTACTCTTGTCAACTGACGCGTCAATACATTCATTACATAGATTTCGGGGTTGCCATCCTTCGATAATGCCATAGCTAATTTTTGCCCATCCGGGGACCAGGCGGGCGCACCGTTTAAACCACGGAAGCTGGTCATCTGTTGACGGCGACCTGTCGCTATATCCTGAATATAAATGGCAGGCTTGTTATCGGCCTCAAAGGAAACATACGACACTCGCTGGCCGTTTGGAGACCAAACCGGTGAAAGCAGTGGATAACGCGATTCCAGCAACATGCGCGGGCGAAAGCCGTCAATGTCCGATAACATCAAGCGGTATTTTTGTGGCTTTTTAAATGCCTCAATATAAATTAATTTAGTGGAAAAAATACCGCGAATGCCGGTGATGGTTTCATAAACCTTATCACTAATGTGGTGCGCCATATCGCGCAGTTGCGCTTCGGTACCATCTACTGTGAGCTTGGCAAAAACACGTTTTTGCTGCACAACATCAAAAAGTTCATAACTGGCATAATAACGCCCCGCCTGCTGGGTAATTGAACCAATGAGCAAATATTCAGAGCCCAACGCTTTCCAGTCACGATAATGAACTTCTACTTCCGAGCGAGGAAAAGACAACATACGCTCAGGATCAGTCGCTTCAAATTGGCCTGAAAACTCCAGATCATTACCAACAATTCTTGCCAGGTCCTCGGACAACCGGCCACCAGCCCAGGCAAACGGGACTACGGCAATTTTGGTGGGATTATCCACACCTTTTGTCACCTTCAGATTTAATTGCGCCTGGGCAAGACCCGCTACAAAAATTAAACACAACAGAAAATATCGCTTCACGACCTTAAGTCCTCTGGGCTGAATGTAAATCTAAAAACACGAAAATATTTATCAAAAATATCCGGCGGAATTTGCATAGCTTCGGTAAATCTATCCACACGCCTTACCGCTTGTTCTGCGGAACGATCAAATGCCGGGTCACCACTACTTTTAATGACGCGCAACCCCGTCACTACGCCAGTGGGCAACATATTAACCTCTAGCGTTACTTCCATACCGCGCCGTGCAGATGGGGGACGACTCCAGTTTTGCTCAACCCGCTCAATAAGCATCTCTTCATAACTTTTTGTGTTCACATCATCATTGGATTCACTGATGTGCTTCTCTTCCTTTTGTAACGCCGCCTGAATCCGGCGTTGTTCTTCCTGGGCTTCCTGTTCACGCTTGGTTTTTTTTGCGGCCTCGGCTTTCTTCCTGGCATCTTCTTCCGCTTTACGTTTCTTTTCGGCGGCTTCTTTTTCCGCTTTTGCCTTGGCTATTTTTGCCTGCTCGTCTTTAATTTTTTGTTGCTTCTGTTTTTCCGCCTCGGCAGCTTTAGATTCCTCTTCTTTTTTCTTTTGCACTAAAGCTTCAGCTTCCTTACGGCGTTGTTCTTCCTGCTTTTTGTGGTTTTTCAGGTCTTCATAGGCTTTTGAATCGAGTACCTGTTCTTTCGTTTGTTGGGGCTGAGCCCTGGCTTTGGGTTTCATATCTACCAAGGTAGCTGTTACATAGTGTGGCTTGTAGGGCTCCTCTTCTTTCTTAAAAAAATCCCAATTACCCATAAACAAAACGAGCAACAACGTGTGAAAGCACACGCTTAGAAACAAAGGAAGCGATAACGAATTTTCCAGCTTCATATAGGTTAGCGCGCTGGCTCCGTAATCAAGCCAACTGAGGGCGCCCCCGCTTGTTTGAGTTCACCCATTAACGTCACTACCACACCGTAATCAACTTTTTTATCGCCTTGCACAAATACAGGTGTGTTGGGCTTTTCTTTCAGCACCTTACTGACAATGGATTTAATTTCCGCCAGGGGACGAGGCGCTTCAGCATCACCCGCCAAATCTATGTAGTAGGTTCCATCCGCTTTGACAGATACCGTAATGGGATCATCTTCTTTACTTTCGACAGGTTCAGAAGCTGCTTGCGGTAACTCCACTTTAATTCCCTGGGTCATCATAGGTGCGGCAATCATAAAGACGATCAGCAATACCAACATTACGTCGATTAACGGAACAACGTTGATCTCCGCTTTGAGTTTCTTTTTTATCGGTGGACCAAATCCAGACATAGCTATTAACCTGTTTTTTCAAGCACTGTAAACAGCGTTATTTGCTGTGAACCTGACGATGTAATATGGCCGAAAATTCTTCCGCAAAAGTTTGATAATTGCTCAAGAGGCTTTCCGCGCGTGCAGAAAATTTGTTGTATGCGAGCACTGCAGGAATCGCAGCAAACAAACCCATTGCAGTAGCGATCAACGCTTCTGCAATACCAGGTGCGACTGTTGCGAGGCTTGGCTGGCCCGCATTGGCAATATTTAAAAATGACACCATAATGCCCCAGACGGTTCCGAATAAACCAATGTATGGGCTTACTGAGGCGACACTGGCAAGGAACGGCAAATTCTCTTCCAGTTTTTCTTGCTCGCGGGCAAGCGCAACACGCATTGCACGCATGGAGCCTTCCATTACAGCATCTGAATCCGCCCCCGCAGTTTGGCGCAAACGGGTAAACTCCTTGAAACCTGCGCGGAAAATACTCTCAATCCCTTCTACCATCTCATTGCGGCCATTGCCCTGGCGATACAATTGATTAAGGTCAATTCCTGACCAGAATTGTTTTTCAAAGTAGCTGAAAGCACCGGCAGCTTTGCGCTGATAACGCTCACGTTGAAAAATCATCGCCCAGGAAATCACCGAAGCTAATACCAGTATCAACATAACCAGTTGCACCAGAAAGCTGGCATTTAATATGAGATGAGAGATTGAAAGACTGTTATCCGTAGCAGGCATAAGCTTGATTAACTCTTAATTTTAAGACGTAACGATTGATCCAATTGCTGGTACATAACGGTGGGAAGCATACTCGGTTTCATGGAATCCGCATCGACACAGGCAATACGGATTAAACCCTCACACAATAATTCTTCGCCACGCAGCACCCGCTGCTCAAATTCGACATAAGCGCGCCCTAACTTATGAACTTGCGTAGTGACACTCAGCAAATTATCCAGGCGCGCCGGGCGGCGGTATTTAATTTGCGCTGAATGCACAACCAACAATAAACCGCCCTCTAAAATTGCGGGCTTATCATAGCCGAAACCGCGCAAAAATTCTGTACGGCTACGCTCCATATACTTTAGATAATTCACGTAATAGACAATGCCGCCGGCATCCGTATCTTCGATATACACCCTTACCGGGATATTGAATAGCTGCATAAACCGACTAACTCCTTACCCGCATTTATTCAGCAGAGTCTTGCAGACGTTTGGGAACCGGCATTCCAAAATATACATACGCATTATTGGTTAAAATTCGCCCACGCGGCGTGCGTGCCATAAAGCCTTGTTGTATCAGGTAAGGCTCAATTACATCTTCAATAGTTCCGCGATCCTCACTAATCGCCGCCGCCAGGCTTTCTACCCCTACCGGACCACCGTCAAAATTGTGCAACATCGCCATTAAAAGGCGGCGATCCATATGATCAAAGCCGCGCTCATCGACATTTAACATATTCAACGCGCTGTCTGCCATATTGGCGGTAACAGTGCCGTCACCTTTCATTTCGGCATAATCGCGAACACGGCGTAACAAGCGATTAGCGATACGTGGTGTGCCGCGCGAGCGTTTAGCGACTTCCCCCGCCCCCTCATAATCCATTTTTACACCCAGTAAAGCCGCAGAACGGGCAACAATATGGGTGAGATCAGCGACATTATAAAATTCCAAACGCTGAACAATACCAAAACGGTCGCGCAATGGTGATGTGAGCAAGCCTGCACGGGTTGTTGCACCCACAAGCGTAAATTGTGGTAAATCCAGCTTGATGGAACGTGCCGCCGGGCCCTCCCCAATCATGATATCCAGTTGGAAATCTTCCATGGCCGGATAAAGAATTTCCTCCACTACCGGGCTTAATCGATGAATCTCATCAATAAATAACACGTCGCCCGGCTCAAGGTTTGTCAGCAGCGCCGCCAGGTCCCCTGCCTTTTCCAGCACAGGACCTGATGTACTTTTGAGCGAAACATTCATTTCATTGGCGATAATATTTGCCAGCGTAGTTTTACCCAAACCGGGTGGGCCAAATACCAAAGTGTGATCCAGCGCTTCACCCCGTTTTTTTGCCGCCCCGATAAAAATTTCCATCTGCTCGCGCACCGCGGGTTGGCCGACATAATCGGCAAGATATTTCGGACGCACCGTGCGATCAAGGTGGTCTTCGCGTTCTTTAGCGGTGGGTGCTATCAGGCGATCAGTTTCAATCATGATGGATAAACCCTGTGAGTAAGAACTAGCCCGCAATACTACGCAGGGCGATACGAATCAATTCTTCGCTTTTCGCATCCGGCTTTTGTTTGCTGGCGAGTGAAATCATTTTTGCCGCTTCTACCGGTTTGTAACCCAGAGCAATTAATGCGCTTTCCGCTTCAGCAAATATATCGTTATCGGTAGCAATACTTTGGATTTCGCTGTGAGCCAGCATATCGCCTTGCGGCATATCCCAGTTTTTCAAGCGGTCACGCAATTCAATCACTAAACGCTCAGCAGTTTTTTTGCCAATACCGGGAACCTTGGTCAACGCATTGATATTGTCGTCGCGCACACAGCGGGCGATATCATCGGCCTCCATGCCCGACAGAATCGCAATAGCCAGTTTGGGGCCAACCCCATTGACTTTAATCAAGGTGCGAAAAAGCGAGCGGTCACGCTGCTCACTGAATCCAAATAATTGGTGCAGGTTTTCCGTAATCGATAAGTGCGTATGCAACACAACCTCCTGCCCCAGCGACGGCAGGCGATAAAAGGTGGTCATGGGTGCCTGCACCTCATAGCCCACACCGTTTACATCTAACAGCAGGTAAGGTGGCTGCTTTTCCAGAAGAACTCCGCGCAAACGTCCGATCATAAAATTGATTTTCCATCATGGCCGATCATGGCTGCCCAAGGGTGAACTGTTTTTATAAACAGTGTTATGGCAGGCATTGTATGGAGTTTAGCCGCAAGAGTCATCCATGCCAGTTGCTCGCGCGGGAATATTCCCCGGGTGGGCAATTATTCGGACTCCAAACGAATGGTTGGTAAGCGAGTTAAATAATTCGGCCCCGGCGGAAACTGGATGATCCCGCCATACGGATAAGATGGTCACGGGTATTGGCATGACAGAGAGCCACTGCCAGCGCATCGGCGGCATCTTCCTGTGGTGATGCGGGGAGCCTTAGCAAGGTCTTTATCATATGCTGCACCTGAAACTTATCAGCCGCACCATTGCCCACTACCGATTGTTTTACCTTTCGCGCTTCGTATTCAGACACAGGAATATTCTGTGCAGTAGCGGCCACGATTGCCGCGCCACGCGCCTGCCCCAATTTCAAGGCGGATGCCGCGTTCTTGGCCATAAATACTTGTTCAATAGCCATTTCTTGCGGGCAATACTGCCCAATAATTTGGGTCAAGGAATCAAAGATAACTTTCAAACGCTCCGGTAATTCGTCCGAATCCTTCATCCGAATCACGCCGCTGGTAACATATTCCGATTTACTGCCAATGACATTGATAATGCCAAAACCAGTTTTGCGGGAGCCGGGATCTATACCGAGGATAAGCGCCATAAGTGTATCTTTATACAGTAGTTATGGCGCAGTGTAGAACTATGTGAAGCATGAGGCAAGCAAATACCAAGCCTCAACCCTGACGAATGGATTAACCCAACTGCTCCATGATTTCTTCCGCTATATCGGCGTTGGTGTAGACGTTTTGTACATCGTCCAGATCTTCAAGCGCGTCGATTAAATTGATAATTTTTTCGGCTGCCTCTTTATCGAGCGGCACAGTCATTGAGGGAATCATCGCAAAGTCGGCCGATGCAAATGTAAATCCGGCTGCGGAGAGTGCATCTTTTACCGCGAAAAAGTCTTCGAACGCCGTCATTACATCAGTGGAACCGTCTTCATTGATGACAACGTCATCAGCACCCGCTTCGAGCGCCGCTTCCATTAACGCATCTTCATTAACACCAGGCTCAAAGCTGATTTGGCCTTTACGGGTAAATAAATAGGAAACCGAGCCATTGGTACCGAGGTTACCGCCGCGTTTATCAAACGCATGGCGCACATCGCCCACGGTGCGGTTGCGATTGTCGGTCATGCATTCGACGATAAACGCAACGCCGTTTACACCATAACCTTCATAGGTGAGTTCTTCATAGGCATCGGATTCGTTAGTACCGGCACCGCGCGCAATAGCGCGCTCAACCACGTCTTTTTTGAGGTTGTTTAAATAGGCTTTTTCAACCGCCGCACGGAGGCGCGGGTTATCTGCCGGATTGGCGCCGCCTTTTGCCGCGACGGTTAATTCGCGAATAATTTTGGTGAAGATTTTCGTCCGCTTGGCATCCTGGCGCGCCTTGCGGTGTTTCATGTTAGCCCATTTGGAATGTCCAGCCATTGATAGCTACTCCATCTCTTTATAAAGTGCCGCGAGCCTGGTTTTACAGCAGAATTTGTGTTTCAAAAACGCATATACACCATGTAGCTTCCTTTCGACATCCATGGGGCGCGGATTGGTACATAAATTCTGTTGCAAAACCTGCATGGTGCAAATATTCAAACACAAGAAACAAAAAAGGTGGGCATTGCCCACCCTTATATCCAACCCGGACGTTGGGAGCCTTTCCGCCCGATTACATACCGTACTCCGGCGATTCAGCCGCAGTTTCGGTGGTTTTCTTCTGGTTGCGCAAGCGAATATGAAGTTCGCGCAATTGCAGCTCATCAACAGTGCCCGGTGCATCGGTCATTACGCAGGCGGCGCTTTGGGTTTTGGGGAAGGCGATTACATCGCGAATGGAACTTGCGCCCACCATCAGCATAATCAAACGATCCAGCCCGAACGCCAGACCACCGTGGGGTGGTGCCCCGTAGCTCAATGCATCCAGCAGGAAGCCAAACTTTTCGCGCTGTTCTTCGGCGCTGATGCCAAGAATTTGGAATACCGCCTGCTGCATTTCGGGTGAATGGATACGCACAGAACCACCGCCCAGTTCAGTACCGTTCAATACCAGATCATAGGCGCGGGATAATGCGGCGCCGGGGTTGGCAACCAGCTCTTCCGGTGTACAGCTTGGCGATGTGAACGGATGGTGGATTGAAGTCCAACCGCCTTTGTCATCGTCTTCAAACATCGGGAAGTCAATAACCCACAAGGGTGCCCATTCGGCAGTGTACAAATCCAAATCCGCACCTAACTTGCAACGCAATGCGCCCAAGGCTTCAGTAACGATTTTGTGTTTATCCGCACCGAAGAAAATCAGGTCGCCGTTTTCCGCACCAACGCGCTCAAGGATTGCGGCGCGCACTGGTACTGGCAGGTTTTTCACAATCGGTGATTGCAAACCTTCTTCCAGATCAGCTTTGTCATTCACCTTGATGTACGCCAGGCCTTTCGCGCCATAGATGCTGACGAATTTGGTGTAATCGTCAATTTGCTTACGTGTCAGCTTCTCGTTACCACCGGGAACTTTCAACGCCGTGACGCGTGATTTTGGATCGTTCGCCGGGCCGGCAAATACTTTGAATTCAACCTCGGTGACCAAGTCTTTAACATCCACGAGTTGCAGCGGGATACGCATATCCGGCTTGTCTGAACCGTACTTGGCAATCGCTTCGGAGAAGGGCATATGCTGGATTTCGCCGAATTCGATATTCAACAGATTTTTAAACAATTCGCGGAACATACCTTCGGTCACTTCCATTATTTGCTCCTGGCTCATAAAGGAAGTTTCAATATCGATCTGGGTAAATTCCGGTTGGCGATCCGCACGCAGGTCTTCGTCGCGGAAGCATTTTGCGATCTGGTAGTAGCGGTCATAACCGGCAACCATCAGCAATTGCTTGAACAATTGGGGTGATTGCGGCAGCGCAAAGAATTTACCGTCGTGGGTACGTGAGGGGACCAGATAATCACGCGCGCCTTCGGGCGTAGCGCGGGTCAGGATCGGCGTTTCCACATCGAGGAAACCATGGCGATCAAGGTAATTGCGGATAGCGCTGGTCACTTTGCTGCGGAAGCGCAGGTTTTTCTGCATTTCTGTGCGACGCAAATCCAGGAAGCGATATTTCAAACGGGTTTCTTCGCCCACGTTTGTGTAACCATCCAACGGGAAAGGGATGGTTTTGGCTTCATTGAGGATGGTCAGCGCCGTACCGTAAACCTCAATTTCACCCGTAGACATATTCGGGTTAACCGTGGCGGCAGCGCGGGCCCGGACTTTACCGGTCACTTGCAGCACATACTCGCCACGAACTTTATCGGCCAAGGCAAAATTTTCCTTGGCATCCGGGTCAAACACTACTTGCACCACACCTTCGCGGTCGCGCAGGTCGATAAAAATCACACCGCCGTGGTCGCGACGACTATCCACCCATCCGCAGAGGGTGACTTCCTGGTTTATATAAGAGGCATTTAAAGCGCCACAATATTGGCTGCGCATAGGTTTTTCCCGTTATTTATCGACAGTAAATAGATCAACTCGCCGCAGTGCTTGAACTGGCAGGAGCCGCACTGGAGCCGGATGCGGGCGTTGAGGAACTTGAACCGCTATCGCCCGCGAGATTCTTTTTCTTTCCCGATTTGAAATCGGTCTCATACCAGCCACCACCTGCCAGGCGGAAACCGGCGGCTGAAATCTGTTTTTTTAAACTGGCCTTACCACAAGCCGGGCAGTCCACCAGGGGCGCATCGCTGAGCTTTTGCAATGCTTCCAACCCATGGTCGCAGGATTCGCATTGGTATTCGTAGATAGGCACGTCTATCACCTCGGTTCAGGAATTGGTCAATGGAGGATACCGGGACCCCAAAAGGGTCGCGATTGTAACGTAAAAGGCTGGCGGCGAGAACCGCAGCGCAGGCGAAGATGGGGACGGGCAGCAGAAAATTAAAGAGCGGCCGGGAACCGCAAGCGATTAATCACTTCTGCAAAACGATCAGGGAATTCGCGAATAGCGCATACGCGCCTGGACGCGCGCAGCGTGGCGCAGCACCCAGGCAGGCATGGCCTTTTGGTACCTGCGTGGATTCGGCAACATTACCGCCATACGGGCTGCCGCAGCCGGGCCAAGCTGTGCGGCAGGCACCTTGTAATAATGGCGTGCAGCGGCCTCAACACCAAAGACCCCGTCCCCCCACTCCACCACATTCAGATAAACCTCCAGAATCCGGCGCTTGTCCCACAACAACTCAATCATCAATGCAATCAAAGCTTCTTCCGCTTTGCGCAGGTATGAGCGCGATGGGGACAGGAAGAGGTTTTTAGCCAACTGCTGGGTAATGGAAGATCCACCCGCAACCGATTTGCCCCTTCGCTGGTTCTTCTTTAACGCCTGCTCAATCCCGCGCAAATCAAAGCCATGATGATCCATAAAACGGTCATCTTCCGAGGCCACTACCGCGCGCTTCAAATGGTTTGATATTTGCCCGTAATCGACCCATTGGTATTTCAAGGTTGCCTTGGGATTTTTTTCGCGTAGCTCATCCAGGCGAATGGCCATAAAACTGGTCTCACCGGGATTAACCCACTTCCACAACAGCAGGTGAAAAAATATCCACAGTTGATAGGCCAGCAATAACAACAGCAGCCATTTCAATAGGGTTTTGGTGAAACGCCACAGCTTTTTCATTCAGGATTAACCTAAAAAGTTTCCTGCTCGTGTGTTCGAGCTTCCATTGCCTCTGCGGCTGCACGCGCTTTTTCAATGGGTGTTTGCTGTGGAGCGATTTGAGGCGCATCGGCAATAACATCAAGGGAATGATGCTCTGGTGGAGAGATAGCATTGCGCATATTGACCTCCACTTGCCTTGCATTATCGTTGGGCTTATCACCGTAATGAACCTGGCCATTATCATCTGTCCATTTAAAGACTTTTGTCGGGGATGGTTTTTCCGATTCATCGTGTGTTAAATCATCGACCGCGCTTTTGATTTTTTTGGATAATTGCTCGGGGGCATATTTCTCCTGCGCATCGACTAACCAATCATTCCCCCAGCGCTCGCGTAAATCCTGAACGGGCATTTGGCCGGTCTTCAAGTAAATTAGATAGTTGCCAATCCCCAAAACCAATAACGCCACAACCAGGGATTTGAATAACAAGCGCATAAAATATCCTTCAATTAGTTAATGCTCACATCAATACCAACCTGGTTGCCTTCAAAAACCAGCGGAATAAATTGCAAGCTATTTACACAGGCCGGGCTGCGCGAACGGCCTGTGCTCAATTCGAATTCCATACCATGCACTGGACAACGCAAGCAGCCGTTGGCGTAAGTAGCATGAGTCAAGGGCGCGCCGGCGTGTGGACAAACATTTTTAACCAGGCTTACGCGGCCATGCTCCTGTAATAATAAACAGGGTTTACCTGCGATGGTTATGGCTTTGCGGTAACCATCATATAAAAGGTGCAACTTTTCCAATGCAACAAAAGGCATTGCTAAACCTCCCTTGGGACAAGCCTGATGCAGGTGCGCAGGTATTCTGGCGATTTCCGCCTAATCCCGCCAGTGACAACCGGAGCGGGCATGATGGACATGGCAAATTCTAACCACAAACTGACGAGTTAACGATAGAATAAGCCGGCCTGTGTTTCTGCAACTGGCGCACTCCTGCACTCAAATGTGGCAACCCTGATATGACCGATCCTGCTTACCTGGAGCGACTGAAGCAATTATCGACGCGCCTGGTGTCCCTGCAAAAACCGATACGCATTCTCGACGCCATTAAATGGCCTGCGGGTATTGAACAACGCTTTCGCGAACAAAAAGGTCGTGAATTACCCGCATTGGATAAGGACTTTTACCAACGCCAAAAATTGGCCTTTGAGCCGGATAGTGTCCAGCAATTATTTCAGGAACTAAAACGGGATGTGCGTCGGCAACTCGGGCGCGATGATGCACTGGGAAAAATCCTGCAGGCAACTATCGACCAATATCAAATCGTTATTGAGCTATTGCGTCACCGGGGCACCGACAAATTCGGTTATTTCAGTAAGCAGCTTTATGGATCCGCGAGCGACAATTTGCGTGGTGACCGCAAAAGCCTGCGGCAAATGGGGGAAAAACTCTGTCACATTTTTTCGTTACCTGCGGTTGAGCATTTGAATAGGCCTTATACCAACCACATAGGCGCCGAAGAAGCGGTAAAAATTTTACATGCGCGCATGATCGAATATTTCGGGGCCGGCGAAGTACGAGTGCAAATCAGCGATGAGATTGTGTCCGATGCCTCTGCCGGTGGGGATTGTATTAAGGTCAATCGCCGCTCTTTTTTTTCCGAATTGGATTTGCAAGTCCTGGAAGTCCACGAAGGCTGGGTGCATATAGGCACAACACTGAACGGACGCGAGCAACCCTGGGCCACCTGGTTGAGTGTCGGCTCGCCGCGGATCACCGCAATCCAGGAGGGCATGGCTGTATTGCTGGAAACCCTGACATTCAGCTCATTCCCGCAACGCGCCCGGCGCATCAGTGATCGGGTTGTTGCCGTAGACCTCGCAGAACAGGGCGCGGATTTTTGCGATGTTTATAAATATTTTATCGAGCGTGGCATCACCGAACACGACAGTTACCGGGTTACCCAACGGGTATTCCGCGGCGGCACACTGACGGGCGGATCGGTATTCACCAAGGATATTTCCTACGTAAAAGGTTTCGTCGAAAACGTAAATTTTATTCGCAGCGCAATTAACTCCGGCGTGCCTGAAATTATTCCCATGTTATTTGTGGGGAAAGTAACGCTGGACGATGTACCTTTGTTGTACGAACGCTACCTGGAAGGGGTTATTACCGGACCCAAATATTTACCGCCGATGTTTAAGAACCTGAATGGTTTGTATGTGTGGTTCGGTTTTTCCAGCGGCATGTCATCGATTATGAACATCGCCCGTGTGCAGCAACACTTCAGCAAATTATTTGAAAAATTACCCGTACCGGAACATTTGTATGGGACTACCGATGCAGAAATTGATTGACCAGCACAAATCAATTAACGGTTGGTATCTACAAACCCTATAAACGCAGCTGTTAGCAAGTAAGATTGTAAATTATGACGTATTACAAAATTGTACTCTCCGGTGAGAATATTTTTTTTGAGAATGACAGCGATGCACCTGAACCGGTGATAGGTTTTATTACATGCAAATTGATCAACGCCGAGACGGAAGAATTGGCCGTCGCCACAGCAAAACGGGATCTATTGGTGCATTGGAACCACAGTTTTAATTCAGACCGAAAATTGGGTATGCCTAAACTGGCGGTTGAATTCATTGAACCGGTTAAAGGCTGGTTTAAACCCAAAACCAGCAACGATTATTACTGGTTTACCGGTGCAGAACATAAGCAGGAGCAACTCAATAAATTTACCCAGGCCCCCGGTCGCTGGTTTTGGGGCAGGAACAAAAAGACCAGGGCACATACTCCACCGGGAAATGCGCCTGAATAATTATTTAACCATTGGCAACGGCCGCTTCCTGTTCAACATTAATCAGGGCAAGCAGCGTTGCACGTAAACCCGGAGAAGTAATTTCCTCACTACGTGCGGATAAGGGTGAATTACCCACCCATTCAAAACGCCAGCGGAATAAATGGATTCCATCCATGGCCTCACGGACTTCAATCAGCTCCATGCGGCGCGCATCCAACGCCAGTTTTTCGCGTAATTGGAAGGCAAAAGGTTCGGCATTCTTGCCCACAAAACTGGAAGCTTGCTGGGTTGGCGCTGCGACAAATACGTAATCGCGCCCCTGGTGTTGGAGATGGTATACGCCCAGTTTGACGGATTGGCCCAATCGATTATTTAAGGAAGTATCTACAAAGAATGGGGTTAATAACATAGAACGTCCCGCTGCGTTTTTATAAGCGGCAATACAAAATTGCTGATCCGCTGGTTGATTATTCGCCACTCGGTTCCGTATGAAATCCCTCTGGTGCGGCGAGGCGGCAGTCTACGCCCTATTTGTTACAGTTCAAGCGAAAGCTGCCGTTGTCGCAAAATCCATTGGGGTATTCCGTCGGGTGTTACTTTATTGCCAAGTTGCATTGCATCATGGTGAACATTACGCACATCCTGTTTTGGCGTGGCGTAAGTCTCACAATCTGCTAATGTCACTAAGGCTGGGATGGCGCTGAATAGTTCCTTAATACCCGAGCGTATTTACTGATTTTTACTGAATGTTTTTTGCCCAGGCTGAATTGCGGATTTACCATTAACGCAGCAAAACATTTTGATATTAGTCCGCTGTTTTTTTTGTTTTTAGTCATAAGGAATGATTATGAACTCCTTCACTCACCATTTTTTACAAGTCTTACCAAAAGGTATCCCCGGCGCTGTGATAATCGCCCTGATGGGAATTTCCGGCTGCGCCATGCACGGGATAAAAGCCAATAGTGATCGCAACGCGAAAATTGCCCACCAGGATAGCTTTGGTGACCGTGCGCACAAAGTGATTTACCCGCAGCAAAACTGGAGTCCCGCCGACAGCTTGTGGTTTTACAGCGCCACCCAGGGTTCGAACCTGATTCCCTATGAGATATTCCTGCACCTGGAAATGCCGGACAGTGAGCAATTATTCCGCAGCGATGAAAATATGAACCGCCTGCGCTACCTTCCGCAAAAAACCTCCCGCACCAATCCGGATGCCTTACCCATCGGCTGGGTAAAAGATGAATATAAAGGAAAGGCGTATATCGGCTTGAATTGCGCCGCCTGCCATACCACCCAAATCAATTACGAAGGAACTGCAATTCGGATTGATGGCGGTGCCACCCTGGCGGATATGGATTTGATGCTGAGAGACCTGGCCCTGGCGCTGGATACCAGCCTGAACCATCCGATGAAATTCGAGCGCCTCGCGAGGAAGGTATTAAAAGCCCGGTATGCTGGGCAACGTGAAAGCTTTCGCGCGGAACTGGCCAGCACCACGCAAAAAATACAGGCGTATAACCGTGTTAATGAACCCGTCCACAAGGATGAATTACATGGAGACCAATTAATAACCTATGGATACGGCCGGCTGGATGCTTTCGGGCGGATTTACAACCGCATCCTCGAACACCTGACGCCCAATGACCCAACCAACCATAATCCACCCAATGCGCCGGTAAGCTATTCCTATTTATGGGATACCCCGCACCATGATTTTGTCGAATGGAACGGTGTGGGCGATAACGAAGCAAAAGGCCCATTGTTGCGCAATGCCGGTGAAGCCATGGGAGTCTTCGCGACCTTCGATTTGCACCAGGGCAATAATGATGGGAGTTACCCTTCATCCATCATTGTTCCCAATCTCATCAAGATGGAACGCAGCCTGGAAAGCCTTTGGTCCCCCCGCTGGCAGGACTTGGCCGAGCAAGGCGCACTGCCCCCCATAAATGCGGTTCTGGCGGAGCAAGGCCGCAAGGTTTACCAGGATTACCAATGCCACACCTGCCATGAGGTTATCGAACGCACCGACCCGAACCGGCGGATTATTGCCCGGTTTGCCAGTTTGCCGATTATCGGCACCGATGCGCTAATGGCTTCGAACACCCTCGAATACAAAGGTAAAAGCGGTGTATTTGAAGGCAGGGAAATGAACCCAAGGGCTCCGGAGCCGATACGCTTCGAGGAGGTTACAAGGGTATTACCCGCACTTAGCCTGGCAGCAGAGCTGATGACCCCGGAGTCCGGGGTCGACAAAGCACCGATTAGCGATGCCATCCGGGATAACCCCATCAAAAATACCCAACGCCATCTGGATTTTGAAATAGTCGATAAAAACAACTGGACCGCACTGGCCGCCTACAAAGCACGTCCGTTAAATGGGGTTTGGACCAGTGCACCTTACCTGCATAACGGTTCAGTACCCAGCCTTTACGAACTGTTTATGCCGAGTTGCGGCGATGATGAGATCGCCAGGGGTAAAACCTGCCGCCCCAACAAATTCACGGTGGGCACCCGCGAATTGGACCCGGTAAAGGTGGGTTTTGTGCAGCGTGATCCGGCTGAGTTCCCCGGCTTGTTTGTGTTTGATACCCGCTTGCCGGGTAATTCCAATAAAGGCCATGAATACACGGCGGGAATAACACCGGTGTTTGTACTGAATGAAGATGGCCGCCCCCGGCGCGATGCCCAGGGGAAACCGCTCATGCGCAAGCTGCCCCCGATAAGTAGCGAGCAACGCCGCGCATTGGTTGAATACTTGAAAACCCTTTAATCTCCCGTACCGGCAGCCGACCGCTGCCGGTTATTTTCACAATTGCTCACAGCTTCCTTTATTCAATTATGGCTAGAGTAGGCAGCGGGCAATGAACCAATCCTCCTGTTTAAAGGTCTGTATGCCACTTGTTTGGCACCGGCATGAATAGCGCCCTTGTACAGGCGATTTGATTGACACCGGCCGTCGCGACACACAGAATCACCGACCAGTTTTAACCTCAGGAATTTGCTGAATGAATAATGATCGTTTTTCGCCGCTGTTACAGCGTACCACCCTGCTCCTTGCGCTACTGGCAGGTTCATTGTTGTTAACCGCATGCGGCGGTGGCAGCGACAAGAAATCTTCAGCTAGCTCCTCGTCTTCCAGTATTCCCGCTTCATCGCGCAGCAGTTACGTGGCGGCCTCAGTGCCCGCCAACGGCTCGGGTGTATGGCCAAGCGTTAAGGTTGAGGCACAAAATCCCAAACAATTGACGTTCCAATGGAGCGCAGTGGAAGGGGCCACCTTTTACAAGCTGTTCAAACATGACGCTGCCACCGGCGGTGTTACCCAGGTAGGCACCGACTTGGCCACTACCCAGGCCGTGGACGACATCGGTGTACATGTCCATGATTGGGTCAATAATTACTATTATGTGGAAGCCTGCAACAGCGAGGGCTGCCAAAGGTCCGACCTCATCTTTACCGCCACTGAAATGATCAAGGCAATTGGTTATCTCAAAGCCTCCAACGGCCAGAACTTTGATAATTTTGGCTGGAGCATCGCGCTTGCAGCCGACGGCCAAACCCTTGCAGTCGGAGCCCCGGCAGAAGATAGCAACGCCACGGGGGTTAACGGTGACCAAGCCAACAATGACAGCACTAATTCAGGCGCGGTATATATCTTTGTTAAGGAAAATGGCGTTTGGGTGCAACAGGCCTATTTGAAGGCATCCAATACCGAACAACCCAATTTGAATACCAGTCGGATGCTGCCTAATGATCGTTTCGGTTATAAAGTCGCCCTGTCAGATGATGGAAACACCTTAGCGGTCTCCGCCTTATTGGAGGATAGCCCCTCGCGCGGTGTGAACTGTAACCAGGAAAACTATGAAGTCACCAATCCAGGGGCCTCATCAGATCCTTCTGACGATTTGATCCTGGCGCAGGATTACAACGTTGGGGCTGTCTATGTATTCACCCGCGCAGAAGCCGGGTGGACCCAGGAAGCCTACATCAAACCTTTCTATTCCCTGAGCCATCTGGATAGCGCCCTGAGATTCGGCGAGAGCCTGGCGCTATCCGGTGATGGAAAAACCCTGGCGATAGGCACCAGTAACGATGGCCTGCGGCTTTCCACTAACATCAATTACTACGCCAGCAGCTTCAGCAGTAACCCTACAGATATAGCGTGTTTTGAATACTATCCCTCAAGTGTTTCAAGTACGAGCAAGAATTCCAGTTCATCCAGCTCGTCAAGCAGTTCCAGTTCCAGCGCTAACTCAAGCACAAGTTCTGACTTCCCCGGCGGGGAAGCTTCCGGGGCAGTCTATATTTTCGTAAAAACCGCTGAACGGGGCTGGAAGGAAGAATCGTATTTGAAAGCCTCTAACGCCGAGCCCGGCGATATGTTCGGTGTCAGTGTTGCCCTTTCCTACGATGGCAATACAGCTGCCGTGGGTGCAACAGGTGAGGATGGTGCAAGTACAGGTATTAATGGGGATGAAGCGAGTAACGGGTGCTATTACTATGACACAACCATTGACGTGATCGATGCTAAATGCGAGAACGCTTCCCGGTATCGCTTCAGGGGCACCCTGAATAACGGCGCGGCTTACATTTTTACCCGCAGCGATAAAATCTGGACCCAACAAGCCTATCTGAAACCTTCCACTAGCTATTGGTCCACCCGTTTTGGTTATTCAGTTGATCTCTCGGCCGACGGCAATACCTTAAGTGTCGGGGCACCCGGTGATGCGAGTAGCTCTACCGTTATTAATGGCGACACGGCGCAATCCACCACTTTCGGCAATACCGGGGCTGCCTACATATTTAACAGGGCTGCGACAACCTGGAGCCAGGAAGCGGTCATTAAACCTTCCACACTGACCATGCCAGCCAAGCTGGAATTCATCGTTACCAATACCGCTACCGGTACAGGACAATTGCAAATTGATGGTGGCGGCGAATTCGGCAACAGCGTGAGCTTGTCCCAGGACGGCAATATCCTCGCCGTGGGTTCATACCTTGAGTCCAGTAATGCCAGCGGAATTGATGGTGACGAAGGTGATACCAGCCTGGCAGGGGCCGGGGCCGTCTTTGTCTTTAAACGCGACAATAGTGTCTGGTCACAAAATAGTTATGTGAAACCGGGCAACCCGGACGCCAACGATCGTTTTGGGTTGAACGTAGAGGTCTCTGGTGATGGCAACACCATGGCTGTTGGGGCACATCGCGAATCAGGCCGCGGTTATGCGTCGGCAACATCAACATCCAGCAACGCATCCAGCCTCGCGGAGGGCGAACTGGATCAAAACGATAACAGTGCCGAAGCAGCCGGTGCGGTTTATCTTTATTAACGAGCAGTTGCAAACGCTTTAACCATAACGGGAGGCATAGCCTCCCGTTGTTATTCCTGCAAAAAAAATCCAACAGTAATTATAGCCGCCAGGTTAATTGGATGGCCGGTACTCCTGCCGGTGCAATAAAGCCATCGCATATCCACAAATCGCCCACCGCAACCAAATTATCACCGCTATATAACAAGGGGACCGAGTCGCGTAACCAGGGTTCCAATTGATGTTCCTGCAAAAGTTTTTTCAAGGTTTGGGAATGTTGCCGGCCGGATGGCTTACAACGTTCGCCGCCACTGCGATAGCGAATTTGCAAATCCGCCAAATCCGCGCGCAAAAATTTGCCTTCCCTATTTTCACCCACCGCCACTTCCGTTAAGTGCAATTGCAGTGCCGGGAGTTCAACAGGCAATAAAAATAAACGTTCCTGGTATGGTTGTAACGCGTGCCTACCCCAGGTGACTTTTACCACAGCATCCGCGCGGGCATGGAATAGCTGGGTTTCCAATTGTTGCCAATGGACAGCCTCCGGCATATCACATTGCAATTGACGCAGCCAATAGCGCAGCACGTTTTGCCGCCGCGCGCGCGATAGGGATTTCAACCACAATAAATCAAGGCTCTGCCCCACTCGCTCGGCACGTACATCGGCGGATTGCAAGTCCTGTTGCGCATATTCGTCCAGGAGGTTTTCCTGCTGCGCACATAAATCAGCCGTCTGTTGCCACTTGCGCATAAAACCCGGCCACCGGCCATGCAACAAAGGCATAACCTGGTTGCGCAAAAAATTGCGATCGTAATAATCATCGTGGTTACTTTCATCTTCAACCCAGCTCAGGTTGTGCGCGTTTGCGTAAGCTTCGAGTTGCGGGCGCGAGAAATGCAACAGCGGTCGGATTATTTTACCGCTCCCTTCCAATTGCCGTTCATTGGCAATGGCCGCCAAACCACGCGGACCAGTACCGCGCATCAAGCGAAGCAATAAGGTTTCCGCCTGGTCATTGCTGTGATGCGCCGTAAATAAATAATCACCTTTGCCAAGGTACTGCGCGAACACTTTATAGCGCGCTTCGCGCGCGGCGTCCTCAATTCCTTTTCCCCCATTGGTTATCTGCACTTTTTCAGTGTGAAATGGCACGTTTAGTTGTTCGCAAAATGTTGCGCATTGGTTTTGCCAGTTATTTGCATTGGCTGAAATCTGGTGGTTAACATGCAAGGCGCGCAAGGCTACTGGAAGCCGCAATCCTACCAACGCATGGAGCAAAACTGTGGAATCCAGCCCACCGCTAAACCCTATCCACCAATTGGCAGCATAGGCTTCGAGGCTTCCCGGTAAAAAGGCGCGCAATTGTTCGGGCGTAAAATCCGGCATAAAAATGGGCATTGCTTTGTGGGATTAAATGCGTAGATTAATGCGGATTCACTCACAAGACAAAATTCATTTATGACTAGCCACCATTATGGCCACTGGCCCTCGCCTATTACCCCGGAACTATTGACTGCACAGGGGGTTCGCATCAGCGACCCGCAAGCAGTGGATAACCATTTGTACTGGCTGGAAACCCGCCCACAGGAAAAAGGCCGCAACGTATTGATGTGTGAATACAAAGGACAGCGCACAGAAATATTTGCAGCGCCTTTAAGTATCCGCACCCGCGCGCAGGAATATGGTGGATCTCCTTACCTCGCTACCGAACAGTTTATTTTTTTTGTGCAAGATAATAACCAACGAATTTACCAATACGAGATTGCCACACAGCAAACAACACTCCTCAGCCCGGAAGGTGCATTCCGCTACGCCGATTTTTGTTACGACGCCCATCGTCGCCGTTTAGTCGTGGTACGCGAAGATTATTCAGGAAATTCGCATCACCCCCAAACCAGTATCGTCGCATTCTGTTTGCAAACAGGCGCAATGAGTATTGTGGCGGAAGGAGCGGACTTTTATTCCAACCCGCGCTTATCGCCGAACGGCAACCACCTGAGTTACCTCCGCTGGTATCACCCGCAAATGCCTTGGGACGCAACTGAATGCCTAATGGTTGAACTTGATAGCCGCGGTGAGCCACTGCGCGAAAAAATAATCGCCGGCGGAAAATCCGAATCTGTGTTCCAACCCCAGTGGTCACCGGCAGGTGATTTATTTTTTGTTTCGGATATTGGCAACTGGTGGAACATTTATCGCTGGAACGGCACGGACGCAGAACCTGTGTGTTCGATGGCCGCTGAATTTGCCACACCGCAATGGGTATTCGGGATGAGTACCTACGGCTTCCTCAATGCAGAAGAAATTTTTTGCTGCTATAGCCAGCAAGGCCACTGGCACCTGGGCCTGATCAACCTCCAAAGCAAGCAATTGCAAACCCCGGTTTCGGATTTCCGCGATATTGCTGCAATTCATTGCCACAATGGCGCAGGTTATTTTATTGCAGCCAGCGCGACCGCAAGCGCACGGCTATGGAAATTCGATCATGGAGCTATTGCAGCCATCACGGATAACCAGCATAAACTCAGCGCCGCTTACATCTCCCAACCAACAGCCATTGAATTCCCCACCACCGACGGGGAAACTGCCTACGGATTTTTCTACCCGCCTAAAAATATCGATATATCTCCCCTACCCGATGGATTACCGCCGCTCATTGTTATGTGCCACGGAGGCCCAACGGGCGCAACGGAAACCGGGTTAAATTTAAAGGTACAGTTCTGGACCAGCCGTGGCTTTGCAGTATTGGATGTAAATTATCGGGGCAGTACCGGTTACGGTCGCCATTATCGCGACCGCTTAAAAAACAATTGGGGTATTACCGACGTAATAGATGCATGCAGTGGCGTTGATTATTTAATTACCCAGGGCTTGGCGGATAGAGATAAAATTGCCATTCGCGGTTCCAGTGCCGGTGGCTACACGGTATTGGCAGCATTGACATTTACCAGGGTGTTTAAGGCGGGCGCCAGCCTTTATGGTATTGGTGACCTGGAGGCATTGGCCAGGGATACACATAAGTTTGAGGCACATTACCTGGATTCGTTAATAGGTCCCTATCCGCACGAGCAGGCAATTTACCGCGCACGTTCTCCCATACACCACATCAATCAATTAAATTGTCCGGTCATTTTCTTGCAGGGGTTGCAAGATAAGGTGGTGCCGCCGGTACAGGCGGAAGCGATGGTTGCAGCGCTAAAAGCAAAGGGTATTTACACCGAATATGTCACATTTGCGGACGAAGGCCACGGCTTTCGCCAGGCGCAGAATATCCAGCGCGCAGTGGAAGCCGAACTCGCGTTTTATTTAAAAATATTTGATCAGCATACACCGGGAGATCATTAATGGGACGCTGGCGACCACCATCCCCCAAAGGCTCTAGCTATATTACTGCGGCGGGTTTTAAACGCATGAAAGATGAAGTGACCCAACTGTGGAAAATAGAGCGCCCGCAAGTCACCCAGGCAGTTCACGAAGCCGCTAAAAATGGCGACCGCAGCGAAAACGGGGATTATATTTACGGCAAAAAACGCCTGCGGGAAATTGATTCGCGGGTACGTTATTTATCCAAGCGTATGGAAGTGTTAACCGTTGTTGATCGCCTGCCCGAAGACCACAGCAAAGTATTTTTCGGTGCCTGGGTGACACTGGAAGATGAAGGCGGCAGTGAGAAAACCTACCAGATTGTCGGCCCCGATGAGTTTGATGTTGCGCAGCAAAAATTGAGTATGGATTCACCACTTGCCAAAGCCATGCTCGGCAAACGTATTGATGATGAAATCGTTTTAAGGAAGCCGGAAGGCGAAGAGTTTTTTTACATTTCGAACATTGAGTACAAACCCTATGACGAATAAATACCCGGGAGACTAGCGGCATTTGTTTACACGGGGCGGACATCAGCAGGCAAAACACATGTTTTGCCTGCGATGGACTGGCTATTTAATTAAACGCAACGCAAAGGGTACGCGGAAAGGCTTGCCGCTGGTCACGGCGATAATTCCCATGATGCAGAACACAAGGTGACAGATGCCCACGGCGGCGATTACCAGGACACCGATCACAATTACCGTCAATATCATTCCCGCTACATAACCTATAAGTGCGGTAATGGACCAGTTAAGCGCTTCTTTGCTCTGGTCCAGAACATAGGCATCATCTTTTTTCACCAGGTACATTACCAGGCCGGGTATAAATCCAAAAAAAATCGTGCCCAGCCATAGCAGCAGCGCCAGGTTTTTTGCATCCTGCGAAACAGTGGTTGCAACTTCGGTATTCGACGTTTGATTGTTTTCCATAGCCTTCCCCTTTTTTCATTGATCATCGTTTGATGGTGATGGGTGTAGATAAAAACGGGTGTAGATAATCAACCCTGAGCCTATCGGCAGATAAGTAATAGCAGTCGATTGACGAATAAACAACCAAACCCCAACCCGACCTGAAAGCCATTGTGAAAAATGCTATAGTTCGCCACCTTTTTTGCGGCCCGGCCAACCCCGGGACTCCCGCCAAATGAATTCGACAGGTTTGACCCTATGACCCATTCGCCACACAACGCATCACCCCGCAAGATTCTTGTTACCAGCGCCCTGCCCTATGCCAATGGTTCCATCCACCTTGGTCATTTGGTCGAATATATACAGACCGATATTTGGGTGCGCTTCCAGAAAATGCGCGGTGTGGATTGTATTTATGTCTGCGCGGACGACGCCCACGGCACGGCAATCATGCTCAAGGCTGAACAGATCGGGCATTCACCCGAACAACAAATCGCCAATGTAAAAGCCGAACATGAGGCGGATTTTGCCGCGTTTAATATCGGTTTCGATAATTACCACTCCACCCATTCGGAAGAAAACCGCCAGCTCTCCACGATGATTTACGAGCGCTTGAAAGCCAATGGCCATATCGCAACCCGCGCCATTACCCAAGCCTATGACCCGGAGAAACAGTTATTCCTCGCCGACCGCTACATCAAAGGCACTTGTCCCAAATGCAAAAGCGAAGACCAATACGGCGATAACTGCGAAAAATGCGGCGCGACCTATTCCCCGATGGATTTGCTAAACCCCAGGTCGGCGATTTCCGGGGCTACCCCGGTTGCAAAAGATTCGGAGCACTTTTTCTTCACCTTGCCCGCGTTCAGCGACTTTTTGAAAAACTGGACTCGCGCCGGTCACCTGCAAGAAGAAGTTGCCAACAAAATGGCCGAATGGCTGGATGCCGGTTTACAAGAGTGGGATATATCCCGCGATGCGCCCTATTTTGGTTTTGAAATCCCCGGCGAGCCCGGTAAATATTTTTATGTCTGGCTGGATGCGCCTATCGGTTATATCGCCAGCTTGAAGAACCTGTTGGATAAGCAGGGCAAGGATTGGTACGAGTACTGGAAGCCGGATTCCACCGCCGAGGTGTATCACTTTATCGGCAAGGACATCGTAAATTTCCATGCGCTGTTTTGGCCGGCAATGTTGCACTCCGCCAATTTGCGCACACCGAACCGAATTTGCGTGCACGGCTTTTTAACGGTGAACGGTACCAAGATGAGCAAGTCACGCGGCACGTTTATTAATGCCCGCACCTACCTTGACCACTTGAACCCCGAGTACCTGCGCTATTACTTCGCCGCAAAACTCACCAGCAATGTAGATGACATTGACCTGAACCTGGAGGACTTCATCCAGCGCGTGAATTCAGACCTGGTGGGAAAAGTAGTCAACATCGCCAGCCGCACCGCGAAATTTATCAGCAATGCGGGCGGTATTTTGGCCAATGAAATAGCCGATAAAGCGCTGTGGCAGCAGTTTGTAGCGGCAGGAGAGACCATCGCCAGCTATTACGAAAGCCGTGATTACAGCAAAGCCATGCGCGAAATCATGGCGCTGGCCGATGCCGCTAATGAATATATCGCCACACAAGAACCCTGGAAGCTGGCCAAGCAACCCGACGCTGAAGCACAAACCCAGGCGGTTTGTACCCTCGGCATCAATATGTTCCGCGCCCTGCTGACCTACCTGAAACCGGTATTGCCGGCATTAACCAACGATGCCGAACAGTTCCTGGGGGAAACCTTGAGCTGGAACGCCCCGTTGAGCTTCCGCTCCGGTGAAAAAATTAATGAATTTAAACCACTGCTCACCCGCATAGAAAAAGACAAGGTGGACGCAATGATTGAAGCGGGCAAAGAAGCCCTTGCCGCCGCACCAGCGGCAAAAGCAACCGTGGAAACAATTGATCGGGAGCCAATTGCAGCGGAAATTGACTTTAATGATTTCGCCAGGGTGGATTTGCGGATCGCGCTCATAGCCAATGCCGAGCATGTTGAAGGTTCGGATAAATTGCTGCGTCTCACGCTGGACCTGGGCGGTGAAACCCGCAATGTATTTTCGGGTATCAAAGCGGCTTATAAACCGGAAGACCTGGTGGGCAAGCTCACTGTCGTTGTCGCCAACCTTAAACCGCGCAAAATGAAATTCGGCATAAGTGAAGGCATGGTGTTAGCGGCCGGTCCCGGTGGAAGCGAGCTTTATTTACTGGAGCCGCACGGCGGGGCAAAACCCGGCCAGCGCGTGATGTAGTCCTTGATTCCGCCCCAAAAACCTTCCTTTTCACAAGGAAGGTTTTTGAAGGCAGATGGTTTATTGAATTAATCCGGATCAAGATGAAACAAGGCAATTACAGCAGCAAAAAGAAGGGAATTCATAAAGATATAAAGAAAGAAACTAAAGCTTTATATCATTTTTATTGAGAATCCCCCTCCGCTTGCCGATAATACGCAGCCCGAAAACATCCCCCCTGTTTCCCAGCGGAAAAACACCATGAGTTTCAGCGAATTAGCCATCATTCTGCTCAGCACCGTGCTGGTGAATAATTTTGTATTGGCGCAATTCCTGGGCCTGTGTCCGTTTATGGGGGTATCCAACAAATTGGAAAGCGCCATAGGCATGGCCGGGGCCACAACCTTTGTGATGACCCTCGCCTCTATCTGCACCTATTTGGTAAATACCTGGGTACTCGCCCCCCTCGGCTTGAGTTACCTGCGGACCATTGCCTTTATCCTGGTGATTGCGGCGGTAGTGCAGTTTGTAAAAATGTTTATGGAGAAAACCAGCCCCCTGCTTTACCGCGTGCTGGGTGTGTTTTTGCCATTGATTACCGTTAACTGCGCGGTATTGGGCGTAGCCCTGCTGAATACCCAAAAGGTCCACAACTTCTTTGAATCCACCCTGTACGGGTTCGGTGGCGCATTGGGTTTTGCGATGGTTCTGGTGCTGTTTTCGGCCATGCGCGAACGCCTTGCGGTAGCCGATGTGCCCGCGCCGTTTAAAGGCGCGTCCATCGGTATGATCACCGCTGGCCTTATGGCCCTGGCCTTCCTTGGCTTTGGCGGTTTGGTCAGCTTGCAATAAGCGGAGTGAATGCGAGCATGATCGATTTTATCCTGCAAAACCCGGTAATCAGCGCCCTTATCGCCCTGGGCGGATTGGCCGCCCTGTTTGGTGCGGTGCTTGGATTTGCTGCAGTGAAATTCAAAGTGGAAGGCGACCCTATTGTGGACCAAATCGACGCCCTCCTGCCCCAAACCCAGTGCGGCCAGTGCGGCCATCCCGGCTGCCGCCCCTATGCCCAGGCAATTGCCGGTGGTGAAGCTATCAACAAGTGCCCACCGGGCGGCCAGGCTACGATCAATGCCCTGGCAGATTTGCTGGACGTAGAAGCTCCTTCGCTGGACGCCGAGCATGGCGAACACTCCAATGTGAAGAAAGTTGCCTTTATCCGCGAAGATGAATGTATCGGTTGTACCAAGTGCATCCAGGCTTGCCCAATGGATGCAATCCTGGGTGCGGCCAAACACATGCACACGGTAATTGCCGACGAATGCACCGGCTGTGACCTGTGCGTGGAACCCTGTCCGGTCGATTGCATCGATATGGTCCCGGTACAGACCGACCTTAAAACCTGGAAGTGGGATTTGCCGGCAACCAACCAAACACCGGTATTCCATGTGATCGCCAGCGAAATAAATTTGATTGCCTCTGACCTGGGCAGGGGTGCGGCTTTTGATACGCACAAAACCACCGACGAGACAGGTAAAGCCGCATAAATGACTAGCCTAATCAAAGTCTGGGAGCTACCCGGCGGCATTCACCCGCCTGAAAATAAAATCCAATCCTTGCAATTACCGCTGGGTAATATTCCGTTGCCGCCGGTCCTGGTGATTCCCCTGAACCAGCACATGGGTACGCCGGCGCAGCCAGTCGTGCAAGTAGGTGAGCGCGTGCTAACCGGACAATTGATCGGAGCCGCGGACGGCACCTTTAGCGCCAATACCCACGCATCAACCTCGGGCACCGTCATTGCGATTGAGGAACGAGCCATTCCCCATCCATCGGGAATGAACGCCGAATCTATCGTTATCCAACCCGATGGCAAGCATGAATGGGTTGCCAGGGAAGAATGCGCTGATTACCGCGCACAGGATCGACTGGATTTGCTGAAAAAAATCCGTGAGGCGGGAGTAGCGGGACTCGGTGGTGCCGGCTTTCCCACCGCCGTCAAACTCGCCCCTAAATCCACCCAGGTAATTGATACCCTGATCCTCAACGGCGCGGAGTGCGAGCCTTACATTACCGCCGACGATATTTTGATGCAGGTTCGCGCCGATGAACTGGTGGCCGGTACTTTATTACTGAGCCATATCCTCCATCACCCCGGCAACCTGCTGATTGGTATCGAAGACAATAAACCCAACGCCATTGCCGCCCTGAGGGCCGCCGTGGCTGGCGCTGCGGTTAACGACCCGGAAGCGGCAAAAATCCAGGTGGTGGCGTTCCCCACCAAATATCCCTCCGGTGGTGCAAAACAGTTAATCCAGATCCTGACCGGGCGTGAAATCCCCAGCGGTCATCACTCGGCGGATATAGGTGTTATTTGCGTCAACGTGGGT
This sequence comes from uncultured Cellvibrionaceae bacterium, assembly GCA_965650515.1. Classification (GTDB taxonomy): domain Bacteria; phylum Pseudomonadota; class Gammaproteobacteria; order Pseudomonadales; family Cellvibrionaceae; genus Cellvibrio. The sequence continues at coordinate 91,310 of CBFGOY010000006.1, read as the reverse complement.
ACGGCTGTTGCGGCCTGGAGGGCTGTGCGTTATGGCGAACCGCTTATTTCCCGCGTCACCACGGTAGTGGGCGAGTCGCTGCAAATCCAGCGAAATATCGATGTATTGATCGGTACTCCCATCAGCTATGTATTGGCGCAGCACGGTTTTGATGCGGCCCGAGCCTCCAGGGTAATCATGGGCGGCCCAATGATGGGCTTTAGCTTGCTCGACCTGGATGCCCCGGTGATAAAAACCACCAACTGCATTCTCGCCCCCGGCACGCGGGAGCTACCACCGCCCCAACCGGCGCAGGCCTGTATCCGCTGCGGAATGTGTGCCGAAGTTTGCCCGGTAAGCCTCTTGCCACAGCAATTGTTTTGGTATGCCCAAGCCGAGGATTTTGACCGGCTTGAATCCCATAATCTGTTTGATTGTATTGAATGCGGCGCCTGCTCATACGTATGCCCCAGCACCATCCCGCTGGTGCAATACTACCGCGCCGCCAAAGGCAGCATTCGCCTGCATGAAATAGAGAAGGAAAAAGCTGACCGTTCCCGCCAGCGTTTCGAATTCCGTAAAGCGCGCATCGCCAAGGAAGAAGCTGAAAAAGAAGCCAAGCGCCTGGCGCGTCAAAAAGCAGCCGAGGAAGCGAAAAAGAAACTCGCAGAAAAGGCAGCCGAAGCGCCTGCCGCCAACCCCGCAACCCATTTGGCGACCGCAAACGATCCAGTGAGTGCCGCTGTGGCAAAGGCCAGTGCAGCAGAGGCATCACCCGACGAACAAAAAGCTAAATTGGAACGCCTGTTGGCTGCCGCCCAAAACGGGTTGGCATTCGCGCAAAAGCCACTGGTCCCTAACGAAGCGGGCTCCAGCATCACTGAAGAACAACTCGAAAAACAAAAAGCGCGCATCAAGCAAGCCGAATTAAAAGTTGCTGAGGCGGAGAAAAAGCTTGCCGAATTCGTTGCCAGCCAAACCGCCACGCCAGCAATAACAGACGATAAGGCCCCAGTAGCGGATCCCAATGACCCAGTGGCGGCAGCCATCGCCCGCGCCCAGGCTAAGTTAACCATGCCGCCCGTCGATAAAGCGCGCGCCAACCTCGAATCCTTGCGCTCACGCCTCGCGAAGGCGGAGGAAAAAGTTGCCGGTGCAAAAGCCGAAGGCAGCGCCAACCTGGATGCCCTTGAACAAGGCGCCAGCAAACTGCGCGAAAAGATTCGTGAGGCAGAAGCAGAGTTGGCAGCACTGGGAGTCACTGAACCAATCCCGGCGCCAGCGCCAGTCACGGAAACAGTCGAGCAAAGCGCTGCCCAGGCAGCTATCGAGAAAGCCAGGGCGAAAGCCGCCGCTATGGCAATCATGAGCGATGACGAAAAGCGCACTGAGCAAATGCAATCCCTGCAAAATCGTTTACAAAAGGCCCGTGAACGCCTGGCCAAAGCGGAGGCTGAAAATGATCCCAATATCGAAGCCTTCCGCGCCGGTGTCACCAAGCTGGAAGAAAAATTGAGCGAATTTGATATTGCTTAAAACGAATAAATCAGGGACAAATATGGAGTATTTCAAAACACTTGAAGACTTAAGGGATTATGTAAAAACCTTGGGGAAATTTTATGCACGCCCTACCGAGAAAGGCGCTCACCCAACCCTATATATAAGTGTTACAGATAAGGGAATAATTCAAGGAGTTCGAAAAAGAGATTATTTGTTCTCTGCTGATGAGCAATGGGTTTTACCGCACCCGCATATGGGTCTTTCTTTTTCCGCCCATTGGCAACACTTGAAACGAATTTACAAACTGAAGCAGAAAATCACCGAATCAAAAAGTATTGATGTTTTTTGGGTATTGGAAAAGGCAGATATTCCAGATGGATTAGAATTTGCTCCAGACCCACAAGACCCCAATCACTATTTGCTTCGAGTAACCGAAAAAATGCTGGTGCATCAGTTGGTCGCAAAATTGATTTGGGTAGCAGACAGGATGAGCGTTATTCGCTGTGGGGAGAAATCATTATGATTACCTACAAATATCCGGAAGAGAAACTCATTCTCCTGCATTACGCTAACAAACTTGCCAACGCAGAAGTTAAAGCGATTCTGGATACCGGCATGGTTAGAAATGCAGGTGAAGCCCGAGCACTCAGCGCATTTTATTGGGAAATGGTTGATCAGGCTGTAAAAGATCGAGGTATAGAAATTACGGTGATGGAGAATGAAGGTTTCGAGCATTGGCTCGAATATATTTTTCATACCCTCAATGGTTATTTGGTCAGCAATGGCTATGAACACGAATGGGATTCTGCAACCGACAATTAACCAGTCGCATGAATTCTTCTTTTTGAGAAACCCTGATGGCGTTATTAAATATCACTTCCCCGCATACCCACGGGGCCAACCGCACCGGGCGTGTTATGCGCCTGGTAGTCTACGCAACCTTTCCGGGCATTGCCGCGTTAACCCATTTTTTCGGGATCGGCGTGCTGATCAATGTATTCCTGGCCAGTATCAGTTGTATCGCCTTTGAAGCCGCCGCGATGAAATTGCGTCAACGCCCGGTAATCTTTTACCTGCGCGATTGCAGCGCCCTGGTCACAGGTGTCCTTATCGGGGTATCCCTGCCCGCCTATTGTCCCTGGTGGCTGGTTATCAGTGGCAGTTTTATTGCGATTGTCCTGGCCAAACAACTCTATGGCGGGATGGGGTTCAATCCATTCAACCCGGCGATGGTCGCTTACGCACTGTTGCTCGTTTCCTTCCCCTTACCCATGACTAGCTGGCCAACCCCATTGCCCCTCTTGGCCGACAACCAAACAACACCCGGCCTCATCGCAGCCTTGGAAAAAATCTTTTTCGGGGTTCCGATTGATGGCTACAGCTCAGCGACAGTGTTGGACATTATGAAGCAAAACGCAGGCCTCACATTGGACGACCTTTACCAAAAAGAAGCTGTATTTAGTGATGGCCGTTGGGCTGGTGCAGGCTGGGAATGGGTAAATATCGCGTTTTTGATCGGCGGTATTTACCTGCTCTATAAAAAAGTCTTCACCTGGCACGCACCGGTTTCCATGTTGGCGGCATTGGCAATGATGGCAACGCTGTTCTATGACAGCGGCAGTTCCAACTCCAGCGGCTCGCCGATTTTCCATTTATTGTCTGGCGCGACCATGCTGGGGGCATTCTTTATCGTGACTGATCCGGTTAGCTCGGCAGTCAGCAACCGCGGCCGCATTATCTATGGTGCGCTGATTGGCATACTGGTGTATGTCATTCGCAGTTGGGGAACCAGTTATCCGGATGGTGTCGCGTTTGCGGTGTTGTTATTAAATTTCGCCGCCCCGTTTATCGATTACTACACCACACCGCGCACCTACGGCCATAAAAAGCCGCGCCGTGCGACCGACAGCGCACCGCGTGACAGTCATTGATGGGGGGGGATGAAAATGCTCGGTAAATCCATCAGTAAAAACACGTTAATACTTACCGCTTTTGCGATTGTCACCGCCGGTGCCCTGGCGCTTACCAACCTGGGCACCCAGGAGCGAATCGCCAAGGCTGAACGTGCCGCACAGCAGCGCGCGCTTTATGAGATTATCCCGCCTGACCAACACGACAATGATTTGCTTACCGACACCATTCCCGTTCCATCAGCCGCATGGGAACCGCTGGGAGCCAATGCCGCGAGCAAAATCCATCGCGCGCGCCGCAACGGTGAAATTTCCGCGCTGATTATTCCCGCCGTGGCCCACGATGGTTATTCCGGGGACATCAGTATGATTGTCGGTGTTAACAGCGATGGCACCCTTGCCGGTGTGCGGGTTCTGCTGCATAAGGAAACCCCCGGCCTGGGCGATAAAATCGAGCTGAAAAAGCACCAATGGATTTTGAGTTTCAATGGCAAAAGTTTGCAGGTGCCTGTACTCGAAGATTGGAAAGTTAAAAAGGATGGGGGTATGTTTGATCAATTTGCCGGTGCGACTATTACACCGCGCGCGGTTGTTGGCCAGGTTAAACGTGTGCTGGAATTTGTTGTGGCCAACAAACAGATTCTATTCAATGAGAACGTAAAAGACTCGACCCGCCCCGGAGCCATCCAGGACAAGGCTGGCCTCATCCAGGAGAGTACAAATGAGTGACGTCAATTACAAAGAAATTACTGAAAAAGGCTTATGGAGCAACAATCCGGCCCTGGTGCAACTGCTCGGTTTATGCCCGTTGCTGGCGGTAAGCTCCAGTGTTGTCAATGCGATGGGGTTGGGGCTGGCGACGCTGCTGGTGTTGACTACCACCAACTCGGTTGTTTCCCTGATTCGCAGTTATGTCAGTGATGCAGTGCGCCTGCCGGCCTTTGTGATGATTATCGCTTCCGCCGTTACCTGTATCGAATTACTGATGAAGGCATTCACTTTTGAGCTTTACCAGATTCTCGGCCTGTTCATTCCACTGATCGTCACTAACTGCGCGGTGCTTGGGCGCGCTGATGCATTTGCCAGCAAACAGAAAATCCTTCCGGCAGCGGTCGATGGATTCATGATGGGCTTCGGGTTTTTATTGGTGTTAATGCTGGTCGGTGCTGTGCGTGAATTGCTTGGTACCGGCCATTTATTTGCTGATATGAATTTAATTTTTGGTGAATCCGCGCGTACATGGCAATTAAATGTATTCGGGGCAAACTATCCCAATGTGATTTTTGCGCTTTTGCCACCCGGTGCATTTATCGTTGTGGGGTTCCTCATTGCCATCAAGAATATTGTGGATGCACAAATTAAAAAACGCGCGGAAGCGCGTAAAACAGCAACAGTTAAAGGCAGCAAACGCGTGCGCACCACCGGCTCCGTTGCCTGATAATTCGTCATTCCCATGGATAAGAGGTTCCTGATGCTCGAAATCGAAACAGCCGAAATGATCACCTTTTACGACAAATATATCGTTCCCTGGGGCGTGAAAATTTTGATCGCACTGATCATTTTTCTCATCGGCCAGATGGTGGCAAAAATTATTGCGCGGGTGCTCGGCAAAGTATTAACGCACACCAAACTGGATCGAATCCTCGTGGAATTTATCCAATCATTGGTTAATGCGCTCTTATTGGTTTTTGTTGTGGTTGCCGCGCTGGACCAACTCGGTGTTAACACCAATTCCGTTATTGCCGTGCTGGGTGCGGCAGGATTGGCCATCGGATTGGCGCTGCAAGGTTCGCTGCAAAATTTTGCCGCGGGTTTTATGCTGCTGATTTTCCGTCCGTTTAAATCCGGCGATTTCGTGGAAACTGCCGGAACCTCCGGCATGATTGAAAAAATTGGAATTTTTTCCACTACCATGCACACCGGCGACAACAAAGAAGTCATCATTCCTAACGGCGCTATTTACAGCAGCAATATCATTAATTACTCAAAACGCCCCACCCGTCGTATCGATATGATTTTCAGCATTGGTTATGATGATGATATTCGCCTGGCCCGCGATGTGATGGACAAAATCATCAAAGATGAACCCAGGGTTTTACCCGAGCCCGAACCCCTGATTGCCGTTGGCGAGCTGGGCGCGAGCAGCGTGAATTTTTATGTACGCCCTTGGGTGAAGACAGAAGATTATTGGGACGTTAAATATTCCCTGACCGAAAAAATTAAAATTGCCTTTGATGAAAATGGCATTACTATCCCCTTTCCCCAGATGGACATCCGCTGGAACAAACAATTAACCAAATAAAACCGCAATAGGGCCGGCAACCCCTGGCGGCCTCCATGACACAGCCGTTTATGCGGGCAAGATCAATTTCGCATTCCTGCGGGCAGTGCGACATGTGCCTACAACCGACACAGTATTATCTGGTTACAATAGGCAAATTTTAAAATTTGCCTATTGTAACCACAAGGATTCCGCTATGCGTCACCTTGCTGCTTATTTGTTTCTCTTCGCCCTTCCCCTGGTTAGCCTGGGTAATATCGCTAAAGCACAAGACCGGGATTTCACCCTGCAAATAAAATATTCACCTTGGGGAACCATAGACGCCGACGAAGATGATTTCGATTATTTCAATGAAGGTGATTCCTACCAAAAATACGAACTGGATTTGGAACGCAGTTTCGGCCTCAGGGCAATGTACGAACCTTTATATATTGCGGCTAACCGTTATACGACCCAAATCAATACTTATTCACCCGAAGCAAGGGTTGATACTTTTTCCGTAGGTTTTGGTGGAATTAATTATGATGCCTTTGCTTACGACTCAGGTCTGTATTTGTTGGGAGCCATAGGTGCAGGTCGGGGTAATTTTAAATTCGATGATGAGGATATGGATGACTGGGAAGCATTTATAGAAGCCAATGCCGAAATCGGGTTAAGAATCCAGGAACATTTTTTAATCGGTGTTGGCGGCGAATGGCAACACTTTGGCGAGCCCGGCGAAAGCAAGGCTAATTACTGGAATTTATACTTCTCTACCGGGTTTACATTCTAATATGACTCAACACATATCCATCCCGCTAAAAGATAGCTATAAACTTTTTAACCACGGCCCGGTAAGTATCATTACCAGCGCCGATGGCAATAAACGCAACATCATGGCGGCCGCATGGACTATGCCGTTGGACTTTTCCCCGCCTAAAGTTGCGGTAGTAATTGACAAAAATACTTACACGCGTGAATTGGTGGACGCTAGCGGTGAGTTCGGCTTGCAATTTCCCATGCGAAAAATTGCCAAACTAACCATGGATGTCGGCGATGTATCTGGCCGTGATCTGGATAAATTTTCTCGCTTCGACATCAAAACATTTCCGGCATCGAAAATCGCAGCACCATTTATCCCGGATTGCATCGGCTGGCTTGAATGCAAAGTCATTAAACAGGGAGCCGAATCTATGGATCTCATCGTTGGGGAAGTCATCGCTGCCTATGCAGACGCAGAGCAGTTTTTAAATGGTCGCTGGCATTTTTCCGATGATCCGCAAAAGCGCAGTATTCATTACATGGCAGGCGGAGAATTTTATATGACCGGTGAATCGTTTCGGGCTACACACGAATAAAGTGAAATAAAAAAGGCCCGTATATCGGGCCAAGTCTCAGAGAGACAACACGCAAGACGGCTGCTTCGGCTTGATACCGAGGCGATCAAATCAGGTCAAACTCTTCATCTATCGCTCCATGGCAGGAGAAGGTCCCGAAAATTTAAAATGAAATTACCGATTCAGTGGTGATCCATCAATGCACCTGTAATCTAAACTGCAATAACCAGTCCAGATTGCTTTTACCCATTGAATACTTTTAAAAATTATTCATAAATACCTGCCGACCAAATGGCGCCTAATCCCTTCCTAAGAAAGGGATTATTCAATATCAGGGTTAATTAGTTATATTTTTGGAAAAACTTAGGGATTGTTAGCCTAAAATTTTTTATCAGCCAGGCTAATTAGCCCTGAAAGCGGGTCATGATTTGATACGAAACCACCCGGCAATACTCTGGCGTGGATGTGTTGCCGGCAGCACTTCATGGGGAAATTCTTCGCTCAAAAACAAAACCAACCTGCCGTATTCTGGTGCAACACGCACCAGTTCTTGTTCTCCCGCTTCATCATAGAGCACCAACTCCCCACCCGCCGCTAAACTCCAATTCGGGTTCAAATAAAAAACGCAGGAAAGCTTGCGACCGGGTTTGCCGCGAAATGCGTCGCGGTGTTTTTTATAAAAAGCACCGGGTGCGTAACTTGCAAAATGGGCTTCAAAGTCAAACAAACCCAGGAATAGACGTTCATTCAGCGCGTCCCGGAGTTTATCCATAACCGATAAAAATTCGGTTATTGCGGAGTCGCCTGGTTCCAGCCATTGGATTTCATCGCCGCGCACCGAGTCGTTAAGCTGATAATCCCCTTCCCGACCTACGCCGGCTCGCTTAAGCTGGTCAGATCGAGCGGCGATAAGTTCCACGAGCGCCTGGGTGATATGTTGGGGAAAAGCTGAATCCAAAATAATAAAGCCAGGACCGGCAAGCGCATCAGCAATTTCATCGTAGTGATCCTGTAGCTGGGTTCGAAGACTCGCCATACAATTCATCCCATTCACAAAAATTTTAATTATTAATTTGGTCCGGTAATTTTTTTACGGTGTAAATATCAAAGCGACTGGATTTACCTTCCAATTGATAGGATGGCGCCTGGTTATTTAAAAACGAGGCTTTGCGCGGGCGTTTAACCACCACGCGATAATTAACGCGGGTTAATGCAAGCGGGAGAATTAAATCCGCATCTTCATCCTTGCCAACAACGGAATGAAATGCCGCCATTTCTTTTTTTACATCGGCGCTTTTTTGCCGTTCAGGAAACATCGGGTCTAAATAAATCACATCAGGAAATTGTGCCGCATCCAGCGACAATAAATATTCATGGCTATCTTGTTTAACCAATCCCATGCGTCGCAGTATCGATAAAAGTTCCGGGTCTTCATTCGTTGCAAAAGTAAGTGCACGTTCCAATCCGTCATCCAACAACGCCTGGACGACAGGTGAACGCTCCAACATGGTTACCCTGCATCCCAGGCTTGCCAACACGAAACTGTCTTTACCCAAACCGGCCGTTGCATCCAGCACATGAGGATAGCAACCCGCTTTTATCCCAACCGCCTTGGCAATCATTTGCCCCTTACCGCCACCAAATTTGCGCCGATGATCAACCGCGCCCCCGGTGAACTCCGCAACAATCGGCCCAGGTGCTTTGCGTCCGGTTTGCTGCAATACCGTGGCGTACCCATCGAACAAAACAACGAATCCATAATTGCTGATTGCATCCGGCGATTGATCCCACAGCAACGGAACATTCATTTGTGCAGCGAGAAACCCGGCTGATTCACGCTGGGATAAATCGTTACATAACACTGCAATAGATTCGATCATGGTAACCACTGGCAAGGAAAAGCAAAGCCGCATTATCCCTGCTGCGTCCAGTGACCGCAAAATTATTTTCCCCAAAAGCCCAGGAACCGAGCTAATAATCGAGGCCAAATGTTTCCGTATGGGAGTGGGATTATTGAGTGCGCCGCCATACCGGATTAAAGGCAATAAAAAAGCCGCTGCGGTTTCCCGAGCGGCTTTTTTTCATGGTTGGCTTATTCGTTAGGAATCAATTCCAGTTCTACACGACGGTTTTGTTCACGACCGGCAGGAGTATCGTTGCTGGCGACCGGGTAGCGTGAACCGTATCCATAAGATTGGATTCGAGCGCCATTAACCTTTTGGCTGCGCAGGTACATAGCTACGCTATCTGCCCGACGCTCACTGAGCGGGATGTTGATTTTGTCGCCACCGGTCGAATCAGTATGTCCGGTAATACGAATAGATGTTTGATTGAATTCTGCCAGTACCTTGGCAACCGAGTTCAACACAGCAAAAAAGTCCGAGCGGATATCTGCGCTATTGGAGGCAAAGGTAATATTGCCAGGCATAATCAATGTCAGGTTGTTGCCATCACGTTGTACCTGTACGCCAGTGCCTTGTAGCTCCGCACGCAATTTGGCTTCCTGGCGATCCATATAATTGCCCACACCGCCGCCAATCGCACCGCCAATCAAGCCACCTTTCAGCGCGCGTTCACGGCGATCTTTGGCATTGTCACCGGTTGCCGCACCCAGAACTGCGCCGGCAACTGCACCTATACCCGCTCCTTTTACAGTTTTGCTGGTTTTTTGTTCGCCGGTGTAAGGATCTGTTGTCGTACAACCAATCAGGCCCACAGAAAGTAACAGGGCAAGTACAAATTTCATGGTAAACCTCCAAAGGTATATAGGTGTTGTTTTTGTCGGATCGATAAACAGTGTAGATCTTTATCGTTCAGTAGAAACAGTTTTCTTCCAAATGTATTTATCAAAATGCGATATTGGTCAGGTTGGGACGTACCAAAATGCGAATAACGTAAACGAATTGTCCAATCGAGCAACTGAACCAATACTGAATTATCAATTCTATCATTGCTGTAAATGATCCATCTGTTTAAAGTGAACAGCAGATCACATTTTTCCTGTTTCATTAATATTCATGGCCAGTCACGACGGAGCGAGCATTATGCAAATTCAATTTCCTTTACCAGCTCTCCTGGTTATTTTCAGTGCCTGCTTGTTTGGTTGTAAAAATTATTCAGTTAGTGTGAATAATAAAACTGTCTATACACCTGCACCATTATTTGACAATTACCAGTTGGCCGATGCCAAATTAAAAGACTGCGTTGAGCAAACAATTCACGATTTGCACATTACCAAAGCAGAAGAATTAACACGCCTGAATTGCAGTAACGCGGGGATAAGTTCAATAGAGGGGTTGGATAAATTTTTTGCATTAACCGAACTTAACCTGGCAAATAACCGTTTAACCGACATTAATAGCCTGGCAAAACTCGGGCGCTTGGAAGTTCTGGTATTAAAAAACAATCAGATTAAAAACCCTGCGCCTCTATTAAATTTGTTACATATCCAATCGCTTGATGTCACTCGAAATCCGATGACCTGCAAAGATTTATATCAACTCGGCAAAAACCTGCAAGACCAGAAGCCGGATTTGAAATTTCCGGAGCAGTGTTAATTGATAAATTGAAAGGAAGCGCCCCGGTTATGTGGGGCGCAAAAAATTAAGTCGCACCCCGAACAAACATCAAACCGATGGTGTTGCGCAATTGGTGTACAACACGCATGCGTACCGGTTCTGCATTAATTGCCCCCACAGCTTTTTTAAACTTCACCATGACTTCTGTTCCTACGGGCGGACAAACCTGATTCTCGATTTGAACCTGGGCACCGCCATCAGAAATATCCTTGGCAAAACCTACGATAGTTCCAAAGCTCGGATGAGACATTTCAACGCGTACCGATGTAGAGGTACGTTCAAACAAGCGGCGTTCGTTCACTGTAGATTCTCCATAATGGAAGCCTTGCGGCTTGGCCCGGATTGTTGTTTGAGTATAGATAGAATTCACCAAAATTCACTGCGGGGCTTTTTTACATAAAACACTGGTATAAAAAAAGGGGCATAGGCCCCTTTTTGTGCCAGTTCAAGTATTAGAAGGTTAAACCCAAACGTTGGCCAACCAATTCGTAAGACTCGACTACGTTGCCCAGATTCTGGCGAAAACGATCCTTATCCAATTTTTCGCGCGTGTCTTTATCCCACAAACGGCAACCGTCCGGTGAGAACTCGTCCCCAAGAATGACTTCGCCCTTGTGGACGCCGAATTCAACTTTGAAATCCACCAATAACATGTTGCCCGCAGCAAACAAATCTTTAAGCACTGCATTAATCTTGAATGTTAATTCTTTCATGCGCGTCATTTGCTCCGGCGTCGCCCAGCCAAAGGATTGCACATGGTATTCATTGACCATAGGGTCGCCCAAAGCATCATTTTTCAAAAACAATTCAAATGTGGGAGGGGTCAATTCCAACCCCTCCTGCACTCCCAAACGGCGCACCAATGAACCCGATGCGAGATTGCGCACTACACATTCAACCGGAATCATTTTCATGGTTTTCACCAGGGATTCGGTGTCAGACAATTGTTTAACGAAATGTGTCGGAATACCCGCTTCTTGCAACCGGGTCATGATGAACGCGTTGAATTTATTGTTCACCATTCCCTTGCGATCCAACTGTTCTACGCGTTTACCATCAAACGCCGAGGTGTCGTTGCGGAACAGCATAATGACATGATCGGGATCATCAGTTCTGAAGATGGATTTGGCTTTGCCAGCGTAAAGTTGTTCGCGCTTTTCCATTGATAGGCCTGCTATATAAAGAATAAAGATAAATTAAAAAACGGATAACCAATCAAATCCCTGGTTTTGGCACGCAAAGGTTATTTGCTTAACCTCCACCGTGACAGGTGCCAGAGCAGCCTGGGCCAACTCCAGCGAATTATTTTGCTGGCTGATATGGGCAACAACCAGATGCTGCAAACGAGCACAATTCAAGCGTTGCAAAAAACCTGCCGCCTGCTGGTTACTTAAATGACCCCACAAACCACCGACGCGCTTTTTAAGTGACGGCGGATAAGGGCCGGACGCCAGCATAAAAGGATCATGGTTAGCTTCCAGCACGATAGCATCCAGATCCTGGTAATGTTCTTCCACATGGGCAGTAATACTACCCAGGTCCGTCAGTATCCCTAATTTGATCCCTGAACGCTCAATAATAAACTGCGCTGGTTCCCGTGCATCATGGGGAACGGCAACCGGCGTTATTTTAAGCTGATCCAGGTTGAAGGGAGCATAACTTTCTATCAGGCGCAAATCCGGTAACTCGCCGATATCGCGACTATGATAGGTTCCCGGCGTCATAAAAACCGGCAAACCATAACGTCGGGCGAGAGGAGCGACCCCCCTGATATGGTCGCTATGCTCATGGGTAACCAATATTGCGCTTAAATCATCGGGCCGCTTACCCAGCCGCCCAAGGCGTTGAATGGTTTCCCTTACGCTGAAACCACAATCAATTAACAGCGTACCCGAATCCCACTCCACCAGCGTCGAATTGCCGCGGCTACCACTTCCCAATGACGCAAAGCGCAATGATGTGGTCATTTAAATCAGATTTTTACGCAATACGGTCAATAATTCGCGCGCTTCATGGGGCGCTATACGTTTGCCGTAGGGGTCGCGGACACGGACCACAAAGTTCCCATCCGTACCGGTGATTACGATCAAGTAACCGGGGGCATCCGGATTAAGTTCTTCCTCACTCCGATCCGAGCGGGGCGCCTTATCAAACGCTTCGCCGGTGGGTAAATTTGCTTTCAATTGCGCAAGCGAATATGGCGTAGTCGGCGGTTTTGGATTCAATCCAATGCGGAACAAGCGTTTGAACCAACCCGGTTTGCTTTCCTCCGGATTGCGGTATTCAACGTAATAGAGGCCGGCATCGCCATCTACCTCAAACGTGGTGAAACCGTCTTTTTTTGCCGCGTAGTTAAGCGTTGCCAACGCACGAATCCTATCCAGTTTGATAGTCATCAAAGGTTCGCCGCCAAGCATACTAAGGTTCGCCTTAACAGAACCGCCGATGTCTTGTGCTAATAGGGACGTACCGCCTTCCGCAGTTTCGCTGGCCAGGGTTGCAGCCAATTCGTCCAGTAACCATTTTTCACGCTCGGCATTTACCGAGCGGCGTGGCCAGGCCATATCCCCTGTGGGTTTTTCCGACGAGGGGACACTCATATGGGTGATATGGATTTCGGTAGTTTCCGGCTGCACACCCTGATCGATTTGCATGCGATAGCGATCATAGGTAGTCAGGTCAGTTTTAAATTGCAGCCAACTGGTTTCGATGATGCCTTTACCAATATCAGCCTTGCTTACCGCCAGGGTATTCAGGTTAAGGAAATTACGGATACGCGGCCAGACTTCGCCCGGCGCAGCATTAATCAGGATCCAGCTCTCGCCACCTACACGCTGGATTTTGACATTTTCCTGTTCAAGGTTTGCCGCCAACGGCATAGGGCGAGGCACTTCGTAGTTATCCGCATCCGGATCGAAACCAAAATCCGCGGCCGTTACCGCCGGAATAGGATATAACTCACCCATGGTCTCGGATTTTTTGCCCGGAGGTAAAACCAGCGGAGGAATATTGTCCGCTTTCAGGTAATCAGCCTCACGATTACGAAACACACCGTCATCACCAAAAAACATCCCGCAACCTGGGAGCGAGAAGCCCACCCCAACCAGGAAAAGCAGTTTTAATGAACGCGGTAGGCGGGAAAGTTTTGTTGTTATAGCCATTCTTTTATTAGGACTCATGAATAATCTCAATGACAGCTACAAGCCAGGCGTTAAACGCTGGCGGCCTGCATGGCTGTTTTTACCTGTTGGTGATACTGCTCTGACAAGCGGGTCAGCGGCAGGCGAATACCCGATTGGATCAGGCCAAGTTGTTCAACGGCCCATTTCACCGGAATCGGGTTGGATTCCACAAACATGGCAGTATGCAGCGGCAATAACCGCTCATTAATTGCGCGTGCCTCATCGGCCTTGCCTGCCAGGGCCAGTTCACACATCCGTGAAATGGCAGCAGGTACGACATTCGCAGTGACGGAAATATCCCCCCGTCCCCCCAAAAGAATCAAATCGACGGCAGTGGCATCGTCACCGGAGATAATTGCAAATTCCTGGGGAGCCTGTTCGATCAGCAATTTTGCCCGCGCCAGATCACCAGTCGCCTCTTTGATCCCAATAATATTGGGTACTGAGGCAAGGCGCAGCGCAGTTTCCGGCTTCATATCAACCCCGGTGCGACCGGGAACGTTGTATAGGATCTGCGGGATGGCAACTGCACGCGCAATATGGGTGTGGTGCAAGACCAAACCTTCCTGGGTTGGCTTGTTGTAATAGGGGGTGACCAGCAAGCAGGCATCAGCGCCGGCGTCTTTGGCAGCCTGGGTTAATTCAACGGCTTCGGAGGTGGAGTTAGCACCGGTTCCGGCAATTACCGGAATACGGCCGTTTACCTGATCCACAACCTTTTTAATGACTGCCAGATGTTCTTCAACATCCAAGGTGGCCGATTCGCCGGTAGTTCCCACGGCCACAATCGCATGGGTTCCCTGTTCCAGATGCCAGTCCACCAACTTATGCAATGCAGACCAATCCAGTGAATTGTCTGTATGCATCGGGGTAACCAGGGCAACCATACTGCCTTGAATCATCGGGGACTCCATTAGCCAACCATCAGGTAGCGATAAAAAGAAAATCATTCAATTAACGAGAGGCGCCATGGTACTGAGTGGGCCCCCACGAAACAAGCTCAACCCTAGCGATACATGAATACTTATTTTTTGAAATCAAGCATCCGCTGCAAGGGAATCATGGCGCGTTTACCCAGTTCGGGGTCAACGTGGATTTCGTTGTCCGCGCGATCAAACACCGACGCCAGGTTATCCAGTACATTCATTGCCATCCAGGGACAGTTGGCGCAGGAACGACAAGTGGCTCCGCTACCGGCGGTGGGTGCAATATGGAAAATTTTGTCTGGATTTACCTGCTGCATCTTATAAAAAATGCCCTGGTCGGTCGCGACAATAAACTCACGATTGGGCAGGGTTTGCGCAGCTCTTATCAATTGGGAAGTAGATCCGACAACATCTGCCAAGGCAACGACAGCCTTGGGTGACTCGGGATGGACCAGAACCGCCGCATCCGGATAAAGCAGTTTGAGGTCTTCAACACCCTTGGCTTTAAATTCTTCGTGAACAATACATGCGCCATCCCACAAAAGCACATCAGCCCCGGTTTTTTGCTGCACATATGCCCCGAGGTGTTTATCCGGAGCCCACAGGATTTTTTTGCCCTGGCGATCCAGATGATCCACTACATCCAGGGCAATACTGGAGGTTACCACCCAATCAGCGCGCGCTTTAACTGCTGCCGAGGTATTGGCGTATACCACTACCGTGCGCTCCGGGTGCTGGTCACAAAAGGCTGCAAATTCATCAATCGGGCATCCTAAATCCAGCGAACAGGTTGCCTCTAACGTCGGCATAAGCACACGCTTTTCCGGGGTGAGGATCTTGGCTGTCTCGCCCATGAACTTGACCCCGGCAACGATCAGGGTATCGGCAGAATGGTTTTTACCGAAGCGCGCCATTTCCAGGGAATCGGAAACGCAACCACCGGTTTCCTCCGCTAACGCCTGGATCAATGGGTCTGTGTAGTAATGGGCCACCAATACTGCATTATGTTGCTTCAACAGCGTTTTGATCCGGCTTTTATATTCAGCCTCTTGCTCCGGCGTATATTGGGGAGCGCTCCAGGCACGGGCAAGGTGTTGTTTGACCAGATCCTGCGCGGCGGAATCGCGCGCAGCCAAATTGATAAACTCAGACATGGAATCGCCTCAGGGACAGACACATCTGTTGAACCATAACCCGGTCAACAAATGGGTTAATTTGCGCGCAATTTTATCATACGCTTATCTCGCGTATGACAACCAGTCAACAGCCAAAACCGATTTGAGCCAATAAAATTGGAGCCAATAAAAAAGGGCACCTGTTAAGTGCCCTTTTGGCGGAGCCAGGCTCCTGGTTATGGTGGGTCGTGCTGGATTCGAACCAGCGACCAATTGGTTAAAAGCCAACTGCTCTACCGACTGAGCTAACGACCCTGAATCAGGTTCGCAAATACACTTTTTAATATGGCTTGGTTCAAGTGGTGGGTCGTGCTGGATTCGAACCAGCGACCAATTGGTTAAAAGCCAACTGCTCTACCGACTGAGCTAACGACCCTAAATGCGAGGCGCGTATAATAATGTTTTGAATTGAAAAAACAAGCATTTTTTCAATATTCATGCACAATAGCGAGCCGGCAAAGATTCCTTGGTTATTAAAGGATCTTTTTGCTAGCTTTATCGGCATCGCACCCAGACAGTGGTTTATCGATACAAGGCCTTCCGGAAGATGAATGGCTGAAGGAATGAGATGGAAGGAAGAACTTTAACGACAACGGCGTCAAACCTAACCTATTCTTAAAAAACTTTAACTTCATAAAATTTTGCAAGGAAACGGAACATCAATTAATTATTGCGAGATTTTTATTAAAGGCTGAAGAGGTTAACCGAACCCCGGTCGACAACGAGACAGATGCATGTTTTTTGCCTCATCGCGTGAAGGAGTTTCACAACCCAAGCCTTTGTGGCTCACCCGGTTACTACTGGTATTTACGGCATATAGCCTGACTGGTTGGCTAGGGCTGTGTGTTCCCCTGGAAATCGAAAATGTCACGTTATTCTGGCTTCCCAGCGGTATTGCCGTTGCAGCGCTTTATCGATGGTCAACCAGCCTCTGGCCCGCCATATTCATAGGTGCCCTTACCGTAAACCTGGCGACAGGGGCGCCATTACTTACCGATATCTCCATCGCGATAACCAACACCCTGGCCCCTTTAGCCAGTGTGTGGTTACTACGCCGGGCAAATTGCGGCATTGCGCATTTGCAACGCGCGAATACGCTTTGTTTTTTAATCCTCGGCTCCATGGGCATGCTTATCTCCGCCATTGGTGGCGGTATTGCACTCGCCATGTCTCACCAGCAGTCGCTCGATGTTGCGTTGCACACTGCGCTGATATGGTGGATGGGCGATAGCCTGGGGGTTTTCCTTGCGACACCGCTATTAGTCAACATTGAACAGGCGCACATCGACAAAGCCCGCACACGTGTGCTGGATTTTTTTATTGTATTTATCGTTAGCCTGATTGTCGGACTTCTATGTTTCCCATTAAATAATTTCGCCAATGGCATTCACTTGCCCATCGCGTTCATTAGCTTTGCTTGCGTTGCCTGGGCTGCACTCAGCTTTGGATTGTTGGGATCGGCATTAACAACTATCGGTTTTAGTTTCCTGGCAATTTGGTCGAGCGCACATCACCTCGGACCATTTTCCCTGGAGGGGCAATTAACCTATTGGGTAATCTGGATTTACGCCGCCAGCATGGCCATCCTGGGCTTGATGATTACTGCTGCCCATACCGAGATCGTCACTACCGCTTATAAACTCGGCGAATCCAACCAGGAGCAGGAACAACAAAAACACTATTTGGAAGCCGTACTTCATGCCATCCCCGATCTGCTGTTTGAAATTGATCGGCAAGGCCAGGTGATTTCATTTAATGGCGGCAATGAGCATCACTCGTTATCAGCTCCGGTTTTGTTGGGAAAAAATCTTTCTGAAACACTTTCATCCAGTTCGGTTTCAGTCTGGATAAGCGCGCTGGGCGAAGCTGATAACTGGGGAATATCCCAAGGCAAAAGCATCATGATTGAACAGGACGGCCAGGTTTTCTGGTACGAACTTTCAATTGCCAAACGCCGTGGGCTGCGCCGTGATGAAGACCGTTTTATTTGCCTGGCCCGGGATATCACCAAGCGTGTTCACACCCATCAAACTGACCTCGCTAATGAACAACGCTTCCGAAATATCTTTGAAACCACGCGCAATATCGCAGTGCAAGGCTACAACCGTTTCCATGAAGTGATTTTCTGGAATAAAGCCAGTGAAGACCTATACGGGTTCAGTGCCACAGAGGCCATGGGCAAAAAATTGGAAGATTTAATTATTCCCAAATTTATGCGCGAAATGGTTTACCAAGGGATAGAAAACTGGCACGAAAAGGATGAAGCGATTCCATCAGGCGAACTGGCATTGATTGGAAAAGACGGCAAGGAGGTATGGGTTTACTCCAACCATGTATTAATCGATACCCCCGACCACAAGGAAATGTACTGCCTGGATATAGATTTGGGCCCGCAGCGACAAGCGCTGTTGCAAGTGGAGCAGGAACTGGCCGAACGCAAGCAGGTTGAACAGGCGTTGCGCCAAAGTGAACAGCGATTGAAAAGTGCGCAACTTATGGCGCGCGTGGCACATTGGAGCTGGTACCCTGAATCCGATCTTTACCACTTTAGCCCATCCATGCAGGAAATTTTTTCAATCCCCATGGAAAAGCTGCACGGAAAAATGAATGATTTCATTGCAGAATTTATCCATCCGGACGACCACGAAAGCTTGAAAGACGCCTTAAAGGAAAGCGCCGCCCTGCAAAAAGCCACCGCACTTGAACTCAGGCTGGAAGTTGCCAACCAAAAATTCTGGTTGCAATTCCAGGGCGATAGTATTACTGACGGCCATCATATTTTTGTGCAGGGAACAGTGCAGGATATCACCGAACGCAAGGGGCTTGACCTTGCCCTCGCGGCCGCTGCCGCCGACGCGGCATCAGCACCCGATTTTTTTGTCACTATATTGAAAGCACTTGCGGATGCCATTGGTGCGGAACATGTGCTTATCAGCCTGATAGCACCCGACAACCCGGACGAAGCAACCACGCACACCTATTTAAAAAATGGAACTTTACAAGACAACTTCACTTATTCGCTACCCGATACGCCATGTGCAGAGGTTGTGGATGCAAACCTTTGCGTAGTAACTTCAGGTGTGCGGGAGCGCTACCGTGAAAGTAAAAATTTCAATTTATCTGATGTTGAAAGTTACATGGGCATTGGTATTCGCAATGCGCAGGGTAGTCTCGTGGGGATATTGACTGCTATGGCCGAACATCCCCTGCCTGTTTCACCGCAAATTACTTCATTATTGTTGATTTTTGCCGATCGCATCGGTGGCGAACTGCGGCGCGCCCAGGACCAGGAAAAAATCTATAACCTCGCCTTTTTTGATTCACTCACGCGTTTGCCTAACCGGCGGATGTTGCAAGATCGCTTGAAATTATTAACTGCACAAAGCGAGCGTGTTGATCAGCACGGTGCACTCCTGTTTATTGATATAGATCATTTTAAATTACTCAATGACACACGCGGCCATCATATTGGCGACCAATTACTGGTGCAGGTCGCGGAGCGTATCGGTAGTGTCATCCGCGAAACAGATTTGGCGGCTCGCTTGGGCGGCGATGAGTTTGTCGTAGTGTTCGACAATTTGGGGACGGAAGCAGAAGCTGCAGCGATGGAAGCTAAAAAACGCGCCGAGGATTTACACAATTTAATTAACCTGCCCTATCCGTTAATGCAATCTGTTCATCATTGCACTATCAGTATCGGCGTTAATTTATTCAAAGGGCAAACGCGCAGTATTGATGATTTGTTGCGCCATGCCGATGTCGCCATGTACCAGGCCAAGGATAGCGGCCGCAATGCGATTCGCTTTTTTGATCCCAACATGCAATCCCGTTTGGAAAAACGCGCTGCCATTGAAGCCGATTTACGCAGTGCCTATGAATCCCGGCAACAATTAATGCCTTATTATCAGGTGCAAGTTGATAATAAGGGCAAGGCAATCGGGGCGGAATTATTATTGCGCTGGTTGCATCCTGTTAACGGCATGGTTTCACCTGCGGATTTTATTCCAGTGGCAGAGCAAACCGGTTTGATTGTGACCATTGGCCGGCAAGTGATTCGCCAGGCTTGCGAACAGTTGCAACAATGGAGCAAAACCCCAACATTTGCGCACCTTAGCATTGCCGTTAACGTTAGCCCCATTCAATTTAACCAACCTTATTTTGTGGATGACATATTGCAAATTGTAAACAGCAGCGGCATTAACCCACGCTTGCTAAAACTTGAACTTACCGAGAGTTCGCTATTAAAGAATGTCGATCAAAGCATTGAGAAAATGCAACAATTGCAAAATGAGGGCATCGGTTTTTCAATGGACGACTTTGGTATTGGTTATTCGTCTTTGTCTTACCTCAAACGCTTACCGCTGGGACAATTAAAAATTGATCAAACCTTTGTGCGCGATATTGCTATCGACCCCAACGATGCAATTATTGCGCGTACAATTATCGCTATGGCGCAAAACATGAATTTGCAGGTGATTGCGGAAGGTGTGGAGACAGAAGAACAGAAAAAATTCCTGGAACAAAATGGCTGCATTATGTTCCAGGGATACTTTTTTGGAAAACCCGTACCGGTTGTGGAGTTTGAGCAGCAGTTGATCGCACGCAATTACTGCCAGGAAATCATTCAAAATTAACGGTTACGGTAAGGCGTAGGATCAGCAACGCCAGCCTGCATAAAACCAATTTTACGCAACCGGCAGCTATCGCATTTACCGCAGGCCTCACCCAGGTCATTTGCCTGGTAACATGACACTGTGAGACTGTAATCCACTCCCAGCGCTATGCCTTGTTGGATAATTTCAGCTTTGGTCATTTTAATTAGGGGGGTGCGGATACGTAACTTATTGCCCTCCGCGCTCGCCCGCGTAGCAAGGTTCGCCATGGTTTCATAGGCAGCGATATATTCGGGCCGACAATCGGGATAGCCCGAAAAATCCACCGCGTTCACACCGATAAAAATATCGTCACAACCTAAAACCTCAGCCCAACCCAAGGCAATGGACAGGAAAATGGTATTGCGCGCAGGCACATAGGTAATAGGAATTCCCGCAGTTTCCGCTTCCGGCACGGCAATGGACTCGTCGGTTAATGCCGAACCGCCAATCGAACGCAAATCCAGCTTAATTACTTTGTAATCGACGCTACCCAGGGCTTTGGCAGTTCTCTCCGCCGCAAACAATTCAGAGCGATGGCGCTGGCCGTAATCAAAGCTCATTGAATAACAGTCATAACCCTGGCTGCGTGCTATCGCCAATACCGTGGTGGAATCCAAACCACCGGAAACCAGCACTACCGCTTTTTTTGGGGATGTTAACGACATATAAATTACCTGCGGACAAGGAGAACACCATCAACTTTGTTAATGGCCGGGAGTGTCATTCCACAATATTTTGTGCAGTTGCAACTGGAAACGCACCGGCAGATTGTCAGCGAGAATCCACTCAGCCAATTCCAATGGTGTAACCTGGCCAAAGCTGGGAGAGAAAAGCACCTCCGCCACTTTGGTCGTTAGTTGGTACTCATCAAGCTTGAAGCGCGCCCATTCATAATCAGCGCGATCACAAATGACGAATTTGATTTGATCTTGCGCACCGAGCAACGGGATATTGTCCCAGCGGTTACGGCCCACCTCACCGGAGCCCGGTGTTTTTAAATCCATCACTTTAACGACGCGAGGGTCAACTTCATCCACCGGCAATGCGCCGCTGGTTTCCAGCGAAACCTTATAGCCGGCGTCACAAAGCAATTTTAACAGCGCCAAGCATTCACGTTGGGCCAACGGCTCCCCCCCCGTAACGCACACATACCTGGCTTTATAGCGTGCAACACGCGCAAGGATTTCATCCAACGCCAGGCGTTCGCCGCCGTAAAAGGCATATTCTGAATCACAATAACCGCAACGCAACGGGCAGCCGGTCAAACGCACAAACACGGTGGGCAATCCGACAGTGCTGGACTCGCCTTGCAGCGAATAAAAAATTTCGGTGATTTTGAGGCTGGCTTGGGTCATAGCTACAACACGGGGGAAGGGCAGGCGATTAAAGGATGCGCAGTTTACCTAAAGGTACCGCTTGATGCGAGGCGCCATTTTAATAGAGTTCAGGATGCCCACTGCTGTGAATTTGATCTATCTATTGGCAGGCTGGTATGCTGGCAGGCCGCGTCTCCTTTAATTTCACCTCCTTATTTGGTTTAACAGGTCGTTTGGATTCCATGATCAAACCCACAAAAACCCGCCGCCAGCTACACCAGGAATTGGAAGAACAGGTTCGCCAATATCTGGACAGCGGCGGCCAGGTCAATGAAGTTCCCCGCGGGATGAGCGGGAGAATGGATGCCAATGGCCCACTCGTTGCGCTTTTTGAGGGTAACAGCCATGAGGACCGCACTCCCCTGCCTGATGTTGTAGCCGCAATTGAAGCACGCAAAAAACCGGCATCGCCGACCAAGCCCAAAAAAAGCAAACCGCGCAAAAAAGTTATTCTCGATGACTTTGGCCAACCCTTGCGCTGGGAATGGGTGGAAGAATAACGCAGTATTAAAGCCAATCTTTACGCTTGAAGTACCAATATGGAAGGACGGCTGATAGCAGCATCAGCAATACCGCGACAACAAAACCGTATTTCCAATCGGAATGGGGTATGTATTCAAAGTTCATACCGTATGCGCTGGCTACTACGGTGGGTGGCAGGAAAACCATGGCCGCGATGGAGAAGATCTTGATAATCTGGTTTTGTTCGATATTGATAAAACCCTGGGTCGAGTCCATCAGGAAGTTAATCTTGTCGAACAGGAAGGCGGTATGTGACATGAGCGTGTCCACGTCACGCTTGATCTCGCGTGCCGTTTCCTGTAATTCAAAGGATTCGCGCAAGTGACGCTGCAAGAACGAAATAGAGCGCTGGGTATCCATCAGGCACAAGCGTATCTTCCCGTTGCTATCCTCCAGCTTGGCTAGCTGGTCAATTGCGTCTTCCAGCTCGGCCTCCTCGTCCTCCAGCACCATATGGCTTACTTCTTCCAGTTTACGGTGTATGTCTTCCAGTACGTCGGCAAGGTTCTCTACCTTTTGTTCAAACATGGTAACCAGTAAACCCTGCGGTGAAGCGACATTCACCTGGCCGGCACGCACACGCATACGCAACAGGCGAAAATCCGCGAGGTCGCCGTCGCGGACGGTAATCAGGCGCTTGTCCTGCAATATGAACGCGACCGTTGCCGTACTGTGGCGACCGGATTCACCGGGAGCAAGGAACAGGGAATGCACGTGGATACCCACCCCATCCTGAAAATAGCGTGCGGAGAATTCAATTTCTTCCACATCGTCGGACTCAGGCAGCTCGGCGCGCAGGAAAGCATTCAGCTCCTCACGTTCTTCGTCCGAGGGTTCACGGGCATCAATCCAGAGAGCGTTATTCAGCGCAAGGCGAGTGTTTTCATCTTGCTGCTTATCTTCGCGCAGCGTATTACCTTGTACTTTAAACATTCTCAACATGGGTGCCCTTCTCCTCTGATAACAAGCCAGCCGCCGACAACAGGCAAGGTGCGCAAAAGCTGGCAGGTTTATAGCACAAGCCGATAAAACTTAAAGTATTTTATTAGGTTTTCACTACAAATCGAAACCGGGGCTATGAGAATAGGCAAAAAAAGCAGGCTTCTGCTAAGGTGATGCGATTCATTGCCAGAGCAATCATTATGCAAATTCGCCAGGTATCCGCTGCGCTGGACAGCAAACTCGCCCAATTGGATAAAAAACTGAAACAACTTGAACAGGAGCAACGGACCACACCCAGTGCTCGCGTGGACGAGGCTATTGAAGCCCTGCAACAGGTGCGGAAAAAACTATTAAAGTCTAAAGCGCTCGCTTGGCGTGCGCATGAGTTGCAGGATCAAAACAATGAAGCCAAACGCGCACGGCAACGACTCATGGGATTGTCACTTTGCGCGGTCAGCCTTATAGGTGCTGTAATTCTGCTTTTTTTAGTGTTGGCCTAGAGATAGTTAGCCTTCACCCAAGCCATGCAAAACGATTAAAAATCAAGCAGCGGGAAGGCAGCGAAAAGCAAAGCGGCACCGGTAGTGCCGCTTGTCATATTAGCCCGCCACAGCCGCATCAATTAAGGGTTTTAGTTCTCCCTTCTCATGCATTTCAGTGACTATGTCGCACCCGCCAATCAGCTCACCTTTCACCCACAATTGCGGAAAGGTTGGCCAGTTAGCGTATTTTGGTAATTCAGCGCGGATATCGGGGTTGGCCAGAATATCCACGTAAGCGAAACGTTGCCCGCACGCCATCAAGGCTTGGGATGCACGCATGGAAAAACCACATTGGGGAGCATTGGGTGAACCTTTCATATAAAGGATCACGGGATTTTCACTGATTTGTTGTTTGATCGTTTCTAAGGTGTCCATTTTTATCTGCCTCGATAATCTGCGGAATTCATGAAAAAGGGGTGTCTGGCACTGACAGGGCTGCTTTCTGGGACAACAGGCAAGGCCTTTATATCCGAGTGTTTTGCTCAAGTATTGCCATTTTAACCCAGTCAACACAGGCAGGCCAATCACCCTGATTTGCCAAACAGAGGATTTTGCATATTCTGTCCATATCACTGGCTTGATTCCCTGTTGTCGAAGGTTGCTTATTACTGTGAAATTTAATTTACGTATCCAGGTTTTTTTAGCATTCGCTTGCTTCGCCGTCCTGTTAACAGGCGGCTTATTTTTATATTCCCGCTTAAGTTTTGAACGGGGATTCAACCATTACATCGAACAAAAGGAAACGGCGCGTAATGCAAAACTGATTAATTCCCTGGAGCGCCACTATCGTATGGCGGGAAATTGGGAAGCATTCAAAAAAAATCGCAATTATTGGGAATTATTTGTTTGGCAATACACCGCAAATATACGCGAACGCGGCGAACGTCCTATTCCATTTCCACTGCCACCGGAATTAAATAATAACTTTGATAATGACGAACCCAACCGGTTTTTTTTACACCGCAACACAAAAAACAAGCGTGAACGGGCCGCAGATAATCCCGAGGATTTTTTACGGCATCAACCCTACAAGCGTTTTATTTTATTGGATGGAGATGAGGACGTTATCGCCGGAAAAAAATGGCGTAATGAAACCTATTCCTACAGCGACCTGGTAATTCAGGTGGATGGCCGAAAAAAAACGGTTGGCTATTTGGGTGTTCCTTTGAATCCCGCCCTGCGCGACCTGCGCGATAATGAATTTGCGAAACGCCAGCAAAATCATTTTTTAATCATGGCAATGGTAGCCCTGGTTATTGCATTAGGCTGCGCAATTCCTTTGTCCTATTTACTTACCCAGCGGGTTAAACGCCTTGCAAACCATGTACAACGTTTGAGTCGTGGCGACTACCAACAGCGCCTTGCCATTAATGGGCAGGATGAAATCTCCACCCTGGCAGAACATCTCAACCACCTCGCCCATACGCTGGATCAAACTGAACAGGCACGCAAGCGCTGGGTTGCGGATATCTCCCACGAATTACGTACCCCGCTCGCGGTATTAACGGCTGATCTGGAAGCGCTGGAAGACGGCGTACGAAAATTCGATGGAAAAGCGCTCGGCCGTTTACAAAAACATGCCGCACGCATTGCCAGCCTTATTAATGACTTGTATCAACTCTCATTAACCGATATAGGGGCTATGAGCTATCGCAAACAGGAATGTGATTTGGGGGAAATCCTCGGGGAAATCGCTAATTCCATGCACGACAAGCTAACCCGGGCCGGACTGGTACTGCAACAACAAATAAGCAGTGACCCAGTCATCGTGTTTGCCGATTCGGAACGTTTGCAACAATTATTATTGAATCTATTTAATAACAGTATCAATTACACCGAAGCGCCGGGACAAATAAAAGTTTCACTGGCAAAGGACAATAATTCAGCGGTCTTTGTAATAGAAGATTCCTCCCCCGGTGTAGCACCGGAGCTTCACGAAAAATTATTTGAACGACTTTACCGCGCCGAATCTTCCCGCAGCCGCGAAACCGGGGGGGCAGGCCTTGGCCTAAGCATTTGCCGCAATATTGTGGAGGCGCATGATGGGCAAATCAACATCAACAGCAGTGAACTCGGCGGTTTAAAGATTACAGTAACCCTACCCTTACAGGTGTCAGCATGAATATTTTGATTGTGGAAGATGAAATAGATTTGGGCGAAATTTTGCAAGATTACCTGACCAATGAAAATTTTTCAGCGACCTTGGTGAGTGATGGGGAATTGGCGTTGCAAAAAATCCTTACCGAAAAATGGGATTTGGTGCTCCTCGATTTAATGTTGCCGAAACGCGATGGCCTGAGTATTTGCCAGCAGGTTCGCAAAAGCTCCCAGGTTCCCATCATTATGACCACTGCCAAAGTGGAGGAAATTGATCGCCTGATTGGCCTTGAGTTAGGCGCAGACGATTATATTTGTAAACCTTTCAGCCCACGCGAAGTGGTTGCACGGGTAAAGGCCGTGTTACGCCGCAGCAATAAAAATGAAACTATTGGAGAAGATGGTTTGCGCCTGGATAAAGAACGCCAGTATGCGTGTGTGGGTGAGCAGTGCGTTGAACTGACCAGCATTGAATTCCGTATTCTGGAAACCTTATTGCTTAATAAGCAGCGGGTCATTTCACGCGATACTTTAGTGAAAAACGCCTATACCGACCATCGCGTAGTGAGCGACAGAACCATGGATTCGCACATCACAAAATTACGCAAAAAATTACAACCTATTTGCGATGAAGATATTATCCACTCGGTATACGGCGTAGGTTATCGGCTGCAAATCTCCTGATTGCCCGGCGCGCCATGGAAGGTAAAATCCCGCGCTGGCAAATACCAAATTCCAGTTTTTTTTACGCAATCCCTCGCTTCCACATTTTTTCCATACTTGATTGTTAATTATTTCACAATATCAATATAAGCCTCGCCTCCCTCAATCACCGTTACCCTGCCGAAATAAAAGGACTATCCCAAAAACATAACCACCCAAACCAGGTACAATCGGTTGTTAACGATCGCTATGCTGTTGTGCCAGTTTGCGTTTGGTGAGCGCCGTAGCTTCATGCTCCAGCGGATCATTCGGCCAAGGGTGACGCGGGTAGCGCCCACGCATTTCCTTGCGCACCTCCGGGTAGGCTTGTTGCCAAAATGTTTGCAAATTAGTGGTGATTGCCAAGGGGCTACCATTAGGTGACAGCAAATGAATTTGCAGCGGGATTTTTCCATTTGCCAATTGCAATTGCTCGCAACCGAAAAATTCTTGCAACTTTGCGGATACCTGGGCGCTTCCTTCCCCGGTAAATTCCACGGTGACTTGACGGCCACTGGGTAGCTGGATTTTTTCAGGCAGCAATTTCGCAATAGCCTGGCAATTTTCATAACCTAAATAAAATTCCAGCCCCTGCAACCAGGGCAAGTTATCCAAACGGGTAGATGCGCTTAAAAAAGGTAACAGCCATTGCGCCAATGTCCGGTAAAGTGCCTCATCCTCCAATGCAGGCAAATTACATAATTGGTGGACGGCTACCAAGCGAGCCCGCTGCAAAAAACGATAGGCATTTTCGCTCCAGTAAAAATAATGTATTCCTTTTTCCTGGCAGGATTGCCGAATATGTTCCAGCAAATATAGCGGCACTTGATTCGCATCCAGCGGTTCGAATTGCTCATCCACAACCACTCCGCCCATACGCCAACTATGGTGTAATTGCCAGGACTGTTGTTTGAATTCCAATTGCGTGTGATGCTGGCTTAATTGCCGTTGCGTTTGCGCATCCAATTGCACCGCAACGCCAATCCCGCCATGGTGTTTGGGTTTTACATTGATTATCGGAAATACCCCCCAGGGGCTGGTTAACGATGATTCAACACTAATTCCCGAATTTAATCGGTACTTGCCTGAATCCTGGCGAAAACCAATCCGGTCACTGAATGCGCGCGCAAGCAAGTGCGGATTTATAGGGGCGGAAGTTATTTGCATAGCCAACACATTAAGCCAACGCTTTTGTTGTTGCTGCCATTGGCGATTGCGTGCCAACTCTCGCGTAGCATCATTCAACAACGCTTCCATTCCCTGCTCGGTTGGTAATTCGAAATGCAGAGCTAACGCCAACAATAATGATGATTGGCTTATGGTTTGTTCATGCATTAACAAATAGGCAGCAATACGCGGGTGAGTACCCAGGCCACTGACACGCTGCCCGGCCGGTGTGATCGCCCCCCCTTCATTCACTAACTGCATTTGTTGCAACTGCTGCTGTGCAAAACGAAGGGCCAGCGCATTGGGTTTCTCCAGCCAGGGCAATGAATCTGCCGGGCTTCCCCAATGGGCTATGCGCAACGCTAAAGGTAAATAATCTGTGGCGCGAATTTCCGGTAAATCCGCGGCTGCCAGCGGATGGTCCTGCGACCAAAGGCGAATGCAGTGTCCCGCCTGCACACGCCCCGCGCGCCCGCGACGTTGTTCGGCACTGGCCATACTGATACGCGACGTGCGCAAACGCGAGATTCCCGAGCGCTGCTCATAATCAACACGGCGTGCAAGACCTGAATCAATGACCAGGGTGACATCGGCGATGGTCAATGATGTTTCAGCGATATTGGTCGCGAGGATAATTCGTGCACCTTGTAATGGGTCTAATGCCTGGTGTTGTTCATCCGGGGGAACCCGGCTATGCAAACGGAAAATTTTTTGTGCGGGGAATACCCGAATAATCGCCTGCGCTGAATCCTCTATTTCCCGCCAACCGGGTAAAAAAACCAATACCGTTTGTTGCTGCCACTGTTCATGGTTGCGAAGTACACGAACCAGGTGCGCATCAATTTTTTCCTGAAATTGATTCGGTAATGGTTTGGTGGGCTGGTACTCCACTGTTACCGGGTAGCATCGGCCTGGCGTAAATAAACGATTCGCAATTTGTTGCTGCAATGCCGGGTCTGGCGTTGCGCTCATTAAAATTAGCTGCAAATCATCGCGCAGGATTTGCACTTCCTGCAAAAACGCCCAGGCGAGATCCTGGTTGGCGCTGCGCTCGTGGATTTCATCCAGGATAACGCAGGCCACCCCATCCAACGCTGGATTGTGTAACAAATGTTGTAAGAGTACCCCTGGAGTCATCAAGACCAACCGCGTGCGATTTCCCAGGCATGAATCGTAGGGTACCTGGTAGCCCACAGTTTCACCGGTTTTTTCTTGCAGGAGTTCCGCCAACCTTCCTGCGAGTGCTTGTGCCGCCAACACACGCGGTTGGATTAGCCACACTTGTTTATACACCGGCGTATTTGCCAATACCCATAACGGGGCCAGGGTTGATTTACCCGCACCAGGTTCTGCCTCCAGCAACAACGGGGTTTGCTGTAAAGCGGACTTAAATTGCGCTGCCAATTGGCTTAGGGGTAATTCTGGTAAATCAGGAATTTGCACGAGTTAACCTATTATCGCTGTCGTAAAAAGCGTTAGCGCTTGTATACGCATATCGGATTCAGCATCCGCAGTGAAAAAGACAAATACTTTTCTGTAACTAACCAATGCCTCTGCATTACGCGAATAAAATACCACACCATTTTTTACGGGAAAAAATACGCAATATTTATCCCCGCCGAAAAATTTCGTCCCAACGCAGGTTCAAATGCGCGGCCATTGCTTTGGTTGACCACCACTGAACCGACGTAATTTTCATCGCGAATATTGGCTAATTTTAACCACCAGTCCAGGGCCCATGATTGTAATGGGTAGTTGCCTTGCACGCTGAAATCCACCGTATAAAACGCCGGTGCCGCAACCTGGTTGCTATCGGTGGTGAAAATACGCGAGCGCTGCTGGGCCGTTATATTTATTTGCAAAAAATCATTGCGCAGCGGTCGCCATTCTACACCGAGCTGGTATTGTTCGCGCGCCACGCCCGGTAACTGTTTGCCCGCCCATTGGCCCGCGGAATAATCGGCACGTAACGACTGTGCGCTGGCCTGCCAGCGCCAGGCATCGCTGATTAGCCCGCGGGCGAGCAGTTCAACGCCTTCACGTTCGGTCTCCGCCGCATTGCGAAAGCTGGTGCGGCCGCCAACCGACTGATCCACCACAATTTCATTTTCGCTGTCCACCTCAAAATAAGTTATGGCCAGCAGCAATTCATCAGGGCGTTGATAATTTACGCCCCATTGTTGCTGGCGATTAACCGCCGCTTCCAGTTGGGTATTCAAGCCGGTGCCATTTGATCGATAAGCCATTTCCGTCAGGGTAGGAGTTTCATAACCACGCCCGCTGCTGGCGAATATCTCCCATTCATCATTGAATTCATAACTGCCGCCTACCGCAAACGCTTCTTCGCGATAATCGCGTGCACCCGAATCATCGGGATTTCCAGCCACCATAAAATAATCTTGCACATCCGCATCAAGCCAGGTTTTTCGCGCGCCCGCATAGGCACTAAATCGGGAGGCAGGGTTAACTTCGATAAGTGAATAGAGATCGCGACTGTTAACTTCACCCAACTCATCGCGGCGCAAATCGCCCGCTATTCCCTGGTTATTGACGTATCCGCGCCGGCGATCTTTCATTTGCGCCAGTTCGCCGCCGAGACTTAGGTCCAGGGGTATGGATAATAAAGTGGTGCTTTGGGTGATAGTGGCACTGGCGCCGGCAAAATCCCGCGCCAGGTCAACTACCCCGCCGCTGCCGGAAATCGCCTCACCCGCAAAACCCAGGTATTGGATAATTTCGCGTTCACCCTGCCAGAGTGCCGTTTGCCAACGTGTTTCTCCCTGTTGGTTACGCAAGCTGATCGAACTTTGCTGGTGTTTTACGCTTTTGCGCGTATTAAACGTTTCGGCCAACGGATTTTTTTGCCAGGGATCAGCACGCCATTGTTCAGGAGTGAGGCCTAATGGGTCTTCCAGTAACGGATCATCGCTTTGCTCGTGTTTAATGACCACATCCAACTCACCGGGAGTGGTGTAAAACACCTGCAATGCCGCTTGCTCGCGTTCAGCACGCGAATGGGGGCGATCACCCCCAATGGTGGTATCGGCATACTGGCCCCGCAGGGCCAAATCTTCTTGCCGCCAATCGCCTTGCCAGTGATAACGGGTAAGCCCCTGGTCGCCACCAGCGCCGGCAATGCCGAACCGATTGCGTTCGGGTGCCGAGGTTTGCAAGGTAATTACTCCGCCCGAGCCGTTGCCATAGAGCGATGCGAGTGGCCCGCGTAAAACCTGCGCGCTGGCAAGCGTATCCAGCATTACACTGGATAATTGCCCTTGGCCATCCGGTGTGGACATGGGAATGCCATCCACCAACAAATCAATCCCGCGCACGCCAAACGCGGAGCGAGCGCCAAACCCGCGTAAGCTGATGCGAGTGTCTTGCGCGTAATTCGTGCGCGAGTCCACCTGCACGCCGGGAATGGCCGACAAGAATTCCGCCGGGTCAATACGAGCGCCGACGGTGAACTCAACCGGGCTGTTGGTGATTTGCTGACGCATTACTTTTGCGGTTGATTGCGAACCGGAGACCACCAGGGTTTCGATAATTTCCGGTGTCGCCTGCGCGCTTATAAAAGAAGAATTAAGGGTAAACGCCAGGAATAAACCGGTAGGTAAAAACGCGGGGAATTTCATTGACCAACCTTAGCCCGGGAGCGAATATTCAAGGGAAAGGCATTTTGCGTGATGCATTCATAACTCTCATCCATTAAAACTATTTTTTACACCACGGGGTTTTGGCTGCCTAATCCCGGTTTAAACCCCTGGTTGGCAGGCGCATCAATCCCCGCAAACTATTTAACCGGGAGATTTATAAAGATGCGCGCCATAACCGGGCAAATTTGCCAACAATCGCAATAACTTATATATTTGCTGCCTATTTTTTGCCACACGCACCTATATTTCCTGCGAGTTCCAATCGGCACCCGGTGCCGGTTTAGCAAAAAAGTCCTCTGACTATATCAATATTGTTAACCGCCTGATGGCCTTTCCCCGATTGGCTTGCGGCTTTGTTTTTTTACGGAGATTGCCATGACCAGTCTAATGAACACCTACGGCACCAGGACCCTTACTCTTACCAGGGGCGAAGGCAGCCGAGTGTGGGACGATAAGGGCAACTCCTACCTGGATGCGATTAGCGGCATCGCAGTTTGCGCCCTGGGCTATGGTCACCCGGCTGTGACCAAGGCAATCGCCGGGCAAGCAGCGACCCTGATACATACATCCAACCTTTACAATATTCCCCAACAACAGCGGCTGGGTGATTTACTCATCCAGGTTTCGGGAATGGATAAAGCGTTCTTTTCCAATTCCGGCGCGGAAGCTAACGAAGCCGCTATCAAGATTGCGCGGAAATACGGCAATGATAAGGGCGTGAAGAACCCCACCATCATTGTGATGAGCAACAGCTTCCACGGCAGGACCATGGCCACCTTGACAGCTACGGGCAATACCAAGGTGCAGATCGGTTTTGAGCCGCTGGTAGAAGGCTTCATACGGGTTCCGTATAACGATGTGCCGGCTGTTAAAACCGCCATCGCTGAACATAAAAACATAGTGGCCATTCTGGTTGAGCCGGTTCAAGGCGAAGGCGGCGTCCGCGTGCCGGCAGCGAATTACCTCAATGAGTTGCGTAACCTTGCAGACCAACACGAATTGTTGCTGATGCTGGATGAGATCCAGACAGGCAATGGCCGTACAGGTACTTACTTCGCCTACCAACACAACGGCATATTGCCGGACGTCGTCACTACTGCCAAAGGTTTGGGTAACGGTATGCCGATTGGCGCGTGCCTCGCACGCGGCAAAGCCGCTGAAGTCTTGCAGGCAGGCAACCACGGCACCACCTTCGGCGGCAACCCGCTCGCATGCAGTGCCGGTATTGCCGTAATAGAAACATTGCAGTCGTCCGGCCTGGTCGAGCGCGCCAGGGTGCTGGGTGAAAAATTATTAAATGATTTCAAAACAGCCCTGGCGGGCAATGCCAGGGTGGTCGATATCCGCGGCAAGGGTTTGATGATCGGTATCGAACTGGATACCCCCTGCGGCGACCTGGTTCAGAAGGGACGCGACCTGGGTATCCTCATCAACGTTACCGCCATGAACACCATTCGCTTGCTGCCGACATTTATCCTCACCGATGCGGAAGCGGATGAACTGGTTGCCAAGGTGGTACAACTGGTTAAAGGGTTTTAAACATGCGCGCGCAATAACGCGCGCGCAGTAATGTAAAGAGCAACGATTATGGTTCCCCCAAAGGCACCGAGACATTTCCTGACATTGAATGACGTTAACCGCGATGAACTCCAACATATCATCGCCCGCGCCATCGAACTCAAGGCCCTGCTGCGCCAGGGAAAAGCCCCAGCCCTATTTGATAACAAAGTGCTGGCCATGATTTTTGAGAAGAACTCCACCCGCACCCGTGTGTCCTTTGAATCCGGTGTTGCCAAATTAGGCGGCCATGCGATATTCCTTTCCACCAAGGATTCACAATTGGGTCGCGGCGAACCTATTGAAGACGCGGCCCGTTGCATTGCCAGCATGGTCGATATGGTGATGATCCGCACTTATGGGCATAGCACTGTAGAGCGCTTTGCCGAATATTCCCGCGTACCGGTCATTAATGGCCTGACCGATGAGTATCATCCATGCCAACTCCTGGCTGATATCCAGACCTATGTTGAGCAACGCGGCTCATTGGCGGGTAAAACGGTTGCCTGGGTGGGCGACGGCAATAACATGTGCAATTCCTATATCCAGGCCGCCGAGCTTTGTGATTTTGAATTGCGAATTGCCACACCCAAGGGGTTTGAGCCAGAAGATGAATTTGTAACGCCTTATCAACATCGCGTTGCTTTAAGCAATGACCCGCGCGCAGCGGTGGCCGGTGCTGATTTGATTGTCACAGATACCTGGGCCTCCATGGGCCAGGAAGACGAAAAGAAACAGCGTGAGAAAATCTTTATGGGCTATCAGGTCAATAAGGAATTAATGAGTCATGCGAAGAATGATGTTTTATTCATGCATTGCTTACCTGCCTATAGAGGCAAAGAAGTTACCGCTGAAATTCTCGATGCACCCGATGCGGTAGTCTGGGAAGAAGCGGAAAACCGTATGCACGCACAGAATGCCTTGATGGAATTTTTATTTAACCAATAACGCTTTCCTGCCAGGTATTTACAAACCCGCTTTCCAGCGGGTTTTTTTATGTGTAAAACGAAGCTCCACGCTGGTTTATCCATACCCCGCCAACATTTACCGAAGCCGGGATGAGCCTGCATTCCGGTTTTTCGTCAGGGTAAAAGCAGGTGGGAACAATTAGGGGAAAGCCAAAGTAAAGTCAGTTACGTGCGAGCGCCTGTTCGTTCTTGTAACGTTGATGCAGGATGTTCACGCGAAATACGTAAGTTTTTGTCTCCTCGTAGGGAGGGACACCACGATACCTTTCCACCGCACCTGGCCCCGCGTTATAGGCAGCGGTCGCCAGGGTAATATCGCCTTTAAACCGTTTTAGCAGCCATGCGAGATACTTGACACCGCCTTCAATATTTTGCGCCGCGTTAGCGGAATCATGCACCCCCATATCGCGCGCAGTGCCTGGCATAAGTTGCATTAGGCCCATGGCTCCCTTGCGCGAGCGGGCCAATGGATTGAAATTGGATTCCGCATGGATAACCGCCCGAACCAGGGCGGGATCGACTCCATATTTACGGGCGTTGCGACTAATGGAATAGGTGAACTCGGTAGTGTGTAACCGTGTACCCCGCCAGTCGATGCGGGACAAAGGGTTACAGGCATAGCAGGAGTTGTAGACAATAACCTCAAAATCCGTTTTGACGGGCTGGCGATCAGAATAAGCAACCGCACCATCTTTGCGATATTTAAAAAATTTAAATTGCTGTTTCTTTGCGGCCGCTTCGTATTCGAGGCGCTCTTGCTCTGCCCGCGCCTTTTCCTCAGCGGCGGTGCGCTCGGCAACCCGTCGCACCTGGGCTTCAAAATCGGCCAAACTGGATCCCTGCGACTGGTCGCCAGCAGCCCGCTCCGCAGCCATAAGCTGCCAACTGGCAGATGCCAGGAGCAAACTCAACGCAAAAGCAGGAAATAGGCGCACAATTCTCTCGGCTATTAGCAGGGTGGAAGGTTGAGTGTAGCCCAGGAGGAGGACTCGTGTGGCACCGGAATCTATTTTCGTGACCTGACTCGCGCTTGGGATAATTACGACTCCATCCAGACATCCCGAATCCAATGCCAAACCGATGGCCATGTCTCATCCGTCAAGTCTCCGTCGCGCCAGAACACCACTTCTCCTTCTGGCTCCACACAATAATAGTTGCCGTTTACTTCACACAGGGGCATCAAATAGCGAGGCACCCCCTGGGACCAGGCAACCGCGGTGACTTCCGGAAGGTAGGTGTGGGAGCTGGGATCGGCAGCGGTTACAGGTTCGATACTTCCGTATACCACATCGCTGGCTTCCAGCAAAAAGGTGCGCATATCGCGCGGAATGGGCAGGAGAATTTCCTCTTCTATTTCCACCAGCCTGTCTTCATCGGGTAATTCCAAAGGTACTGGCACAGGTTCGTTGTACTCGCGCAGCAAATCCAGAATTTCATCGATATCGGCCATAGTCTTACCTGTATATGAATAGCGGAGGTGGAATATAGCCCGAACAACTAGCGCTCACAATGCTCCGTGATATTAGTGGCGCCGGACAACACATGCCCGGCATGATGGCTTCATACACTCCTATCGCCCACCGAATAAAGACAACTGTTGGTCCACTAATTGATTCAGCGATTCATTCAGGAAATGCAGAATACTGTCCGCGACTGGCGTTAATTGCTTGTCGATATAGTGCTGGTAATCAATAGGACTTTGGCGCAATGACATATCAATTTCGTACTGGCCCACCGGCTCAGGCCCGTTGGTGGTAATCACATAACTGATCCAATCGCCGCGTCGCAGCGAATCCCCTGTCAGCTCGACATATTTGCGCGCAGCCTGCACATGGGGCGGAATATTTTTTTGGTATTCATGCAAATGCCGGCGCAAACGTTTCCGATAAATTAATTCCAGGTCACGCCTGGCGGCCAACACCTCGTTATTCGTGGCGCGCACAAAATCCAGGTAATCCTCACCGGCAAATACTTTACGGTAAAGCTCGGCCTGGAAATCCTTCGCCAGTTGGGTCCAATCGGTACGGACATTTTCCAATCCCTTAAAAACCATTTCGCGTTCACCATTTTTCTCCACCAGCCCGGCGTAACGCTTTTTAGTACCCAGTTCGGAGCCGCGAACAGTAGGCATTAGAAAACGCAAATAATGGGTTTCGTATTGGATTTCCAAAGCGCTCTTAATCCTGTATTCCTTGAGCAAGGTTTTTTTCCACCATTGGTTCAACTCGTTCGCAAGGCGTTTTCCGATGACATCGCATTGCGCGGAATTTTTGGGTTGCAAATCCTGGCAATTATTTTCAAGCCATACAAATAGCGAATCAGTATCGCCGTAGATAACTTCGTAGCCTTGTTGTTCAATCCAGTCGCGGCTGCGCTGGATAATTTCGTGGCCACGCAAGGTGATGGAGCTGCTGACACGGGGATCGAAAAACCGGCATCCGGTGGAACCCAGCACGCCATAAAACGAATTCATGATAATTTTGATTGCATGGGACAAGGGCGCATTTTTATGCTGCTTGGCACGGTCGCGCGCCGCCGATAATTGTTCGATTACCTGCGGCAATATATGCCCGTCACGCGCAAAAAAAGCGCCGTTAAAACCGGGGACAGTTTGCGCTTCCCCGAGTTGTTGATGCCGGGCTATCCAAAATGCGCATGGGTCGATCAGGAAGGTCCGCATAATGCTCGGGTACAGGCTTTTAAAATCCAATACGAGTACGTTGTCATAAATCCCCGGCCGCGAATCCATTACATAACCGCCCGGGCTATATATATCGGATTCAAGCTCCCCAAGGTTGGGGGCTACATAGCCTCGCCGGTGCAAACGGGGAAGGTATAAATATTCAAACGCGGCCACTGAACCACCGACGCGATCCAATAACAAGCCGGTTAACTGGCTTCGTTCCATCGCAAAATCCAGCAATTGCAACTGATAAAATATTCGCCATACCAACTCACAATCGCGCAAGTTGTATTCGGCCAGCGATACCTTATCGGAATGAAATAA
This sequence comes from uncultured Cellvibrionaceae bacterium, assembly GCA_965650515.1. Taxonomy (GTDB): domain Bacteria; phylum Pseudomonadota; class Gammaproteobacteria; order Pseudomonadales; family Cellvibrionaceae; genus Cellvibrio. The sequence goes on along the minus strand of CBFGOY010000006.1, from coordinate 54,272 downwards.
GCGGGTGATATCTTCACCGCGATTATCCCCGGTGAGCAGCTTGCCTTCGCCTAACAATTCTTCTGAAACATGTTGCAATGAATAACTTTCATAACTGTAGTTGGCGGCTTTTAGCAGCTCTATACCATCCAGGACCACCCGCCCCGGTATAACCAGGTAGCTGCGTCCGGTATTGGCGTCATCGTGGCGCCAGTGGATAGCCTGCCCCTCACGCCCTAATTGCAATTCCAGTTGCAAACGCTTGCAAATATTTTCCAGCACCAATAAATCAAATTGAACTACATTCCAACCGATTAATATGTCCGGATCAGCAGCCTGTATAAAGGCGAAGAATGCAAGTAAACATTGCTTCGCATCGGCACAAAAAACAATTCGCCCGGTATTCCGGCCTTCGCCTACCATAAATACTTTTTGATCCATATCACACCAAACACCAATGGAGTACAGCTGCTTGGCGTCCATGGACGTTTCTATATCCAGCGACAGCATTTTTAATGTGGGACGCCAATGGGTATCCACAAGTGGCGCAAGCCTTGGGTTTAATAAAGGGATCCCACTACCCGCCATATCAATTTTTGCAGTCGCGGTAATAAAGCGCTCCATCAAGTAGCGCTCGGGGGGACGAATATCGTCTTCCCAGCAAACCACGGCATGCTGGCGAAAAATATCCTGCGCATCGCGTGCGAGTCGATGCTGCTTGAAATAAAGTGCGTTTACCGGCTGGTTACGATAGGTTTGTAAATCGACTTCGGCCATACGCCATTGGCGAAGCGGTTTGAGTAACTGGCAAATGAATTCTGCCTGTTCGCGCAATACAAATAACACGACGTCCTGTTCGGTGATTTGCGTCCAGCAACTACCCGCTTCCGTCGCCCACCATAAATCGAGCGTCACTCCGCTACGGGTGTCGCGCCATTGGCGGGTTAAAAGGAATGCATTGGTCATGGCAAATGGACAGTTACTGGTCGGGTAACCAGTATAATATTTTACATGCCTTACGACGAGCCAATCGATAAATATCTTATCGAGTCCGGTTAACGCGGGGAAACTCGCATCAGTGCGCGATTTCTATACTCAATGTTGTGCCATCACTCTTGACAATATGAGCCCCCTCAAGATGGCCGAGGATTTTATCGCCATCCACCAAATTGTTTTTATTATCCAAAAAACCAATACAGGTACCGGTGAGATATTCGTACAGGCGACCATCTAACAAATAACCGAATGGCAGTCCATCTGGCGCATAGACTTTATACTGCTTACCCGTTTCCATCATAATCCCGTTGCACATCTAAATTGATCACACTGGTGTCAAAGTTGGAACCTTCCCATGACTTAAAAGTTCCGGGCAACCATTTGAACGACAGAAACGGATAATCTAACAATATTTTCATTTAATGATTTATAAATCGGTACCTGAATTCATATTTAAGGCGCACTTATCGATCCATTCATAATCTATATATAAAAACACATATACCTCCAGGCTCGCCATGAGAGAAGATCAAGCACCTATACACCAAGCACCTATACACATAGGCACCAGTGGCATAGTGTTGCCGGGCAATAAATCGAGCTTTCCATCCGAATTTACTTCAAAAACCCGATTGCAATATTACAGTTCCCTATTTAATTCCCTAGAAGTGAATAGCTCCTTCTACAAGACTCCCATGCCGAAGACATTTTCCAAGTGGGCGGCAGAAACTGGAGAAAATTTTACCTTCAGCGTTAAATTAACGAGAGCAGTTACCCATGCACCGGGGCTCAACATTAATGTCGATGATATCGATTTATTTATGGAAGCCGCCAACCAATTAACTGTAAAGGCCGGGGCATTATTAATTCAATTTCCGGCGCGCATCACTATCGACTATGCTGAAAAAGTCGAATCCATACTTCAACATCTAAATGGCCATAAGGAAAACGCCGGATGGAAGCTGGCGATTGAAATGCGCCATCCGAGTTGGCACCAGCCCCAGGTATATGCATTGCTCCGAAAATACAATGCCTCCCTTGTATTCCACGATATGCCTCTCTCCAAAACACCAAGGGACCACAGCGCAACAGATATTATTTATTTGCGGTTCCATGGTCCCACCGGTGATTACAACGGCAGCTACAGCGATGATGTCATCCAGGCTTATGCAAAGTGGGTATACCAATGGCAAAAAACCGGAAAAGCAGTATTCGTATATTTCAATAACACAATAGGCAATGCCTATAACAATGCGGTTTTGTTGCGAGCTTATCTAAAGCGATTGCAGACCGACGCAACTAAAAGTTCTTTATAAAAATAATTGCCGGAAATATTAAGCCCGCTAAATAGCGGGCTTAATAAAAAAGTTTGACATTAGCGGTAAAATTATCGTAACACCCGACTCGAACTCGCAGGATGCCAGGGCTCAGGCACATAACGGATACGCGCCAGGGTTTTATAATATTCCAGATCGTGTTTGGGTTGCTCATAACCGGCAGGAATTGGCTTGCCGGAAAATGTTTGGAAATAAAGGACACAGGAGTCGCGCCAGATTACCGCATCACGCTCCTGGATTTTTAATAACGCTTTTACGTGCGCGAAGCGCTCTGCATCAATAAAAGGTTCAAGTTTGTCCCATTCATGCTGCATAGCGCGCACTTGTTCAACACCTTCGTAATATTTATGTACCAACTCATCCCACAATATGCGACCGGATTGCATTTTATGGTCCCAGCGCAAATGATGGAACCATAGTATTAATTCCTCCGGCACCTTATTCACATCGCCATATTGTTTGGCAAGCGCCATCGGATATTGCGCAATAGCATTCGACCCGGATTTAGTGCGGTCAAAACCAATACCATCTTTCGCTGCACGATGATAATAAATTGCGGTCCAATCAGGGCGTTCAAGATTTGCTGTCCAGGGAGCGGGGCCGTAATGATCACCTTGGGAATATAAATGGGTAAGTCCCAGGGGCGAGCGATAATTCACGCCGGCTTCACGTGAGGAAAGCATTAATTGTTTTACCGGCTCAACAAATTTTTCATCATTCGTAAATGTCATCCGCAACCATTCGTCCGCTGCTTCGCCAGCAGAAATATTATGGTCCCATGCCATACGTCCGAAGGCGTACCAACTCGATTGCACAAACGGGTGCCCGGTCCAGTTGCGATCAGTGCCCGGATTAATCACAGCTGCCATTCCGGTGCGCCTGGTATTGAAGATCTTTCCTTCCAAAATTTTTCCGATTGTTGAGCCCTGCCCCCTGGCATGGGTTTCTGTACGCAAGGACTCTTCAAATAATGGACCTTGATATGCAAGGTGGGTAGCAAAACCGAAATACTCCTGGGTGACCTGGAACTCCATCATCATGTTGGTTTTTTCCATTGCTGAAAATAATGGCGAGTAAGGTTCACGCGGCTGGAAATCAATGGGGCCATTTTTTACTTGCAGGATTACATTGTCCGCAAATTTGCCATCCAGTGGTTTGAATTCGTCATACGAGCCGCGAAAGCGATCACCAATATCGGGGTGATAAACAAATGCCCGCCAAAATACAACACCGCCATAAGGCTGCAAGGCTTCCGCCAGCATATTGGCACCGTCCGCATGGTTACGTTTGTAATCCTGCGGTCCCGGTTGGCCTTCGGAATTTGCTTTCACCAGATAACCGCCAAAATCCGGTATATATTCGTAAACTTTTTGGGTGCGCTCTTTCCACCATTGCCTTACGCGCGGATCCAGCGGATCGCCGGTTTCAAGGTCACCAAACATACGTGGCGAGTTGTAATTAACGGAAAGGTACATTTTTATGCCGTAGGGACGAAACACATCCGCCAATGCGGCAATTTTTTGCAGGAATTGATCGCTCAGTACGCGGGGGTCCGCATTCACATTATTAATAACGGCACCGTTAATGCCGAGCGAAGCATTAATGCGCGCGTAATCTTCATAACGTTGCGATTTGTATTCTGGCAAGGTTCCCCAATCCCACAAGGATAAACCCGCATAGCCACGTTCGATTACACGATTTAAATTATCCCAATGATTGATAACGCGATGCTGGAGCTTGGGCGAACTGCTGATGGAAACCTTGGTGAGCGACTGCCCGGTTTGTAACAGACGCAACAAATGGAAACTGCCATAAAGCGCTCCCACATCGGTATTGGCAGCAACCACCAGGACAGCGCGATTATTAATATTTGCTTGCTCAATTAAATACCCCTCCTTACCCAAGGTTTGCAAGCGCGCTTCCCAATGTAGTGATGCAACCAGTGGGGAATTAGCGGGGGTGCCAACGACCACAGATCCTTTGCTGATTTTACTTTTTTTTACCCATGCGACAGGTTTTTCCAGGAGCCCCGCAAAGCCACGCTGTAGTTCCGCTGCTGTTATCCTGGCGGTTGCCGACTCCCCTTCAACAATTAATTGACGTACCTGCTGCTGATATGATTTTTTTAATTCGACATTTTTCACCGGCACGTAACGCAACCACAATTCGTAGCCATCTTCCGCGTAGGCGGGTAAAGCCAGGCTTACAATTCCAATCCATAACGTTATTAAATATTTAAAAACCAGAATTTTGCGCACCGGATATAACTCCCCTATGGATTATTTTTAAATAACTGCTATGGTTATAGTCATTAAAAATATAACACTTGTATACAAGAAGACCAATTTAATTTATGTAAAGCTCACCATAGCATGGTTGCCCCATAGATCCGGTATATAAAATTACGCCGTTTGCTATAACTTGGTTAACATTCATTGGACAACGGCAACCTTCAACTATAGTGATCAGAATTAATAATCTGAAAATACTCAACCGAGGATAACAATGATGAATATTTCACGTAGGAATTTGCTGGCCATGGGCGGCACCACCGCCGCCATGCTGGCCAGCGCTAAATTGCATGCCGCCAAAAAAGCAGCGGCAGCAACGGGATTGAAGGAGGCGTATAAAGATGATTTTTTAATTGGCGCCGCATTGAATGTAGACATTATTCGTAAGCAAGATCCCGCCTTGGTTGCCTTGATAAATAAGGACTTCAATTCCATCACGCCTGAGAATTGCATGAAATGGGGTGAGGTACACCATGAAAATGGAAGCTGGAAATGGGCCGATGCTGATGCCTTTGTGGAATTTGGCAGTAAACATAACCTGCATATGGTTGGCCACACACTAGGTTGGCACAGCCAAATCCCCGACAGTGTATTTAAAAACAAAGACGGCAATTACATTTCGAAAGCCGAATTGGAGAAAAAGCAAAAGGATCACATCACCACTATTGTGGAACGCTATAAAGGTAAACTCGCCGCTTGGGACGTAGTCAATGAAGCGGTGGGTGATGACAATAAAATGCGCGAAAGCCATTGGTACAAAATCATGGGGGATGATTTTCTGGTCAATGCGTTTAACCTGGCCCATGAAGTCGACCCGAAGGCCCACTTGCTGTACAACGATTACAACAATGAACAAAAAGGCAAACGCGATGCAACCATAGAAATGCTGAGCCGTTTGCAAAAACGCGGCACCCCCATTCACGGTTTGGGAATGCAGGCTCACGTCGGACTGGCTTCGGATATGAAAAATTTTGAAGACAGCATTTTGGCCTACGCAAAACTGGGTTTACGCGTAAGCCTTACCGAGCTGGATATTGATGTATTGCCATCGGTATGGAACCTGCCTGTTGCAGAAATTTCCACGCGCTTTGAATATAAACCTGAACGCGACCCGTACACCAAGGGTTTGCCTAAAGGGATGGAGAAAAAACTGGCGAAGGCCTATGAAGCGTTATTTAAAATTTTAATTAAACATCGCGACAAGGTTGATCGCGTTACCTTCTGGGGCATAAGCGATGACGCCAGCTGGTTGAATGATTTCCCCATCAAGGGCCGCACCAATTATCCATTGCTATTCGATCGCCAGCACCAACCTAAATCCGCCTACTTCCGCCTGCTGGATTTAAAACGCTAGGGTTTCGGATAAATATCAGGCAGGTTCGGGATTATTTACCGCGATCTGCCAAGAGATAACATACAAACCAAGGGGATGTTTTACAAAACCTCCCCTTGGTTTTTTGTTTATATCGGGAGTAACCTTACCAATCCATTTTTTGTTTAATGAACGCGGTTAATTTTTCCGCGTTGGCTTTGTGCTGCGCAATGCGCGGATGACCGCCATAGCCGGTAAACTCAAAGAAAATGGTATCCAGTTTCCGATCATTATCTTCTTTTTTCATGCGCGCAACGGCGGCAGTGATATAACCCGGCCATTTAGGTGTAGCTGTTGCGTCCATACTGCCCAAGGCACAAATAATTTGCGCACCAGGGTATTTAGCGCGAATGCTGCGCACAAAATCGATATAAGCCTCCACTCTTTCCGCGTCCGTCGGTATAGGTTGCAGGCGCTTCTCACGATCAACCAGCCAGGCATCGTTCTGGAATAAATTAATAATGACCACGTCCGGTGTCCACTGGGAAAAATCCCATTGGGTGTCGTTGTCCCCGACAGCGCTTAGTTGGTCGAAAAATTGCGGCATGATAAACGGAAACCAGCTAATCATTATGCCGATTCCGCTTTGCGAAATGGTATGCAACTCAGCATTTAAATTACGCGCGGTTATTGCGCCATACGCCCAATAATTATTTTTTTCGCTAAGCAAATGATCTACACCATTGTCCGCACCTTCATTACCCGCACCGCTACTGATTGAATCACCGTATATTTCAATCCGGCGCTGGGGGCGTGTGGGTGGCGGTAAAAGTTTTGCGCCCTCATCCAGCAATAACCCTTTAAATGCTGTCGCACCTTCCTCACCTTCAGTGCGTTTATATATTTCCAGGCGGTGATTGCCCGACTTAAGCGCAGCGCTTATAACGTAGGTCTGCTCTCCCTGCTTAGCCTCCAAAACATAGGGGTGTTGTCGTTCATCATCGATAAAAATATTGAAATAATTTTTCCCGTGCTGATCATCCAGCTTTATTGCTAATGATGTGCCAGTGAAATTGGCTTTAATACTGGTGCCAGCCCAGGAAACCTGCGGGGCTTTTTTGTCCGCGAAATCAATGCGGCCTGTATATAAATAATTGGGATGGTCGGCGGGAATCAATTGCACCGGCTCCGCGACCGCCGGCAGGGAAAATAAAATTACGTTTAGCAACGGATAGGTTATTTTAAAAAAACGGGCAATGGTGTTCATGGTTTTACTCTTATTTGATTGATGGAGTCACCGTAGTATTTTTTGCAGGAAATAATAGCACTAAACCCGGCTGTTTATATTTTAATTATGAGGCGAGGCCGGCACTCGGGGTCATATCAGGCTCATTAAATATGCCTGGCATAGCTGCATGTGCTGTTGCGTCAGCGGACAAGGATCATTCCGCGCCTGCACATTCCTTGCGATTAAAGGCGATCAACTTATCCGGTTTATCCGTGAATACCGCGTCCACGCCGAGTGATTGCAAATAACGCCAATCCTCTTCGTGATTAGCAGTGTAAACCCAATTTTTCAGGCCGCGTTTTTTTGCATCGTGGATGAGTTCAGGTGTGATAAAACCCAGATGGGTATTTAACGAATAGGCCTCCAGCAATTCACAACAGCCGGCGTAATCCAGCGGAATGCCGTCAATGAGCGCACCGCGTTTTACATACGGCAGTTCCTGCAAGCATTGAAAGAGCTGCCGGTGATCAAAACTGGAAACTATGTACTGTTCGTAGGTGCCTTGTTTGCTGCTGATATAGTCGTGCAAGGTTCTTTTTAGCGCCTCTACGGAATTTTGGCCTTTGATTTCAATATTCAGCAGCGCTTTATCACCCACCAGCTCCAATACCTGATGCAATGTCGGAATTGGCTCACCGTTTTCAAGGCGCTGCTCGCGCAGGTAACTTAAGGGTTGCTCGGTAATAATGCCGCGCCCGGAAACCACACGTCCCAAACGGCGATCGTGGGTAACCAGCAACTCTCCCTCAATTTGGAATACATCGATTTCGATTGCGTATACCCCCAATGCCAATGCGCGCGAAATTGCAGCGAGGCTGTTTTCGGGCAATGGCTTGGGCTCCATTTGCGGCCCGCCACGATGTGCAATACATAAAAGGGGATTGGTTACAACAGATGTCATGGCGCTCGCTCGTTGTCAGTGATTTTCACTATAATGCCAGCCACCACCAGGCAGGCCAAGTGTGCCGGAACCCCTGTTGCGGTTGCGGGTCCCTGATAAAAGGTCTGCAATGTTCGTTAATCAAGTGAAAGCGGGTATTACTGTGGAGAATTTTTTTAGCACACTGGGAAAAATCACCAGTCATGGTGTGGTGTCCAAATTATTGATTATCGTCTCCTGCATCCTGTTGTTTTATGCCGCATCCAAGCTGCTCGATAAAATCATCCACGATGTAAGCCTGCGTCGCGCATTAGGCGACTTACGGGTGCTTTATATGACGCGGCTGATGAATATCGGCATGGTGTTCTGTTGCATAGTGGTGATTTGCCTGATCCTGGGGTTGGGCTATAGCGAAATCTCGGTGTTCCTATCGTCCATTTTTGCAGTGGTCGGCATTGCCCTTTTTGCGCAGTGGTCAATCCTTAGCAACGTCACCGCAAGCATGATTATCTTTTTCAGCTTCCCTTATAAAGTGAACGACCGTATCAAGATCCTCGACAAAGATGACGATATGCGCGGAGTGATTACCGAAATAACCTTATTCCATGTCATCCTGCGCCGCGATGACGGCAACCTGCTTAGCTACCCTAACAGCCTTATCCTGCAAAAAGCGGTTTTAAAACTGGATTACCCCGAGGCAGAACAAATCGCCGAAAATGCCGAAGCACCGGAACGACTGGCCCCAGGGTCAAACCAGCATGCCTGATAATCCCAACCCGCGTAAGCCGCGACAACAATAATAGCCCGAGCGGCCGCCGGGGATGGTTACTCAATCATTCCTTCTGTTATCAATCACACCATAGCGGATGCCTATCCTAAAAACGGGTTTTTAATATGCGAATTTAAGCGATATCTGGTAGCGCAATCAAATACCATTTACCACCACCCTGACAAGGGATATAGTCCCCCGCCGCTGGCCTTCCCTCATCTGATAATAAACAGCAAGGTTAGTAAAGATAGCGCTCTCAAAAACGCTATTTCGCCACGCAATAGCACCCGATAAATACCACTCAAACAGCCCAAGATAACAACAATGGAGCCTGGAAATCCTATGCAATCCCTGATTAAGACCTGCGCCCTTTCCCTGATGGTTACCGGCCTTACCGCTTGCGGTGGTGGTGGCGGTAGTAACGACCCCGGACCAACGTCACCCGCTTCATCATCTGCCAGTTCGGTAGCGCCTTCTTCTACTCCCGCAAGCTCCTCTGCGCCCGAAAGCTCAGCCGCCTCGTCCAGCACAGCCTCAAGCTTGCCCGCAGGGAGCGAAAAAACCATGGCGGCTACCAGTTATGCTAATTATTCCGTTGCGGAAATTGAAAACTGCGGTGTGAATATCAACGCTGCCGATAAAACCTTTGCCGTTTTTGCGGATTATGACGGTGCTGCGCAAAACCAAAGCCTTTCTAGCTTGAATATTAGCGGCTGGAATCATACGACTAACGGCAGCACTACCGAGTGGGCAAACCTGAAAAATGCGGGCAGCACTTACAACTTTAACGGTACCGGGACGGTAAATGACAGTTGTAACGGGGTTGATACCATGAACGTGGTCCTTGTGAAAAAAATCGCCGATTGGGATCGTCAGCACTCCAATGGTTTTGAGCGAGATATCCTTGCTCATGGTTATAAGTTCGGCGATATCGAAAACCTCATCGTTGATATAAAAGTTAACAGTGCAAAAACCAGTATTCCCAGTATTGAAAGCTTGAAAACAACTTACGCCAGCTATGTAGGGCCTGCAGTAATAGAAGCGCTGGATGAAGGAAAAGTAAATATCGATATCACCCTTCATGATGGCGGCACCCTATTTGGAAAAATAATTTTCCAATTGGACCAGGCAAGCGTGAGCGACAAGTGGGTACGCGTGACGATTCCGATGAGCACATTGTATTTTTATCAGGAAGTTGATTATAAGCGCACCACTAAAACGGCGAATGACGTTGAAAATGTCGTCGTCCAAAGAGCCCTTATTGTTGGTGAAACCAAAAAAGGAGCTGTTTTACGTGGCGATATAACATCCTGGAGCAGCAGCGTTCCTGAAACCTTTAAGGAAATGGATTTAAGTTTCAAGAAAATTGAATTTCAGTTGAAGTAAATTCCCATAAAAATGGACCGATAAATTCATCGGTCCATTTTATTCCACAGCTCGCTTTACTTCCGATCAAACCGGTCCGCGTTCATTACCTTATTCCAGGCTTTTACAAAATCCTGCACAAACTTTTCTTGCGCATCATTGCTTGCATATACCTCCGCAAGTGCACGTAACTGTGAATTAGAACCAAACACCAAATCCACGCGAGTTCCGGTCCACCTTACCGCACCGGTTTTTCGATCACGCCCTTCAAAAACATCCGCTTCCGGAGAAGTTGGCACCCACTGGGTAGCCATATCCAGCAGGTTTACGAAAAAGTCATTAGTTAATGCACCGGGCCTATGGGTAAGCACACCGTGTTTGTTCTGGCCCGCATTGGTCTCCAACACACGCAAACCGCCAATCAATACAGTCATTTCCGGTGCGCTCAATGCCAGTAGTTGCGCTTTATCCAATAACAATTCTTCAGCGGGCACCGAATACTTGCCTTTTAAATAATTGCGGAAGCCATCGGCACCGGGCTCCAGTACCGCAAACGACTCCACATCGGTTTGCTCCCGGGTTGCGTCTGTCCGACCGGACACAAATGGTACTTCGATCATAACGCCCGCATTTTTTGCTGCCTGTTCAATTGCAGCCGCACCACCCAATACAATCAAATCCGCTAATGAGACTCGCTTGTTATTTGATTGCACCGCATTGAATTCTTTTTGTACTTGCCCTAGCACTCCGAGAACTTTTTGCAACTGTGCCGGCTGGTTTACCTCCCAATCTTTTTGTGGTGCCAATCGAATGCGCGCCCCATTGGCACCACCGCGTTTATCGGAACCACGGAAAGTGGATGCGGAAGCCCATGCGACAGAAACCAATTGGGAAACTGACAAACCGGTTGCAAGAATTTTTGCCTTGAGCGCACTTATATCGGCTGAGTCAACCAGGGTATGGTCAACCCTGGGCACAGGGTCTTGCCAAATCAACTGTTCTGCCGGCACGTCAGGCCCCAGGTAACGCGTAATCGGCCCCATATCACGATGGGTTAACTTAAACCAGGCGCGCGCAAATGCATCGGCAAATTCCGTCGGGTTTTGCAGGAAGCGACGCGAAATTTTTTCGTATACCGGATCAAAACGCAGCGATAAATCCGTAGTCAGCATGTAGGGTGGACGCTTTTTATCGGGATCAAAGGCATCGGGAATTATTTCCGCTGCGCCCTTGGCGATCCACTGGTGAGCGCCGCCCGGGCTTTTAGTAAGTTCCCATTCAAAACCAAATAAATTTTCAAAAAAATTATTGCTCCATTGGGTTGGCGTAGTTGTCCAGGTTACTTCCAAACCGCTGGTGATGGCGTCGGCACCTTTACCGGAACCATAGCTGCTTAACCACCCCAACCCCTGGGCTTCAAGCGGTGCAGCTTCAGGTTCCGGTCCAACATAAGCAGCGGAACCCGCACCGTGGGTTTTACCAAAGGTATGGCCGCCGGCAATTAACGCCACAGTTTCTTCATCGTTCATTGCCATACGCGCAAACGTCTCGCGAATATCGCGCGCGGCGGCGATTGGGTCCGGGTTGCTATTGGGACCCTCGGGGTTCACGTAAATCAATCCCATTTGCACAGCAGCCAATGGGTTTTCCAATTCCCGGTCACCGCTATAACGCTTGTCTTCCAGCCATTCGCGCTCGGCGCCCCAATAAATATCCTCTTCCGGCGCCCATACATCGACACGGCCGCCACCAAAACCAAAGGTTTTAAAGCCCATGGATTCGAGCGCACAGTTACCCGCCAGGATCATTAAATCAGCCCAGGAAATTTTTTTGCCGTATTTTTGTTTGATAGGCCACAACAAACGACGGGCTTTGTCCAGGTTGCCGTTATCCGGCCAACTGTTCAAAGGGGCAAACCGCTGGGTACCGCTGCCCGCACCACCGCGTCCATCCGCCGTGCGATAAGTTCCGGCGCTGTGCCAAGCCATGCGGATAAATAATCCACCATAATGCCCAAAGTCAGCAGGCCACCAATCCTGTGAATCCGTCATCAATGCGTAGAGATCTTTTTTTACAGCGGCGAGATCGAGCGTTTTAAATTCTTCGGCGTAATCGAAATCCACTCCCATGGGATCGGACACCGCAGTGTGCTGGTGAAGGAGGTGTAGATTCAGTTGGTTTGGCCACCAATTCCGGTTTGATGTACCACTCGCCGCCGGTTTGGTTATTGCCTCATGCATGACCGGACATTTGCCGGCTGGTTTGGTGTTGTTGTCCATCGTTTGCTCCTGTAGTTAACCTTGGGTTGACCTGGATAACATTAGACGGAGCGGAAACATTAGTTAAATTTATATTAAATAATTAATTGATAGCATTTAACAATGCAAATAAAGCCTGTGATGGCAATCTAGGACAACCTGGCGCTAATGGCGGCGAACAACGGATGTATTGCAACTGCGGGCAACAAAAGACCCCGGTAAAATACGGGGCCTTTAATGTAACTATTTGATAACTATCATAATTGCTTTTACAGCACCGCAATTATGGCCTTGGCAACATAATCCATTTTCTCTGTCGTCAAACCCGCCACACTGATACGGCTGGTGTCGGTCATATAGATGCTGTATTCGTTTTTCAACCTGTGTACCTGCTCGACCGTCAGCCCGAGGAAAGAGAACATACCGCGCTCCCTGGCGATAAAACTGAAATCGCGGGTTTGTTGCAAAGCGTTTAGTGATTCCACCAATTGCACACGCAAACCGGCAATACGATTGCGCATTTGGGTGAGTTCGCTTTGCCACACATGGGTGAGTTCCTCACTGTGAAGGATAATGTCCACAATCGTGGAGCCATGTGCAGGCGGCATGGAATAGATGCCGCGCGCTACGTTTAATAACTGGCTGAAACCGGCGTCGGCTTGTTGGGGATTGGCGAACACAAAACTCAGGCTGGCGGCGCGCTCGCGGTATAAACCAAAGTTTTTGGAAAAGGAGTTGGCCACAATCATTTCAGGCACACGGTGCGCGAGCATGCGCAGGCCATAGGCATCTTGTTCCAACCCCTCGCCAAACCCCTGATAGGCCATATCAACAAACGGGATGATGCCGCGCTCTTCCAGCACATCCGCAACCTGGTTCCATTGCGCAGGGGTTAAATCCGCGCCGCTCGGGTTATGGCAGCACGCGTGCAACAACACCAAGTCACCGCGCGGAATATCCTTGAGGGTCGCCATCATCGCTGCAAAGTTAATATCGTGACCGGCGTAGTCGTAGTAGGGATACTCGCGCAGTTTCAGTCCGGCTGATCCAAGCAAGGGGACATGGTTAGCCCAAGTTGGTGTGCTAACCCATAGCTGGGCACCGGGCCTGGCGCGCTGGATCAACTCCGCTGCGACACGCAATGCGCCACAGCCCCCAGGGGCCTGGACGGTACGTACGCGACCGGCAACCACTGCGGGATGATCCGCACCAAACACCAGGCGCGTAGAGGCTTCATTCGCACCCGGAACGCCAGCGGGTGGCGTATAGGCCTTGGTAATATCACGTCCAATGCGCAGCTTTTCAGCTTCGGCTACCGCTTTCATGATCGGGGTTTGGCCCAGGTCGTTTTTATAAACACCCACTCCTAAATCCACCTTGCCGGGATTAATGTCATTGGCGTAGGCGATACTTAAACCGAGGATCGGGTCGTTAGGCAATAAGGGCAAAACTTCGAACATGGCAGGCTCCGGATGCGCGCAAGGGTTAAGGTCGGGAAGGCGGCCGCGATTATACGCCGAGTTTCCGTCCGCCGCGTAAAAAGTCACTGAACCGGCCGGGATTTGCCATTCCCCACCGACGAATGTGCTAACTTGCGCAGCCTGACAAAAGGAAACGGATTATGACTATAGAGTGGCAAATCAAACCGTTAAATACACAACTCATTCCCGACATACAACAACGTATCGACCAAAAAACCAAACCCCCGGGTGCCCTTGGCCAACTGGAAGCCATTGCTTTGCAAATTGCATTGATCCAGGAGCGCCCACGCTTAAGTATCGAACGCCCGTTAATGCTGGTTTTCGCTGCCGATCACGGTATCTCCGATGAAGGCATCAGCATCGCATCCAGCCGCGTCACCCAGCAAATGGTGCTCAATTTTCTAGCAGGCGGGGCGGCTATTAATTGCTTCTGCCGCACCAATCACTTGTCGATAAAAGTGATTGATGCGGGAATTAGATATGAAATCTCCCCGGAACCCGCGGCATTAATTAACCAGCGTATTGCGGCAGGCACCCGCAATTTCGCGACTGAACCGGCGATGACCCAAGCGCAAGCCCGGCAAGCATTGTTGTTCGGGCAATTATTAGCCGAACAGGAAATCAATGCCGGCTCCAATTTATTGGCCTTTGGCGAAATGGGGATCGGCAACAGCAGTTCCGCTGCCGCGATCCTCGCGGCAGTCAGCGGTGCACCGGTAGAAAAATGTGCAGGTTTGGGCACAGGCATTAATCCCGAGCAACTTGCCAAAAAAATCGAATTGGTCAAAAAAGGCGTAGCGCGCATCGGCAATAAATCCCCACTTAATATCCTCACTGAAGTGGGTGGTTTTGAAATTGCACAAATTTGCGGTGCAATGCTGGCAGCAGCACAAGCGAAAAGAATCATCATCGTGGATGGTTTTATTGTCACGGCAGCGGCGTTACTCGCGGTGCAATTTAACCCACATGCCGGTGACTATATGGTTTTTGCGCATACATCCGATGAAGGCGGCCATCAATTAATGCTGGAATTGCTAAATGCAAAGCCACTATTGCATTTAGGCTTGCGGCTGGGCGAAGGCACAGGGGCCGCATTGGCGTTACCGCTTATCCAGGCCGCTGTGAGTTTTTATAATCAGATGGCAACCTTTGAAAGCGCGGGTGTGAAAATTTAACGAAAAAATTAATTAATGCCATGGAGCGGCAGTTTTTTTGAAGTACATCCTGGAACATGAAAAACCAACTCAACTTATTTTTTCTCGCGCTCGGATTTTTCAGCCGCATCCCAATGCCCCGGCGGGTTGATTATTCGCCGGAAAAGCTCAACCAATCCAGTCGATACCTTGCTTTGGTCGGCTGGTTGCTGGGCGCACTGGTTGCAGCCGTATTTTTTTGTGCGCAAAAGATATTTCCGGACACCATCAGCTTGTGGCTGGCAATGGGATTTAGCCTTTTACTAACGGGCGCGTTCCATGAGGATGGTTTGGCAGATACCGCCGATGGTTTTGGCGGCGCGTTCTCACGCGATAAAAAATTGGCAATCATGAAAGACAGTCGCATCGGTACTTACGGCGCCGCTGCGCTGGCGATGGCATTGCTCGGCAAGTATTTATTATTAATTGAAAGCAGCGATATTATCATTGCCATGTTAATGGCTTATCCACTTTCGCGAGCAATGGCTGTAAGCCTCATTGCCGATATGCGTTATGTGGGTGACGCCGACACCAGCAAGAGTAAACCGCTCGCCAACCGGTTAACCGGGATCGACTTGTCTATTCTGCTCATCACCGCCCTGCCCGCATTATTTTTCCTATCGCCAATGGGTGCAGTCATTTTATCGGGGGCATTGATAGTGTTACGAATACTGGCGAAATGTTATTTGGACAGGCAAATCGGCGGCTACACGGGCGACACCCTGGGCGCAGTACAGCAAGTCAGTGAACTTACTATTTACGGGGTATTACTCGCGTTATGATTCAACTTATCCTTGGCGGTGCCCGCTCCGGCAAATCACGCTACGCGGAGCAGCTCGCACTCGCTACGCACAAGCCGGTACTCTATATCGCCACAGCCATAGCTTCCGACGAAGAAATGAGGGCGCGAATTGCCCATCACCAGCAACAGCGCCCGACGCAGTGGAAGCTTCGCGAATGCCCGCTGGATTTAATGGGGGCGCTAGCGGAAGAATCGCAAAAAAATCAAACGATACTGGTGGATTGCCTGACATTGTGGTTAAACAACCAATTGTTTCATTTTCCCAACCAGGATTTTTCCAGTTTGTTTGATTCATTGATTAAAAGCATTGGATCAAACAAAGCCGATATTATTCTTGTTGCAAACGAAGTTGGCCTCGGCATAATTCCCCTCGGTGAAATCAACCGCACCTTTGTGGATGAAGCTGGCCGGCTAAACCAACGGGTGGCGCAAGCTGCCGATAAAGTATTTTTTATTGCGGCAGGCTTGCCATTACAACTAAAAGGCCGCCATTCCAATGCTGGTCACACGCTATGAATAAGCGAATAATTACCCTGGTGCGGCACGGTAAAGTGGATGGTCCCGCAGCACTTTATGGCAACACCGACATTGGCTTAAGCAATGACGGGCTAAACGAGTTGCAAACAGTTATTCACCATGTGCACCGATTAAATCCAATCACCCATATCCTCAGCTCGCCATTAATTCGTTGCGCACAACCGGCACGGGAATTTTCACGCATTAGCCAACTACCATTGCAAATCCTGGATAATTTAAAGGAAATGCACTTCGGGGAGTGGGACGGGGTTCCTTTCAATGAATTCAACGAGGGGCATTGGCAGGCGCTTAATCAATTCTGGGAAACGCCATCAACCGCCCACGCGCCACACGGCGAACCATTGCAATTATTTGCCGGGCGGGTAATCCACAGCTGGCAACAAATTCAGGGCAACAACTCAGCGGGACACCAATTAGTCATCTGCCACGGCGGTGTCATCCGTATTATTATCGCGCACCTGCTTAACCTGGATTGGACAAATGCCAGTTTATTTCGCCAACTAACTATCGATTACGCCAGCAACACACGGATTGAAATTGCCAATGATGGCTATGCTCTACCGATAATCCGGCACATAGGCGAAAACATTCGCTAGTGCCAGTGATAATTTCCACTCATAGAATTACGGAACCCGTGTGAATAACCAAAACAACATCCAACAATTATTGCCGGATCACAACCAGAGTTTGGTAAAGCGAACGCTCACCGAATGGAAACAGCTCGTTTTATTGGGTGCACCCATTTTAGTTGCGCAACTTGCGCAAATGGCCAACGGTGTTATAGATACCGTGATGGCCGGTCACGCCAGCGCAGAAGACCTGGCGGGCGTGGGTATCGGCACCAGCTTATGGGTTCCCACATTATTATTCTTTGCGGGTATTCTCGGCGCTATGCAACCCACTATTTCGGGGCACCGCGGCGCACAGGAATTGCACAAGATTATGCCCACCACCTGGCAAGGCATTTATATTTCGCTGGTAGCAATGGTATTGATGATTTTATTTTTAACCAATTTGCAACCATTGCTCGGCTTACTCCAATTGGATGAAAAAACCGCATACATTGCCGATGGTTACCTACAAGCATTTGCCTGGGGCGTTCCCGCTTTGCTGTTGTTAACTGCCCTACGCGGCCTGACCGATGGTTTGGGCCATACCCAAATAATCATGTTTTTTTCCTTGCTGAGTACGCTACTAAACCTGCCGCTCAATTATATTTTTATTTACGGATTCGATGTTGGCGCATTCGAATTGCAGGCCATGGGCGGAATAGGCTGCGGATGGGCCACCAGTATCTCCAACTGGATAGCTACGCTTGCATTGCTAATTTATTTAAACACCAGCCGCATCTATCAACAATTCCATTTAATCAGCAATTGGGTTGCACCAGCCGTGGATGAAATCAGGCGATTATTAAAACTTGGCCTGCCTATCGGTTTTAGCAGCTTTATTGAAGTCAGCATGTTTTGCATGATTGCACTGTTCCTCGCCCCCCTGGGTGCAACAACTGTTGCTGGCCATCAAATTGTATTAAACCTTACCTCATTGGTATTTATGCTGCCGCTCAGTATGGGCATTGCATTAACATTGCGCATCAGTTTCCTCGCAGGCGCAAAAGACCATGAAGAAGCCCGCCTGCTCGCGCGCAGCGCCCTGCTGCTCGCGTTGACGATTGGTTGTACGAATGCATTATTTTTATTTTTGGGCCGCAATTGGCTGGCCAGTCTCTACACATCCGATTTAGCCGTACAAACCATTGCCGCACAATTATTTGTATTAGGCGCAATTTTCCAGATCGCAGACGTGGTACAAGTGACGCTGATGGGCGTGCAACGCGGCTATAAAGACACCAAGATCCCGATGATTATTATGCTGGTTTCATTCTGGGGAATTTCATTACCACTGGGTTACACGCTGACATTTAAAGATTGGATTACAGAACCTATGGGCGCGGCGGGTTTTTGGACAGCATTAATTGCCGGGTTGATCTGCGCGGCGTCATTGTTAATGATGCGGATGTTCAGGTTCAAAGCGACCAATTAATAATAAAAGCAGCCAGCATCTTCAATGCCAGCTGCTATCAAAATATGTAAATTACCAGCCACAAACCTGCCCTTTATTCTGTTCATCCAGCCAGGTTTTCAACGGAGCGAAATAATCAAGGATTGCCGAGGCATCCATTACGCGGGTACCTATGGCCTCTTCCAAAACATCTTGCCAGGGTTTGCTGGCACCCGCAGCCAGCAACGCTTGCAGTTTTGTACCGGCTTGTTTGCTGTTATAGATGGAACATTCATGCAAAGGGCCTTTGAAACCCGCAGCATCACACAAAGCCTTGTGGAATTGGAATTGCAAAATGTGGGCGATGAAATAGCGAGTGTAGGGAACATTCGCCGCGACATGGTATTTAGCGCCCGCATCAAAATCGCTTTCGCTGCGCGGTACCGGGGAACGAATGCCCTGGTATTGATTTACCAATTGCCACCAGGATTTATTGTAATCTCCCGGTTTTATTTTTCCGGAAAATACCTGCCAGCGCCATTGATCAATGATTTTTCCAAACGGCAGGAATGCAACCTTGTCCAGCGCCAATTTCATTTGCTGGTTAATAACGGCTTTCTGGTTATTCTCCACCTTATCAATCAGGCCGATGGTTTTTAGATAACCGGGTGTCATGGATAGCACAATCGTATCGCCAATGGCTTCGTGGAAGCCATCGTTAGCGCCGTTCTGGAATAAATAAGGTTTATCGTTGTACGCAAGGAAATAATAGATGTGGCCCAACTCGTGATGAATGGTTTCAAATTCAATTTCAGTAGGCTCTATACACTCCTTGATGCGTACATCTTCCTTCGCATCCATGGTCCAGGCGCTTGCGTGACACACAACTTCACGGTCACGCGGTTTGGTGAGCATGGATTTTTCCCAAAAGCTTTTTGGCAATGCACGCAAACCGAGTGAGGTGAAAAAATTTTCAGCCGTTTTGGCGATAGCAACTGCATCCTTTTTGCTTTTTACCAATGCGGCGGTAACGTCCAGGTCTCCCACACCGGGATAGGGCGTTACCACATCGTAAATACTGCCCCATTGCTGGCTCCACATATTACCGAGTAAATGCGCAGGAATGGGTTGATCAAACGGAACTTTGTTTTTCCCATAATGTTTTGCAAGGTCAGTACGCACTTTGCAATGGAGTGATTTATACAACGGCTCCACCTGTGACCAAAGCCGCTCCACTTCTGCTTCAAAATTTGCTGCGGGCATATCGTAACCGGACTTCCAGGACGCCCCCATATCGCTAAAACCGTAAGCACGGGCGCCGGCATTGGCGATTTCCACAAAACGTGAATATTCTTTTTTATAGGAAGGCGCCACTGTACGCCAACCGGTCCAGGCATCCAGCAATTCATCGTAATCGCGGCTCTTTACCAAAACCTCGGATAGCTGATTCAGATCGCGGCATTCTTGCTTGTTGCCCGAATGGTTTTTTTGATAGGTTTTGCAGTATTTCCCCGCGCCATAAATGCCTTCCATATCAGTGCCAAGCTTCGCTAATTCTGCGCGTTCAGCCGGCGTATCCGGCGGTAAAAGTGTTTTGCCCAATGTTAAATTAGTGTACGCCTTCGCAGTCGGGGCAGACATGGGGTCGTCTTTATAAACGCGCGCTTCGGCAAGGATTTCTTTTTCAAACCCCATCATTCGCTCGTTAGCTTTGGAGGCCAGTAGCGCAGTATCTTCATTGATGTAAGTTACATAAGCCCATTGCGCGGCGTTAGTTTCCCGATAGATATCCATATAACGTTGGTTAACATCCGCAATAAAGGTATCGGCCGATTTTTTATCGACATCACCTTTATTTTTTACCGAAGAGGACGGCTGGCAAGAGGCTAAAAAAATGCAGGGAGCCAGGAGCGCAGCTGCACGCAATACAAAACCTGGTGTTATTTTTCTCATCATCAAGGTCCCACTTTTTGTCATTAGTATGGATTAATGTATTCCCGCCATACCGCGTCTAAGCAGCGGCGAAATCACCAACATAAACACACCAAAACCAATACCCAACCAGGTAAGGTATTCAAATAATTCGGTGTAGGTTGCCAACATGGCCGCAACGTCCGATTTCGCTGAAGTATCAATTGAAGCCAATTTGGATAAACGCGTCGCAAGTGTCTCTGACAGCGCAGTCGCCACAAACCATGTACCCATGCTTACCCCTACCACACGGGGAATGGATAATTTGGTAACAGCCGACAAACCAATCGGCGACAAACATAATTCACCGGTACTGTGACAAAAATAGGCGAGCACAAACCAAAGTACTGCTACCTTGCCCGCTTCATTGGGAAATTGCGCACCCAATACCAGGGCACCAAAACCCAAACCGGCGAGTATGGTTCCTATTGAAAATTTTACCGGCGTGGAAGGGTTGAGGCCGCGCGAATCCAACCAGGGCCATAGCAACGCAAAAGGAACCGCTAATAGCATAATAAAAGCGGGGTTGAGCGCAGCAAATTGACTGGCGGCGATGCTAGTTCCCAATATTTCCCGATCAAGCACGCGGTCAGCAAATAATGTCATTGACGCCGCGGATTGCTCAAACAAGGACCAAAACACTACGGTTGAAACAATCAATACCATCAATATCAGGGTGCGAGTGAATTCCACACTGCGATGTTTAGCGAATCCGTAAACGATAAATATAAATAGTGCAACCAAAGATGAATAAACCCAATATTCCGTAGCTGTTGCGGAAACCTGGATTACCCGGTTTTGGGTCAGTACACTTCCCACACCAATAAAAATTACAACCGCGGTTAACGCGAGCAGCGATTTTTTTGATTGCCATGGGTTGGGGTAAATCATGGCGTAGGTAAGAATGCCGACAATGCCTAACAGCAAGAAAATATTTTGCGTGATATGAACGACCGGTTCACTTTGCACCAACCACCAAATAAGCGGCAGCGAAGCAATACTGGCGATATATATCCACCATTCCCGCTTGATGCCTGCTGTTTTAGTCGCGAGCCATGCAGGATCGGGGGATTCCGCATACCCTTTTAAATAACGTTGCCCAAAAAGAAAGGTAAACAAGCCAAGGATCATCCCTACACCGGCCAAACCGAAACCATATTTCCAGCCATATGTTTCGCCCAACCAACCGCACACCAAGGTCGCCACCAACGCGCCGACATTGATACCCATATAAAAAAGCGTAAAACCGGAATCGCGGCGCGGATCATTTTCGGGATAAAGTTTGCCGACGATCACA
Organism: uncultured Cellvibrionaceae bacterium; assembly: GCA_965650515.1. Classification (GTDB taxonomy): domain Bacteria; phylum Pseudomonadota; class Gammaproteobacteria; order Pseudomonadales; family Cellvibrionaceae; genus Cellvibrio. The sequence continues at coordinate 32,515 of CBFGOY010000006.1, read as the reverse complement.
GAAATATTCGGCTTTAAAAAACCAACGCCGATAACAATAAAAGCGATAGCGGTGTAAAAAACATTGAGCGCCGCGGTATCCTGTTTGGTCACCTCATTGCCAAGCACCGTACCCGCGTTAAGAATTTCGCCATTCGCTAATACTAAGGACTCGGTTAGCATAGTACCGGCGGGATAATGCACCGCCTGCTGCCCTTCGACGGCCATTAACAAATGGCCGATAACCAATAGAATGCCACCAAATAATACCGCTCGACGCGTCCCCAGATAACGATCCGCAATCAATCCACCGATTACCGGTAACGCGTACACCAGGCCCGCATAAGCACCGAGAACATCCAGGCCATGGTTGTCGGAAAATAAATGGTATTTGGTGAGATATAGCAGCAGGATAAATTTCATTCCGTAAAACGAAAATCGCTCCCACATCTCGGTTGCGAAACAAACATAGAGGCCTTTCGGGTGGCCGAGGAAATCATCGTTGGTCATTAACATAGGATTCATTCTTGACTGATTTTTTTCAGTTGTTATTTTGGTTTACCGCCGAAGCCCCTAGGCCCCTGATAAACATATCGCGAAAAACCTGCCGATCCATTTGCAAAATATTTCTTCAATAGCGTGCCAACCCCGGGTGATAACCTCACCTGGCCAGCTACGACCAGAGACGACCAAGCTCTGCCACAGAAGCGAGGACATAGGCAGGTTTTATCATAGACTGGTCAGCATAGGCTTCGCGATATTTACCGGTTTTCACCAGGCAACCACGAATACCCACCTGCTGGGCACCTCCCACATCACTATCCAGGTCATCCCCGACCATTATTGCATTCATAGCGTCAACACCGGCTGAATCCAATACTCGCTGGAAAAAAGCGCGATTGGGTTTCCCCATAACAAGCGCCTTTTTGCTGCATACATATTCAAGGCCGGAAACAAAAAAACCTATATCCGCTTTCAATCCATCTTCCGTTTGCCAAAAACGATTTTTATGCAACGCAATAAGTTCTGCACCGGCGTGCATCACATTAAACAACCGATTAATTAAATTTAAATCCCACACTTCGCCTATATCACCTAACACAACATAGTCCGGCTTATTCTCATCCCAAAAAAACTCGGAGAAGTCTTGTTTAATGCCGTCCGCAACCACGGGCCAGATGCGCAAGGGGCGGTTTAAATTCTGTTGCAAGTTAAATAATTCCAATTTCGCCGCCACAGGCGCGCTAATTAATTCATCATCTTCCAGCATAAAACCCATTACTCGCAATTGCGCAATTAATTCATCCTGGGATTTGGTGGTGGTATTTGTGAGAAAACGCAACGCGATGCCTTGCTCGCGCAGTCGGTTGATAGCGGAAATCGCGCCGGGAATAGGTTGTTTCCCAACGTACAAGGTGCCATCCAGATCAAGCATTACCAATTCCGGCATAGGTTTCATTGGACCAGTCTCCAAAAAATACAGCATCCATCAGATGCAATCTAAAAAGACGATTAACCTAGTGAACTATAGCGCTGTTTTAAGGCTTCAATAAAAACGCCGACTTTTTGGGAGCGCTGCACTGAGCCGGGAAATACCGCATAGATACCCCCGCCCGGCAAAGACCACCCAGGCAATAAACGCACCAGCCTGCCTGCGGAAATATCATCCTTCACCGCGTAATCCGGCAATATCGCCAAACCTGCCCCCACTCGCGCCGCAGCCTGGACTCCCAACGAGGTGTTGGTCATCAGCGATGAACGGAATCGGCAAGTCACCGACGCCGATCCCGGGCGGGTGAAGGTCCAATGCAAAGGATTCGGCAACACCGATAAACCGATCAACGGATAAGTATCCAGCGCAGCCGGTGAATCCGGTAACCCTTGGGGAAAATAATCCGGTGCAGCAACCAGCCATTCATCAAAATTGGCAATCAACGCTGCCTTATGGCTGGAATCCGCCAGGCGGCCAATACGGATCGCGAGATCAATACCCTCAGCCACCATGTCCACTCGGTGGTCACTGGCGATTATTTCGATGCGCAATTCCGGATGCTGCTTGCATAACCGCGCCGCCAGGGGCGAAACCACCGAGGCCCCATAATCAATAGAAGTGGATATACGTAATTTGCCGCGCAACTGGCGAGTGTCACTGCCCGCTTCTGCTACCGCCAACTCGGTGTCCAGCAGGATTTTCTGGCAAGCCTCGTAGAACCGGGTACCCGCTTCGGTAAGGTGCAAACGGCGCGTGGTACGCACCAGCAAATTACTGCCGATCTCCATTTCGAGTTTTTGCATATGGGCGCTCACCATGGTTTTCGCCACGCCTAAACGACTGGCCGCCGCCGTTATCGAGCCAGTCTCCACGACTGCAACGAATACCACCAAACGATTCAGGTTGATATCAAACAAGCTGGTCATATCCCTCCAATTGTCCACTTTTAATGGACAGAGAATCAAGTTTTGACCATCTTATCAGCACAATCAATGGCAGCGATACTGGCCCCACCGAAGCAATTCACCCATTCACACTAACCAATGAGGATCAGATAATGAAAATTGCACTAATCGGCGCTACCGGGTTTATCGGCCAACACATTTTGACCGAAGCTATCAATCGCCAGCACCGGGTTACTGCGCTGGTGCGCAACCCGCACAAACTGGCGGCGCATCCGAACATTACCGGCGTCGCGCTCGACAGTCACCATCCGCAGGCGGTAACGGCGGCCCTGGCCGACCATGATGCCGCCATCATTTCCTTCCATTACCTCGACGTGGATTTCCCGGCGTTGATCAATGCAGTTAAAGCATCCGGGGTAAAACGCCTCCTGGTGGTGGGCGGTGCAGGCAGCCTGGAAGTCGCGCCGGGAGTGCGGGTGATCGATACCCCCAACTTTCCCAATGAATGGAAAGCCGTTGCGCAGGCTGCGATTGGATTCCTGGACGCATTGCGCGCGGAAAAGACACTGGACTGGGTGTATGTATCGCCGTCAGCGCTTATTGAACCTGGTCAACGCACCGGGAAATTCCGCCTGGGTAGCGAGCAATTGTTAGTAAATGAAAATGGTGAAAGCCGTATTTCCAACCAGGATTTCGCTGTAGCCGTTATCGATGAACTGGAACAGCCACAACATCACCAGCAACGCTTTACCGTTGGTTATTAATGGGAAAACACTCAATCGCAGGAAGACATTTCCTTCCTGCCACAAAGGAAAAAACGAGGAGCCTCGCATGAACCACAAAACATTTACTGAATTATTTGGCTTTGATCATCCCGCCGCGCGTTTAAGCGAAGCCGTTGTCATCATTATCGATATGCAACGTGAATATCTTGATGGCGCAGTACCTTTGCCCTATTTGCAAAGAGCCGTTACCGGAGCCGCACGCTTGATTGCACGGGCAAAGGAACAACAAACCCCCGTCATCCATGTGGTAAACAAGGGACCTGAAGGCAATTTGCTATTTAATGATGGAGGTATATTTTATGCCGAGTTGCAAGATGTAGCCGCAACCGGGGAAGACCATGTTGTTATCAAACATTTACCCAATGCCTTCGCAGGAACCGATTTGCAAACGATTATTGCCGGCACGGGTCGCCGGCAGTTAATTATTGCCGGTTGCACCACGCATGTTTGCGTTTCTGCCACGGCGCGCGCCGCACTGGATTTAGGCTATCAAACCACTATTGTGGCCGAGGCGACGACCAGCCGTGATTTATTTGATCATCGCGGCGAACGTATTGATGCGGAACGGGTAAAGCAGGTTGCGCTGGCGGAATTGCGCGACGCATTTGCAGTCGTGGTGGAATCGGTTGATGATTTATCGGTGTAAATTTGCCGATATGCAGACCAGCACCGGAAGTCATAAGGCGAATTTGATGCTGGTATTACCTATTTAACAACTGTAGCGGATTCGGGTTTGGTGGAGTAAATGGGGGTATTTTATAAGCGCCGGGTGTGAGCTGGCCCGCGCAACGCGTATACTGCCCGCTCTTTAAATAGCCATTCGCCGAGGAGCGATCATGTCGAAGTTCTGGAGTCCGGTGGTGCGTGAACTGGAGCCCTATGTGCCCGGTGAGCAGCCGCAAATTGACGGGTTGATTAAATTAAATACCAACGAGAGCCCCTATCCGCCCTCCCCCAGGGTACTTGATTTAATCACCCATGACGCCATCGACAGGTTGCGCTTGTATCCGGACCCGAACTCCAAAAAACTAAAAAATACCATCGCTGATTACTACAAGGTAAATAGCGAGCAAGTATTTGTCGGCAATGGTTCCGATGAAGTCCTCGCGTTATTGTTTATGGCGTTTTTCCAGCAGGGAAAACCCTTGTTGTTTCCCGACATTAGCTACAGTTTTTATCCGGTGTATTGCAAGCTCTTCGGAATTACAGCGAAAACAATTCCATTGCGTGAAGATTACACAATTGACTTTGCCGACTATGCGCAGGACAACGGTGGAATCATTTTCCCAAACCCCAACGCGCCGACCGCCATTGGCAAACCGCTCGCTGAAATTGAGGCGCTGCTGAAAAAAAATACCGAATCCGTGGTGGTCGTTGATGAAGCTTACGTGGATTTTGGTGCGGAAACAGCCATTGGGTTAATTAATAGATATCCAAATTTATTGGTCGTGCAAACCCTGTCCAAATCCCGTTCACTTGCCGGTATGCGGGTCGGCCTGGCAGTGGGCCACCAAGAATTGATCGAAGCGCTCGATAGGGTAAAAAATTCGTTTAACTCGTATCCGATAGACCGTATTGCCGAGGCTGCCACTGTTGTGGCTTTTGAAGATGACCCTTATTTCCAGGAATGCCGTAACAAAATTATCGCTACCCGCGAGTGGACAGTCACTGAATTGGAAAAATTGGGATTCCGGGTTTTACCATCGCAAGCGAATTTTGTATTTGCGGAACCGGTCGGGAAAGACGCATCGGCTGTAGCCCGCTATTTGCGTGATCATAAAATTTTAGTGCGTTATTTTAATAAACCGCGCATCAGCCAGTTTTTGCGTATCACCATAGGTACCGACGCACAAATGCGGGCTTTGGTTGAGGCGTTAAAAAAATATCAATGATTAACAAAATGGCCGTGATGTAACAGGCCATTTTATTCGTTGGAAATGTGCGTGGTGTGGATGGCGAAATATTCGTCCATGCCCGTCCATCGCAATAAGCGTTCGATTTCCTTGTTGCAATTGCATAATTTAATGTTATCGCACGCAAAGCCTTTACGTTCTTTAAATAAAAGCAGCAATCCCAACCCGGCCAGGCTTAACGCCGGCGTGTCTGTTAAATTAAACTCGAACTCGTGCACATTGGCTTCAGCCGTATGGTTTAACAAATGATGCCATTCCTTGCGCAACTCGAGGCCGATACAACCGTGGATATTAACGCGCAAACCACGACCATTATTGATGGGAACCCAATCAAGGGCAGACGTTTCTGAAAGGGTAATTCTGCCGGAAGAAGAGCCGCTGCTTTTGGGAGCCGTTTTTGCGCTGGCTGACGTACCGGAAGCCAGGCCCCTCCCCGCAGGTTTATAAGGCACCTGGGGTTTGGATGCGGGAATGGAAACGCTCTTTTTCGCCGGCTTATCGGGTTGGGATTTATCACTCCAGCCTGCGGGCACTATATCTTCCCAACTGCTCTCCGTAGCGCCATCGCCAACAATTTCGTCGATTACCCGTCCGCTAGTACGCTTTACCCGGGCCTGGTCATCATCAGCCCGAATAACCTTGCGTTCGCCAATGAAAGGAACTTGATGGCGCATATCAGCCCCTCCTCGTACGATGGGGTTAGTGTCGCTCAAAATAAGCGCTGTGCCTTTTTCATTCAATCTGCGTTTAATTCAAGCGCGTGAAAATATAATATTGGCACATATTTCATTATTTGCCGAAAATTGCGGCCACTTGGGAATTTTCGAAACACCAACGCCGGTAACGGTCACAGTGTAATTGTTCAGGATTTATTCCAGGCGCCGTTTTCTTCCTAAATTCTCATAAAAAAAAGCTCTAACGGCTTTTTTTCAGGTAAAGTGCAGATTCAAGTAAAAAATTTGGGAAATAACAGGCCCCGGAAGAGTGGCCGCAGGTTAATTGTGTAATGTACCTCTGGCGAGACGATCACCCAAATTGAGCGACTATGCATAACAATGAACCAATGCAGTCAAAGAATACTGCCATAGAATTAATAAAAAAGTTCCAGCAACTTTTTACTGATTTAAATCACAAACAAATTGCCGAGCGGTTGGTTAAATTGGTTATTGCCAAAGACGCCATCAACCGCGCAGTACTTATTGTCGAACGTGAAAGCCATTTATATGTAGAAGCTATTGCTTCTTCCGGTCCCCATGAACCCATGGTTAATGGCATAGCGACATCGCTTAACCGTTTAAATTATTTACCCCACCGTTATATTCAAGAAGTATTTGTGTCAGGGGAATCCTGCTCCCTGGATAAAACCTCTATCCATCAATTGGGGAGCATGTTTACCCAAAAAGGCACCAACGCCTGTTTCCTGCATCCTATCCACGAAAAAAATAAAACCATCGCTGTGTTTTATATGGAGTCCATCCAGGAATTGGGGCTGCTGCAAAAAGCAGTTAGCGAACTGGAAACTGTATGGACCTTTAGTTCCCTGCTGGTGCGCCAGGTCATTGATATGTGGCATCACGAGGAACAGGCTGAAAGGTTCCGGCTGGCCGAGCAAGCGCTCTGGGCAAGCGAAACTTATCTAAACGCGATTTTGCGTTATTCACCGGCATTAATCTCGGTAAAAGACCTGGATGGTAACGTGGTACTGGCCAGCGAACATTTCAAGCAAATGGCCAATATCGATGAGTCGGGGTTTGTCGGAAAAAATGTGTTCGACGTTTATCCTAAAGACATTGCCCAGTCCATGTGGGAAATTGATGCGGCAACCAAAACCAAGCAACAAACTTATGAGGTTGAGCTGGACCTCATGCATAAAGATGGCAGCCTGCACACTTATTTGATGGTGAAATTCCCGTTACGCAATAAAGAAAACAATGTGTTTGGGGTTTGCACCATAGGAACGGATATTTCCGAACGGAAGCTGGCGGAGAACGCATTGCGCGAACAGCAATCGCGCCTGAACTACATGGCCTTCCACGATTCATTGACCTCCCTGCCCAATCGCTCGCTGTTTTATGACCGTATTTATCACGGCCTGGCGCGCGCGCGCCGCAGTGAAACCAGGGTTGCACTGATGTTGCTGGACATAGACAGATTTAAAATTATTAACGATAGCCTCGGTCACGATGCCGGGGATATTTTGTTAAAAGCCATCGCCATGCGGCTTAACGAAGGCGTACGCGATATGGACACTGTGGCCCGCCTGGGTGGTGATGAATTTGTGGTGGTCCTGGAAGGCATCCATGACACGGAAGATGTGGTGTTTGTCGCTAATAAATTATTAAGCACGCTCTCGCGCCCCATGGAAATCAGCGGACATACAATTTCCACTACAGTCAGTATCGGCGTAAGTGTTTTCCCCGAAGATGGAACGGATACCGATGAGCTGTTGAAAAACGCTGATATCGCCATGTACAAGGCGAAAGAAGCAGGTAAAAACAACTGCCAGTTCTACACCAAAGGCATGAATGCCACCGCAGTAAATTACCTGCTACTGGAAAACGATTTGCGGCGCGCCGTCGAGCAGCAACAATTGACGCTTTATTACCAACCGCAAGTAGACCTGCAAACCGGAGAGATGACCGGTGTGGAAGCCTTGGTACGCTGGCAGCATCCGGAGCGCGGACTGGTTTCCCCCGCGCATTTTATTCCACTCGCCGAAGAGACCGGCTTGATTGTCCCTATTGGCGAATGGGTCCTGCGTGAAGCCTGTCGCCAGCAGAAAACCTGGCTGGATGCCGGCAAGAAAGTGGGCAAAGTAGCGGTAAACCTGTCGCCGCGCCAGTTCCGCCAGAAAAACTTCCCCGGCAAGGTGGAAGCCATCCTTAAAGAGACCGGGTTGGAAGCCAAACACCTGGAACTGGAAATCACCGAAAGCTGCGCAATGGAACACGCCGGCGAGACCATTAACCAACTCAACCAGTTGAACCAGATGGGCATGTTCCTGGCGATTGATGACTTTGGTACGGGCTATTCATCGCTCGCTTATTTGCAGCGCTTCCCTATCCAAAAGCTCAAAATCGACCGCAGCTTTATTAACGATATCCACGATGATCACAACGATGCCGCCATTGCCAAATCCATTATCGGCCTGGCCCATAACATGCAAATGCGCGTAGTGGCGGAAGGCGTTGAAAACGAGCGGCAAGCCGAATGGTTACGCGAGATGGGCTGTGACCAGGCGCAAGGCTTCCTCTACTCCAAACCCATGAGCGCCAAACAACTGGAAAACCATTTTCGCAATGGTCGCTTTCATTTCGATGGGACGGTAATCCCGATTGAACCTCATTTGAAGCTGGGGGCTTAAGCCCCTCACTTTAGCGCCTAGCCTTTTCCGCGGGTTTTGTTGGCATTCGGGCGGGCGTGTTCCTCCACAAACTCCACTATCGCGTTGGCGATGTCCTTATTTGTGGCACCTTCGATACCTTCGAGGCCGGGCGATGAATTTACCTCCATCACCAGCGGTCCACGTGCGGAGCGCAGCAGATCCACCCCCGCCACATGTAACCCCATGGTCTGGGCAGCCTTGATAGCCGTGCGCCTTTCCTCCGGTGTGAGCTTGGTAACTCTGGCGGTACCGCCGCGATGCAAATTGGAGCGAAATTCCCCCTCCTGGGCCTTGCGCTCCATCGCAGCGACAACCTTCTCACCGATTACAAAGCAACGGATATCGCTGCCATTGGCTTCCTTGATAAATTCCTGCACCAAAAATTCTGCACGCACCTCGCGGAAGGCTTCGATGACGCTCTCCGCTGCCTTTTGGGTTTCCGCAAGGATAATCCCCCGGCCTTGTGTCCCTTCGCAAAGCTTGAGTACCAAGGGTGTGCCGCCAACCAGCTTGATCAACTCCTTGGTGTCATGGACGTTGTAAGCGAAGCTGGTTTTGGGAAGGCCGATGCCTTTGCGCGATAGCAACTGGAGTGCGCGCAATTTGTCGCGCGAACGTCCCAGCGCGATAGATTCTGTAAGGCAGTACACGCCCATCATTTCAAACTGGCGGATCACCGCCAACCCATAATGGGTTACCGAGGCACCGATACGGGGGATCACCGCCTCAAAGCCTTCCAGCTTTTCACCCATATACCAAATAGCAGGGCTGGCGGAAGCGATATCGATATAGCATTTCAGGATATCGAGCACCCTCACCTCATGGCCGCGTTTTTCGCAGGCTTCCACCAAACGGCGGGTGGAATAAAGGCGACAACTGCGCGACAAAATAGCGATTTTCATAGGTATACTGACCGAAAAGAAAAGTGATTCCTTTTGTTCACATGGATGGCATTAGAGGTTGATCTTTATTGCCGCCCAATAAAAAGGATTGACTGCTATCCACCAAAAATCCCTTCCGCAGTGCACCGCGCCCCAGCAACATGCGAAAACGCATATTTTCCCGGTCCGTCAGGGTTAACTCGATCGGCATGACAATACCGTTAATCAGTAACCGCGTCTCAATGACTACCCGCTCTTCGCTATGGCCACCGGAATCTGTTACCGAGCGGACATCCTTAACCGGCTCTTCGCATTCGATGCAGGTCAGGCTGTCTTTTTGCAATGGATGCAGGCCAAACCTCACCCAGGGCTTGCCATCCTTATCAAAAGGCGTAACGTAATAGGCATGCAATGCGCTGGTTTTCGCGCCGGTATCAACCTTGGCTTTGATGTGGGATATACCCAGGTCTGGCAAACCAACCCATTCACGCCAGCCGACAATTTCCGGTTGTTTATTGGCCACAGGCAAGGCTCCTGGAAACAAATGAACAAAAGGGACACTAGCACTAACAAGCAAAGCATTAGATGCGCGCTTTGTACTCCAGTTAGCGTTAAAGGTAAAAAGAAAAATCTTATTGCCCGTTGAAGATTTTTCTTTTTTTTTTGAATGGGCTATGGTAAATAGCGCGGGTCAAAATCTCCCCTTTTGCGGGAACCGACGCCAAACCTTCTCTCTATCAATGTTGGAGTAGTCTTATGTCAGTTGATGTAGAGTCACAAGACACTGATCTGATGGGTGATGTTAGCATCGAATCCGATGATGACGAGGCAACCCCGAAGCTCACCGGTAAAGAAGCCAGCCAGCACACACTGGAAATGCGTCGCAAAATTGAAGACCGCCTTGAGCGCCGCCGCATCAAAGAACAATTAGGTTACGGCGATATTTCTGATCTGGATTTTTAACCAGACAACAACAAGCCTGAACAACAGGTATTCGGTCAATATTAAAACATTGCAGCCGCCCTCGAAGGCGGCTTATTTTTTGCCCGCAACGGGTTTCATATCTTTACCATTTCAGTGCACCATTGCTATTGCTGCGCCTCAGATTAGCTTCTATGATCGCTTCTACAGCCAGTTCGGACGCTACAAATCAACCACAACCCATAAAACCTAAAATACCCAGCCCCCCAGGGGCGAACGGCGCCGGACCATAAACGAGAACGAAAATAATAAGAGTTAACCGCCGCGTTAACCAATCGACCGCTGGAGCGCAGTTGTTATGCAGCATTCCCCCAGACACCGTTTGTACTTTGACATAATCCTCGGCTTCCTGGTGATTATTACCATTTTTGCCATTACCGGTCAGGAGCAAATACTTGAGCGACGCTTCACTATAGATAATCACTCGGGCCTCAGCCTGAATATATACGACGATAAAGAGACCGGCGGTAACTCCAGCATTTATCTCGATAACCCCGGCACCATGGAATGGCATTGCATACTGCGCGATAGCTATGACTTCCCATTCTGTGGCTTTGAAGTGCTGTTTGATCCGGGGCGCACCCAGGGAATAGATCTGCGCCACTACGAAAAGATCCGTATCTGGCTGGACTATACCGGTCCCAGCCAAACCCTGCGCGTCTACCTGCGCAATTTTGATCCGCAATACAGCAAAAAAGAAATTCGCCAAAGTACCAAATACAACCAGGTCGAATTTAACGTGAATATGCTGAACGGCGTTGCGGAATTTTCCCTGCGTGATTTTTTTGTCGCCAACTGGTGGGTGTTTGATAACAATATCCCTCCCCACCTGAGCCGCCCGCAATTTGACAATATTACTATTTTTGAAGTGCAAACCGGCTCAGGTCGTCCATTGGGTGAACATCACTTCCGTTTGCGCAAAGTTGAATTTATTGGCCAGGCACTGAGTACTGCTGATTGGTATCTCACTATCATGGTTATCTGGTTATTCATTATTTTGTGCTTCCTCGCCTACCGTATTATTTCATTGAAGGATGAAGTGGTCGTACAGCGCAAACGCGAATCCGAATTGATGGAAATTAATGAATTATTGGATACCCGCAGTAAAGCCCTCGAACTCAAAGCGAAAAAAGATCCGCTTACCGGCGCCTTTAATCGATTGGGATTGGAAGAGGCCTTCAGCCTGGGCCTTTATGAGTGGCGCAACAACAAGAAACCCTTGTCGCTGGTGATGATGGATATAGACCATTTCAAAAAGATCAACGATACCTACGGTCACGATATCGGTGATTTGATCCTGAGTAAATTAACTGACTTGATCCACCAGCATATCCGTGCCCAGGATTTACTGGCACGCTGGGGCGGAGAAGAATTCGTGCTTGTTTGCCGCGATACTGACATCGACAACGCCTTTGCACTGGCAGAAAAACTGCGCGGCTTGATCGCATCAAAGGAGTTTCATAAAGGTATTCAAATCACTGCGAGCTTTGGTGTCGCCATGTTAAATACCAATGAAAACCTGGAACAATTATTTAAAGCGGCAGACACCGCCCTTTATGAGGCTAAGGAAACGGGGCGAAATCGTGTAGTCGCGGCGACCAAGTGATGTAGCGTGCTTAGGTAAAGGCGCTATTCCAGGCGCAGGTAATCCACATAAACCAGGCGAGGTTTGTCGAGGCCAACACTAAACAATTCCAGGCAACTGATCTCATCCATTTGCATCATTCGTTTCGCTGGTGCAGTTCGAATATCATCCAAATCGATACGCAAATAATTTTGCCCGGGCACCAGGGTAATGCGCCGATTAAAACGATCATCAATAGCATTCGCGCCCATGTCATGCCGCAGGTCAGCTATTTTGAGTATCATATCGACAGATTGCCCGGCCGGGTTATAAACATCCATCGCAAAATATTTATAGTTACTCCATTCACCATACCGGCCCATCCATTTAACCCCCGAATATTTATCCGCACCCAAATTGACCGCAAGGGAAAAATGACCATGGGTTGCATAATTGGAAGACTGTTGCCTTGTTGCTTGACTACCGATCCTTACTATTTGTTGTAACTCATATTTTTCTTCGAAATTATTAATTACCGGAAATTGTTCGCGCATACGCAAATCGGCATATGCCGCCGATGCCGCCCACCAGAGTGAAGGCAGCAATAAACAAACACTGGCAATACGGAATCCGTCTCGCATCAGCCTATTCGCAATACCTCCGCCTTTCCAACTTAATGCGAGGAATACCCCATAAACATTCCGCAGGACATCATCGACGCTGGCTTTGCGACCGATAAATTGTTGTACGATTTCGATGGCAATCCCGATAAATAAAACAACGGCAATCGTCCATACCCAATCGCGCCAAAAAAGTAAGGGGCTGGCGCGTTGAACCCATAAAACCAGGCAGAAAAAAAAGACCACATGGCCAAGGTTCCACACATGATGAAAAACCAGCGGAGACCAGGCATCCGGTCCACCAACAAAAAACAATGACGAGATAACCAACAAGGCCACCGGTAAAAACCACCGCAAACGCTTTTCCAAATAACACCTCTAAGACCGATAAACCCACACCTTTTTAATTCGCAATAAAAATCCCGGCAGTAAGCCGGGACTTATAGGACTCGCGAAATCAAATACCTGAGGTTAGCGCTAATACTGGGAATGCCCCATACCATTAAATTGTTTGGCCAAATTAGTGGCATAATTGTCTGTCATACCACTGATGTAATCAATGACCGCCATCAACGCCAGGTATTTATAATTTTTCTCGCGCCGGATTACATTGGGATGGAAATTGTTTTCCCCAATCAGCGCCATCACCCGATTATCTTTATAAGTCATTTGCGATGCATCCCCCAGGGAAGCATAGACCGCTGAGCAAATTGTGCTGAGCAAGGTTCCTATTACGGTGTAGGCGCCAATTTCCAATTCGACACGGCGCGAATGATTGAAAATTTTTCGCTTGGCCAATTCCTTCGCAGCCTCAACCGCAACCCGTACTTTTCCGTCGCACAATGAAATCAAATCTCCTGTGACTTCCCCATTTAAAAATTCATCCTGGTGCTTAATAAACGCCGCCGTTCCCGCATTAATAAATGCATCAATCACTTTACCGCGCACAAGCGCCGGTTTACGTCCGTCGTTAACTTTTTTCAATAAGCGCTCCAAATCGGCTAACTGCGCGGAATCCTCTATCACCGGATGCAACAATTCATAAATTTCATTCCAGTTAAGGATACCCATTTCCAGGCCATCCTCCAGGTCAATAATGCCGTAACAAAAGTCGTCCGCCGCCTCCATTAAATAAACGAGCGGATGCCGGCAATACCAATCAGCACCGCGCTCAATCAATCCGGTTTTTTGCGCGATCTCGTGGAAGCAATTTAATTCAGATTGGAAAATCCCATATTTGGAATTCTTCGGGCGTTGGCCCAATACCGTCGGTGAAGATGTCCATGGGTATTTGATTGATGAGGCTAAAGTCGCATAGGTTAAACGCATACCATCATGGTATTGATGATATTCGGACGTCGTTAATACGCGCAGCCCCTGCGCATTCCCCTCAAACACACGAAAATCGTCCCGCTCGGACGATGACAAATCGCGCAAAAATTCCGCACCTTCTTTTTGGAACCAGTTGCGAATCGCATCTTCACCGGTGTGTCCAAACGGAGGATTACCTATATCGTGGGCGAGGCAGGCTGCCTGGACAATATCACCTATGTCTGTGGGCAAAATAGGCTGCGGTAAATCACCTTTATTTTTCAATGCCTGCCCGACGCGAATTCCTAACGTGCGGCCAACACACGCCACCTCCAAGCTGTGAGTCATGCGATTGTGTATGTGATCATTAGACGCCATTGGGTGCACTTGCGTTTTGCGCGCGAGGCGACGAAAAGCCCCGGAAAAAATAATTTTGTCGTGATCTGAATGGAAAGGCGAGCGCCCTTCCTCGTGTTTTGCCGGGCGCCCACCCAAACGATCAGCGCATAGCAGTTGGTTCCAATTCATACTCATAGAATGTCCCGATAATAAATTTGCTCATTCTGTGCGTTTATTTGTGACTAGACTACCTGATTTTCCCAACCGCACCAATTTGGTCCCCGCCAACAAATTAGTCGCACAACATGAGCGCATAAAATTGCTTCCCAACACGGCGCCAGATATTCCGGAAAATACCATTGGGTTATTTAACCCTTTGAATATAAATGAATTATCGCTTTGATTACCTACATACATGTGCCGGTTATAAGCTGGCACAGTTTCTGCTGAATACAAACTTGTATCCAAGATTGTATTTAAGATATTCAAGCGGAAACCATAATGACGCAGTCAACGCAAATAACAACCGGTTGGACAATTAATGAATGGTTGGAAGCCTATCGCAATAATGGGTTGGATGCGCGTGAAGCCCTGCATCACCTTCGCAATCAATTAGTCCATAACCAATTAAATAGTTCGGATACTTCCTGGATTTACATTGTTTCTGCCGCTGAGTTGGACGCACAACTGGACGCCCTCGGCGGTGATGCTAAACATCTTCCGCTCTACGCCGTACCTTTTGCCGTCAAGGACAACATCGACGTAGCCGGTATTCCCACCACGGCTGCCTGCCCCGCTTTTACTTATGTTCCCGCAACGGATGCAACCAGTGTTGCGCACCTGAAAGCAGCAGGCGCGATCGTACTGGGTAAAACCAATCTCGATCAGTTTGCCACCGGCCTGGTTGGCACACGCTCACCTTACGGCGCTGTGCCCAATCCATTTAACCCTGACTACATTTCCGGCGGCTCCAGCTCCGGTTCGGCCACCGGTGTCGCCAGGGGTTTAGTGCCGTTCAGTTTGGGAACAGATACCGCAGGTTCAGGCCGTGTACCCGCCGGCTTTAACAATATTGTGGGATTGAAGCCCACCAAAGGCCGTTTCAGTACCAAAGGCGTAGTGCCCGCGTGTCGCAGCCTGGATTGTGTTTCGATTTTTTCACTTACGGTTGGGGATGCGGAACTGGTTGCATCTTTAATGGAAAAATTTGATGGGGCAGATAGTTATTCGCGCAAAGCCCCGCTAGCCGCCATTTATTTTTCCGCATCACCACGTTTTGCCATTCCCGCCTCGCCCAAGTGGTTTGAGGACGAGAAAGCCCAGGCTGCCTGGGAATTAACATTGGAAAAAATGCGCGCGCTCAACGTGGATATCATTGAAATTGATTTCACCCCGATGTTTGAACTCGCGCAACTACTTTACGGCGGTCCATGGATTGCCGAGCGTCACGCGGCAATTGGCGGGTTTATGAAAAACCATGCGAACGATATGAATGAAATCGTCCGCTCTATTGTCGAAAAAGCGGTTAATTTTTCTGCAACAGATAGTTTTCTTGCCGAATACCGGCGCGCGGACCTCGTTCGCGCCATCCACACATTAATGAATGATTTCGATGCGTTATTGGTGCCCACATCACCGCGTCATCCGACGATCGCCGAAGTTACGGTCGATCCAATTACAATCAATAGCCAGATCGGCACTTACACCAATTTTGTCAACCTTGCGGATTGTTGCGCTATCGCGTTGCCCGCGGCAATGCGCACTGATGGACTGCCTTTCGGTATTACCTTGATCGCGCCCGCCTGGCAAGACGCCGCGCTCGTCGCTTTCGGAAAAAAATGGCACGCTGCATCCCGTTTACCGCTGGGCTCACTTGATAAAAAACAACCTGAATTTATCGCTCCGACTGAACCCCCGAAAGGTTATGTGCGCCTCGCCGTCGTAGGTGCGCATCTGACCGGAATGCCGCTCAATGCGCAATTGCAAGAGCGCAAGGCGCTTTTTGTTGAAAGCACGTTCACTGCAAAAAATTATCGATTATTCGCTTTGCCCAATACCACGCCTCCCAAACCCGGATTGATTCGCACTGAAAGCGAAGGGGCAGAAATTATTGTGGAATTGTGGGATCTGCCCATCCAGCACTTCGGCAGTTTTGTTGCGCTGATTCCCGCTCCACTTGGTATAGGTACGCTCAGCTTAAAAGATGGCCGTGAAGTAAAGGGATTTATCTGTGAAGGCATTGCCGTGAGGGATGCCAAAGATATTACGCACCTCGGTGGCTGGCGGGCGTATATAAAATCCTTGCAGCAATAAATCTTCCGAACACAGGCAGACCGGGAAGATATTCAAATTACCGTTGGAGAAGAACCATGTTACAAACCGTGCTTATCGCCAACCGCGGGGAAATTGCGGTGCGTATTGCCAGGACCCTGAAAAAAATGGGCATTGAGTCTGTCGCTGTATATTCGGATGCTGACCGCAACTCGGCGCACGTCATTGCCTGTGATAAAGCGATATGCCTTGGGGGTAATACGGTAGCAGAAAGTTATCTGAAAGCAGATTTAATCCTGGCAGCCGCAAAGGAAAGCGGTGCACAGGCGATTATTCCCGGTTACGGTTTTTTATCCGAAAATGCAACATTTTGTGAGCAGTGTGAAACTGAAGGTATTGTTTTTTGCGGCCCTACCCCCGCGCAAATTCGCCAATTCGGCTTAAAGCACACCTCGCGTGAACTCGCTGAACAAGCCGGTGTACCGCTCACACCAGGCACCGGTCTCCTGGGTTCCGTGGAAGAAGCCACCAGCGCCGCGGCAAGTCTCGGTTATCCGGTGATGCTGAAAAGCACAGCGGGCGGCGGCGGTATAGGTTTAACACGTTGCAATAGCGAAGCAGAATTAATTAACGCTTATGAAAGTGTTAAACGTTTGGGGCAAAACTTTTTCAGCGATTCCGGCGTATTCCTCGAACGCTTCGTCGATAACGCGCGCCATGTAGAGGTACAAATTTTTGGTGATGGCAAGGGCAATGTCATTGCATTGGGTGAGCGCGATTGTTCATTGCAACGCCGCAATCAAAAGGTGGTGGAAGAAACGCCGGCGCCACACCTGCCCGCAGCGACACGCGAAAAATTATTGGCCGCATCGGTAAGCCTTGGCAAGCGGGTGAACTACCGTTCCGCGGGAACCATCGAATATATTTATGATCCGGCGCGGGATGAATTTTATTTCCTCGAAGTCAATACCCGTTTGCAAGTTGAACACCCCATCACTGAAGCTTGCACCGGCGTGGATTTAGTGGAATGGATGATCCTCACCGCTGCCGGTACGCCGCCAACACTGGATATCGCCATTAACCCGAAGGGTGCCGCAATTGAAGTACGTTTGTATGCGGAAGATCCCGTACGCGACTTCCAGCCATCGCCCGGGGTATTAACCGACGTATATTTCCCTGGCTCTGCGCGTATCGACACCTGGGTTGCCACAGGCACCGAAGTGTCCCCCTATTACGATCCGATGATTGCAAAAATTATTGTGTACGGCAAAGACCGTACCGATGCGATTCGCAAAATGAGTGCCGCCCTCAATGAAACCCGCGCGGCCGGTATCGCAACCAACCTGGATTACCTGCGGCAAATTATCGCGTCTGATTTTTTCATTGCGGGCGATGTAGCCACAAATAAACTCGCGGCCCTCAATTATTTGCCACCCGTTGTAGAAGTACTGCAACCCGGAACTTATACCAGTGTGCAGGATTATCCGGGACGAGTGGGATTGTGGAGCGTCGGCGTTCCGCCATCAGGCCCCATGGATGACTACGCGTTCCGTCTAGCCAACCGTATTGTAGGCAACCACGAAAGTGCTGCAGCACTCGAATACACCATTATCGGCCCAGCCTTGAAATTCCATTGCGATGCGATTATTGCGCTCACCGGTGCCACCTCGCCCGCGAAAATAAATGGCAACGAAATTCCTTTCTGGCAACCGGTAGCCATTAAAGCCGGACAAATCCTTGATATTGGCAAGGCCGAACAAGGCTGTCGCGGCTACCTCGCGGTGCGCAACGGTTTTGATGTGCCGGTTTACCTTGGCAGCCGCTCGACATTTGCCTTGGGCCAATTTGGTGGCCACGCCGGTCGCACATTGCGCGCTACGGATATGTTGCCAATCAGTAATCCCGCTATCGCGGCATGTACCACACCTGCGCCGATTTACGCAGCCTCAGCCGCCCCGGTCGAATTAATTCCCGGTTGTTTTTCAAAAAGCGAAACGCCAACTGAATGGGATATCGGTGTGCTTTACGGTCCACACGGTGCGCCGGATTTCTTTAAGCCCGAAGCGATAGAAATGTTTTTTTCCACCGCGTGGGAAGTGCACTACAACTCCAACCGTTTGGGCATCCGTTTGAATGGACCGAAACCTGTCTGGACGCGTAGTGATGGCGGTGAGGCGGGTTTACATCCTTCCAACATCCACGATACCGAGTACGCCATCGGTTCCATTAACTTTACCGGCGATATGCCCGTTATCCTGACGAAGGACGGCCCCAGCCTCGGTGGTTTTGTTTGCCCGGTTACGATTGCCAAAGCGGAACTATGGAAAGTGGGCCAGGTAAAACCGGGCGATAAAATTCGCTTCAGGCGTTTGGGTTTCGATACCGCGTTAGCAATGGAATTGGCGATTGACCGCGCTATCGAAAACCTGAGCGTACAGCCCGCTGTTTTACCCATTCCGACAGTTACGCCGGAAAACACCATTTCCGAATGTATTATTGCCGCCTTGCCTGCACAAGGCAGCCGCCCACTGGTGAGCTATCGCCAGGCGGGCGACAAATATATTTTGCTTGAGTATGGCGACAACATCCTTGAATTAAGTTTGCGCCTGCGTGTGCACGCCCTGATGGAAACACTCAAGGCCACCCCAATTGAAGGGGTAATTGAATTATCTCCCGGTGTGCGCTCGTTGCAAATCAACTACGACAGCCGTGTTATACATCAACGCGAATTAATTAACCGTTTACTGGTTATTGAAGAAACCCTTGGCGATGCGCGCGATATTAAAGTGCCGAGTCGCATCGTCCATTTACCCATGGCATTTGAGGATTCCGCAACACTCGATGCGGTTGCCCGCTATCGCCAATCGGTGCGCGATGCAGCCCCCTGGTTACCCAGCAATACTGAATTTATCCGTCGCATTAACGGCCTGGATTCAATCGCCCGGGTCAAGGAAATTATTTTCGATACCAGTTATATGGTATTGGGTTTAGGCGATGTATACCTCGGTGCTCCTTGCGCGGTGCCTGTTGATCCACGCCATCGCCTGCTCACGTCAAAATACAATCCAGCGCGCACTTATACCGCCGAAGGCACCGTTGGAATTGGCGGTGTGTACATGTGTATTTATGGGATGGATTCACCCGGCGGCTATCAATTGGTAGGCCGCACCCTGCCCATCTGGAATAAATTTTTGAAAAATCCGGTGTTTAAAAATGGCGAACCCTGGTTACTCAAATTCTTTGATCGCGTGCGCTACTACGAAGTCAGCGAAGGAGAACTTACCGCACAACGCGAAGCGTTCCGTGAGGGCCGTTTAAACCTGCGCATCGAAGAAGATTATTTCAGCCTCGCGGAGCACGAGCAATTCCTGCAAACGAACGCCGTGAGCATTGCGGAATTTAAAACCCGCCAACAAGCCGCCTTTACCAAAGAAGTTGCACTCTGGCAAGCCGACGAAGCTGCGCAGGTGGATGCCGCCTTGCAAGTAAAGATCAATACCGGTCCCATTGAAGTTGACGGTCACGCCGTGACGGCGGATATCAGCGGAAATATCTGGAAACTTTTGGTTGAGCCGGGCCAGTTGGTTGAAGCGGATCAACCCCTGTTAATTGTGGAGGCCATGAAAATGGAATTCTCGGTCTATGCTGATCGCACTGCAAAAGTCAGCGCTATTCATGTGCAAGCTGGGAAACAAGTCAATGCAGGCGATTTGTTGTTGGTATTGGAAGCCAATTGATGAAAACACGACGGTAACACTATGAAATTAATAAAATCCGAAAAAAACAAAAAAAAAGTCGACGAACCGCGCACCAACTTAACAGAACGGATCTATCAAATTATCAAGGACGATATTTTTTCATTTCGCTTATTGCCTGGCGATCGTTTTAGCGAAAACGAAATTGCCGAGCGAGTTGCTGCAAGCCGAACACCGGTGCGCGAAGCCTTGGCGCGCTTGCAACGCGAAGGGTTTGTTGATGTTTCCTTTCGCAGTGGTTGGCAAGTAAAACCATTCGACTTCAAACAATTTGAACAACTTTACGATGTTCGCATTATTTTGGAATTAGCGGCGGTTAAAAAATTGTGCGAGATGGAGCCCGCCCCCAACCTGGAGGATTTAAAACGCATCTGGCTGGTAAAGCCGGACGATCGACTAGAAGACGGCCCAACGGTTTGCGCACTGGATGAGCGTTTCCATGAACAATTGATTGAAGCTACCGGTAATCGCGAAATGGCGCGCATCCACCACGACATTACCGAGCGCTTACGCATTATTCGTCGCATTGACTTTACCCAACGCAATCGCATTGAAGCAACTTACGATGAACATGCAAAAATTTTGCGAACAATTATAGAGCGACGAGCCGAAGACGTGAAAAGTTACCTGAAAACCCACATTGAAGCGAGCAAGGCTGAAGTGCGGAAAATTACCTTGCATATGCTTTATGAAGCACAGCAGCAACATCCGGATTGATTTAAACGTACCACAAAACCACTGAGCCATTAAAACCATCCAGGAGCAAGACCATGAAGCTGAAGAAAATAGCAAGACATATCGGGACACTCGGTGTCGCCTGCGGCTTAACGATCGCATCGTTTAGCGCTGTTGCTGCTGACACTATTAAAGTGGGCGTCCTCCACTCGCTGTCCGGGACTATGGCAATTTCAGAAACCACGCTGAAAGACACCATGCTGATGTTAATTGAGGAGCAAAATAAAAAAGGCGGGTTACTCGGTAAGAAACTGGAAGCAGTTGTTGTAGACCCCGCATCCAACTGGCCATTGTTTGCGGAAAAAACCCGTGAACTCCTGACCAAGGATAAAGTCGATGCCATTTTCGGTTGCTGGACGTCAGTATCACGCAAATCCGTTCTTCCGGTAATCGAAGAACTTAACGGCGTGCTTTTTTATCCGGTGCAATACGAAGGTGAAGAATCTTCCCGTAATGTATTTTACACAGGCGCTGCACCAAACCAGCAGGCAATTCCCGCAGTTGATTACCTGATGAAAGAAATGGAAGTAAAACGTTGGGTATTAGCGGGAACGGATTATGTCTACCCGCGTACAACCAACAAGATTCTTGAAGCCTATCTAAAAGCCAAAGGTGTAAAACAGGAAGACATCATGATCAACTACACACCGTTTGGCCATTCCGACTGGCAAAACATTGTGTCCGATATCAAGCGTTTCGGCTCAGCCGGTAAAAAAACCGCTGTGGTTTCCACCATCAACGGCGATGCTAACGTGCCGTTCTATCGCGAACTCGGTAACCAAAAAGTGAGCGCGGAAGATATTCCAGTGGTAGCTTTCTCCGTCGGTGAAGAAGAACTTTCCGGTATCGACACCAAGCCATTGGTTGGTCACCTCGCTGCATGGAATTATTTCATGAGTGTGGAGAACGAGGCTAACGCTGCGTTTATTAAAAAATGGAAAGAGTTCATCAAAAATCCAAAACGGGTTACCAACGACCCCATGGAAGCCCATTACATAGGTTTCAATATGTGGGTAAAAGCTGTTGAGAAAGCCAAGTCAACCGATCCTGATAAAGTGATTGACGCAATTGTCGGTGTGGAAGTACCTAACCTGACCGGCGGCACCAGCAAAATGCTGCCTAACCATCACATCACCAAACCGGTATTGATCGGTGAAATCCAGGATGATGGCCAGTTCCTCACCGTTTGGGAAACCGAAGGCCTGGTTGCCGGCGATGCCTGGTCGGATTTCCTTGATGGCTCAAAAGACCTGGAGTCTGACTGGACCACATTGAAGTGCGGCAACTACAACACTAAAACCAAAAAATGTTTGGGCGCTGCTGCCCAGTAATGATTGGTGTAGTTACTTCTGCCGAATGCACTTCCCGGAGTTGCCCACTGGGGCAGCTTCGTGAGGCGCATGACAACAATATTCCGCGTTATTTACATTTGCGTTATCGAGACAAAACTATGCGAAACTCAGTAAGGGCATTTGCCCACTGGCATATGCAATTGGTATTGCTCCTATCAATTTGCTTTTCGGCCATGGCTTTTTCGCAAAATAGCGGGCAACTAATCCCCCATATTGAATCCGATACGACAAATACGGAGCCGGAATTTAATAAGCTGGTAAAAAACCTCACCCAGGGCAGCCTGCCCAAACGTGCGCAAATTGTAAAAAAATTAGCTGCGGTGGATGATCCGCGCGTTGCACGGATTATTGAAGCTTTGCAGCAAGGTAATTTATATGCAAGCAAGGGGGCAAACCCGACTGTTGCCATCATTACAGGAAAAATTTACCTCGATGCCATCAGCGGCGAAAAGCTGGGGGATACCCAATCATTGAAACGCGTACCGGTAAACAACAGCATGCGCACCCAATTGCGTAGCTTGCTGGCGCAATTGAATTTAAACCACAAAACCGCGGCTGTGCGCCTGGAGGCGGTAAACCGCATGATTGCCGATGGTGTTGATGAAAGTTCAATAGCGCTTTTACAGGAACGCCAAAAAACCGAGCCCGACGAAAATGTGCGCACTGCTATTAACAGCGCTGTGGCGCTACTGAACCTGCACAGTAATGATCAACAAGCAAGATTGGATGCAATCCAAACCCTGCGCGGCAGTTTATTGCAAGAAGTGCGCACTGCCCTGAGTGATATAGCAGCCAATGACAGCGACAGGAAAATAAAACACCAGGCACAACTCGCCCTCAGCACGATTGATGATCGCATAGCCGCATACCGCCTCGCGGAAAATATCTTCTTCGGATTGAGTTTGGGGTCGGTGCTTTTGCTTTCCGCTATAGGCCTCGCCATTACCTTTGGGGTCATGGGTGTCATTAACATGGCCCACGGCGAATTAATGATGATCGGCGCCTATGTTACCTGGCTTGTGCAGCAATTTTTTCCTAACCAGATCGCCTATAGCTTGATGATTGCCGTACCTGCGGCCTTTATTGTGGCAGGTTTGGTTGGCATCGCTATTGAGCGCGGCGTGATCCGCTTTTTATATGGCCGCCCACTGGAAACCCTGCTCGCCACCTTCGGTATTAGTTTGATTTTGCAGCAAGCGGCACGCAGCCTTTTCTCACCGCTGAATCGCGCCGTGGAATTGCCGGCCTGGATGAGCGGCTCCCTGGAAATTAATCCGGTGCTCTCCATTACCTATAACCGCTTATACATTTTTATTTTTGGTGTGGTGGTGTTTTTCGCATTGCTGGTCATCCTGAAAAAAACCACACTCGGCTTGAAAGTGCGCGCAGTATCGCAAAATCGCGCCATGGCGCGCGCTGTGGGTGTGCGGGCCAATTGGGTAGATGCAATGACTTTCGGTTTAGGGTCCGGCATCGCCGGTATCGCGGGGGTTGCCCTTTCGCAATTAACCAATGTCGGCCCCAACCTTGGCCAGGCTTACATCATCGATTCATTTATGGTGGTGGTGTTTGGCGGTGTCGGTAATTTATGGGGCACGCTCGTTGGTGCCATGGGGCTCGGCATTATCAACAAATTTTTGGAACCTTACGCGGGAGCGGTGCTCGCCAAAGTGTTGGTGCTGGTCTTGTTAATTTTGTTTATCCAAAAGCGGCCCAAGGGAATTTTTCCGCAGAAAGGTCGCGCGGCGGCGGATTGATCTGCTGGAAATTGATGATGAAAGCCAGGCACTGCTAGCTGCCTGGCCCTGCCCAACCTACGCAAAAATAGCTTGAGAGAATTTTGATGTTAACCCAACGTTTATTACTCAGTGATCGCGGCGGCATGATTGTGCTGGGGCTGGTGTTGATTGCCATGGTCGCTGTGCCGGTGTGCAATTTATTAGTGCCGGAAACGTCGGCACTGCATGTATCCACCTTTACCGTAACATTGCTCGGAAAGTTCTTGTGTTATGCGTTACTCGCACTTGCGGTGGATTTAATCTGGGGTTACTGCGGAATCCTATCCTTGGGCCACGGCGCTTTTTTCGCATTGGGGGGTTATGCAATGGGAATGTACCTGATGCGGCAAATCGGCCCGCGCGGACAATATGGTGACCCTGTATTGCCCGACTTTATGGTATTCCTGAATTGGAAGGAATTGCCCTGGTATTGGCAAGGTTTTGATATGTTCTGGTTCGCCATGCTGATGGTGATTGCGGTACCGGGAATACTTGCATTTGTATTCGGCTGGCTGGCATTTCGTTCGCGCGTTACCGGTGTTTATTTCTCTATAATTACCCAGGCACTCACTTACGCATTGATGCTTGCTTTTTTTCGCAACGAAATGGGTTTTGGCGGCAATAATGGCTTGACGGATTTTAAAGACATTTTAGGTTTACCGATTGCTGCCGAGGGTACACGCATTTCTTTATTTTTAGCATCCGGGTTTATGCTAATCCTCGCCTACATTGCGTGCCGCTATATTGTGACATCACGTATGGGGAAAATTATTATCTCGATTCGCGATGCGGAAAGCCGCACGCGTTTTTGCGGTTATAAAGTGGAATCCTATAAGCTGTGGTTGTTTGTATTTTCTGCAATGTTGGCGGGCATTGCCGGCGCGCTCTACGTGCCGCAAGTCGGCATTATCAATCCGGGTGAATTTTCCCCGCTCAATTCCATCGAACTGGTCGTGTGGGTTGCCACAGGTGGACGCGGTACTTTATTTGGTGCCATTGTCGGTGCCTTCACCGTTAACTATGGGAAAACAATTTTTACCTCCTATTCACCGGAAACCTGGCTGTTTGCCCTGGGAGCCTTGTTTGTCATAGTAACTCTGTTACTGCCCAACGGTTTGGTGGGTTTATTTAAGCGCGCAAAAAAAACCGCAAGCCAACAGAAAAATACAATTCAGGAGCGCGAGAGCGATAGGCCCGCTATCGCCACAGAAAATACCACAAGAGATATAACAGCAAAGCCCGTTGCCGGTGTTATTACCGCCAAGGAGCCGGTGTAATGAATATTTTTTCTCACAATCGCTATTCACTAGGTCAAAAGGATGCCAACTTCGGTGCTCCGCTGGATACCACCCACCGCACCATTTTGTATGTGGAAGGCGTAACCGTCAGTTTCGATGGCTTCCGCGCATTGAATAATCTGAACCTTTATATCGATGAAGGTGAATTACGTTGCATCATCGGCCCCAACGGCGCAGGCAAAACCACCATGATGGATGTGATTACCGGTAAAACCAAACCTGATGAAGGCAGTGTGTATTTCGGCCAGCAAATCAACTTATTGGAACTGTCCGAACATCAAATTGCGCGCGGCGGAATCGGTCGAAAATTCCAGAAGCCGACAATTTTTGAAGCCCTGAGCGTTTATGAAAACCTGGAGTTGGCAACCGCTGCGGATAAACGTGTGTGGTGGACGCTGACGCAACAACTTAACAACACACAAAAATACCGTATCGATGAAGTCCTGGTGCAAATTGGCCTGGCGGAATACAGGTACAAAAATGCGGGCTCGCTGTCCCATGGACAAAAGCAATGGTTGGAAATCGGTATGTTGCTGATGCAAAACCCGCGAGTGCTGCTGGTAGACGAACCGGTCGCGGGTATGACCGGGGAGGAAACGGAAAAAACCGCCGAACTCCTGCTATCGCTCGCAGGCGAGCACTCGGTGATAGTCGTCGAACACGATATGAAATTTGTGCGTTCAATTGCACGTAAGGTAACTGTATTACATCAAGGTTCGGTTTTAACCGAAGGTACTATGGACCAGGTCCAGAACGATGCCAGGGTGATTGAAGTATATTTAGGTGAATAGAAAATGCTGGAAATAAAAAACATCAATCAGTATTACGGCCAAAGCCATATATTGTGGGATTTGTCCCTGGACCTGAAGCAAGGCACCTGTGGCTGCTTGATTGGCCGTAACGGTGTGGGGAAAACTACCTTATTGAAATGTATTACCGGATTATTAGCTGTTCGCGATGGTTCAATCCGCTTAAACGGTTATGACATTAATAAACTTTCCACCGAGAATCGCGCCCGTAGCGGCATTGGCTTTGTACCCCAGGGCCGTGAAATTTTTCCGCTGCTCACGGTCGAGGAAAATTTAAAAATTTCATTGGGCGCACGCAAAGACAAATCCCGTTTTATTCCCGGCTTGATTTATGAATTATTCCCGGTATTAAAAGAAATGAAACACCGGCGTGGCGGTGATTTATCCGGCGGGCAACAGCAGCAACTCGCTATCGGCAGGGCCCTGGTATTGGACCCCCAACTATTAATACTTGATGAGCCCACCGAGGGAATACAACCCAATGTAGTGCGCGATATCGGTGAAGTAATTCGCAAGCTTAATCGCGAGTTGGGCTTAACGGTTTTACTGGTCGAACAAAAACTTCCCTTCGCCCGCCGCGTGGCCGATGATTTTTTTATCATGGAAAAAGGCAGCGTGGTAGCAACAGGGCCAATGGGAAATTTAAATGATGATCTGGTGCAACGTTATTTAAGTGTTTAGTTAATCATCCCGGCAACACTTTACCGCTCATCCTCATCGTTATCATCAACAATCATATTCCCGCCAGCTTCCTTCGCGCGCTGCAAATAAAGGCTGGCTAGGGCCACCTGCTGGTCCAGGCTCTGGTTGAGCTGGTCGCAGATACCGGCACTGAAATAAAAATGCGATTCCACTCCGTTAATCAGATAACTTTCAGCAGCCACCAATTGTTTTACCCTGGCTAAAAACGATGCCGCCTTTTCGTGGTCCAGTCCCGGCATTAATACAAAAAAATCATCGCTGTCCGCGCGTGCCAACAAAAAGCGCCCAAGCATATTTTGTAAACTGCCGGCAATGTATTTCAACGCAATGTCTCCCCAGGCATTGCCATGTTGTACGTTGATATGACTGAAATGATCGATATTGATAACGGCGAATGATAGCGGGGAATTTTTTTCCTTTGCCTGGCGATACAATTCACGCGCGGCATTGAAAAAGTAAGAGCGGTGATAAAGACCGGTTAAATGATCGCGTTGGGCGTTGTAAGTTATTTGTTCAAAAAGCTCAAGCGATTCGATGTTGTGGATAATGCGGCAATAAAACTCTTCGGGGTGGAAGGGTTTGCGTAGAAAATCGTTAGCTCCCTGCTTGATAAATTTGGCCGAGAGCGCTTCGCTGCTTTCACCGGAGACGCCAATCATAATCAGGTCTGTTTTGTCATACTTGTAGCGCAGGTTGCGCACCAACTCAAAGCCGTCCATTTTAGGCATGTTGTAATCCGTGAACACTAATTTAACGTCCGGGTTTTCCAGCAAGACTTTAATTGCATCCACACCGTCAGCGGCTTCCAATACCTGGAATAAATGCCGCTTGAACAAATTGGCCACATGCTTGCGCGACATGTCGGAATCATCCACGACCAGCACTTTGATATGTTGGTTTTTTTCCAGGCGACTGATCATGCCTATCGCTTTGCTATAGGCATAACGCCCTTCTTTCGTTACGTAGTCCACTATGCCTTTATTAAATAATTGCTCACGGCGTTTTTCGTCGTAACTTCCCGTTAACACAATAGTAGGAATTTTTTTGCCGAGGGTAAAATCCACCACTTCACCGTCAGGCGCATCCGGCAAATTCAAATCGACCAGGGCTGCAAAAAAATCCGGGGCATGTTGTTCGTAGATACCGCTTGCCTGTGCCAGGCTGGTTGCATACACGACCTCATAAGCCAGCGGAGATGCTTGCATCAGATGACGCAGCACCTTCATTACCATCTCACTGTCTTCAACGACGAGGATTTTTTTCATTAGATCGGCTCAATAAATGCTTGGGATAATTTATTGAGTGTAGCCAATATTTATTAAAGCGCGCCAAATCCGGCGCAATGACAATTTATTGCCGGCGCAGCTTGCGCAATCAATTCATACAGGGCAAACGCCAAAATCACGTTTTACGTGGGAGGGAGATACGCTACTGAATCAGGATATTGCCCGGCTTTTACCGGGCATCAATGATCCAATATTTTTTTCAGGAACGCGGCCGGCGGTTTCGGCTTCCACCAGGGCGATTACCAACCGAGCGATTGGTATAACGCTCATTGTGACGCGAGCGAGGCGGGGCAGGCGGTAACTCCGGTGGGGCCAGCAACAATTGCTCGGGCGGCTGTTCGCATTTAATGGATTTACCCAGAAGTCGCTCAATTGGCTCCAAACGCAGGGCGTCATCTTCACAGGCAAAGCTGATGGAGGTTCCATGTTTACCCGCACGGCCCGTGCGACCGATACGATGCACATAATCTTCCGGCTCTTCTGGCAAGGTGAAATTTACGACGTGGCTGATACCGCTGATGTGGATACCACGGCCTGCCACATCCGTTGCCACCAATACTTTGATTTCACCGCCCTTGAATGAGTCCAGGGTAGAGACACGTTTGTTTTGCGTGATTTCACCGGAAAGCAAACCGGCTTTAATGCCGTGACGCAATAATTTTTCGTGCAGGTCGCGGCACTCATCGCGGCGATTGGCAAACACAATCATGCTCTCCGCATGTTCTTGCTGAATCAGGTTGTAAAGCAGCGTGTATTTTTCTTCCGTGGAAACGAGGTACACATGTTGTTCCACTCGCGCATTGGCAACCGATTCAGGTTCGATGTCTACCGTAACGGGTTTGTAGGTCCACTGCTGCACCAGGTTGTGCACATCATCGGTAAAGGTTGCCGAGAAAAATAATGTCTGGCGATCTTCGCGCTTGGGTGTCTGGCGCACAATCTGCCGCACTTGCGGAATGAACCCCATATCCAGCATACGATCCGCTTCATCAATGACGAGTATTTCCAGTTGATCCAGATACACATCTTTATTGCCGCAAAAATCCAGCAAGCGGCCCGGCGTGGCAACGAGTATATCCACAAGGTCATCGTGCAAATGACGTTGTTGCCTGGTGTAGTCCATACCACCGACAAGTGTGTGTATTTTTAAATCTGTGTATTTGCATAAGGCTTTTGCATCCTCGGCAATCTGAATAACCAGTTCGCGTGTGGGGGCAATAACCAGTGCGCGCGCTTCACCGGCGTAGCGCTTTTCAGTAATGGGATTTTTTAACAGGTCATCAATAATGGCGGTAAGGAACGCGGCGGTTTTACCGGTACCGGTTTGGGCTTTACCCACAACATCCTTGCCTTTGAGCGCATAAGGTAAAGACTGCGCCTGAATCGGCGAGCAATATTTAAAACCCAGGTCCGCTATGCCGCGCATCAACGGAAGTTCCAAATCAAAATCATGGAATCGGGTTTTACCCTCTATAGGTTCCACCGGGAATTGCGCGATATCCCAGGGGCCATGGTCCACTTTTACCGCGCGCTTGGGTTGGTGTTGTTTTTCAGGTTTGGATGGGTGTTGCTTTTCCGTCCGGGTGCCGGGCTTTTCCGCTTGCCCGGTTTTGGGTTGTTGGGAGCGTGCATTGCGATGGCGTTGCTCTTGTCCCTGACCGTTGTGGCGCTCACGGGGATGCTTGCGCTGCCCCGGGGATTTGTCACCCGGTTTATCCTGAACTTTTCCCCCACCTTCTTGTTTAGTTGCCTGCTTGGCTGGCTTGTCAGTCCCGGAGCCCATCAGTTTCTTAAAAAAATTACCTATCAATCTCGTCACCACCGGTTGTACCGCACAAATAATGGCCGGAGTATACACCAATCGCCTGGCAATCCGCCGCTTCGGCCGGGTTTCTTGCGGAATTAAACAGCCAAACCGGCAAGAATTCTGCATAATCAGTGCCGCTTATATCTGCCTGCCCGGTTTAAGGAGTTTTTTATGCGTATCCATAGTTTGCAACATGTCCCCTTTGAAGATATCGGCAGCATGGCGACTGATTTTGCGGCGCGCCATTATCCGGTTACCACCACCCATTGGTATCGCGGTGACAAAGCGCCGGAGCTGCACAGTTTTGATGCGTTGATTGTCATGGGCGGCCCCATGGGTATTTATGATGAAGCCTTATATCCCTGGCTGGCCGATGAAAAAGCGTTTATTAAGGAGGCTATTAATGCCGGCAAAATTGTGTTGGGCGTTTGCCTGGGCGCACAGTTGATTGCCGACGTGTTGGGAGGGAAAGTCACCCGCAATGCCTATAAGGAAATCGGTTGGCTACCATTGCAAATACAACCGGCGGCAAACGCGCACCCTATCGCCCGCATCCTGGCGAAATATCCCGAGGTATTCCACTGGCACGGTGATACCTTCGCTATTCCCCCCGGAGCAATACATATCGCGCGCAGTGAAGGCTGTTTAAACCAGGCCTATGTCGTTAACGAGAGGGTGTACGGCTTCCAATTTCACCTGGAAACCACACCGGCATCGGCAGCGGCATTAATTGAACATTGCGCAGGGGATATTGATGGCTCGCGTTACACCCAAAGCGCGCATACCATGCTGGGTGACGCACAGCGTTTTGCCTCCATCAACTGCGCAATGAGTGAGGTCATTTCCTATATCCTCAATACCGCAACGCATTAAACCATCACACCAAACAGATGCCCCGTTGCGGCGGTCAATGCCATGGCCGCAGTTCCCCAAAAACTTACGCGGGCAGCGCCGACAATCATATTAGCCCCACCTGCTTTTGCAGCGACACCACCCAATATAGCCAAAGCAATTAATGAAATTGAGGTGATTACCAATGCAAGGTTCCGGGCTGGATAAAACAGCACAACCAATAAGGGAATCAGCGCGCCGGTTGAAAATGTCAGCGCCGAGGTAATTGCAGCCTGCATAGGCCGCGCGGCAAAAATTTCTGTAATACCCAACTCATCGCGAGCATGTGCGCCCAACGCATCGTGCTCCATGAGTTGCTTCGCGACTTCCCGGGCAAGATCACTTTGCAATCCGCGCGCGATATAGATTTCTTCCAACTCGCGATGTTCACCTGCGGTGTTTGTTTCCAGTTCACGGGTTTCGCGCGCAAGGTCTGCCGCTTCGGTATCGGCTTGCGAACGCACAGAAACATACTCACCCGCCGCCATACTCATTGCACCGGCAACCAGGCCGGCAACACCACTTAATAAAATGGTGCTATGGGACACACCTGCCGTCACCATTCCCATCATCAAACTGGCCGTGGAAATAATGCCATCGTTTGCACCGAGGACAGCGGCACGCAGCCAACCGGAACGATGGGATTTATGTCCTTCACGATGATGATGGGGCATAGCGACTCCTAAATATTTATTTTAGTGATGCCCCTACGGGCTGCATGGATGGAAACATTTTATGGCCCTCTCAGTGTACATCAGGGCAAACTTTAGACAGATCGGTATGTTCAACCTCATTTATAGTCATTGCCGATTAAAAATGATCCAAAAAGTCGATTCATTATTACTATTTGTGTTACCTAACCGACAAAGTTAATGAACGTTTTTAACGCGAATGTTACATATGGCTACAAAATGATGACATTAATCAGCTTGTCTTTTTACATACCAGTCGGTATCGTGCCCGCTTCGCTCAGCCTTGGGAGTTTTAACTATGGGATTAATTATTCTCGCCCTGTTTATCCTTGCCGCCCTTTATGTCCAGAACCGCGGCGTAGTCCAGCACGATAAATTCACGCGCAAATTAACTGACCACTCAAATTTCCTCGCCCCTATCAATTGTTTGTTCTACTTTTTTTCCAAGGACACCCAATCAGCTTACATTGATGTTAATAAATTCCCCGAATTAAAGATCCTGCAAGACAATTGGAAAGTCATTCGTGAGGAAGCGATTAACCTCAACCAGGAGGCACACATCAAAGCATCCGCCGATTTGGATGATTTGGGCTTCAACTCCTTTTTCCGTGCCGGCTGGAAACGCTTTTATTTAAAATGGTATGGCGCAAACCTCAAATCCGCTGAACAGCTTTGCCCTAAAACAGTTGAATTAATTAATTCCCTGCCCAATGTGAAAGGCGCCATGTTCACTATGCTGCCCCCCGGTTCCCGCCTGGGGAAACACCGCGATCCCTATGCGGGCTCGCTGCGCTACCACCTGGGTTTGGTTACACCTAATGACGACGGATGTTACATTTCCGTGGACGGACAAAAATATTCCTGGCGCGATGGTGAAGCCGTAATGTTTGATGAAACTTTTATCCACTACGCGGAAAACAAAACCGACCAAAACCGGATTATTTTATTCCTGGACGTGAAACGCCCGGTAGATTTCGTGTGGGTG
>CBFGOY010000005.1:0-163383 GCA_965650515.1 uncultured Cellvibrionaceae bacterium | reverse complement strand
ATAACCTTAAGAAATCAGGGGCATATATTCCCGGTATTCGTCCGGGGGAGCACTCAGCGAAATATATAGATAGCGTTTTGACTCGACTGACAGTTGTTGGTGCTATATATATGTCAGCAGTTTGCTTATTGCCGGAGTTTCTTGTAGTAGCCACTGGTGTGCCCTTCTATTTGGGTGGAACTTCATTGCTCATCGTAGTTGTTGTAGTGATGGATTTTATGTCCCAAGTGCAAGCACACTTGATGTCGCATCAGTATGAATCGCTGATGAAGAAATCAAATTTGAAAGGATATGGCGGTAACGCACGCTAGTCCAAGTTATTGAGGTTGAATCATGAAAGTTCGTGCTTCTGTAAAAAAGATTTGTCGCAATTGCAAAATGGTGCGTCGCAACGGTGTTCTGCGTGTAATCTGCAGTGTTGAGCCGCGCCACAAGCAGCGTCAAGGCTAAGTAATCATTGATGTTTGCCTAATTCAGGCAGGTCATTGCTGACCTGCCTGAGTTTTTATAGCGAAGTAATCAATATTATTGCCGCTAGGGGGCGTTGACTGTCGTCGGGTGAGAAATTGCCCGGCTATTGATTTGTGGTGTATTTGCAGCTATCCTGCGCGCCTTTTGTTCAGGGGCGGGGTGGCTCATATGCCGTCAACGCTACAATTCAGGTGTTATTGGAGTAATTTGAATGGCTCGTATAGCTGGTGTAAACATACCAGATAACAAACACGCCGTTATCTCGTTGACCTATGTTTATGGCATTGGTCGTACTACTGCCAAGCAGATCTGTGCTGCTACTGGTATTGCCGAAGAGACCAAAATTGGTTCTCTCTCTGAAGAGCAGATGGACGCCATCCGCGCTGAAGTGGGCAAACACACCGTAGAGGGTGATTTGCGTCGCGAAATTAACATGAACATCAAGCGCTTGATGGACCTGGGTTGCTATCGCGGCCTGCGTCATCGTCGCGGCTTGCCTTTACGTGGCCAGCGTACCAAAACCAACGCTCGCACTCGTAAAGGCCCACGTAAGCCAATCAAGAAATAAGCCTTGATCGCGAATCTCATTCACATACGGTAAAAATTAGTAGGAAGAATTGCTATGGCTAAGCCAGGTAATAAAACCACAGCCAAGAAAAAAGTTAAAAAGACGGTAGTTGATGGCGTTGCCCATATCCACGCGTCTTTTAATAACACCATTGTTACCATTACAGACCGTCAAGGCAACGCCTTGGCATGGGCAACTTCTGGTGGTTCGGGTTTCCGTGGTTCACGTAAGAGTACTCCTTTTGCTGCTCAGGTTGCTGCCGAGCGCGCTGGTGAAGCGGCGAAAGAATATGGTTTGAAGAACCTTGACGTAGAAGTTAAAGGCCCAGGCCCCGGCCGCGAATCTGCGGTACGTGCCCTGAATAATGTTGGCTACAAAATTACCAACATCACTGACGTTACGCCGATTCCTCACAACGGCTGCCGTCCGCCGAAAAAACGTCGCGTATAAGGGGGAGCATAGAAAATGGCTCGTTATATTGGACCAACTTGTAAACTGTCGCGCCGTGAAGGAACTGACCTGTTCCTGAAAAGCGGTGCGCGCGCACTGGATTCCAAGTGCAAAATTGAAACCGCTCCTGGCCAACATGGCCAACGTCGTGGTCGTTTGTCTGACTACGGTGTTCAGTTGCGTGAAAAACAAAAAGTACGTCGTATCTACGGTATTTTGGAAAAGCAATTCCGTGGCTATTACAAAGAAGCTGCTCGTCGTAAGGGTGCGACCGGTGAAAACCTGTTGAAGTTGCTTGAATCCCGTTTGGATAACGTTGTTTATCGCATGGGCTTTGGCTCTACCCGTTCAGAGTCCCGTCAGTTGGTTTCACACAAAGCAATCAGTGTGAACGGCAAGACCGTGAATATTGCTTCTTACCAAGTGGCTGCAGGTGACGTGGTTTCTGTTCGTGAGAAGGCCAAAAAACAACTGCGTATCCAAAACGCGTTGAACCTGGCTGGTCAGCGCAGCAACGTCGAGTGGGTTGATGTAAACAGCGAGAAGAAAGAAGGCGTTTTCAAGCGCGTTCCTGATCGCATTGATTTACCTGCTGACATCAACGAGAACCTCATCGTCGAGCTTTACTCCAAGTAAGGGACGATTCGCTAACAGGTGTGGCTATGCAGACTGCAGTAAACGAATTTTTAACTCCGCGTCATATCGATGTAACAGAAAATGGCCCAACTCGCGCACGTGTTGTGTTGGAGCCATTAGAGCGTGGTTTTGGACATACTTTAGGCAATGCATTGCGTCGTATTCTGCTTTCTTCAATGGCCGGTTGCGCCATTGTTGAAGCGGAAATCGAAGGTGTGCTGCATGAATACAGCGCAATTGAAGGTGTTCGCGAGGATGTAATTGAAATCCTGCTGAACCTTAAAGGTGTTGCAGTAATTATGCACGGTAAGGATCATGCGGTTCTTACTTTGACCAAAAAAGGTCCTGGCGTTGTGACTGCTGCTGATATCCAGGTTGATCACGATGTGGAAATTAAAAATCCGGATCATGTCATTGCTAATATCACTGGCAACACAGAATTGAAAATGCGTTTAACCATTGCTCGTGGTCGGGGCTATCAGCCTGCTGACAGTCGTCGTCGTGATGATGATGAGAGCCGTGCGATTGGCCGTTTGCAATTGGATGCGTCTTTCAGCCCCGTCAAGCGTCTGGCTTATAGTGTTGAAAGTGCTCGCGTTGAGCAACGTACCGATCTGGATAAGTTGATCCTGGATTTGGAGACCAACGGTACTATTGATCCAGAAGAAGCTATCCGTCGCGCAGCTACCATCCTGCAGCAACAATTAGCAGTGTTTGTTGATTTGGAAGGTGAGAAGCAATCTGCTCCAGAGCAAAAAGAAGAGGCAATCGACCCGATTCTATTGCGTCCGGTGGATGATTTGGAGCTTACTGTACGTTCAGCAAACTGCTTGAAAGCAGAAAATATTTATTACATTGGCGATTTGATTCAGCGCACAGAAGTTGAGCTGTTGAAAACGCCAAACCTGGGTAAAAAATCTTTGACCGAGATTAAAGATGTTCTTGCGTCACGTGGTTTGTCCCTGGGTATGCGTTTGGAAAACTGGCCACCTGCCAGTTTGAGAAACGATTAAAAAGCACGAAGTCCCAAACGACAGTTAGCTACTATTAACAGTTGTTTGGGATTTTAATTATTAGTTCGCCCGTAACTCACTTCGGTGCGGGTGATAACGAGATTGCGTAAAGCGATCCATTTTGAAGGTAATTAGTTATGCGTCATCGTCTTGTTGGCCGTCAATTGGGCCGTAATTCTTCCCACCGCAAAGCAATGTTCCGCAACATGAGCGTGTCTTTGGTTGAGCATGAGCTGATTAAAACCACTCTGCCCAAGGCAAAAGAATTGCGCCGTGTTATTGAGCCGTTAATTACTATTGCAAAGGTTGATTCAGTCGCTAATCGTCGTTTGATATCTGCTCGCATTCAAAGCAAGGCAGCAGTGGGCAAATTGTTTAGCGAACTGGGTAAGCGTTATGCTACCCGTCCAGGCGGTTATGTCCGTATTTTGAAATGTGGTTTCCGTGCGGGTGATAAAGCGCCGATGGCATATGTTGAGCTGGTGGATCGTCCAGCTAAAGCACTTGAAACAGCAGTAGAAGCTGAATAATTCTGTAACAGGAATTTAACAAAAAGGGCCAGGTAGAAATACCTGGCCCTTTTTGCTTTATTGCGTTTATAGGTTTGTTTCAGGCGTATTCCTTTTCAGATAGCAGTGGCTATTGCCACTTCCTCAGTCATTCCTAATTTGATCCAGGTTTATTTTTTTGTGAATTATTGTCGGCAATGTCTCACACGCAATGCCGATATTGTCTGCTATTAATCGAGTTGCAGAAGCATAAAATGGTAATCACAGGACGTTGATCAACACAGGATGTGTTGAGAAAGGGATGCTGGTTACTGGATGTAACTATACAAGGATTATCAGGAACAGGCTGGATGCCGATGCGGTCAAGATGATCGTTGACCCGCGCAGGATGCAATGGGGCTTGCGGATGCAATGCCCCTTTTTCTTTTTTGTAATAAATTAAACACTTCCCTTTTTGGTTTTTGTTGCAGGTTTCTTTTTCGCTTCTGTAAGTTTCAACATTGGCTTGAGGAATCTTCCTGTGTGGGAGTGTTCAAGCCGGGCAATTTCTTCCGGGGTTCCTGTTGCAATAATTTTTCCTCCGCCACTACCACCTTCCGGTCCCAAATCTACAATCCAGTCAGCAGTTTTAATCACATCCAGGTTATGTTCAATCACCACAACTGTGTTGCCATGATCGCGCAGGCGATGCAAAACATTGAGTAATTGCTGGATGTCATAAAAATGCAAGCCCGTAGTAGGTTCATCCAGAATATATAGGGTTTTACCGGTATCGCGCTTGGATAATTCCTTCGCAAGTTTTACCCGTTGCGCTTCACCACCGGACAAGGTGGTTGCTGATTGCCCGAGGCGAATATAAGACAGGCCCACATCCATCAGGGTTTGTAGCTTGTTGGCAATGGATGGAACGGGATCGAAAAATTCGCGGGCATCCTCGACCGTCATTTCGAGGACTTCGTGGATATTTTTATTTTTGTATTTCACATCCAGGGTTTCGCGATTGTAGCGTTTACCTTTGCAGACATCACAGGGCACGTAGACGTCGGGCAGAAAGTGCATTTCCACTTTGGTGACGCCATCGCCCTGGCAGGCCTCACACCGGCCGCCTTTAACGTTGAAGCTGAAACGGCCGGGCTGGTAACCGCGTGAGCGCGACTCTTGGGTGGCTGCAAATAATTCCCGGATCGGGGTAAATATCCCGGTGTAGGTTGCCGGGTTTGAACGAGGGGTGCGTCCGATGGGGCTTTGGTCAATGTCTACGCACTTGTCAAATAAGTCCAACCCCTGGATTTCTTCATATTCAGCCGGGTCGAGTGTGGTTGCTCCATTGAGTTCCGTTGCCGCTAGCGGGTGCAAAGTTGCATTGATAAGCGTGGACTTACCCGAGCCGGACACCCCGGTTACACAAGTCATCAAGCCAACGGGGATTTCCAGGGTAACGTTTTGCAGATTGTTCCCTTTGGCGCCAACGAGTCGCAAAACCTGTTTTGGATTGACCGGATGTCGCGTAGCGGGTACTGCAATTTCCCGGATGCCGCTGAGATATTGCCCGGTAATCGAATCCTTATTGGCCATTATGGCTTTAACATTTCCTTGGGCAATAACCTCGCCGCCATGGACACCGGCACCGGGACCTATGTCGATAACATGATCTGCCAGGCGAATGGCGTCCTCATCATGTTCAACCACGATGACGGTGTTGCCGATGTCGCGCAAATGAGTCAGGGTTTTGAGCAGGCGCTCGTTGTCGCGTTGGTGTAGTCCAATTGAGGGTTCGTCAAGGATATACATGACTCCGACCAGGCCCGCACCGATTTGACTGGCCAGACGGATACGCTGGGCTTCGCCGCCCGACAGGGTTTCCGCGCTACGGTTGAGCGTCAGGTAATTCAAGCCTACATCCACGAGAAAGCGGAAGCGATCACGCAACTCTTTAAGGATTTTATCGGCAATGCCCGCCTTGCGACCGCTGAAACCGAGCTTCATGTAGTAATCATAAGCATCAGCGATGGGCATTTCGGTGATTTTGGGCAACGGACGCTCGTCGATAAATACGTTTCGCGCTTCAACCTTTAAGCGCGTTCCTTCACATTCCGGGCAGGGTTGGGTGGAGAGGAATTTGATCAGGTCCTCGCGCACGGAACTGGATTCGGTATCGCGATAGCGCCGCTCCATATTGGGCAAAACACCTTCAAAGGTGTGGCTGCGTTTGTAAACATCGCCGCGTTCGTTGATGTAGTTAAATGCGATGACCTCCTCACCGGAGCCATACAGGACTGCATCGCGTTGTTTGGCTTTAAGCTTTGACCAAGGGGTATCGACATTGAATCCGTAATGCTTGGCGAGCGAGGTCAGCATGTGAAAGTAATAAACGTTGCGCTTGTCCCAACCGCGAATCGCCCCTTCGGAAAGGCTTAGGGAGGGATCCTGGATGATTTTGTCTTCATCGAAAAATTGGTGCACACCCAGCCCGTCACAGGTCGGGCAGGCTCCCGCCGGGTTATTGAAGGAAAACAGGCGCGGCTCCAGTTCGCTCAAGCTGTAATCGCAAACCGGGCAGGCGTGTTTGGAAGAGAACAGGCGATCAGGGGCTTCGCCGTCCATATAACTGACACAAACAATGCCTTCTGAAAGGTTAAGCGCGGTTTCAAAGGATTCGGCGAGGCGAAGTTTCAAATCCTCGCGCACCTTAAAGCGGTCGATGACCACTTCCACCGTATGTTTCTTTTTCTTATCGAGCTTTGGGGTATCGTCCAGGTCGCAGAGGATGCCATCGATACGCGCCCGGATGAAACCATCGCGCTTCAACTGTTCAAATACATGTAAGTGTTCACCCTTCCGATCACGGATAACCGGTGCGAGCAACATAAGTTTGGTGCCTTCAGGTAAGGCCAGGACGTTATCTACCATTTCACTGATAGTCTGTGCCGTCAGCGGTGCGCCGTGCTCCGGGCAGCGCGGTTCGCCCACCCGCGCATAGAGCAAACGCAGATAGTCGTAGATTTCAGTGATGGTTCCCACGGTGGAGCGGGGGTTGTGGGAGGTAGATTTCTGCTCAATTGAGATGGCCGGGCTGAGGCCTTCCACATGATCGACGTCCGGTTTTTCCATCATGGAAAGGAATTGGCGCGCATAGGTCGA
Organism: uncultured Cellvibrionaceae bacterium; assembly: GCA_965650515.1. Taxonomy (GTDB): domain Bacteria; phylum Pseudomonadota; class Gammaproteobacteria; order Pseudomonadales; family Cellvibrionaceae; genus Cellvibrio. The sequence goes on along the minus strand of CBFGOY010000005.1, from coordinate 156,595 downwards.
TAGGGATTCCACGTAACGGCGCTGGCCTTCGGCGTAAAGGGTATCGAAGGCCAATGAAGATTTGCCTGAACCTGAAGGGCCGGTAATGACGACCAGTTTGTCGCGCGGAATTTCCAGGTCGATATTCTTGAGATTGTGGGTGCGTGCACCCCTGACAATAATTTTGTCCATCTATTCCACCAAGGCTGATTGGTCAAAAAGGGCCGATTATACGTGAATGCTTGCCAGCAGATGTCAGTAGGCGGCTTCTTGTGTAAGTCTTAATGAAACAGTCATGAGAATGCCTGATCTTGTATGCGGGTCAAGATGCGTAACCGGCCGTGATGTTGTGGCGAATTTAAAGTTGGTACACTGTTGCCCCTTTTAATAACAAGCGCCTGTCCTCCGCCATGCAACTTGAACCCGTTTCTGCTGCTGTACCTTTTGAACGCAAAGTGGTCTATTCGTTAGCAGCGCTTTACACCTTCCGTATGCTCGGCCTGTTTATGTTATTGCCGGTCCTGGCGGTTTACGGAACTGAATATTCCCACCACAGCCCCTTTTTACTGGGTGTTGCCCTGGGGGCTTACGGTTTTAGCCAGGCGCTGTTGCAGATTCCCTTTGGGATCCTATCTGATCGCATCGGGCGTAAGCCGTTAATTCTTGTTGGCCTAATCATTTTTACCTTGGGCAGCGTTGTCGCGGCGCTGGCGGACTCGGTATATGGGTTAATTATCGGCCGCTTCCTTCAAGGGGGTGGAGCTATTTCTGCCGTGGTAATGGCGCTCCTGACCGATCTCACATCGGATGAAAACCGTACCAAGGCCATGGCAACCATAGGCGCCTCGATTGGCGTTTCGTTTTCAGTTGCCATGACCGCGGGGCCATTGTTGGCGAGCTGGGGCGGGGTGGGCGTAATTTTTTGGCTGACTGCGGTGCTGGGATTGGCGGGTATTTATATTTTGCTAAAACTGGTTCCGGAAGTAGCGAAAACGGCTGTTCCCAAACGCGAGGCGGTTGCTGTCCCCAGCCTGCTATGGGATACGCTCAAGCATCCCCAATTGCTGCGGTTGAATGTCGGGATTTTCGTGCTGCACTTTGTACTGATGTCGAGTTTTGTCGTCTTGCCGCTGGTGCTCCGGGATCAGTTACATATTGCCCGTGAATATCATGGCCTGGTCTATTTTCCGTTGCTCGCCTTTGCTTTTGTGCTCATGCTGCCGTTTGTGATCATTGCGGAAAAGCGACGCAAAATTAAAGGGGTATTTTTAATCGCCATCGGCCTGCTGCTTGCATCCGAGCTGGCGCTGATGCTGGTATCCGCCCATCTGGTCATGGCGCTGTTGGTGCTATTTGTTTTCTTTATTGCCTTTAACGTACTGGAGGCTACCCAGCCCTCCATGGTCAGTAAAATTGCGCCAGCCGGGGCTAAGGGTACAGCGACAGGGATCTATTCGACCTGCCAGGTCGCGGGGGTGTTTGGTGGTGGTGCCCTGGGTGGATGGCTGCTGCAACACCAGGGTATCAATACGGTGTTCCTGCTGAATGCTGCGCTGGTTCTTATATGGCTGGCGGTGGCTTGGTCGATGAAACCACCGCACTTCCTTGCCAGCGTCCTTATTCCGTTACGGGGACGCAATCACCAGCAAACTGCTGCAAAGTTGCGTGCCGTTGATGGTGTGGCGGAGGTCGTGATTGTGACCTCGGAAGACACTGCCTACCTCAAAGTAGATCAGCGACGCGTTGATCGCAAAACGCTGGCGGCTATTGTGGAGCAGGTGTAAAGTGCTAGGCCCCGCAGGGGAACATCGATAAATCTGAAAGCCGCCGACGTAAAAACGACAGAAGGCGGATACACGGTAATTCAAGAGGAATTTTTATGGCTCGCGGTATTAACAAAGTAATTTTGATCGGCAATATCGGGCAGGACCCGGAAGTGAAATATATGCCCTCCGGCGGCGCTGTGACCAACGTCAGCGTAGCGACCTCGGAGACATGGAAGGACAAAAATACCGGCCAGCCACAGGAACGTACCGAATGGCACCGCGTGGTGTTTTTCAATCGCCTGGGCGAGATCGCCGGCGAATACCTGCGAAAAGGCAGTAAGGTTTATATTGAAGGTTCATTGCGCACCCGCAAATGGCAGGCGCAAGATGGCTCTGATCGCTATACCACGGAAATCGTCGCCAGTGAAATGCAAATGCTCGATGGTCGTGGTGATAACGCCGGTGCTGGCCAAGGCATGGGAGCGGCGGCTGCGATGGGGACGTATGATCAAACTCCGCAATTCAACAACGGCCCTCAAGGCGGTGGATACAATCAGGGCTACAACCAGCCGGCCCAAACCGGATACGCCCAGCAACCACCCGCAAACCGCAATTTCAACCAAGCCCCGCAACAGGCTCCGCAGCATAATGCTCCACCGTCCAGTGGGTTTGATTCGTTTGATGATGATATTCCCTTCTGATAACTCATCATTGAATGGTCACAATCTACTAAATAAATAGCATTTTTTTAAAAGAATCCCTTTGGAAAAATCTGAAGGGATTTTTTTATTTAGTATTGCCCCGACAAAAATAATAAATCGTTACGCTGTGAGGCCCTTTGAAATGGGCATTATAAAAACGCTGATTTAAATCAGGTCGTTTCTCTAAAGGCTTTTTTGCCATACCTATCCAAATACTCCTGAAATAATTCGTTATCTTTTTTTGTATTAAACGATGAACTCAAGTATTTAACCGACGGCTTTTCTAAAAGAGGTAATAATTTTTCCGGTGTCAAGCCTGTATCGACAAGTTCTATTTCCTCCAGGTTAGGTGTATTTTTAAGTATCGATATATCAGCAAACCCTTTACATCCCCAGATGCGGAATGTTTTTAAATGATCAAGCTTTTGAAGATCAGGAAGGGCCAGCTCTCCTCGGGTATTAAGGATTTGTAACTCTTCAATCTGGGACAGATTTGCTAAAAAATTCCAGCCTGAGCCGGGTTTGAATTCATTAAGAAACAGGTTTTTAAGCGAGCCTATTTCAGACAATGCCTGTGGATCTTCGACTTTGGTATTAATCAGGCTAAGGCTTTCCATCTTTCGTAAATCCTTTAAAAATGTAAGTGACTTAAGTTGTGTCCTCCACAATTCAAATACTTTTTTCGATTGATATTTTTCAATCAGAAACTCTTGCTCTAGTTCTGAAAGCTTACCTTCAATAACAACCTTACCTTTCAAAAGGCTAATATTTTTGGACATATGTTTATCCTTTGCATGTGGTTCTTCGACTTCTTGCTGATGCACCATGTTTCTTAATAAGGGCTTCGGCATGCGCTTTCTTTTTAGTTGATTGGACTTTATCACCATTCAACATTGTCTGGCCGGCGTTTTTGGATTTTTCGAATTCCCTTGCCTCATAAAACCTTAAAATATTATTTCGATCACTGCGACTGGTAGCCTTTCCCAAGTCTACTCGTACAAATTGGACCTTTGTGCCAGGCTTATTAAGCAAACCCTGTGCTTTTGCATGCTCTGAGGATGATACTCGATCGAACATGCCTTGCTTACCAATTCCGGCACTGCCTACATACGTCTTGTTGCCATTTGTGATGATATAAATTCCCGGTTCGTTTGGCAGGGAAGCTGGCGCCCTCTTTAGCCCAAACAAATCCAGCCAGGTGAGCGGATCTTCAACATAACCGTATAAGGTCATGCCTCCCTCTAGACGGATTGGGTCCTGGCTTGTGTAATGCCCGGTTTCAGGATCGAAATACCGGAAGCGGTTGTAATACAGCCCCGTTTCTGTGTCCTCGTATTGGCCTGGAAAGCGGAACGGACAAAAGTTCCGGTCGCCTTTGAGGTTGCGAAGTTCGCCCCAAACACTGATATCGGCGGACCAGACCTGGTTTCCATGTTTGTCGAAGACAAGGTTCGGGGTGCCGAGGTGATCCGTAATAATCGAAAAGTGCTCATCACCCACAAGTTTTGCCATGGGGGCGAAAGCATCAGGTTCGAACAGCCAGGTTATGGGTGTTTCTTTTGATCCTTCATTAAATATTTTCGGCGGACCTTGCGGGTCAATTTGTTGCAGCAATGCGAGACGCTGGTTGATGGCGATGTCGTCCGCCCTGTTTTGCAAATGTGCAAATGGCTGATCAGCGGTTGCAATTCCAGTTTTATATTCAACCCATTCATGCAGCGGATTATTGCCATCCCACACCCAGAAGGTAGTTTTGTTGCCGAAGGTTTTTAGAATACGTCGCCCCAACGGGTCGTATTTAAAGCGTACTTCTTTTCCGTCGGGCCTGACCACCCTGGCCATATGGCCCGCATCATTCCATTCGTAACACCAGGTTCGATTGTTCGGCTCAATCTTGCGAATGAGGTTGCCTTCGGCATCGTATTGATAATGAGTGGTGCCTTTGCTTGAACGCACTGCCAGGAGCTGCCCCGCAGGACCGTATTCGCGATCATTACACTGGGTGGCTTTGAAAAGGTTGCCTACCGCATCCGGCATGCGCAGCTCGAAGGTATTATCGCTGTAACGTGCCGAGATTAAATTACCCAGTGCATCGTGCTGGAAAACTGTCTCGCGATTGAGTGAGTCGATCAATTTGATTAAGCGATCATTTAAACCCCACAAATAAGTTTTACTGCCATGGGCATGCTTGCCGTTAAAAATTTCATGCTTGGTCGGGCGACCTAATTTGTCGCGTGTCCATCGGCTTCGGATACCGCCAGGTAGGCTGCGCTGAATTTCAAAACCTTGTTGATCGCGCTCAAACAAAGCTTCGAATTGATGGTCGATGGCGGCAACCTTGACCACATCACCACTGATATTGCGGCTGATGAGTTGGTTTAACCCCAATGATGAGGTAATGCGAATGCGTAGGCCCTGTGCATCATATTCCGACGCAACCCAGTGGTCCCCCTGGAATTCTTTAAGAATCTGCCCGAGGGGATCCAATTCCCAGCGCAAGGCAATTGCATCATTTCTCGCTTCAATCAGTTCATCATCCTCACGGTATTTAAAAATCGTGTGCGCACCATCGCTGTGATACGCCTGGGTGATACGATCAAGGCTATCGTAATTAAATACCGTATAGCGTGAGTCAGGTCGATTGATACGGACAGTGCGACCCGCCGGGTCTTTTATGAATTCACGGATAAGTCCATCAAAACCGGATTCGCGAATTAACTCTGCGTTGGCATCCCGTTCAAATTGGTATACGCGGCCATGTTCATTGCTGATAGCGATGAGCTGCTCTTCGCGATCGTATTCAAAGCGAATGGTGGTGCCCGCCTGGGTGCGCGAGGCTAGCCGGCCCATGCCGATATAGTCCATCGCGACCTCGTATTGCTCATCTTTCGCATGAATGAGGTTATTGCCTGCATCGTAGCGGAATAAACGGCGATTGCCGTCTGGCTCGTCAATACAGATAACACGTTCTAATTTGTCATAATAGAAACGCTTAAGATTATTACGGCCATCCCGAACGCTGAGTAAGTTGCCTAATGCATCGTATTGCTGGACCAGTTCATCGCCCCTGCCGTCGGAGATGACCACGAGATTTGCGTTTTGGTCGTAGCTGAGTTGTATGACTGTGCCGGCGCTATCGGTGATGGTGCGCAGCAAGCCACCTTCATGGACAAAGGTGATTTTGTGGTTGAGCGGATCAGTTTTACCAATTAATTCCCCATGGTCGTTATAACGGTAGCGCCATGGGTTGCCAAGTTTATCGATGGCTTCGGTGAGGTTATCTTTTGCGTCGTATGTGAGGCTAATGCTCGAGCCATCCGGACTAATAAGCTTGGTTTTATTCCCGCGTTCATCATATTCATACCGCGTTTTATATCCCAGCTCATTCGTCTCGCAAATAACTTCGTAGTATTCGTTGTATTCCGTCAGGCTCGCATGATTTAACGGATCAACAATACGGTGCGGTAAAACCCCATTGTGATAATAAGTCGTTACGTGCCCGAACGAATTCTTTGCCCAGGTAATATTATTTTCAATGTCATAGCGAAGCTCGCGATAATAAATTCCATCATCCCCCCAGGTCCTTAAACAGCGCGCGTTGTGGTCAAGGCCATCGTATTCAAAATAAAAACTCAGGCCACTGCGGAAGGTTTCCTTGATGAGCAATGTATGGTCGTAGTGATACCGCAGCGGTTGTTGCAACGCATCGTCAACCTGGACCAGCATCCCGTTGCGATAGTGATGCTCAACCGCGCAGAAAAGTGCGGGGCTGGTGTGATCGCGGGTAAGGTTGGATTCGGGCTCCGGTAAAAAGATTTTATGGATGCGGTTATCGTCGGTGTAGCTGAGCTGGATCAGCCGGCCACCGCTGTCGATGATCTGGTTCAACTGGCCTTTGTCGTTGTAATAAAAATGAATGGCAGCACCGCTGGTTGTTTGCGAGAGCGATGTGAGTAACTGGTTGTCGCTTTGCCCCTGAAAAGGGGTGAAGCGATAACGCTTCCTGTCGCTGGTATCCAGCGCATAACCCTGTTCATCGCGAAACAGGGTTAAGCGTTCCTGGCGATCAAAACAGGTTTCGTTGATATCCAGTGCCGGGAAGGCGACAGAGCGCCCGTCCGCCAGGCGCACCGCCACCGCATTGTCCAGCTCACAGAGTTTCACATCGTAGCTGTGATGCCAGCCGTGGCCGAGCGGGCCATCGTAGACCGAAGTGCTGTACCAGGTGCGCTCCCATACCAGTGGCAGCGGGCCCGGCAGGGAAAAGTCAACGTGATCGGTAAACATTTTGCCGGTGGCGACATCCACCGGGTGGCCGGTCACGGTACAAATGCCTTTATGCACCTTGTTGCGCATATTCGGCGGCACGCCTAGTTTGTCCATCGCTTTACTGGCGCGCTTGTGAATCGCATCGGACATTTTTTTGATGCGTTTGCTTTTCTTCTGTGCCTTGCGCAATTTTTTAAAGGCACCGCCCAACGCCGCAAAGCCGCCCATCATGGCCAGGCCCATCATATCGATGGTGGGGCCACCGCCCACCATAACAGGCATACCCAGCGGAATTGCAATGACCACACTGGTGGGCAAAACCATGCCGAAGGATTTTTTCGGTTTCTTTTTGCGTGGCGGGGCGATCATGCCGATGTCGTGGCAACTGAGTGTGGGCAATGCAGTGAAACTTAAGGGGCCACCGTCAGCGAGGACGGTGAGGGAACCCATAAAGATTTCATCTTCATTCATGGGCGGCTTTACAAACGGGCCGCCCATGGGAATGTGGGGAACCGGCCGGCCCGCGGTGCCGGCGGTCGAGCGCGGCAAGCCGCCGACTTTTACGGTTGCACCTAAAATCGGTACGTAATCAATCACATCAAAAATTAACGCGATGTGTGGATGGGGAATAGGCACGGGCCCTGCGGGTGGAATGACCAGCAGGTGGATATCGATACCGAGTACAGGGTCGAAGTGTTTGCTGATTAACATACTTGCCCATCCTTAAAAAAACGCGTTAAATTTCAGCCTTTTGAAATGATTTATTTAATAAAAATATTGATATTTTTCCTGGCGCATTCGCGAAATGCTTGCGCCGACAATTAACCCCTGCAGCTATCGAAATTATTTCGCTGATGCGTATGAATAGCTGCGCCGTTAAATCAATAGAGCAGTCAAATCTATATTGATCCTCGACTCATCAAAAACGCTTACCCACTCGACACGCATTAAATTGGCTCGCCACGGTCTCTGCCCGGCTTTAAGATAAGATCCTCATCACGCAATCGATTACGGCATTCATTCACTATCACGATCAATTTGCTCAAATCGGTTTTATACTCTTCGTATAACTCAGCGGGGATACGATAGTATTCACTGTACTCCGCCATCGAGTTTCTAACAGGAATCGAAATATAGTATTCGCCTGAATTTTCTTCTATACCGATACTAAATCGTTCTAATGGGGAGATAAATAAATCTTCAAATTTCATATCAGCTGGTAATCGATGGAATGATTCGCCTGCCTGCAAATAAAGAATGATCAGCGTTGAATCTGGCAATTAATTGCTCCAAGGCTTTTTGATCATTCTTTACCAGTTTGATTTCATCGTCAGTTAGCTTAACGCAAATATCCAATTCAACAGGTCCACCAGTAAAAAACGTCACATACCAGGAGTTACCGTGAGTTATTAAAAGATAGGCGTAGGATTTTTGGAAAACTATGCTCATGGTTTTTTCATCGCCTCTTTCGTTGCGTCAGGAATGCTCATTTCTTTATAAGAGCCTGCTGGAATAGCGTCAATTACAGCTTCATCATGACCAGTCGGCAATTTGCCACCGGCTAGCCATAACGAATTTGCACCGCTTTCATTTCCTGTTGGCATGCGGATGTTATGTGCTGATGGATTGGGTACTTCGATGACTACCATTTCGGTTCCACTCCAACTGCCCGCTGGTATGCCAAGTTCATTTTCAATTTGTCCGATATCCCCATTAGTCCGTTTTAACATATCATCCATTTGAGTTTTGGACATTACAAATTGTCCGTCTGCTCTACCCACCGGATCCCTACCAAATTTATCGAGCGCCCATTTGGGGGCAATATATGAAGCCCCGGGAGAAAACTTGGCTAAATGTGCATCAATATAAGAGCTTGGCAAATACGTGGAGGGATGTGGTCTGGAACCATTCGGCATGGCCTGCGCCGCTTTCATTTTGCGATAAGCTGCAGCCGCATCTGCCCTGCTTGCGAAATGTCCCGCAGTGTTTCTTTGGAAAGTGTTCCAATCATTTTTACAACTGAGTCCGAGTGGGTCGAACCACGTTGTCGAATCGGACACGTAGGCATACGGAGCCATGCCGCCAACAAGCGCAATCGGATCCTGGCTCGTATATTGCCCCGCCTCCGGGTCAAAGTACCTGAAGCGGTTGTAATATAAACCGGTTTCGCTGTCTTCGTATTGACCAGGAAATCGGAAAGGACAAAAATCTTTTTCGCCGCGCAGGTTGTGTAGTTCGCCCCACACACTAACGCTAGCTGACCAAACCTGTATCCCGCCTTTATCGAAAATAATATTTGGTGTGCCGAGATGATCGGTGATTATTGAATAATGCTCATCACCTATTAGCTTTGCCATTGGTGCAAAGCTGTCTGGCTCAAATAGCCATGTAATCGGCTGATCTTTTGTGCCTTGGTTAAATTTTCTCGGCGGGCCTTGCGGTTCTACTTGTTGCAGCACCGCAAGGCGTTGACTTACTGCGATGTCTTCAGCCTTGGTTCGCAACTGTGCTAATAATTGCGCTTCGGTAGGGTCGATTTTATATTCTACCCACTCATGGAGCGGATTATGGCCGTCCCATACCCAGCGCGTAATTTTGTTATCGATACTTTTTCGAATGCGGCGCCCAAGCGCATCGTATTCAAAGGTAATATGTTTGCCATCCGGCCGAATGACTTTCGACATCATGCCTTCGCCATTCCATTCATAGCGCCAGGTTTTATCGCCCGGTTCTATTTTGCGAATGAGATTACCTTCTGCATCATATTCGTAGCGTACGGTGCCTTTATGGGAGTGGACGGCGAGTAGCTGTCCGGCTGGACCGTATTCGCGATCCTTTTTCTGTACAGTTTTAAATAAATTTCCGACAGCATCGGGTACACGTAAATCAAACGTGTTATCGCTATAGCGGGCGGATAATAAATTCCCCAGCGCATCGTGTTGGAATAGGGTTTCTCGATCTAATGAATCGATTAATTTGAGTAAGCGATGATTTAATCCCCAAACATAATTTTTGCTGCTGTAAACACTTTTACCCTGATGGATTTCGTGACGGGTAGGACGGCCCAGTTTGTCGCGTGCCCAGCGGCTTTGAATGCCACCGGGTAAACTTCGTTGTATTTCCAGTCCTTGGTTATCGCGTTGGAAAATAGCTTCGAATTGATCCACACCGGTGGAAATTTTCAATACATCGCCACGCCCGTTGCGTTCGATTCTTTGGTCGAGGCCGAGGGATGATTGTACGCGTGTGCGATAACCCAAGGCGTCGTATTCGGAGGCTACCCAGAATTCGCCCTGGTGCTCTTTGGTGATTCGCCCTAATTGATCCAATTCCCAGCTGAGTGTTGTTGAGTCATTAGCGGCCTCTAGCAGTTCGCCGTCGGCGCGGTATTTGAAGCTTTTTATCGAACCGTCGCTGTGACAAACCTGTGTGACTCTGTCCAGCGTATCGTAAGTAAATGATGAGTAGCGTTGATTCGGACGATTGATGCGGATAGTCCGGCCAGCCGGGTCTTTAATGAATTGGCGAATAAGGCCATCAAAACCCGATTCGGCAATCAGCTGGTCGTTGGCATTCCACTCGAACTGGTAGGCTCGGCCATGCTCATTGATAATAGCGATCAATTGCTCTTCGCGATCATATTCAAATTTAACCGTGGTTCCGGCTTGGGAGCGCGAAACCATCCGGCCCATGCCGCGATATTGCATCGATACCTCGTATTGCTGGTCGCGGGCATGAATAATGTTATCACCTGCATCATAGGTAAAAACACGATGGTTGCCGTCGGCCTCATCAATTTTGGTAATGCGATTTAACTTGTCATAGTAAAAGCGACGTGTATTACCACGATTATCTTTAGCGGCTAATAAATTTCCGAGCGCGTCATATTCATGGACCAACTGATCATTACTGCCGTCGGAAATACTGCGGAGGTTGGAGTTTTGATCGTATTTAAAAAAAACCGGATTGTTATTAGGGTCCTCCACCACACAGAGCAAGCCGTGGTGGTATTCAAAGCGTAGTTTGTTGCCCAGTGGATCGGACTTGATTGCGAGCTGATCAGTCTCATCATACGTGTATCGCCAGCTGTTCCCCACCTTATCAATAACTTCAATGAGGTTGTCGCGCTCGTCGAACAGAAACTTTCTGGATATCCCATCCGCACTTGTGATGGCCGTATTATTCCCCCGAGCATCGTATTCATAACGGGTTTTATACCCAAGCGGATTGGTCTCGCAAACAATTTGTGAATACTCATTGTATTCAATCAAATTGGTATTTTTTAACGGATCAATGATTTTATGGGGCAACACACCATTGTGGTGGTAAACGGTAATATTTCCGCGTGAATCACGTACGTGGGTGATGTTATTCGCATCGTCATAATGCAAGTCGCGATAATAAATTCCATCATCCCCCCAGGTCCTTAAGCAACGCGCGTTGTGGTCAAGGCCATCGTATTCAAAATAAAAACTCAGGCCGCTGCGGAAGGTTTCCTTGATGAGCAATGTATGGTCGTAGTGATACCGCAGCGGTTGTTGCAACGCATCGTCAACCTGGACCAGCATCCCGTTGCGATAGTGATGCTCAACCGCGCAGAAAAGTGCGGGGCTGGTGTGATCGCGGGTAAGGTTGGATTCGGGCTCCGGTAAAAAGATTTTATGGATGCGGTTATCGTCGGTGTAGCTGAGCTGGATCAGCCGGCCACCGCTGTCGATGATCTGGTTCAACTGGCCTTTGTCGTTGTAATAAAAATGAATGGCAGCACCGCTGGTTGTTTGCGAGAGCGATGTGAGTAACTGGTTGTCGCTTTGCCCCTGAAAAGGGGTGAAGCGATAACGCTTCCTGTCGCTGGTATCCAGCGCATAACCCTGTTCATCGCGAAACAGGGTTAAGCGTTCCTGGCGATCAAAACAGGTTTCGTTGATATCCAGTGCCGGGAAGGCGACAGAGCGCCCGTCCGCCAGGCGCACCGCCACCGCATTGTCCAGCTCACAGAGTTTCACATCGTAGCTGTGATGCCAGCCGTGGCCGAGCGGGCCATCGTAGACCGAAGTGCTGTACCAGGTGCGCTCCCATACCAGTGGCAGCGGGCCCGGCAGGGAAAAGTCAACGTGATCGGTAAACATTTTGCCGGTGGCGACATCCACCGGGTGGCCGGTCACGGTACAAATGCCTTTATGCACCTTGTTGCGCATATTCGGCGGCACGCCTAGTTTGTCCATCGCTTTACTGGCGCGCTTGTGAATCGCATCGGACATTTTTTTGATGCGTTTGCTTTTCTTCTGTGCCTTGCGCAATTTTTTAAAGGCACCGCCCAACGCCGCAAAGCCGCCCATCATGGCCAGGCCCATCATATCGATGGTGGGGCCACCGCCCACCATAACAGGCATACCCAGCGGAATTGCAATGACCACACTGGTGGGCAAAACCATGCCGAAGGATTTTTTCGGTTTCTTTTTGCGTGGCGGGGCGATCATGCCGATGTCGTGGCAACTGAGTGTGGGCAATGCAGTGAAACTTAAGGGGCCACCGTCAGCGAGGACGGTGAGGGAACCCATAAAGATTTCATCTTCATTCATGGGCGGCTTTACAAACGGGCCGCCCATGGGAATGTGGGGAACCGGCCGGCCCGCGGTGCCGGCGGTCGAGCGCGGCAAGCCGCCGACTTTTACGGTTGCACCTAAAATCGGTACGTAATCAATCACATCAAAAATTAACGCGATGTGTGGATGGGGAATAGGCACGGGCCCTGCGGGTGGAATGACCAGCAGGTGGATATCGATACCGAGTACAGGGTCGAAGTGTTTGCTGATCAGCATGCCATTGCCTCGGCGTGCTCCAGCCAGCCTTCACCTAACAGTTCATTAAAACGTTGGTTGATATGCTGATCAATATCGCCGTTGGGGCTAATACGTAGCAGTGCTTGCCCTAAAAACGGTAGGGTGGATTGCGCACGTTGTTGCTCATCCATGTTGCTGCCGGCCTCAAGCGCTTTCATGCCGTAATCCCACGCCGCTTTTTTATAGCCGGCACGCTCCATGCAAAAACTGGCCATGCGCCAGCCTTCGAGTGTCATGAGTGGGTCCTGTTGTGCCTCACCGAGTTGTGCGCCTTTCGCGTAAGCATTGGCAGCTTCTTCAAAACGCCCTGCGCTGAACAGGCAGGTGCCTTCGCAAATCATAGATTGCAAACGTAATTTATCGCAGCCGGGAATATTTTCCTGTTCTCCTTGCGTGGCGATGTGTTGAGCCGCGCGATAATCAATGAGTGCGGCGTCGTAGGCTTGCAACCCCAAATAACCAGCCGCACGTGTTAACAGCGTTACTACCCACATATCCAGCCAACGGTGTTCTTCTGCGAGTGCAATAGCTGCCGCCGCCAATTTTTCCATCGTCGGTTTATCTTGTTTGCCGATAGCGCGTTGCAGGTTGACGGTGATGTTGCGAAAGAGCGCATTGGGTGAGCCATCGTCAGCTTCTTGCAGGACTGCCTGGATTGCCGCATTCATATCTACCGGCGCGTTCAAGCTGTGCAAGTGCTGTGGTTTGTCTTGCGCGAGCCGGGCCAATGGGGATTGCGGGTGGGTGTCAAAAAAAACCAGCTTTAAATTATCAGGCCAACGATAACGCAAATTGATGTCACAACAATGGCTCCACCATTGGGTATATTCCTGTGTGTTTTTAATGGCGGCAGGTGTGATAATTACCACCAGGTAATGGATATACTCCCCGAAAGCTTCCAGTGTTTTCAGGCAACTACGGAATAGTGCGTTATAGCCTGTACGCGAATCGCCTAGATCCGGTTTGTTCCACGCATGCTCCGTTTTTGCGGGTGCCTGTGATTCCTCCTCCTCAAGTATGGCGTCCGCTATTCCCTCTTCAATCATTTGGTTCATTTCTTCCGCCAGGGTAAAACTAAAGGTTTCCGCGGAAATAAATTCGGAATGCAAATGAATAAATAATTCCGGATTTTTTTCATCCAGTTGTTCCCGGGTTTTAACAAAGCCCAAGCCCAGCTCAATGTCATCCGGGGAAAAATACCAACGCAATATGGGCAGCTTGCTGCCGATAAATTCTTCCCATTGTTCGTCCAGTTTTTCCAGTTCGCGCTGGATGGGGTTGGATGTACTCATGAGTATTCCATCTTTCAGCCGGATTAATTTAATTTGACCAGCGGGCCCATGACGGATACACCGGTTGCATCAATTTTTACCGAGCTGGCACCCATGGATAAGGTTATGCCTGTCGGATCGATAGTGATGCTGGTGCCGCCCACGGCTAGCGCAATTTGCGATTGCCCATTCATGGCAATGGATAACGCCGATGTGGTGGCAGTGGTGGAGATGGAAACATTTTGCGCGAGTGCACTGATTTCCTGGTTACCAGTGACGGAGACTGCCTGGTTGCCGCTCACAATGGTTTGCTGGTTCGCGCCTATATTGCAGGTTTGGTTGGCTCCCACATTAATGGATTGGTTTGAGCCGATACTTACATCCTGGTTGCTTGCGACATTGCGACTTTCATTGGCTCCGATGGTGGATTCAGCATTGCCGCTGGTGTTCTCTGTTTTATTTCCGGCGGTAGTGAAGGTGCGGTTGCCTTGCACTGTCGAATCCTGGTTGCCTTGTACGCTCGCGCTTTCGTTGCCTTGCACACTGAGTGAGGCATTTCCACCCACGGTTGACGAGTTATCGCCATCAACATTGTAAGTTGCGTTGCCAACGGTGGACGATGAAAGATTATTGCCAACAGTCGTGTTGTAATCCTTTTTTGCGTGGAGCTTAACTTGTTGCGAATCACCGGTGTCATCCAGTGAAAATTCATTGGAACCGCCGACATCGCCTTTAACCGTTTTTGATTTCATGCCCGCATAATTTTTTCCCGCCGGTAACGCTACCGGCGGCATATGGGTGCTGTTATAAACGCTACCGATGACTAATGGCTGGTCCGGGTCGCCATTGACAAATGTGACCACCACTTCCTGGCCGATACGGGGAATATTCAATGTGCCCCATTTATTGCCGGCCCACAGGGTGGCAACGCGTACCCAGCAAGAGCTGCTTTCATTTTTTTCGCCGTACCTGTCCCAGTGGAACTGCAATTTTATACGGCCATATTTATCGGTATAAATCTCATCGCCGGGCGGGCCGACGACAACCGCGGTTTGCACCCCATCGATCCTTGGTTTGCCGGTTTTAAGCGGCGGACGGTAGATGACTTCCTCGGGGAAACATACAAAATGGTTTTGGTAGCTGGAAGGCGCATCCTCCTCTCCCTCATCGAGGTAACTGCCCTCAAAGGCCTCGTGGATAATTTCCGAAATTACAAATGTTTTTTTATCATCGGCACGCGCTTCATCGGAAAGTAACCTGAATTTTTTGCCAACTTCAAGGCGATGGAAATTCCCGCCGGCTTGCACCACCTGGTAGCCCGCTTCTTCCTGTTGCATACGGATACGGGTGAGGTTTTGCCCGCGTTGGCTCTCGTTGTAATTACCGGGAAATTCAAACCGCTCCAGGGCGCTATTGTTGGCCAATTTAATTGAGGTAGGGATCTCTGTCAGCAGCGAAAGGTTGGCGTTCTCGAAATTGTAATCCGTTTGTGCAAAGGCGCCCGAGCAATACTGGAATCGATGTTGCCACTTATCCAGGTAGAATTTACTGCGGCTGCCGGAGCTGTGCTCGATATTTTTTTCATCCAGGAAAACAAACGTGGAGCCGTTATCGGTAATGGTCAGTATGTGTTTGTCGGGTTTGTGCTCAAAGAAATAAAACAAACCTTCCTGTTCCAGCAAACGGCTGATGAAATGGAAGTCTGATTCCTGGTACTGCACGCAATATTCGAGGGGCTGGTGATTTTCGATAAGGGTGAAATTGAAATCATAGAACCCCAACTCGGTAAAAATGGTTTCAATAATTTTTTGAACCGTTTGGTTTTGGAAAACGCGGCAGTTGGTGCGTTTATCCAGGAACCAGAACCAGGGCACCAGTTCGGCTTTATAGCTATAGAACCCGCGTTTCTCCAGGCCGGTGTAGGCGAATGCCTTAACGAAACCATTGAGCGGGCGCGGGGTACCCTCGGTGCCGATAAACAAGGCTACGTGGCTGCCGACAATATCCTCGGCCCGGATATTACTTTCATGGGATAGCAGGTCGATATTAATCGTAAAAAGCTGCGAAAAAGATTCGCTTGCCTGCAATCGCCGCAACAGGAATACATCCTTTCCCAAGGCTGTTTCCACACGCATGGAGCGATTATCTTGTGTGTATTTAACATCGGCAGTGAAGAGGCTGTTCACAAAAAATCTCCTTTCAATTGAGCCAGGTGGGCGCATTGTGTGGGTCGATCTTGCAGGATTGGTCGCATTCGCTCCCTGATTTTCCGGGTTATTTTACCGGCCATTTCGCGCGCTGATAAAACAGAGTTAGCCTGAACTGTGACATGCTCGGCTTATTATGTGCCTATGGATTGCTGAATGGTGCAGATAGGGCTGCACAAATCCGAGATTGGCGTTAAATGTTGCGCGTTGGCGCGTAATTCATGCCTCCGGTAGCGCTAATAAAGGGGTTGCCTTGGGGACAGGATCGATTTGGCTGCTATGATTGGAACCCTCGCGTGCATGGGCGCAAGGCGATACGCGAGCAACAATCGCCATAATAATTGACGAGGTCATAGGTATGTTCAACCCACAATCCACCGCGCGAATCCTGGCGCAATTACACTTCCTGGTTTTCTTCGGCATTGTCGCGTGCGGGGCTGCGGCAAATGCTTCAACCGGGCTCCCGAAAACGAAAACCGTTGCAGCCGACACCGAAGTGGCGCTTTGGAACGGCAACAAAACCCAATCGCGCCAGGAATATGAGCGCGAGGTACTGGAGGCCGCGCTGGCGGCAACCGGGCAAACACACGGACCCTGGACGTTGCGGGAGGATCGTACGGATTATCCCCGCGCCGAGGATGAAGCCGGCATATTCCGCAAAGGCTTCGATATTTTTGGCACGGTAGCGGGTAACCGGAAGCTGGCGAATGAACAAAAAATATTAATTCCCTTGCCGTTGATGAAGGGGATTTTGGGATACCGCATTTTGATTGTGCGCAAGGCGGATGCGCAAAAATTCGCGGCGATTCGGTCCGCCGGCGACTTAAAAAAACTGCGCATGGGAATACCGGCGACCTGGGCTGATGCCGGATTGTTTCGCCACAATGGTTATTCCGTGGTGGAAAAGGGAAGTTTCGATGATTTATTCCGGCGCCTGGAGGATAACGAATTTGATTATGTAACCTTTGGTGCGAATGAAATTGGCGGTGTGTTTACCGAGCGCGCCGCAAAATCCGGCAAATTAATGATCGAACCCTCGTTGCTGGTGTACTACCCATTTCCCCTGGTGTTTTATGTAAACCCGGACGAACCCGCGTTAGCGGAGCGGGTGACGAAGGGCTTGCAAACCATTGCGGCGAATGGCGAGCTGGATAAACTGTTTAACCGCTATTACGGTCCTGCGCTCGCCCACTTGAACCTTGCCGGGCGCACTCGCATCGACCTTGAGAATCCCATATTGCCGAAGGAAATGGCTGGCTTTAAACCGGCGCTGTAAGCGTTGCTGATAATTGTCATAGCCACTGGGTGACAATCATGGTTTTACCCGGGAGTGCCTGCGCCCTATGCTATTGACGGTCGGGACAGTAGCAGGGGAAGCGCGGGCCTTCTGCGACCCATAGGCTCCCTCTAAAACTGCTAGGCTCAGGCCTGAATCTTGCGTGATAATGCAGCGCTCGGACATAGCTCCGGATAAAACCACAAACAAGGGCAAGCGCACTGTGACTAATAAAGAAGACCTTTTATCGCAACTACGTATAGATCGGGACCAGCCGTCGGCGGGCGACAACAAAAAATTATTATGGATTGGCGGCGGTGCCGCGCTCTTGGCAATCGTGTTGGGAATTGGTTTTTTTAATGATCCGGCGCCGGTAAAAGTAAAACTGGAAATGGCGCGCATGGCCGTGCCCGATCCCTCTTCGGCCACGGTATTGGATGCAACGGGTTATGTAGTGGCGCGCCGCACCTCGACTGTGTCTTCAAAAGTCACCGGGCGCGTGGCGGAAATCTATATCGAAGAAGGCCAGCAAGTGGAAAAGGACCAGATTGTCGCGCGCCTGGACGATTCCAACATGTTGAAATCCGTTGAGTTAAGCAAAGCGGAATTGCGCTCGGCAAAAACCCTGGTCGCGGAAAGCCGGGCCCGTTTGACCGAGGCCAGGCTCACGCTCGAACGCAACACCGAATTAGCCAGGCGCCAATTGGTCAGCGCCGCAACGCTGGATAAAGCCCGTGCGGATTTTGAATCGCTACGCGCGCAATTGGCGGCACGTGAAGCCGAGGTGCAGGTCAGCGAAAAACGCCTGGCATTGCAGCAGCAAAATCTTGATGACCTGGTATTACGCGCGCCTTTCGCCGGCGTTGTTATCAGCAAGGATTCACAACCCGGTGAAATGATTTCACCCATTTCAGCGGGCGGTGGTTTTACCCGTACCGGTATTTGCACCCTGGTCGATATGGCTTCGCTGGAAATTGAGGTGGATGTCAACGAATCCTACATCCAGCGCGTGCGTGTCGATCAATTTGTGCAGGCGGTACTGGAGGCATATCCGGAATGGAAAATCCCCGCGAAGGTAATTGCAATTATCCCGGCAGCAGACCGCCAGAAAGCCACCGTAAAAGTACGTATCGGTTTCCAGGTAAGCGACCCGCGCATTTTACCGGACATGGGCGTAAAGGTTGCGTTCCTGAATGCGGAACCGATAGCCGGGGAAAAACCCAAGGAGCCATTGGGTGTGCGCGTACCGATTAGCGCGGTGCGCAATGAAGGCGAAGATAAATTTATTTTTGTGGTGAAGGATGGAATTGCGGAATTGCGCAAGGTCACGCTGAACGCCAGTTACGGTAACAATATTTATATCGACAGTGGCCTGCGCCCCGGGGAAGACTTTGTAGTGGAAGTCACGCCGGAATTAAAAGACGGTTCCCGGGTAGAGCTGCAATAGACCGCTTCGCGGTTAATCCCTCCTGCCATGAACAGGCAGGAGGTTAAATAACAATAAAATCTATTTCCCTGTTTTATTTTGTTCCACATTATCCATTAAAAGCGTTTCCTTTTTTTGCTGGTCTAACTTCCTGGAGGATCTATGACTGCGCTTGAATCCCAAGTCCACACTGGTGAATTACTCGTACAATTAAAAGGTATTAGCAAGGCCTATAAAAAAGGTAAGGAGCAAGTAAAAGTGCTGGCGGGTTTGAACCTGGATATTTATCGCGGTGACTTCCTGGCGTTAATGGGGCCATCGGGTTCAGGTAAAACAACCTTATTAAATTTATTGGGTGGACTGGATTCGCCTACTGCCGGTGAATTAATGATTGGCGGCCAGCGGCTCGATCAAATGTCCGCTTCCCAGCTCACTAAATGGCGGGCGCGTCACGTCGGTTTTATTTTCCAATTCTATAATTTGATGCCGGTGCTAACCGCCGAAAAAAATGTGGAATTGCCGCTGCTGCTTACCAATCTCAGCAGCAAGCAGCGCAAGGCGCATGTTGCGGCCGCGTTGGAACTGGTCGGATTATCCAACCGCGCCAAGCATTATCCCAGCGAATTGTCGGGCGGACAGGAGCAGCGTGTTGCCATTGCGCGCGCGCTAGTCAGTGACCCGGATTTACTGTTGTGTGATGAGCCCACCGGTGATTTGGATCGTGCGACGGCGGATGAAATCCTCGTATTGTTGCAAACCCTCAACCAGCAGCAACAAAAAACCATCATTATGGTTACCCACGACCCGCGCGCTGCTGACCATGCTCGCCACACATGGCACATGGACAAAGGCTCGCTGGTTACCAATGAGCATAGCGGGGGACATTGATCATGTACTACCTGCAATTTTTATTAAGTAATTTGGGGCGTAAAAAAGCCCGCACCATTTTGACGTTGCTATCGATTATGGTGGCGTTCCTGCTATTTGGTTTGTTGCGCAGCCTTGCCGCCGCGTTTGACCAGGGCGCGGAAATTGCCGGTGAAGACCGGCTGATCAGTATTAATAAGATTTCGTTGATACAACCCCTGCCTGAAGCCTATCTCGGAAAAATCCAGGGGCTTGACGGGGTTGATAAGGCAACCTCCGCCAATTGGTTCGGTGGTTATTACCAGGACCCTAAAAACCAATTTCCACAATTTCCGGTAATTGCGGACGATTATTTTGAAATCTATAAGGACATGGTCAGCTTGCCTGAAGAACACATGCAAGCCTGGAAAAAGAATCGTGTGGGCGTCGTTATCGGTAAGGGGTTGGTGGACAGGTTTAAATGGAAAATCGGTGATCGTATCCCTTTGGTCGGGTTATTCCCGCGCGAAGATGGCAGCACCACTTGGGAGTTTGTAATTGAAGGTATTTACGAAACCAAAAGTAAAAGTGCCGATACCAATAGCATGTTGATGCATTACGATTATTTTGATGAAGCGCGACAATATGCGAAAGGTACCTTGGGCTGGTTGATTATCCGTGTTAAAGATCCAAAGCAATCCGTACAGGTAGCAACGACTATAGACGCGTTATTTGCGAATTCCCCGGCCGAAACAAAAACCAGCAGCGAAAAAGAATTCGCTAAATCCTTTGCCAAACAATTCGGTGACATAGGATTAATTACCACGCTGATTTTGGGGGCGGTGTTTTTCACCATGCTATTGGTAGCCGGTAATACCATGGCGCAATCATTTCGCGAGCGTATCCCTGAACTGGCCATACTGAAAACGCTGGGTTTCTCTGATGTCGCCGTTATGTTAATGGTGTTAATGGAAGCCGTCGTCGTTTCATTTATTGGGGGTGTTGCAGGGCTATTGCTCGCAAAAATATTCATCGGCGGTGCCGCAACCGCCATGGCCTCAACCTTGCCTGGATTAAACCTGTCTACAGGCACGATGTTGGCGGGCGTGGGGCTTATGTGTTTATTCGGCTTGCTCACCGGCTTTATCCCGGCGTTGCAAGGTTTGCAGTTAAACATTGTCGCTGCATTACGGAGACGCTAATCATGTTTAATGGAATTGCCCAAATTATATTGATTACCCTGATGAACCTGCGCAATTTGCCGCAGCGTATGGGAACTTCATCGGTAGCTGTTTTTGGTGTGGCCTGCGTTGTGGGGGTGTTTATCGGCGTACTCTCCATGGCCAGCGGTTTCCAGCGCACTATGGTGAATGCCGGCTCCGATGATGTATTGATGTTGCTGCGTGCCGGCGCTACGACCGAAATGAATAGCGGCCTGGGATACGATCAAACCCAGTTAATTGCAAATTTGCCGGGTATTGCCAAACAAGATGGCCAACCGCTAAGTTCACCGGAATTATTTGTCATCGTGGATGTGCCCATGCGTAACAAGGATGCTAGCGCCAATGCGCCTTTGCGGGGTGTTGAACCCATGGCATTTTCCGTGCGCAAGCAATTCAACATTGTCGAAGGCCGGAATTTTGAGCCCGGGAAAAATGAACTCATTGTGGGGCGCGGCGCACAAACCCAATTTGCTAATTTAAACGTGGGTTCTGTGGTTAAATTCGGGCAAACCGAATGGAATGTCGTAGGGGTTTTCGAATCCGGTGGCGGCTTGGCCGAGTCAGAGATTTGGTGCGACGCCAAGATTTTGCAAAATGCCTACAGGCGCGGCAACAGCTACCAAATCGTGCGTGTAAAGTTGGAAGACAAGAATGGTTTTGCTGCATTTAAAGAGGCGATTGCCGCTGACCCCAAATTAAACCTGGATGTGAAGCGCGAAACAGAATACCTCGCCGAACAATCGGAACCCTTAAGTAAATTCATCAAGATGATTGGTTATCCCCTGGCGATGCTCATGGCGTTAGGCGCGATATTTGGCGCGGTAAATACGATGTATACCTCGGTATCCAACCGCACCCGCGAAATCGCCACATTGCGTGCGTTGGGTTTTGGCGCAACGCCGGTCGCTATTTCTACACTGGTGGAATCGTTAGTCCTGGCTATCACCGGCGGTATCATTGGTTCTGTCATTGTTTATTTTGTGTTTAACGGCTACACCGTATCGACGCTGAATTTTGCGAGTTTTAGCCAGGTTGTTTTCGATTTTGCGGTCACGCCGGATTTATTGGTGCAGGGAGTTATGTTCGCCACAGTGATTGGGTTCATCGGCGGCTTTTTTCCCGCAATTCGCGCAGCGCGTTTACCGGTTGCCGCAGCATTGCGCGAAGTGTAACGAATATTTTTTTGCCATTGAAAAAGCCGCGGTATTTACCGCGGCTTTTTTTATTTGTGCCGGCGTGTGAGGCATATGGATAAAAAACTGTCGCGTGTTATGCGGAGCATTGCTGTGGATCGCTGTCAAAGGGAGCCAGGGTCATTTATATTTCGTCGGAATCATTCGCCGCCAGGTTCGCGCCCGGTATTCAAAGGAGTTTATTATGAAAATTATTGTAAGTTGTTTAGTCGCTGCATTGAGTTTGCCGGTATCGGCGGGAATCATTCGCCATGATACGCCGGACTCCTGGTACACCGGATTCGGGAATAGCTCCGCATACCAGGGCGTGGGCTTAATAGTATTTGATACACCGGAAGCATCCTACACCTGTAGCGGAACAGCCATACATAAGAACTGGGTATTGACCGCAGGCCATTGTGTGGATGATGCGGTGGATATGTCCTTCCTGTTACCTGATGAAAATGGCTGGCGTTTTTTCGAGGCAACATCCTGGGTTGCGCACGAGAAATTTTCCGATGACAGTTTGGCTGCCGGTTGGGATATCGGATTAATGCGTTTTGAATCCGACCTGGATGTGGAACCGGCAAGGCTATACCGGGGTCGCGATGAGTGGTTGCACGATATGGCCAGTATAGGTTTCGGTCGAACCGGGAATGGCTTAACCGGCGATGTCGCCGCCGATTACCAGAAGCGAGGCGGCACCAATATAGTGGATGACCTCTGGTCGTTGGAGGGCCAGGGTGATCAAATTATATGGGCCGATTTTGATCATCCCCAGGACCCGTCATTCAATTTGTTTGATTACCCGGATTTCAGCTTTGATAATCTCGCCAGCGTGTTGGAAATTATGGCTGCGCCGGGCGATTCGGGCGGTGGTGTTTTCATAGAGGAAGGAACCCAAACTTATTTGGCCGGGGTTCATTCATTTGGCGGCGACTTTAATCAAGATGGCATTTGGGGTTACGGCGACGCTTATGGTTCTACGCGGGTTAGCAGCTTCCTGGGCTGGATCGACAGCAAAATGAATCCGGTTGCGGTGCCTGAGTCTCCCGGTTTGGGTTTGTTTCTCCTCGGCGGATTGATGTTGGCCGGTATCAGGAAATATAAATCGATAATTTAAAAAGGGCTTAAACCTCGCGCAGTGAACCGGTTGGGGCCGCTGTGGGGATTTCGGTTGCCGGCCCACGGGTATGGTGCGCCGAAATCCCTGAATGTTGGCGCTCGGCTGTACGTAAAATAAGGGGTGATGTAGTATCTCTCCCATTACAACAACAATTACAACAAATGCGTACAGCGAGGGTCACAAGCGTGAAAGACGATAAAACCACTTCCTTTGATATTGCCTATCGCGCGGGTGTTTCCCAATCCACTGTCTCGCGCGCGTTGCGTAATAGCCCCCTGGTCAACGAAGAAACCCGCCTTAAAGTGCAACAAATCGCACGCGAATTGAATTACAAAGTGGATAAAAACGCGAGCAGTTTGCGGTCGCAACAAACCAAAACCATTGCGTTACTCTTGTGCGAGGACCATGGTACCGGCAATTCATTAATCAATCCGTTTTTCCTTTCCATGCTCGGTAGTATTACGCGCGCAACTGCCAGGCGCGGGTTTGATTTATTGATCTCCTTCCAGCAATTCAGTGAAGACTGGCACGCCGATTACGAAGACGCAAACCGCGCGGATGGAATTATTTTCCTCGGTTACGGTGACTACGAAAGTTTTGTTAAAAAGCTTACCTACCTGACGCAAGTCGGTGCGCACTTTATTACCTGGGGACCCGTGCTGGAAGGGCAGCCGGGTATTTCCATCGGTTGCGACAATTTCAACAGCGCCTATCTGGCGGCCAGGCATTTGATTGCATTGGGCAGGAAAAATATTGCGTTCCTCGGTGATGTTTCAGAGCACAGCCCCGAATTTGCGGACCGCTATCACGGCTTCTGCAAGGCGCTGCAAGAGGCGGGCATGGAAGCTAACCCGCAATTACAAGTTGCTGCGGAAACTTCTGAGGAAGAGGGCTATAAGGCCACCTTAAAATTACTGCAGCGCCGTGCAAGCTTCGATGCAATTTTTGGTGCGAGTGATTTGATTGCGATTGGCGCAATCAAAGCATTGGAAGAAGCAGGGCTGCGTGTACCGCAGGAAGTGGCGGTCATGGGATTTGATGATATTCCCATGGCCTCCTACACGCACCCGCCCTTAACAACGGTACAACAAGACACCTTGTTGGCGGGTGAATTATTAGTGGAAAACTTATTAAAACTGGTTGCCGGTGAAAAGCCTGAATCCATGTTGTTGCCCGCAAAATTAATGGTGCGTGGCTCTTGCGGGGCAACGTTAAAATAATTCCTGCCCTTTTTGCGGAAAGTATTAGTCCTTTTCTTTGTCCTCCACAAATATTACTGAAACCGCACCCAGCATCATACAAACCCCGGCAAGCACAATGATGTATATCGCCTCATTGTGGAATAGGTATTTCAATATTTGCCCGGCAACCAGGCCGGATACAATTTGCGGAGCCGCGATCGTAAAATTAAAAATCCCCATGTAAACGCCGGTTTTGTCTGCGGGAAGCGAGCTGGACAAAATTGCGTAGGGCATGGCGAGTATGGCGGCCCAGGCGATACCGACCCCGATCATGGGAATTAATAAATCCAGTGCACCTTCGGGAACATTTACCCGGGTAATCAATAGATTTACCTGCACTATGTCCGCATTTTGAAACAGCAAAAAACTGATGTAGCCCAAACCACCGGCCAATAACGACAAGGAATACGTCAGTTTCCGCCCAAAGCGGTTGGCGATTCGCGTCAGGAACACCGAAAAAATCGCGGCGAAGAGCGAATAAGCCGCGAAAATGATTCCGACCCAATCACCGGCGGCCCCTTTTGCGGCAGCGATTTCAGGCGGTATTTCATTTAGCGAGTGCAAATAATCCGCATCAAACCATTTCGCATCTATACCCCAAATGTATTGGGTAATTGCCGGGGTGGTGTAAACCCACATAATAAATAACGAGAACCAGGAAAAAAATTGCACCACAGCCAGTTGGCGCATGGTCTTGGGCATGTCGATAAATAATTGCCAAAAATTTCCCAGTCGTTGCGCAATGGATTGTTTTGGCAGCGGTGCGGCGGCGATTAATCCCTTGTAACGGTTGTAATCGTCAGGGGCGTATTCCCTGGTGCGAATGACAGTCCAGAGCACGGTGCCCAATAACGCGCTAGCGCCTATGTAAAAAGCCCAGGTAACCGTAGGTGCGACCTCGCCTTTGGCCGCGGTGTTATCCAGCCCGATTACGTTGGTGAGGAGGAAAGGTAATATGGAGCCGATCACCGCGCCGATGTTAATGAGCAATGCCTGTATGGAATAACCCAATGTGCGTTGTTCATTGGGCACCATATCGGCAACCAGCGCGCGAAAGGGCTGCATGGTTACATTAAATGCACCGTCCATTAATGCGAGCATCAAGCCACCAAATAGCATGGGCGCCATTAGCGAAACAAATAACGGGGCATTGGGCATAAGCAACATGCCCAATGCCGCTGCAATCGCGCCGCCAAGGATGTAAGGGCGACGGCGGCCAATGCGGCTCCAGGTGCGATCAGACGCGGCGCCGACAATCGGCTGCACAATGAGTCCCATGATCGGTGCCGCTAACCAGAAAAGCGAGAGTGAATGCAGGTCGGCGCCGAGATCGGAGAGTACACGGCTGACGTTGGCATTTTGTAATGCAAAACCCAATTGGACTCCCAGGAAGCCAAAGCTGACATTCCAGACCTGCCAGAAGGGGAGTGACGGTTGTTTCATTGTGCGTCGCCTGTGTTGTAAGCAAAAATTATTTTATGTGGTCATGCAAAACAAATCCCGTTTCCAGGTTTTTTTGAAAACGGGACGTTTGTTTCCTATTGATTATTTCAAATAGCGAATTCACTTCGTATAACGCGCCTTGGTGCTCGTATTGCGGTCCCAAACATTGGTATCGCTCAGGCTGCGCAGTAACTTGATGTATTCCGCATGTGTCCATGCCAGTGGCGTTGCTGAGTTGGTCCCTTCACCCGGTGCATATTCGTAGACGGAATTATTACCGACCCCATCCCAAACCTGTTCAGGCAACATCATTCCTTCATTGGCAAACAATTCCATCGCTTTGACATAGGTATTGCGCAGTTTTTCAATATCAAGGTTATTGTTGGCTTTCGCCAATTGTAGTTCGTAGTGACCTCGCTCGCCGGTAAAGAAGGGCCATACCCGCCCGCGTTGGCCTTTGGTGCTGGTGTCATTAATGGCGGCATAGCCAGCGCCTGTTGCGATGTCTTCACCATAACCATCAATGCCGTAGCGACGCCAGCCGGGGAAGGTGCCCTCAACACCGGCGAAGCTGAATTCATATTTGGTGCGGAGCGAATCAGGCAATTTTAAATTGTCATACTCCGGCAGGGTTTCCAGGATTTTTTCATCGGTGGCGGCGCGCACGCCGTAGCGAACCAATTCCAGGAACCCGCCATCAATAACCAGGGATTCATCGCTAATGGTTTGGCCATTGCGTTCGTCCAGCGGCGAATGGTCATTGGCATCCCGGTTGGCGTTGATCCGCAAGAAGTAATGGCCGTTGCCATGTTCACCGGTGAGGGAACCCCGGGTGGTGAAATAAACAGTGTCCAATTCGTCGGAGTATTTATCGGCGGCGGCGAGATAACCTTGCGCCGCTTCCGCATCGCCAAGGTGTTTGGCAATATCAGCGGCGGAAACCAATCCGGCAATTATTGCCGCCGTGGTCGATGGTGAAAAACCTTGCTGCTCTTCCCAGCGTTCCTGCTGCGTGAACGGTGGCTTGATTATATGGTTGTTCCATAAAATCTTAACCGGGCCACCATCCACCAGGAAGTTGGCGGCGGGTTTAAGCATTTTGTTATACCAATGATTAATTTCAGTATCGTTCAGCACCCCTTCTTTCCATAATCGCCAGCCGAGCATGATGGGCATGGCAGTTTGATCCAATTGCACGCCCACCCATTCAATTTCACCATCCACATGGGTTTTTTGCAGGAACCAACCGGGCGTGCCGGTATAACCCGGTGTGTTGGGCCCGGCTTGTACTTTTTCCAGGTATTCAAACGCAACGCGTGGTGATTCGGTATCACCCAATGCGAGCATGGCCATAGCAACCTGGTAAAAATCGCGCGGCCATACGGCCTTGTAACCCGTGGCCGGTTTTTCCGCGGATTTAATATCGCCCCATGGATTGGACAGGGAGGCAATAAAAGCACCCGCATGGGTTTTATCTTCCTGTGCTTTTAATACCATCGCACTTGTGTAAAGCAGTTTCCCGCCATCGGTGGCAGTTGCTGATAATTTTTCCAGCGCGGGTAATGATTGCAAAAAATCCTGCCAGCCTATTGCGTCGCCATCACCCAGGTAATGGGCGAGTACTTTGTCGTAGCCCCTGGCGAGGGTTTTTTCGGCAACCGCTTTGCTGTCATCGGGGGATTTTCCAAAACCCAGTACCACATCCCATTGCGCGGTTTCATTTTTCCCCAATGTATTTAATTGCAGGGTAAAGGCTACATTGCCCGGTTTTTTTCCGGTGGTTAAATAAGTTTTGGTCAGTGATCCATGTTGTTTCAGGTCGGTTATGCCATCGGAAACACCTTCAAAACCGAGCGTGCTGTTTACCACAGGGGCGTTGGTTTTCAGGCTCATACTGGTGCCGCCTTCCGTTGCAGTCCAGGTATTGTCCGTATAGAAAGCGGAATCATTGCTGCCGGTATTCGCAATAGCTGGATTGACATACATATAAGGCGTAACGCCTTCGGCCAAGGCGTGAAACCGCACACGCATCATTAATGCCTGTGAATCCGGATCGGTAAAAATATGTTTTTCAATTTCATATTTTCCATCCTTATCTTTATTCACAATTTTATAGGCAAGGGATAGGGGGCGGCCCTGTGAATCCTTATGCAGATAATCAATGGTTGAAATGGTGTCTCGTTTTTCCTCGTCAAGGAAGTCACTGCCCTGGATAAAAAATTGCAGCTCCTGCAACTGCGCTTCGTGTATCAAGCCATACATGGTCTCGGTTAATACACCCTGCGCAACGGAAAACCAAACTTTGGATAGGGTTCCGGTGCTACCTGAATCGCTATAACCATCGTCGGTATATTTTTCATAGGAGGTCCCAATACCGGTTTTGCCTGAATAGGACCAGAGTGAAGGTTTTCCTGGCGCACCGGGAGCTGAGGTATCGAGGGTGGTTTTTTTTGCGCAACCGGCGAGCACAGCGCCACCGATCATTAATGCCAGGATTGTTTTTCTCATGCGTGACCTCGGGGAATGCGCTACTTGTGAATACAGCTATTCGTAATGCAGCTAATTTAATGCAACTTATTTATTGTTTCGTTCGGCATTTTCGCTATAAGCAAATTTGGCGATAGCAGAAATGACTATTTCGTCACCATAGGCCTTGGCTAGACTCAACTCAAGCGCGTGCATACGTATTCAGTTTGCATACGTATGCAGTCAAGCTTAGCCGACAAAGCAGGCGGGCGCCGGTTGGATTTTGCATACGTATTCGGGGAATTTTTCAGGTAAAACGACGGCATGTATATTTGCATACGTATGTAGCCACTTGGCGAAAAAAAAAGGCTGGCGTATGGTGCTATTACTGTTTTGAACTGGTATGCCAGTTTACGGAACCGTTCATTTTTGTTAGATAACAAATCAATAAAGTTAGAGATTCCCGCAATGACAACGACTCCCTGGTGGCGTGGTGCAGTGGTATACCAGGTATATCCACGCAGTTTGATGGATGCCAATAACGATGGCATAGGTGATATCCCTGGAATTATCAGCAAGCTCGACTACATCGCAAGCCTTGGTGTGGATGCGATCTGGGTTTCGCCATTTTTCAAATCACCGATGAAAGATTTTGGTTATGACATCAGTGATTATCGCGATATAGATCCAATATTCGGAACCCTGGCGGATTTTGATGAATTAATTGCAAAAGCGCACGACCGCGATATCAAGATCATTATTGACCAGGTATTGAGCCACACGTCCGATCAACACGCCTGGTTCCAGGAAAGCCGCGAGTCGCGCACTAACCCCAAAGCGGATTGGTATATATGGGCCGATCCCAATCCCGATGGCACGCCGCCCAATAATTGGCTTGCCATTTTCGGCGGCTCCGCATGGGAATGGGAACCGCGTCGTTGCCAGTATTACCTGCACAATTTTTTAAAATCCCAGCCGGATTTAAATTACCACTGCGACGCGGTGCGCCAACAAATTCTGGATGAAGTGGAATTCTGGCTAAAGCGTGGCGTGGATGGCTTGCGGTTGGATGCCATTAATTTTTGTTATCACGATAGGGAATTGCGCTCCAATCCGGTAAAGCCGGAAGCAGAGCGCAAGGGGCGCGGGTTTTCAGTGGATAATCCCTATGCGTTCCAAAAACACATTTATGACAATACCCGCCCGGAAAACCTCGCATTCCTTGAAGCCTTGCGCGTATTAATGGACCGTTACCCCGGCACTGTGACCCTCGGTGAAATTTCGGCGGATGATTCACTTAAAACCATGGCGGAATACACCAGCGGTAACTCACGCTTGCACATGGCCTACAGTTTTGAATTGCTGGTGGAAACATTATCCGGCAGTTACATTCGCGAAACAGTGGAAACCCTGGAAAGTAAATTGTCAGAAGGTTGGCCGTGTTGGGCGATTGGCAATCATGATGTTGTGCGTTTTATGTCGCGCTGGGGCGGTAAAGAACAATCGCCGCAACTCGCAAAAACCTTGAATGCGATGCTGTTATCCCTGCGCGGCAGTATTTGCTCTTACCAGGGTGAGGAATTGGGATTGCCGGAAGCGGAAATCCAGCAGCACCAATTACAAGATCCCTATGGCATTACCTTTTGGCCGCGTTTTAAAGGTCGCGATGGTTGCCGCACGCCCATGCCCTGGAACCACACTGATAACTATGCCGGCTTTTCCGACGTGGCAGCCTGGTTGCCGATTCCCGCCGTGCACAAAAAAATGGCGGTGAGCTTGCAGGACGATAATGCTGATTCAATCCTCAATGCCTATCGCAGCTTTATGCGTTGGCGCAAACAGCAACCGGCATTGCGATGGGGCGATATAAAATTCATCGCTGATGCGCAAGGTTACCTGGTTTTTATGCGCCAATACGGTGATGAGCGTTTATTGTGTGGTTTTAATTTTTCCGATGCCGCCACGGTTATCCACCTTGATACCCAATATTCGCTTGCTGAAATAAAAGGCCAGGGCTTTTGCTCCGTTGATGGCGATATCAACACCATTTCCATAGCTGCCTATTCGGCATTTTTTGCGCGAATAATGTAATCCGTTTTTGCTCGTCCTGTCGTTAGTCCTAGTCTCCGGGGTGATCTTTCACCCCCTTTTTTTATGCCTGATAAGTTAATAGCAGCGCAATTGATGCAACTAATTTCTACAGTTGTGTCGCTTAAATGAATCGCAATGCCCCGCATTATTTCGATACCTGCTTATAAAAAAAATCGTTATGTGATTTCCGTTTTTAAATCGCTGGATTGAAGAAATTAATCAACTAGGCTTACACCTGACAATTCATCGATTGTTAGCCGGGTTCGGCGTGGGATGCGAATGCATACGTATGCGCTCCGTTGAATACGTATGCATTCTATTGTGGGAGTCGCCTGTGAGGGCCTACCATCATTTCAACGACAGAACCATTCTGTTCAAGGCAGTTGCGTTTAAAGGAACATTATTTACGCACCGGGCTAACAATAAAAGCTACACCTCCGCGGAGAGAAAAATCATGAGAAAACACACGTTCAATCACATGCTCGCGCTGGCCACTACGATGGCGATGGTTGCGGGTTCACAAACGGTTTATGCGCAACAAGGGCAGGCCGCGCAAGAAATTGAAGAAGTAACGGTCACTGGATTTCGCAGCTCTATTCTTAATTCCGTAGAGGCCAAGCGCAATGCTGACCAGGTTGTTGAAGTTATTGATGCCGGTGATTTGGGTTCCTTGCCGGATGTATCCATCGCTGACGCCCTGGGCCGTATGCCGGGTGTTACTACAGTCCGTGATTCCGGCCAGTCCTCGCAATTAAATATTCGCGGTATGAACGGCGACTTCGTTCAAACCAGTTTGAATGGTCGCGAGCAAGCCAGTACCTCCGGTTACACCGCCGGGAGCCGCTGGATTTCGTTTGACCAATATCCCTCCGAATTAATTACCCAGGCAGCGATTTACAAATCGCCTAAAGCCTCCCTGATTGAAGGTGGCGTGGCAGGTACTGTAGAACTGAAAACTGCCAATCCGCTGGAAGCGCAAAATGAACATAATTTCCAGGCGAATGTGCGCGGCTCCTATAACGATGCAGCGTCCAACGTGGGCGCTGATGAATACGGCAGCCGTGTAAGCTTTTCCTATCAGGGAAAATTTGCGGATGACACTATCGGTGTAGGTTTGGGGTATGCGCGTTTGGATCAACCCAACAACGCCGAAGAATCCATCACTTTCCCCTACGCCAGCCCGCGCGATGTGAATGGCGATGGAACTGAAGAAAAAATCATGAACGGCTTCCAATTCCGCGCCGGTTCCGGAACGGATACCCGTAATGGTTTGATGGGGACGCTGGTATTCGAGCCCAGCGAAAATTTGAATTTCCAGTTTGATTATTTCAAATCCGATTTTGAATCCGAAGACCAAAAATACGGTTTCACCCTGGAAGGTTTGCATCGCAATGCGGACACCTACAGCCTGACCAATGCCACCGTTGAAAACGGTTTTGTGGTGGGCGGTACCGTGTTGCAAACCGGCCTTGTCGGCCCGTGGATTGAAATGCGTACCGAAGACCAGTCCACTGAATCCGACACGGAAAGTTTTGGCTTTAAAACCGATTGGCAAATCAATGACAAGGCTTCCGTGGTTGTTGACCTTGCGCGCAGTACCGGTGATAAGACCCGTATGGACCGTATTGCCACCATGCACGCCTATGAATACGGCACGGGCACCTTGAGCGATGGCACAACCGTGCAAACCTGGAGGGAAAGGTCCGGCCAGGGTTACACCTTTATGAACAATGCCGGTGATCCGCCGACAGTGAGTTTCACCACCGACTACACCGACCTCAGTTACATGCGTTTGTCCGAGTGGGAACAATTCCCGCACGAATACACCGATGAACTGGACAGTGCCAAGATCGATTTCAAATACGAAGTTGAAGCCGCAGGCATTTCGTCTATTGAAGCGGGTTTCCGTTGGTCAGACCGCACCTTTACCGATGATCGCGGTACTTTCCGTTATGGCCAGCGCGAAGGGCAAAGTCGCCAGGTGGTTGACGGCGCTATCGTTGACCAATCCTGCGAATTCAACACCAGCGGTGTTCCCTGCACACCGCATGAACTTGATGGTTATGTGACGGTGGAGAATTACGGCGGCTCGCTCGCCCAATATGGCAGCTACCTGAAGCTGGATATGGTGGGTATCGCCAACAACATTTTCGGTAGCCCCGAGGTGTACAAAGCCAAGAAAACCTGGAGCCACAACTGGACATTGATTGAAAGCGGTGAAGTACAGGAAGAAGTTTTTGCCTATTACCTGATGGCGAACCTGGATACTGAAGTTGGCGGGATTCCAGTGACCGGTAACCTCGGTGTGCGTGTGGTCGAAACAGATACCAAATCAGTGGGCATCCAACAAGTGCGTGAAGGCGAAGGTGATGCGATTGCCGACGATGACGGTGTGGTGCGCAACGATTATCAACACATCAAGTACGGCCCTGAATACACCGATGTATTGCCGTCGATCAACCTGAATTTTGCTATCACCGATGCAGACCAGATTCGTTTCGCTGCGGCAAAAGTAATGGGCCGCCCACCGGTGTACCAATTGCGTGGCGGTGCGGGTTCCTGGATTGATATTGCCAATGACGGTGTGAGCCCACGCTACAACGTATGGTCCAAAGGTAACCCGAACCTCGACCCATTCCGCGCGGATCAATTCGATTTGTCCTATGAGCATTATTTTGACAATGGTGGTGCCGCCACTGTTGCGGTGTTCTACAAAGACATCGAGTCACTCATCGAAAGTATTACCTACAACGAAGGCGAAATTGATTGGTCGGAAATCGGTATCGAAGCCCCGGCAGGCACTGTTGAAGGCCAATACCAAACTGTACGCAACAATGACCAGGGTGGTTACATCCGCGGTTTGGAACTGGCCTACACCCAAACTTTCGATCAGTTGCCCGGTGTATTTTCCGGCCTGGGTTTGACCGCCAGTTACGCCTACACCGAAAGTGAAACCTCCGTGGATGGCGGTGCTAACTTCGATGACCTGAGCCTGCCTTTGCCAGGCCTGTCGGAAAATGTGTGGAGCACCACGCTTTTCTGGGATATCGGTAATTTCAGTGCGAATGTGAACGCGCGTTATCGCGATGAATACACCTACGCGGGTGCGACACCGGGCGGCACTTCATTCCAGATTGCCGATGCCTACACGGTGGTGGATGCGCAGGTTTCCTACGCGTTTGATAACGGTGTTGACCTGTATCTGCAAGTCAATAACCTGACCGATGAACCCAATACCAGTAATTATGGTTCGGACAACGCAGTGGGCGAAGTGAAATACTTTGGTCGCCAATATTTCTTCGGTGTTGGTTATAAGTTTTAATGGGTTCTGTGTACAGCCGGTAACCTTGCCGGTTGGTAAAAAAAGCCGCTGCAAGTCATTTGTCAGCGGCTTTTTTATTCAGCGGGTAGGTCAGTGAGCCATCTATACTGGAAAGCAAAACCCATCGACGGATGTCGCTGAATAGAGCTATGCAAAGAGATAAAAATGATGAATCCCCAAGCTCCTGGAAAAAAGAAAATAATCATAGTCGGTGGCGGTACCGCAGGCTGGATGGCAGCAAATTTACTGGTTGCCCGCTGGGGTAAATCCTGCGCTGATATTTGCCTGCTGGAATCTCCCCAAATTGGCATCATCGGTGTCGGGGAAGGTTCAACGCCGCAATTAAAGGGATTTATGGATTCACTCGGCATCGAAGAAGCGGAGTGGATGCCGGAATGCAATGCGACCTATAAAGCGGGTATCAGTTTTCGCAATTGGTCGGTAATTCCCGGTTTCACCAGTTATTTCCATCCCTTTCCCGCCCAGCCGGATGATTACACCGCCCCCGGCTTTTTCCATAACAGTTTTGTGCGCCGCAAGGGTATTGATGTCGAGGGCCATCCCGATCATTTTTTTCTGGCCAGTTACCTGGCCAAACAAAAGCTGGCACCCGTCGCCAGCGAAAATTTTCCGTTTGAAATTAATTACGGCTATCACTTTGATTCCACCTTGCTGGGAAAATTCCTGGGCCGCAAAGCGGTCAGTCGCGGTGTGATCCATAGGGAGGCCACCGTTAACCAGGTAAACCTCAATGCGCAGGGTGAAATTGCCAGCGTAACTACCGAAGCCGGCGAAACGATTGCCGGTGATATTTTTATTGATTGTTCAGGGTTTGCCGGATTACTGATTCAAAAAACGTTGAAAGTACGATTCAAATCCTTCGGTGAAAACCTGTTCAATACCTCGGCGGTGGTCATGCCAACAGCCCTGGGTGAACACATCGAGTCGCAAACTATTTCCACGGCGTTGAAGTATGGTTGGGCCTGGGCTATCCCGCTCACCAGTCGCGTCGGCAATGGTTATGTATATTCATCGCACTTCTGCACTAAAGACCAGGCTGAAACCGAACTGCGCGCGCATTTGGGCCTGCTCGATTCGGATGTGGCCGCACGGCACTTGCAAATGAATGTGGGGCGTGTTGAACAACACTGGGCAAAAAATTGTGTGGCGGTTGGCTTGGCGCAAGGTTTTATTGAACCATTGGAAGCCACCGCCCTGCATTTGGTGCAGGAAACGGTGCAAGGCTTTATCGATTGTTATGAAGCGGGACAATTCACCGACCAAAAGCGCGACGAATTTAATGCGAGTATTAATACGCGTTTTGAAGCGGTACGTGATTATATTGTTTGCCATTACCGTGTTAACTCGCGCAAAGATACTGATTACTGGGTTGAAAATGGCCGCAATGAAAAAGTATCCGATTCGCTGCGGGCAATATTGCATACCTGGGTCGGCGGCAAGAATTTAAGCGATGAATTGGATCGCCAGAAAATCGATTGCTATTACCCCAGTATTTCCTGGCATTGCCTGCTGGCCGGTTACGGCATCTACCCCACGCCGGAACAATTGAAACCAGGCAATGAACTGGCACATAAATATAACCTGGAAAAAATCGGCAATTTTATCCAGCGCTGCGGTATGAATTTTAAACCCCATCGCCAACAACTGGCGCAATGGGCCACGCCGGCAACCAGGGCGGTGTCCGCATAAGGGCACGCTACAACAAAAAATAAATATTTATATCGAGGGATTTCTATGGTCAACCCAAGTTTGCGTAAATACCTGGGCGGTATTTTCCTGTTTTTATTATTTCCCCTGCAAATCCTGGCACAGGATTACGGGATCAAACACCTGGAGCCCGCCAACTGGTGGGTGGGAATGAAATACCATCAAATAGAATTGATGGCCCATGGCGACAACATTGGCAGCGCCGCTGTGATGGTTGATTATCCGGGGGTTAAGGTGATCGGTGTGGAGAAAGCCGATAGCCCCAATTATTTATTTGTAACGCTGGATATTGGCGCGAGCGCAAAAGCGGGCAAATTTCCGATCCGCTTTATGGTGGATGGCGAAGAAAAAAGCCGGTTCATTTATGCGTTGTATCCGCGTGAAAAAAATTCGGCCAATCGCCAGGGATTTAGTGCAAAGGATGCAATTTATTTAATTACGCCTGACCGGTTTGCCAATGGCAACCCGGCCAACGATGCAGTGCCCGGTTTAACCGAGCAGCCCCGGCGGGATTTTAAGGGTGGCCGCCATGGGGGTGACCTCGCGGGTATGACACAGCATTTGGATTACATCGCGAACATGGGGTTTACCCAAATCTGGCCCAATCCATTGACTGAAAATAACCAGCCCGAATACTCCTACCACGGCTATGCGGCCACCGATTTATATTTAACCGATGCCCGCTTTGGCACCAATGACGATTTTAAACATTTTGTGCACAAGGCCAGGCAAAAAGGCATTGGGGTTATCCAGGATATTGTGCTCAACCATATAGGTTCCAAACATTGGTGGATGGCTGATTTGCCGGAACAGGACTGGTTGAATTTCCAAAGCAATTACACCGAAACCTCCCACCGTCGCACCGTGGTACAAGACCCTTACGCGGCGCCCGCCGATAAGGAATTATTCGTGAGCGGCTGGTTTGTGCCGAGCATGCCGGATTTAAACCAGCGCAACCCCCACATGGCGAAGTACCTGATCCAGAACACCCTTTGGTGGATCGAATATGCCGGCTTGAGCGGCGTGCGCGAAGACACTTACGGTTATTCCGATACCGAATTCCTGTCGCAGTGGGCGAAAACCATTATGGAGGAATATCCGCATTTCAATATGGTCGGTGAGGAGTGGAGCAGTAACCCCGCGATCGTGGCGCATTGGCAAAAAGGTAAAAAAAATCCCAGTGGGCATATTCCTTACATGACCAGCATGATGGATTTCCCCATTCATGATGCGTTGCGAACTGCATTAAGTGAAGACGAATCCTGGGGCACCGGGGTGATCCGCTTATATGAAACGCTCGCCAATGATCACATTTATCCCGATCCGTTTAATTTGGTGATATTTCCGGAAAACCATGACACCTCGCGTATTTATTCGGTGCTCAATGAGGATCTGGATTTGTTCAAAATGGCGATGGTGTATATGGCAACCATGCGCGGTATCCCGCAATTCTATTACGGTTCCGAAGTACTGCTGACCAGCCCGAAAGAACGCGATGACGGTGCGGTGCGCGCCGATATGCCCGGCGGTTGGAAAGGTGACAGTAAAAGTGCCTTTACCGGCAAAGGATTGGGGACACAAGAAAAAGACGCGCAACAATTTATTAAAACCTTGCTCAACTGGCGTAAGCAATCCACTGTTATCCATCAAGGAAAATTGCAGCATTTCGCCCCTGTCGATGGAATATATGTTTATTTTCGTTACCTGGGTGATAAAAAAGTCATGGTGATACTCAACAAAAATAAACAAGAAAAAACACTGGATTTACAGCGCTTTGATTCATTATTGGAAGGCGCCGGCACAGCGATTGAGGTATTGGGAAATAAAAAAATCACGCTGGATAAATCCCTGTCATTACCCGCCAGGTCCTCGTTTGTACTTGAGTTGCGATAAACACAACCTTACCGCAGAGAACGACAAAAAATGAAATCCAACCATTTAATCTTTACACTCGCACTGGCGCTGGCCAGTGCGCCGCTCTACGCAACGAGCGTGTCACAACAATCGCCGGACGGGAAAATCCGTTTTACCCTGGCGGACGATAATGGTGTTCCAACCTATTCAGTGACGTTTCGTGGGCAGGAAGTTATAAAACCCTCGCGCCTGGGTTTGGAGTTTAAAGACATTGATGGTTTTGTCCGCGATTTAAAAATTGCCGACCAGGCAAGGTCCAGTAACGATTCCACGTGGGAACAACCCTGGGGTGAGCAGCGCGTAATGCGCGATCACCATAATGAATTGCTGGTAACATTTACGGATACGGGCGAGGGTAACAAAACCATCAAGCTACGCGTTCGCCTGTTTAACGATGGCCTTGGCTTTCGCTATGAAGTCCCCGACCAAAAAAGCTTGGTGAAAAATAAAAGTAAAAAGCGTGAAAAAACCATCGACAT
The DNA here is from genome assembly GCA_965650515.1 of uncultured Cellvibrionaceae bacterium. GTDB lineage: Bacteria > Pseudomonadota > Gammaproteobacteria > Pseudomonadales > Cellvibrionaceae > Cellvibrio. The sequence continues at coordinate 118,806 of CBFGOY010000005.1, read as the reverse complement.
TGTCGATGAGAAAACTGAATTCATTATTCCCGATCCCGGGAAAACCATTGCCTGGTGGATTCCGTCGCGCAATTGGAATCGCTATGAATTTTTATACAACACCACACCGGTAAAGGCGCTGGATCGGGCACACACACCATTCACCGTGAAATTGCCATCGGGCGTGCACCTAAGCATCCATGAGGCGGCGCTGACGGATTACGCTGCTATGACACTGGACCAGCAACGCGATGGTGTATTAAAGGCGGATTTAACACCTTGGTATGACGGCATAAAAGTAAAAACCCGATTGGGTTTCCATTCGCCCTGGCGCACTATCCAGGTAGCGGATAGCGCAGCGGGTTTAATTAATTCCAGTTTGGTGCTGAATTTAAACGAGCCGAATAAACTCGGGGATGTGAGTTGGGTAAAGCCGGGTAAATATATCGGCATCTGGTGGGGCATGCACGTTGGCGCCAATACCTGGGGCTCAGGCCCAACGCACGGCGCAACCACTGCAAATACCAAACGCTATATGGACTTCGCGGCAAAATATGGTTTTGACGGCGTATTGGTGGAGGGCTGGAACGAAGGTTGGGATGGCGATTGGTATAACAACGGCGATATTTTCAGTTTCACTAAACCCTACCAGGATTTCGATATTGCCGAAATAACCCGCTACGGTTTAAGCAAGGGTGTGCGCCTCATCGGCCACCACGAAACATCCGGCGCGGTGACCAATTATAAAAACCAAATGGATGGTGCATTTGACCTTTATAAAAAACACGGCGTAACCCAGGTGAAAACCGGTTACGTTGCCGATGGCGGTAAAGCCAAACGCATCGATGACAACGGCATAGCGCGCAATGAATGGCACGATGGCCAATTTATGGTTGGCGAATACCTGCGCTCAGTCACCGAAGCGGCGGAGCGCCATATCAGTATCAATACCCATGAGCCGATTAAAGATACCGGCTTGCGCCGCACATACCCCAACTGGATTGCACGCGAGGGCGCGCGCGGCCAGGAATATAACGCTTGGGGTTCACCGCCCAATCCTCCTGAGCACACCGTCATGTTGCCTTATACGCGGATGCTTGCAGGACCTATGGATTACACACCGGGGATTTTTAATTTGGCGCCCTTTGGGTTGGCTGCGGAGAACCGCGTGCAATCCACACTCGCCAAAGAATTAGCACTCTACGTTGTTATTTACAGCCCGATACAAATGGCAGCGGATTTAATTGAAAATTATCTGGAAAAAGACGGCACAACCATTAAACCCGGTTTCCAATTCATTATGGATGTGCCCACAGATTGGGAAGTTTCCAGGGCGCTCGCCGGTGAAGTCGGGGATTTCGCGGTAATCGCGCGGCAAGAGCGTAATAGTGAAGATTGGTTTTTAGGGGCAATTACCGATGAGCGCTCACGGGAGTTAAGGATTCCGCTGGATTTCCTCGCGCGCGGAAAAAAATACGAAGCACAAATTTATCGCGATGGTCCCACCGCTGAATGGAAAACCAATCCCTACGATATGGTGATTGAGAAAAAAATTGTGCGGTCCACCGATAGGTTGAAATTCACATTAGCCACCAGCGGTGGTGTCGCCATTCGTTTTAAAGCGCTTCCCTGATCGCGCGGAATCTATAGCCATGGACCATTGTCCATGGCTCGCCAGGAAAAAACATGAATACCAGATTATTAATTTGCAGCGCCGCATGTTTACTAACGGCCTGTTCTTCAATCGGTCATCCACCGGGTTCGGGGACAACGGGTATGCAAAGCAAGCCTGTGGTTTATCAAATTTTTACGCGCCTGTATGGCAATAAAAATACAACCAATAAACCCTGGGGGACTGTTGAAGAAAACGGTGTGGGAAAATTTAATGATATTGATAAGGCTGCGCTTAAATCCATCAAGGAATTGGGTGTAACCCATGTGTGGTACACGGGAGTGCCGCACCATGCGGTTATTCGCGATTACAGCGCGTATGGAATCAGTAATGACGACCCGGATGTGGTAAAAGGTCGCGCGGGATCGCCCTATGCGGTAAAAGATTATTACAACGTCAACCCCGACCTTGCTGTTGATCCGGCAAAGCGCCTGCAAGAATTTGAAGCCTTGATTGCACGTACCCATGCGCAGGGAATGAAGGTCATTATCGATATAGTACCCAACCATGTCGCGCGCGCTTACCATTCTATTAGCCGGCCAGCGGGTGTTGAAGATTTTGGTGCGCGGGACGACACGCGCGTGGAGTACGCGCGCGATAATAATTTTTATTATGTGGTTGGTGTGCCGTTTAAAGTCCCTGTGGCACAAAATGGTTATCGCCCGTTGGGCGGCGAAGCGCATCCCCTCAGCGACGGAAAATTTTACGAAAACCCGGCCAAGTGGACAGGTAATGGTTCACGGCTGCCGCAACCGGGGTTTGACGACTGGTATGAAACCGTAAAAATCAATTACGGTGTACACCCGGATGGCCGTCGCGACTTTCCCGCGTTGCCGGCCAGCTATGCCCAGCATGATGCGAAAATCCACGCGCAATTTTGGCAAGGTAAATCAGTTCCCGATTCCTGGGTTAAATTCCGGCAAATCGCCGGGTATTGGCTGGATAAAGGCGTGGATGGATTCCGTTTTGATATGGCGGAAATGGTCCCGGTGGAATTTTGGAGTTATTTGAATTCAGCGATCAAGCAACAGAATCCAAACGCATTTTTATTGGCGGAAGTTTACAATCCCAGGGAATATCGCAATTACCTTCACATCGGGAAGATGGATTATCTCTATGACAAAGTGGATTTATACGATGGGTTGAAAGACATTATCCAGGGGCGAGCGGAAACCGATTTGATTGTTAGGGTGCAAGCTGCTGCGAGTGACATCGAAGAACATATGCTGCACTTTTTGGAAAACCACGATGAGCAACGCATCGCCAGCCCGGAATTTGCAGGCAGTGCGGAAAAAGCAAAACCGGCGATGGTTGTTTCCGCCTTGGTCAGCCGCTCACTGACGATGGTTTATTTTGGCCAGGAAGTGGGTGAGGCTGCCAGTTTGAACTCCGGTTTCGGCAGCGCATCGCGCACCAGCATATTTGATTATGCTGGCGTACCTGCGCACCAGCGTTATATGAACGGCGGCAAGTTTGATGGTGGACAATCCACGCCGGCGGAAAAATCCCTGCGCGAGTTTTATCGGCAATTGCTTAAGCTCTCAAGGGAGCCCGGATTCAGTGGCAGCTACCATGAATTGCACAGCCTGAATCGGTTGCGCACGCCGGGGTACGATGGAAAACTGTTCGCTTTCGCGCGCTGGAACGCACAGCAACAATGGTTGGTCATCAGTAACTTCAGTGCAACCGAAGCGCGGGAATTTAATTTGCAGTTAAGTGCGGACCTGGTTACGCAATGGCAACTCGAAAAACCGGAATATCAATTTCAATCGCGTTTGGGCAGCAAACAGCAATTAACGCTCAGGGTACAAGGCGGGGGTGCACAGATGGGAATTAAATTGGCCCCGCTGGAATCGCTGGTTTTGCAATTAAAAAATTAATAATTGTTAAGCGCGACAGTGAATACGTATGTAGTGAGTTGGTGGCAAAAATCCACTTGGTTATTCTGTGGGAATTCTACGAATAACCACACCGGGACGTTTTATGCAGCCAGCTCATTACATCCATTCTTTAACGCCCTTGCGCGGTATAGCGGCGCTCTGGGTTGTTCTCTTCCACATTGATGTCAGCCTTTATTATCGCGATTTTGGGGCACTGCTGCCGCGCGACAGCACCGGCATTATTGCCCGCGGTTATCTGTGGGTAGATTTTTTCTTTTTGCTGAGCGGTTTTATTATCGCGCACGTCTATGGCGACAGGCTGCAAGCACCCAACAGAGCCGGGGCGATTAGTGAATACCTTTGGGCCAGGTTTGCGCGCATCTATCCGTTGCATTTGTTTACCCTGTTGCTGCTGGTGATAGCAACACCGTTAATTGCCGGTTTTTTCCCCCAGATTGTGGATGGAAGCTGGAAAACTTATTTCGCCTGGAGCGCAATTCCTTCGCAATTATTTTTTACCAACGCGATGAACCAGCATGAGTACCTCTCCTGGAATATGGTGTCCTGGTCTATCGGTGCCGAGTGGTGGACTTACAGTGCAGCCCTGGTGCTGTTAATCAGTTTATGGAAAAAATCCTTGCGTTTGGTGGTACCTGCGATGCTGGTCGCCTTTGCCGGTTTGGTTGCGTTAATGTATGGGTTACCAGGGAAAACCCTGGATATAACCTTTAACTACGGATTCTGGCGCTGCCTGTTGGAATTTATTATTGGCTTGGGGATTTATCAACTTTATTGGCGTGGCTGGGGGCGGTACTGGTTACAGGGCGATGGAGTGTTTGTTGCTCTGCTGTTGGGTATCGTGGGAGTTTTTCATTTCCAGTGGTTTGATTGGATCATCATTCCGGTGTTCATACTTTTTTTGCTGGCGACCGCTTATAACCGTGCGCGTGTTTGTGCATTGCTAAATAAACCGGTATTACAATATTTGGGGACAATTTCCTATTCCATCTATCTAATCCACGGTCTTTGGTTTTTTGTATTCTGGTTCACCTGGCCCTTGGTTAAAACCGCTTTGGCAATCGGGCACTTACCGCCTTTATTCAAATTGCTTTATGTCCTTGTCTTTTTGTCGCTGACAATTATTTCCGCGCATTTTTCCTATCGCTATATCGAAGTGCCGGGGCGTCGCTGGTTTAAACCGCGTGCTGCCATTGTCCCGGATACTGAATCCAGTCGCTAAAGTTTTTAACAATAATAGTTGGGAGAACCTATGAAATTATTAATCCTGTTGCTGGCCTTGTGCTGTTCGGTGTGTGCGGTGGCGGCCAGTTATAAAGTGGACCACCTGGAGCCCCTGCATTGGTGGGTGGGAATGAAAAACCCGCAGTTGCAGTTGATGGTGCATGGCAAGAATATCGCCGAGCTAACCCCGGAAGTTGATTATGGGGGAGTATCTTTGGTCGGAGTGGAACGCACATCCAATCCGAATTATCTTTTTATTAACTTGCGGATTTCGGAACTCGCTAAAGCGGGTAAGGTTAGTATCCGTATGGTGAAAGACGGTGTTGAAGAATTAACCCTTGCATATCGCCTGGAACAACGCCGGCCGGGATCTGCGGAGCGCCGCAGCTTCTCTGCGAAAGATGCTGTTTATTTGCTAACGCCGGATCGTTTTGCCAATGGCGATAACCACAATGATTCACATCCGGATATGCGCGAATCGGCAAACCGGAATAATCCGGTGGGCCGCCATGGTGGAGACATACAAGGTATTGCACAACAACTGGATTATATTGCGGACATGGGCTTTACCATGTTATGGCCGACACCGTTGATTGAAAATAACCAGCCGGAATATTCCTATCATGGATATTCGCCCACGAACTTGTATCGCATTGATCCGCGTTTCGGTAGCAATGAAGATTATAAAAAGTTGGTGGAGCGCGCGAATAAAAAAGGCATAGGTGTAATCCAGGATATTGTGCTCAACCACATAGGTACCGGTCATTGGTGGATGAAGGATTTGCCTGCATCCGATTGGCTTAATTACCAATCCGGTTTTGTACCTACCAACAACCAACACACGACGGTACTGGATATACATGCCGCGCCTGAGGATAAACAGCGTTTTACTGATGGCTGGTTTGTGGAAAGCATGCCCGATATGAACCAGCGCCATCCGTTACTCGCAAATTATTTAATCCAGAATACGCTTTGGTGGATTGAGTACGCGAATCTCTCCGGTATTCGCGAAGATACCTATGCTTATTCCGATAAAATATTTCTAGCGCGCTGGGCCAAGGCAGTGACGGATGAATACCCATATCTGAATATTGTCGGTGAGGAAATGAATTCCAATCCGCATATACTTTCTTACTGGCAGAAAGGGGCGATGAATCGCGATGGTTACGAATCCAATTTACCGAGCCTCATGGACTTTCCGGTAGTTTATTTAATGCCGGAAGTATTGAATGCGGAAGAAAGTCATACCAGTGGTTTGATAAAACTCTATGAAATGATTGCCAATGATTTTGTCTACGCCGACCCGATGGGTTTAATGGTGTTTCCCGATAACCATGATATGTCACGCATCTATTCACTGTTGCATGAGAACCTGGATTTGTGGAAAACCTCTATGTTGTTCAGCGCAACCACGCGAGGTATCGCGCAATTTTATTACGGTACGGAAGTACTGGTCCCCAGTCCGATTGTGCGCAACGACGGTTTGCTGCGTGCTGATTTTCCCGGTGGCTGGAGCGGTGATAAAACGAATGCCTTTACCGGTCAGGGGTTAACCGCACGGCAACAAGAAGCGCAAGGCTATTTAAAACGGTTGTTGAACTGGCGCAAAACCAGTGCGGCAATCGCTATGGGAAGGCTGGTGCATTATATTCCGCAAAATGGCCATTATGTTTATTTTCGCCAACACCAGGATGAACTGTTGATGGTGGTGTTAAATAAAAATAAACAGGCATCACGCCTGGATTTATCACGCTTCAAAAACATCCTGGGAAAATACCGACGGGGATTGAATATTATTTCCGGAAAAACGGTCATGTTAAATGAGCCGCTCCAGCTTGCGCCCCTGGAATCTGTTGCAATTGCAATGTGATTGCGCCGTTAAATAATAGATGGGCATGGTTTTCCATGGCCATCTGTGTGGTGGAAAGGTGGCATTCCCTCCCGCATTAAAGTGTTACTTTTTTTCCTCTTTTATCGCCTTGCATACGTATGCAAGTAATGCGGTTTTACCCGCCGGATTTTTGCATACGTATGTAGTTTGCGAATGGAAATTTGCAAACATAGACTAGGCTTTAATCATTCATTTTATTTTTTATAACGATAATCCTCGATTTTATACACAACTGGTGCCTGGCCTTGGGTGCTGAACTGACGATAAATTTTCGCCGCATTTTTTGCCATTAGTTAATCGTGTGGTGATGCATACACCGCTCATCGGTTTCAACCTGAATTCAACATAAAAATTATCCGGGAGAAAAAAATGAACCTTAGTTCGCGAAATAAAATCGTGCGGATCTTGCGGGGGATTGTTCCCCTGTTTGCCGTATTCGCGTTGGCGGGATGCGGTGGTGGCAGTGGTACGGATAATAAAAGGCCGGAATTAACAACCTGTCGCGATCCGCAAGTGATACTGGATAACGGTACCTGCGGCGATCCTCGCCCGCCCTTTGAATTACCGGCTTGCCCGGAAGGGCAGGTACGCAATGGTGCCGAGTGTGTAGTGCCGGATTTTCCGGTGCCGGAAAGAAAGCCCGGCCCCAATGAAGTGGTTATCTATGTAAACCTGGATGGCACCGCGGACGAAAAACTCGGTGCATTCGCCAGTTACAATTTGCATTTGTGGCAAGACTGCGGCAATGGTTGGGGCAGTTCCGCAACCGACAGGACCGGTGCAAGCTATGCGATTCCCACCACCTGGCCCAATGGTCCCGGGATAACGAGCAAGGATGACGGTGCGCCGGGTGAGCGCCATGACCCCTATTACGGCGCCTTCTTTGTCATCCCCACCAGCGAATTGGGCACCTGCGGTAATTTCATTATCAAGACGCCCGGCGGCGCAGCGCAAACCGGTGACTTGCAGGTCAATATCAAGCGCGATGGTGGCGAATATGACCGCATGGCCTGGGTGATCGTAAATACCGACAATATGCGCAACAGTCGCGCGAGCAGCATTCCGATTTGTATCAACGATGTATGTTCGCTCGAGCGTCCTTTGTTAAGTATTACCGATGTTGAAGCCCATTGGATCAGCCCGCGCACCATCATTTGGAACCGCGAATTTGCAGCGGATAAAACCGTAGAACTCTATCATTCAGCCGTCGGCGGAATGGCGCCGGGAAGTGATGGCAGCTTGCAGGGCGGTGAACTGCTTGCCACATTAAACGCGGGGCGCGCACTTACCGCAGAAGAGCAGGCATTAGTGCCGCATCTCACGCATTATTTTGCCTATGACTTGCCCGCAACCGTTTCAATCGATGCGATAAAAAGCACATTAAAAAATGAGCTGCTAATCCTCGGCCGTTATGACTCCGTCGAAGAAAATGAAGCGGGTGCAACGGTGACCCTGGAGCGTGGTCGCGCCACGCGCATCCAACTGCCCCATGTGCTGGATGCACTCTATACCGCCGGTGAAACCCCGAACGCGGACGAAGCGGCGTTGGGTGTGAATTACAGCAATGGCGTCGGTGTTTCGGTGTGGGCGCCAACCGCACAAAATGTTGAGTTGCGTATTTATTCGGGCGATCCCTTGCGTGTTGCCGATACGAAGGAAATGCAATGGGATGCAAATTCCGGGGTGTGGAGCTACACCGGTTCCGCTGCGGAATTGGATCGCAAGTTTTATCGTTTCCGAGTGACTGCCTACAATCCGCTGGCGAAAAAAGTGCAGCGTTTGGAAGTGACCGATCCCTATTCGGTTTCCCTATCCGCCAACGGCCGCCATTCGCAATTTATCAATTTAAATGATGCCGATTTAAAACCCGCCGGTTGGGATAACCACACAATTCCTACCGTGACATCACCGGAGGCCATGACTATTTATGAAGGCCATGTGCGCGATTTCAGTATTAACGACCAAAGCACACCGGCGGCGTATCGCGGTAAATACCTGGCGTTCACGCAAACCAACACTGCGCCGGTCGAACATTTGCGCTCATTGGTTGATGCGGGTTTGACGCATATCCATTTGTTGCCGAGCAATGACAGTAGCAGCATCAATGAAGAGATAAGCGCACAGGTGAACCTGGACAGTTACGTCTTTGAGTTATGCGAAAAAGTGGCGGACAAAAATGCAGTCAGTGTGTGCGATGGTTCGGTGAGCAACGGCGCCACCCTGCGCAGTGTGTTGCAGGGGTTTGATCCGCAATCCAGCCAGGCGCGTTCGCTGGTGGCTGCGATGGCCGGGCTGGACGGCTTTAACTGGGGTTATGACCCGCAGCATTTCAACGCACCGGAAGGCAGTTATGCGACCGATCCCCAGGGCGCGATGCGTGTGAAGGAAATGCGCGAAATGAATATGGCCTTGCATCAGCTCGGTTTGCGGGTGGTGATGGATGTGGTTTATCCCCACACCATTTCATCCGGCGTTGAAGCGGCGAATTCGGTGTTCGATAAAGTGGTTCCCGGCTATTACTATCGCGCCAACCCGGCCACCGGGGTGCCTGAAACCGGCACATTCGCAGGGCCGGATACCGCTACCGAGCATCGCATGATGGGCAAGTTTGTTGCGGATTCGGTAGTGCAATGGGCCCAACACTACAAGGTGGATGGCTTCCGCTTCGACCAATCGGGCTATATGCCGAAAGCGGTATTGGTGGATGCCTACAACGCCGTCAGGGCGGTGGATGAAGATAATTATTTCTACGCTGAAGCCTGGACTCCCGCCGGTGGCACCTCCGGTGATCGCATCGCCGAGCGCTCAACCCAGGAGGCGCTGGCGGGAACCGGTATAGGCACGTTCAATGACCGAATCCGCAATCCCTTGCAGCGCCTCGCGTTAATCAATGGCGAAAACGTGGATGCGATTCGCGCTGGCCTGGCGGGCAACCTCAGTGAGTTCAAACTTAAAACCCGGTCGGGCACAGTGATCAAAGCCCAGACGGTGGGCGCTTACAACCTTGATCCGCAGGAAGCGATTAACTATGTGGACAAGCATGATAACGAAACCCTGTGGGATTGGATGCATCGCCCCGGTGCCTTGCCCGAAACCCTGGCGATAGAAGATCGTGTGCGCATCAGCAGCCTTACCAGTTCCATTCCGTTGCTGAGCCAAGGGGTGCCGTTTATCCATATGGGTAACGACCTGCTGCGCTCCAAGTCCATGTCCCCTAACAGCTACAACGCCGGGGACTGGTTTAACGCGGTGGATTTCACCAAACAATCCAATAACTGGGGGGTGGGTTTGCCGCCGGAATTGCGCGACGGGGTGACCGACGATTATGTAAAAGCCGTATTTGCCAACCCGAATACCCGGGCGATGCCGGGCCACATCGCGCGGGCGTCTGCCGTGTTTAATGAATTCCTGTCGATAGCGTCCGGCAGCCCATTGTTCAGCTTGCAAACGGCGGAAGAGGTAATGGATCGCGTGGGCTTCCACGATGGCGGCAAATCGCAAGTGGCCGGCCTGATTGTGATGAGTATTGATGACGGTGCGGGTACTGTGGGTGAAACCACTGAACCCCGCCCCGACCTGGACCCGGCGGTGGATGCCCTGGTGGTGGTTATCAACGGCACTGGAGTAACCCAGGCTCCCAAGGTGCCTACAGCGAGTGGTTTCGTGCTGCACAGCATCCAGCAAAATTCCGCTGATCCGGCGGTGCGCACCGCCAGTTATGCGGCCGTCGATGGCGGCGGAACCTTTACTGTTCCCGCCTATACCACAGCGGTATTTGTCAAACCCCAATCCGGCGCCCAGGGCGATGGCCTTGCGGCGACGGCAAGCCTCGGCTCAACAACCGTGGTGCCCTACGGCGATACGGCCATCTATGTGCGTGGTGAGGTCTCCGCCGCCGGTTGGGATGCCACCGCTGTTAACCAGATGGCCTATGACGGCGATGGCGTTTATAGCGCGGTCTTGACCGTAACTGCGGGCAGCAGGATCTTCAAGGTGGCTGATGCCAATTGGAGCACACCGAACCTTGGGGCCAACCAAACCATCGCGCTGGGCGAATCCGTGACCTTGACCCAGGGCGATAACGGAAATGTCAGCCTTGATTTCCCGGTGACCGGTGAATATCGCTTCGAACTGGATGCGTCCGCGAGCACCACTACACCGACCCTGCGCGTGGTCGATGCGGAAACCTGGAGGGGCACACCGGTTTACCTGCGCGGTACCGTCACCACCAGCCAATGGAACGCGGATACGGGTAATTTACTGGCCTATGAGAGCGAGAGTATTTACGCCCTGGGCGTCGCCCTGGCCGCGGGTAGCTACGAGTTCAAGGTTGCCTCCAGCGACTGGAGCAGTGTGGACTTTGGCTCGGCAACCGCCGCTGTTCCCGGCGAAAGCATGACCCTCGCCAGAGGTGCCGCCAACATCGGCCTGACCGTGGCCACCGCCGGTACCTACCGCTTTGTGGTGGATGCGCGCAACCCTGATGCCCCGTTGCTCAAAGTATTCCTCGAAGACCTGTTTGCGGCGACGCCCATCTACCTGCGCGGTGAAGTGACCTCCGCTGGCTGGGGCGATACCAACGCCACCAATCACCTCGTCTACCAGGGCAAGGGTTTGTATGCGCTCACACTGGGCATGGCCGCAGGCACTTACCAATTCAAGGTAGCGGAAGCCAACTGGTCCAACCCCAACCTTGGCGGTTCGGCTGTGGTCCTGGGAGAGCCGGCCGAATTGATCCAGGGCTCCAACGACAACTTATCGATCACTATTCCCGAGGCCGGTAACTATCGCTTTACGGTGGATACCTCCAGCCCCAACGCCATCACACTGACCGTGGTGGCGGCAGGCAATTAATTCAACAGGCCCGACCGGCTCCCCACACTGCCGGGGCCGGACGCGATAGTTAAACGGATAAGATGAGAATACGAAAAATGAAAAGATTCCCTGTAAAACCACTGGCCCTGGTGATCTCTACCCTGGCCATCACTACCTGGCCCGCGCACCTGCTGGCACAGGATGATGTTCCCGGGCAAACGCCGGGGGAATTGGTGGAAGAACTCACAGTGACGGGTTACGCCCGCTCGCTGCAAAACAGCATTGAAACCAAGCGCAACGCCGATACCGTTGTCCAGGCCATATCCGCCGCAGACCTGGGCGGCTTGCCGGATGTCTCCATTGCCGACGCGCTGGGTCGCGTACCGGGCATCACCGTCACCCGTTCCGGCGGCCAGGCGGGTACCATCCAGGTGCGCGGTATGGGCGAGGGCTTTGTGTTCTCCACCCTGAATGGCCGCGAACAGGTGTCGCCCAACGGCACCCGCGCCATGGAGTTCAGCCAGTTCCCCTCGGAGCTGATCCAATCGGTGGAAGTCTACATGTCGCCCAAGGCGTCGCTGATTGAAGGCGGTGTGGCGGGAAGCGTGGAATTGAAAACCGCCAACCCGCTGGAAATGGGTGAGGATCAAAAGGTGGTCATCGGCGTGCGCGGCAGTTTCAATGACCAGGCCGACGATATTTACGGTGCCGACCCCTACGGCCAGCGTTTCTCCCTCTCCTTCCAGAAAAAATTAATGGACGACACACTGGGCCTTGCCCTCGGCTACGCCCGGTTGGTCCAGCCGCGCTCGGCAACGCGCTTTGAACAATATAACTACGAGGCAACGCCCTATTCCCTGGTAACACCGGACGAGCGACTCGGCACCAGCATTGTCGATGAAAACTTTAATGCCTTGCCGACTGCCAATCGCCCCACCGAAGTATTTATGGCGGAAGGGTTTGAAGTCTTCCAGACCGGGGGAGAAGAAACCCGCGATGGTTATGTTGCGGCGGTGCAATTTGAACCCACGGAAAACCTCTCCATCCAGTCGGATGTGTTCTACTCCAAGTTTGAATCGGACAGCTATTCGCGCGGTTTCCGCATCCAGCCTTTGCGCAACGCCGAAATCAGTAACATGGTGTTGTGGAATAACCAGGCGGTGATCGGTGGCGAATTTAAAGTAGGCGATACCAACCCCACGGGGCTTAACCTGCAAATCAACAGCAATGACGTCACCCAAACCAACGAATTGCTGTCGGGCGGTTTGAACCTGAAATGGAAGCAGGACGCGCTTACCGCGTCGCTCGACTTATCCCACTCCGATGCCTCCGGTGTCCAGGCCGATGGCGTGGTACGCGCGCATTTGTACACGCCCAAGGCGTCACCGACCGCCAATAGCGATCCTTTCGAACGCGATACCGACCAATCCGTCACCTATTTACTGGACGGCATCAACGTCCCCAGTGTGAGCCTCAGTCGCGATTACACCCAATATGATGCCAATGGTGTCAGTAACCTGCGCCTGACCAATTACGAACGCTATCCGCGCATTAATGACGATGTGATCAGCGCCGCGCGTTTTGATGTGAAATACGAACTGGAAATACCCGTCATTAACGCTGTGGAAGCGGGCGTGCGTTACTCCGAGCGCAATCACCAGGATCGCCGCCAGGTATTTGTTTACGGCGATGGTGCGAACGGTACTATCACTACCGACTGGTCGCTGCCGATTACCACCGCCACCTCGGATGTCGTTAACTGGAAGGGTGATTTTTCCCACTTCCCGTCCTTCCTTGCGATTGATGGCGATGCGATTATCCGGGAAGCGGCTGCCAACGGCCTGGTGTTGGGCCCGGTGCCCGCGGTTACCCCGGATAACCTGGACCCCACCGCCAGCCCGCGCTCCATTGAACCCGCTGCACGCTGGGGTGAAGGGCGGGACTGGTCGATGAAGCAACGCTCCGATATCGACGAAAATATCACCGCGATCTATTTGCAGGCCAATATTTCTACCTCGGTGTTTAATCGCGACCTTGTCGGAAATATCGGTGTGCGCCATGTGCGCACCGACCAATCCAGTGTGGCGCTGCTCAATGTGAACGGCGATGAAAGTAAAGGTGCGCAGGAAATTTGCGATGAAACCGGTGAATGCCGTTCGGATTTCGCCTACCAAACCCTGGGCACGAAATACGATCACAATTTGCCATCGCTGAACTTGAATTATTCGCTGGCGGCGGATGACCAATTGCGTTTGGCGGTTGCCCGCGTACTGTCGCGCCCGCCCATCAATCGCCTCGCCGCACCGGATTCGGAAGGTTCAGTATCGATTGAGGGCAACGTTCCCTATTTCAACTTCGGCAGCAACACCTCGCCATTCCTCACTCCGTTTATTGCGGACCAGGTGGACCTGTCCTATGAACACTATATGCCGGACACCAATGGCGCGTTTGTGATTGCAGCTTACCACCGTGAAATCAAATCCTTCATCCAGGATATTACTTACGAAAATTTTGATTTCCGCGCGGCCGGTTTCGATGTACCCGATACCTGGGATGTGGTGGAAGGCGGATTGATTGTCGAGGCCGAGGTCCAAAACGGCGATTACTCGACCGCGATTAACAACCTCGAAGGCGGATACATCCGCGGCCTGGAAATTTCCTACACGCAAACATTTAATTTCCTGCCGGAGCTGTGGTCCGGGTTGGGGGTGAGTGCGAGCTATTCGCTGACGGACAGTAAAATCAGCGTGGTCAACCCGGTCGAAAGTTTGCAGGGCGGTAATGAACTTCCGTTCCCCGGACTGGTGGAAAAATCCGCGAATGTCACGCTGTTTTATAGCTACGGCAATTTTGAAACCCGGCTGTCCACGACCTATCAGGATTCATTTGTCGGCGAAACACGCAACGTGAACTTGCAGCCGATTATCTATGCCCCGGAAACCTTGCTCGATTACCAGGCCGCGTACAAATTCGATAATGGTGTGGATGTCGTGTTTTCCATCAGTAACCTCACCAATGAACCCAACAGGAGCTACATGTTTGATGAGGAACTGACGCGCGGCTTGCAATGGTTTGGCCGCACCTTTTATATCGGAGCCAATTACACTTTTTAAAAACACCTTGCCCTTGTATTCAGCCGCGCAGGTCCATGCGCGGCTTTTTTTATTTTTTTCATCCGCGCTTTGCCGGATAATCGCCCCGAATTTACTGCAAAGGGCGCTGCTGATGGCAATTGAAATCGAACGCAAATTCCTGGTAACCGGCGATACCTGGCGTGAGGCGCCCGCGGTTTATTATTCGCAGGGGTATTTGAACCGTGCCAAAGAGCGCACGGTGCGGGTCCGCATCGCCGGTGATGAAGCGTTCCTGACCGTCAAGGGTGTCTCGGCCGGGGCGAGCCGGGCGGAGTTTGAATATCCAATCCCTGTGTGGGATGCGCGCGACCTGCTGGCGCTTTGTGAGCAGCCCCTGATCGAAAAATACCGCCGCAACATCATCCACGAAGGTTATGTATGGGAAGTCGATGAGTTTTTGGGCGAGAACCAGGGCCTGGTTGTTGCGGAAATCGAACTGTCGGCGGAAGACGCACCTTTCGCAAAACCTGAATGGGTGGGAGAGGAGGTAACCCATGATCCGCGCTATTTTAATTCCGCGCTTTCCGTCCTTCCCTGGTCCCGCTGGGATTTTAAATAGAAAATAACTATTGATAGGTTTTGGTTAATTTTCTTTGATAATGATTATCGCTTGCTTATGATGGGTCCATCGGCTGATAACTGACCAGCCACCGACTTCTAACGAGGATTTCATCATGGCCAAAACAGCAAGCTTTGCCGTTATACACTTCAGCGTGGCCTTCACTGTCGGCTACGCCCTGACCGGTAGTGTGGTAGTGGGCAGCGCCCTGGCGTTGATCGAACCCGCCATCAACACTGTCGCCTTCTACTTCCATGAGTTGGGATGGAAAAAACTTGAAGCGCACAGGGCAACCCTTGAGGAGGCTTTTGCTACCAGGGTTTAACGGGGAAACCCAATGCCGGTTCAAAACGATTAAGGCCAGCGTTTGCTGGCCTTAATCGTTTCGGATTGGTTAATCCTGTTCGTTAGCTTTTTCTTCGGCGGCAATCCGCGCTTCGCTGCGCCTTTTCATCAATCGACCGAAAAACAGGCCGGATTCAAACAGCATCCACATGGGGACCGCCAACAGTGTTTGGGAGAATACGTCCGGCGGTGTTAACAACATACCCACCACAAAACAACCGACGACAATGTAGCGACGTTTTTCCGCCAGGCCTTCGGGGGTTGCGACACCCGCCAAAATCAGTAATACCGTGGCAACGGGGATTTCAAAGGCAATACCAAAAGCCAGGAACATGTGCAGCACCAAATCCAGGTACTTGGTGATGTCCGTCATGGTACTCACGCCTTCCAGCTCAATACCCATGGTAAAACCGAAGAGCATGGGTAATACCAGGAAGTACGCGAAGGCCATACCGCTAAAAAACAGCACCACACTGGAAATCATCAGCGGAGCCGCCAACTCTTTTTCATGTTGGTATAACCCAGGGGCGATAAACCGCCAGATCTGGTACAGGATGAAGGGGATAGCGATATAAAGCGAAAGGTAAAAGGTCAATTTCAGCGGCGTGAGGAAGGGGGAGATCACGTCGGTTGCGATCATATTTGTGCCTTTGGGCAGCACGGCCTGCAAGGGCGCGGAAACAACCGCATAGATCTCCGTCGCGAACGGAAACAGGCATACAAATATGGCTAACAAAAAATAAATCACATACAACAGGCGATTGCGCAACTCGATCAGGTGTTGCACCAATGGCTGTTCTTTATCGTCTTCAACGGATCGATTCATGGATCTCTAACTGACCTGCAGCCTATTGGCCCGTATTGCCAGTGGGGTGGGGCGCCACTGTCGTTGCCGGGGTCTGGCTTTGCTGATTATTAGGGGGGGGCTGGATGGTAGCCGCCGTAGCTTGCGAGCCAAGGGGAGCGGACGGCATAACCTTACCAGATGCCGCTGTGTTAGCCGTTTGCTTGTGCGCGTCCAGGCTACTGTCCTCGCCGTGGGCATGGTCCGGTAGTTCTTCCGGTGGCCCATAATCGGCAGCGCTAGGGGTGTGCTCCCGGTTTGCATCCATAGGGTTTTGCTGGTCGTTATCCAGCACCCCATGCTCACGCAGGGACGCTTCCAGTTGCAAACGGGTTTCCTCGATATTGCGCATGATTTCTTCGTTGTGCAATTGGCGACGGATATCATCCGCGCCTATCTGCCGCTCGATTTCAGTGCGCGTTTCCGCCAGGCTGCGTTTGAGTCGGCCGATCCACAAGGCAACCGTGCGCACGGTACCTGGCAGTTGCTCGGGGCCTATTACCACCAGCGCAACGACAAGGCACAACAGCAGTTCGGTAAAACCAATATCAAACACGGATTAAACCTTGTTGTTCTGGTCAACTTTTTCAGCAGTTTGTTGCGCTGCCGCTTTCTGCTGTTGCTCCAGGTTCTTTTGCTCTTCCTCGGCTTTGGCCGCTTCTTCGCTGCTCATTGAATTCTTAAAACCCTTGATCATGCTGCCGAGGTCGCTGCCCAAGGTGCGCAAGCGTTTGGTTCCAAACAACATAACGACGATGGCCAGAACGATCAGCAATTGCCAAATACTGATGCCGCTAATACCCATGATGATGTCCTCGCAAAAAATTGGATAGGATGATTATTCTTGTGGGCGCGATGCTTTTTCATCGAGACCAGACACATTAAAACGCCGCGCCAGTTCGTTCAATACCGCATCGGCGTTTTCGCCGAGGTGAGACAGCATGACCAGGCTGTGGAACCAGAGGTCGGCTGTTTCATAGATCAAATCAGAATTGTCGCCACTGGCCTGGGCATCCTTGGCGGCCAGGATGGTTTCGGTGCATTCCTCACCGACTTTTTCCAAAATCTTATTCAGCCCTTTTTTATGCAGGCTGGCAACGTACGAGTCATCAGGATTTGCACTATTTTTGCGCGCCTCCAGGATTTCAGTCAGTTGTTTAAGGATATCGTTGCCCATGAAAATATCTGTTTACTGATGTTGTTAATAAATGTCGGAGGGGTCTTTCAGGACCGGGTCTACGGTTTGCCACTGGCCGTCTTTCAATATCCGATAAAAACAGGACTCCCGTCCGGTATGACAGGCAATACCACCGAGCTGTTCAACTTGAAGGACGATGACGTCTTCGTCGCAATCCAGGCGGATTTCGTGGAGTTTCTGGATGTGGCCGGAGGTTTCCCCCTTGTGCCAGAGTTTGTTGCGCGACCGCGACCAATAGACTGCTTCGCCGCGCGCGGCGGAAAGTTCCAGCGAATCACGGTTCATCCAGGCCATCATCAGGATACGCCCGGTTTTGGCGTCCTGTGCAATTGCCGGAACCAGTCCGTCGCTGTTCCAGTTAACGGCATCTAACCAACTGCTCATAATTTACTCTGTAGAATCTCACGCCAGCTTTTGTGCGCGCAATGCTTTTATCAGGTTATCGCGCAAATGTTGCAAATTGACGGTGCCAAGGATGGCGCTGGTAACGCCCGGGTGGGCATAGGCAAAATCCAGGGCGACCTGGATCGGGTCGCCAGCAGGTTGCGCATCATGGCAGATATGGCCGCTGCCGAGAACCTTTTTTAATAAAACCGCAACATCCCGTTGTGCGGATTTTTCGATAGCGGCCTTTTCATCCGGGTAATCCGCGCTGTAAACCAGCATTACCGCATCGCACAGGTCCGCCGCCAGGAGGCTTCCTTCCAGCGTTTTACTCGAAATGCCGAACGCGCGAATCCAGCCTTCCTGTTTAAGCTGTTGCAATGTTGGGATGACAGGGGTTTGGGTCAATATATCCAGGTCATTGCCATCGGAATGCACCAGCACCAGGTCCAGGTAATCGGTACGTAAACGGCGAAGCGAACGTTCCACACTGGCACGGGTATGCCTGGCGCTGTAATCAAAGCGGGAATGGCCTTCATTGCTAAACTTGCCGGGGGTAAATTCCTCACCCACCTTGGTGGAGATTACCCACTCCTTCCGCTCTTTTTTCAGCAAGCCACCCAGCCGCTCCTCGCTATAGCCATAGGCGGGGGCGGTGTCCAGCAGGTTGACCCCGAAATCGCGCGCGCAGGCCAGCAGGTCGCGCAATTGCTGGTCTTCCGGTAGTTCAAATGACGTAGGGTATTTGAGGCCCTGGTTGCGGCCAAACTTTACCGTTCCCAAGCCAAAGCGGCTGATTTCTATGTCGGTGCGCCCAAGGCGCCTGCGCGGCATCATTCGTCGTGTTCGTCCCGTTCTCTAAAGCGTAAAGCGAGGGCTTCCTCGGCACTCATTTTGGGTGGGAAGGCTAGTTCCCAAGGGGTTTGCCCCAGCCGGGCATAAGCCAGGGCGTGATGTAACTTAGCGAATCCCTCACCGGATTGCCCGGGATGTATACCCTCTGCCCGCAGTAACGCAATGGCTTGGTTGGCCAGGTTGGGTGCCAGGGTGAGCTTGGTGGGCCAACCTACCAGCAAATTGGTACCTTCGATTTTTTCCAGGAAGGCATTGTCGGGCCGGGCAAAGCCGGGTTGGAGCGGTTCGGCGCGTTCAATCGGCAGGGTCGCCCATTCAGCGCCCTCCAGGTTGATCCAGGGAATAAGCGTGCGCAATTCGGCTTCGGCAAGCGCGATCAGCTCGTCAGGGGCCATATTGACGCCTTTTTCCGCCAGGCTGCCGCCCAGGTACCAGATGTGGCCGCCATCGGGGAGGCGATGACTGGAAATGGTCAGGCGCGGTGTGGTGTCGGTTCCCAGGCAGTGGCCATAGAAATCGAAGGGGTGATGGTGTTTGACCATCACTTGCTGCAAAGGGCGCAACTGCATGGCTGGCTGCACATGGCCGATACTTGCCAGCAGCCGGGCATTGCCTTTACCGGCGGTGAAAGCAAAGCGCCGGGCGCGAATATCCAGGATTAAACCGGGCGTAGTCACGGCAAGGCCGAGATCGCCCTGCGGGTCTTTGTGTAACCGCGCCTGGTCCCAGTTGATCAGGAAGCAGTGCCCCTCAATATTGTGCGCCAGGTTGGCAACCAGGCTGGGCGTGTCCACAACCAAATCTTCCAGGCGATAAAGGCTGCCGTTAAACAGTGGGTGACGCAACAAGGGCGGGCGATGGTTCGGGTTTACCGGCTCGACGCGACCGCGGGTGATTTTGCTGGCGAGGAAGCTCGTGAGTTTGCTGCCCAGGTCATCGCCCGACCACATAAAAAAATGATCACTGAGGATGCGGGTGTGGCGTAAATCCACCTCGCCTTCGCCGCAAAGGCAGGCACGCCAGTGCTTGGGCATTTCCGCTATAGCCTCGGAGGCTCCGGTTAATGCGCCGGCCAGCGTATATTTCATGCCGCCATGGATCATGCCCTGGGAGGCCAGTGTTTGACCGCCGCCCAGGGTCGAGGACTCAAACACCGCTACCGAATAGCCTGCGCTTTTGGCGCGGTTGGCTAACCATAAGCCCGCAACGCCACCACCGATGATGGCGAGATCGAGTACAACCCTGGTTGATGGTGTGGTCATGGGGGTTAACGGTCCGGAAAAAACCAGCTTGGGCAAAATGGGCGCGCAGTATAAGTCTTTCCGCTGTGAATTGCCCTTGCCGCAGCAATGGGTTCTGCTGCTAATATGCAGAAAAATTTTACGGGCCAATCGATCAGCATGTCATTCACCTTGTTGTTAACGGATGTTATCTCCCCCCTGGGCAAAACGCTTGAGCACGAACTTGAGCGCGAGCCATTTAAAGTGCTGGCGCCGGGTGCGGAAATTGATTGGGCCGATCCAGCCAGCTTTGCCGATTATCTCAACGGGCATAAGGTGGATTTGGTCATCAATAGCCGTGGCTGGGAGGAGGCTTACCACGCAGGTGGGCAGGCCGCCTTGCTGCGAACCGCGGAAACCCTGGCGATGAACTGCTCATCGGCGGATATCCCGCTTATCCATTTTTCCAGCTATACCGTGTTTGGCGCTGATCCCAAGGGTACCCATAGTGAAAAGGATGGGGTAGCACCGCTGAATGAAACCGGCCGTGCCTTTGTGGAGGCCGAGCATCACATCGCCCAGGTTCCGAAACATATTATCCTGCGGTTGAGCTGGGTTATTGGCGCCCATGGGGACAACCTGCTGACGCGGTTGCTCAGCGCCTATTTGGCGGGCGCGTCTGTTAGCGTCAATCGCCAATTGCGCGGGGCGCCCACCGCAATGGCGGATGCAGCGCGGGTCGCGGTCGCCCTGGTGAAGCAAATCAGTTGCGGTGCCGGGAATTGGGGAGTGATGCATTATTGCAGCGGCGATGCCTGCACCCAGGACGAGTTTGCCGAGCATTTGTTGCAACTGCTCATCCAGCAGCAATTGCTTACCGCCGAACCCAGTTTGACGCTGGTCGATGAAGAGCCGGGGAATGAACCGCTCAGTGCGATACTCGGTTGTCGTCGGGTGCGTGATTACTTCGGTGTGCAGGCGCGCTCCTGGCGCCCGAGTTTATTGCCGCTGGTCAAACAGTGGTTGCACAACCGCGAACAACACAAACCGCAATAATCCGCACCTAGCTGGAGAAGCCCGGCAAAGTCTTGGCGGGGTGGCGTAATTGCTCTCCCAGTTTTACACCGTTTAGTTCGATGTATTTATAAGAAAAACGGGCCGCTATCAAACAAATCCCCGTCGCTAGTAGCGCATAGGCAAGCAGGCTGAATGCGCCCGTCCCCAGCCATGGAGTGATGAGGTTAAGCGTGACCACCAGCAGCATCCAGTGGGTAAGGTAGAGGCTGTAGGAAACATCACCGAGGAAGGTGAACGCGGGGCGCGCGAGTAACGAGAACCTCTCGGGCAAATAATAAATGGCCGCAACCAGCGGGGTAATCATAGCCGTTTCCCAGTACACGATCCAAAGGGCGCCGTAGGACGGCGTAATGACCATCCTCATTCCGTAAAACAGGATTGCCAGGGTGAATACCAGCATCCAGAAATAAACGGCAGGCAGTTTAGCCAGGAAGTTAGCCCAGGATTGTCCCCACAATAAAATGGTCAGCCCCAGGTAAAACGTAATCATGTAAAAATTCCAGTGGTGCTGGAATTCGATATTGACCAGCGAAAATCCCACGCAAGCAACCACTGCCAGCAAGATATAACCTGCACGGCTGCCGGTGAGGATCATTAGCGGAATCAGCAGGGAGCCAATAATTTCAATGTAAATTGACCAGATCGGCGGGTTGGGTTTGAGGGAGTAACCGAAATAAGCGGCAACGAGTTTGGTTAACGAAAAATCCCCGAAAGACCGGTCATAGAACGGATACTGCATACGGTCGTTAATCAAAAATAAATAAAGGCCGCCCAGGCTGACGGTGACCACCAGCAACGGCATGATGCGGAAAAAACGCCTGTGCAGGTAGGTGATAGTGCGGTTGTAAGTCAATTCCTGTTTGGCGAGTGCGGCACCGACAACAAGCCCGCTCAGTACAAAAAAGAAGGTGACCGCGCCGCTGCCGTTAAAAATATGGGGAAATTGGAAATCGCCGTTCGCTTCTTCAACACGCGTTTGGATATGGCTGAATAAAACGACCAGGGCAGCTACGCCGCGCAATGAATGCAGGGGCATGGAAAAGCCCCGGTGTTGGGCCGCTTTGACAAAAAGATTCATCGGGAATTCCCTGCAGAGCTAAGTTGAAGCGTGTTATGCAGGCTGTATGCCACCGCTTCGCCAACAGCGATTAATGTGACGGAGTAGTTAAAAAGCGTTACCGGCGGAGTAGCTGGCGCTGTAAATTTTACGGCTAGGCTGTAAAAAGCGCCTGTTCGCAGCGTGCGGCGCCAGGGCGAAACGCGTTGAAACAGTGCATCCAGTTATTTCACAAAGAAAAACGCCAGGCTTTAACCTGGCGTTATGAGCAATGGTTTTCCCGCTGGAGCCTAATCACACTTTTTGAAACACCAGGGTGGCATTGGTGCCCCCAAAGCCAAAGCTGTTGGACATCACGCGATTGAGCTTCACATTGTCCTGGCGCTTAAGAGCGATAGGCATACCCTCCGCTTCTGAATCCAGGGTGTCAATGTTGGCTGAAGCGCAGATGAAGTCATGTTCCATCATCAATAGGCTATAAATCGCTTCCTGCACACCGGTTGCCCCCAGGCTGTGGCCGGTAAGGGATTTTGTTGAACTGATCGACGGAATCCTGTCGCCAAAGGTTTCCTTAATGGCCTTGAGTTCGGCCAGGTCGCCGACCGGGGTTGAGGTCCCGTGGGAGTTGATGTAATCGATGTTGCCCTGTACGGTTGCCAGCGCTTGCTTCATGCAGCGCACCGCGCCCTCGCCCGAGGGTGCAACCATGTCATAGCCGTCGGAAGTTGCGCCATAGCCGACTACTTCGCCATAGATTTTCGCGCCGCGCGCCTTGGCATGTTCGTATTCTTCCAATACCAGGCAGCCGCCGCCGCCCGCAATCACAAAGCCATCGCGATTCGCATCATAGGCGCGTGAGGCCATTTCCGGTGTTTCATTGTATTTGGTAGACAAGGCGCCCATGGCGTCGAACAGGCAAGTCAGTGACCAGTGTTCCTCTTCGCCGCCACCCGCGAAAACCACATCCTGCTTACCGAGCTGGATCAATTCCATTGCATTTCCGATGCAATGGGCACTGGTGGCACAAGCGGAGGAAATTGAATAATTGATGCCTTTGATTTTGAAGGGCGTCGCCAGGCATGCTGAGGTCGTAGAGCCCATGGTTTGGGTGACGCGGTACGGGCCAACGCGTTTTAACCCTTTTTCACGCAATATGTCGGCCGCTTCCACCAGGTTCTGCGATGATGCGCCGCCGGAACCCATAATAATGCCGGTACGCTCGTTGGAGACCTGGTCTTCGCTCAACCCGGAATCGGCAACCGCCTGTTGCATGGAAAGATAAGCGTAGGCCGCCGCATCGCCCATAAAACGCAAGACCTTGCGATCAATAAGTTCGGAAAGGTTGATATCAATCGAACCGGCAACATGGCTGCGAAAGCCTTTTTCTTTATAGGTTTCCTGGAATTTGATACCGGAACGGCCAGCGCGCAATGCATCCAACACGGTATTTTTATCATTGCCCAGGCAGGACACGATTCCCATACCGGTTACAACAACGCGTTTCATAGGCTACCTCTTACTGTTTGCTAAAGCGCCTGAATAACAGGTTTGACAATAATTCTGGCGAAGTTATCTGACGGGTTATAAACGGGAGCATTATGCCACAGGAACATGGATGCTCGCCGCTATCGTTATCTTCTAAAACTAGAAGCTATCCGTGTTCTGGAACAGGCCGACGCGCAGGTCGTGGGCAAAATAGATGTCCTTGCCATCGCAGGACACACGGCCATCGGCGATTCCCATGATGAGTTTGCGCTCGATAACGCGCTTTAAATTGATGTGATAGGTAATCTTTTTAGCCGTGGGCAGGATTTGGCCGGTGAATTTCACTTCGCCGCAGCCCAGGGCACGACCGCGACCAGGGTTACCTTTCCAGCCCAGGAAAAACCCCACGAGTTGCCACATGGCATCCAACCCCAAACAGCCGGGCATCACCGGGTCGCCGGGAAAATGGCAGTCAAAGAACCACAGGTCGGGGTGGATATCCAGTTCAGCCACGATTTCGCCCTTGCCAAATTCGCCGCCGGTCTGGCTGATGTGCATAATGCGGTCAAGCATCAACATATTGGGTTTGGGAAGTTGCGCATTACCCGGGCCAAATAGCAGGCCATCACCGCATTTGAGCAAGTCTTCGCGGCTGTAAGAGCTTTTGGGTTCAAAAAGAATCATGGATTTTACTCATCGTGTTAGCTGGCGGGCCAAGGCGGCAGACCGCGCACAAAAGTGCGCCATTCTAACCGCTGTAGCCAAGTTGTCCAGTTACGGGCGAAGGGGGCCAGACCGGCATAGAAATCAGGATCATTTGCCATGGCGCCTAAGGTGTCGGCTAGAAACTGCGGGCGAGGGAAAACTCCGCGAGTTGTTTCATGGCCTGGGTAAAGTGGTTATCGGGCAAAAGCGAAAGTTGCGCCAGGGCGTCATTCACCTGTTGCCTTGCGCAACCCAGGGTATAGGCCATACCGCCAGTAGCCTGGACAATTTCCAGGATCGCCGGTAACTGGCTGGCATCACCGTTACGAATCGCGTTGGCAATAAGCTCGGCTTGCCCGGGTGTGCCGGTGCGCATGGCATGGATTAATGGCAGGGTGGGTTTGCCTTCGGCCAGGTCATCCCCTACGTTTTTACCGAGGGTTGCGGCATCACCGGTGTAATCCAGTGCATCATCAACCAACTGGAAGGCGACACCGACTTTACGTCCGTAGGTTTTCAGCGCCTGGCGCTGTGCCGGAGTTGCAGCGCAGATAACCGCAGCCACCTCGCAGGCCGCCGCAAAGAGAATCGCGGTTTTTTTATCGATAACGCGGAAATAGTTTTCCTCATCCACGTTCGGATCTTTGGCATTGACCAATTGCTGTACTTCACCTTCGGCAATGATGTTGGTGGTATCGCTGAGGATCGCCATCACATCCATGCTGCCGATTGCCACCATCATCTGGAAGGCGCGGGAATAAAGGAAATCACCCACCAATACGCTGGGCGCATTTCCCCACTGGGCGTTGGCGGTAGGGCGGCCGCGCCTCAGGTTGGATACATCAACTACGTCATCGTGAAGCAGGGTGGCGGTGTGGATGAATTCAATAATCGCTGCCAGCGACAAATGATCCTTACCTGAATATCCCAGGGCGTTGGCGGTAAGCAGCACCAGCAGGGGGCGCAAGCGTTTGCCGCCAGCTTCAACCAGGTAGTGACCGATATTTTCCACCAGGCCCACATCGGAATGGAGCTTGTCGATAATCAGTTGGTTTACCGCAGTGAAATCGTCTTTCACTGCCTCATGAAATGGCAGCATGGAATTTTCTTATTTATGAATGGATAGGGTGGCGGCCATGCTAGCAGTGAGGACTTGAGAGTCAAGTAAAAAGCGGGATGGCCCGGCTGGCATTTATCTGTCAGGCCAATGCAATTAAGGGGTTAAACCAGTCAATTTGCGGCGAATGTTCACAGGCGGCAGCAAGCGCACAGTAACTGGCGTCGGGCAGTTGCCATTGGTGAAATTGCCATTTATCGGTAACGGATGTGATTCCTGGTGTTGGGGAAATATCAACGGTGATGGTGTCCTTCAATTGGAAGTTAAGATTTTCCAATCCCGCAGAGATCCCTACACCCATGGCCTTGAGCAGTGCCTCCTTCAAGGTCCAGAGTTGATAGAAATAGCGGGTTTGTTCCTCACCCTGCCGCTGCTGGAGTTGGGTAACTTCGTCGGGGTGATAGTAGTTGGCGGCAATGCCGGCCAGGTCACGTGAATGCTTGCCTTGCTCCACATCGATGCCGATTTGCATGTCCCGGGCCACTGCCAGCACCGCCCAATGCCCGCTGTGGCTCAGGTTGAATTGGAGCGCGCTGCCGGGAATGTAAGGCTTGCCTTTTTCGCTTCGCTTAAATGCCACCGCCTGCGGCAACTCGTGCTGGTACAGTCCCAATACTTTACGCAATAACCAGCGGCTGGCGATGTATTCGTTTTTACCGCGCAGGAATTTTTGTGCGCGCTCATGCTCATCATTGCTCATCATTTCCAGGGCCTGCTTCATGGCAAGGTTGCTGAACTGCTGGACATCCAATAACCACAGGTGAACCTGGCCAGTGGAGAGTGGTGTGGGTGATTGAAGCAGGTCAGGTAAGAGTTGCATAGCTAGTCCTCGTCGCGGCGGCCCATGATACGCGGTGATATTTTCTTACGCCAATGCCGGGGCAGTGGTGGAGCAATGCAATTCACTCCGCGGGTTTGCATTTGGAACTACCGCTTTGCACCCGCTCCGCAAATCAGCGACAATCCGCGCCCTCAAAAAAAACGAAACCTATTCTGGAGCCATCATGCAAATCACTGCCGACAAAGTTGTCAGCTTTCACTACCGCCTCAGCGAAACCGGCGGTGAATTATTGGAATCATCCTACGAGGCGAGTCCTACGCTTTACCTCCACGGCCATAACAATTTACTGGCTGCGTTGGAAGCTGCGCTGGAAGGTAAAGCAAAAGGCGATAAAGTGACTGTGAGTATTACCCCTGAACAGGGTTATGGTGACCGCAAGGAGGGCGCGATCCAGCGTATCCCGATCAAACACCTGATTGATCACGAAAAAATCAAAAACAAGTTAAAACCGGGAATGAAGGTTGCGGTGAACACCCAGCAAGGCGCCTGGGAAGCGATTGTGGTTAAGGTGGGTAAGTTCAATGTGGACATCGACAGCAACCACCCGCTTTCTGGTAAAAACCTGGATTTCGACATTGAAGTAATGGAAGTGCGCGACGCGACCGACGATGAAATTGCCCATGGCCACGCCCACGGTGTTGGTGGTCATCACCACGAATAATTCAAAATCCTTTCGAACTGCACCTTATCCGAGGTGGATGGATTGCCACCTTGGGGTGCAGTTCAACAATGCAGGCCTTATCCTGATCAGGAAATAGCCTTTCATACCCTAAACGGATTGGCACCCTATCAACCCGGGTGCTCGACCATCGGGCAAATGTCGGGATGTTCCGCCCCTGCATTTTTTACCGGCACTTGTCCTATGTATTGGTGCAATGATTCCTGTGATTTCGATGGGGGCTGTATAGGTCTCGCGTTCATCTGATACACACAACGGGTATCTTCCTGGCCGGCTAGCGATGGGGTTAGTATTCGGTTGGGATATTTGCGTCCTGGCGCATATAAAATTGCGCAAGTTGCTCAAAGAACATCAACGCAGTTTGGAAAACTGATCAAGGAAATACGCAATGGCGCTAAGTAATTTTAGATACTTGTTGTTTTTTTCAATCGCAATTGGCGTGTCCGGCTGCAATGAGCCGCGAACTGCCACGGCCAATAATACTTCCATTTTGCAGCCTTGCCCCGGTTTTCTTGAAACGGGAAAACCGCCACTGGCATATAGCGCTGAATGCGGCCGCATAACCGTGAAAGAGAATCGCTCCGATCCCGCCAGCAAAGACATCACTGTAGAAATTTTGCGGTTGCCTGCGATCAGTCCCGCCGCCCGGCAAGATCCACTATTTTTAATCCAGGGGGGACCGGGTGGTTCCTCAATTGAATTGGCCAGTTTTATCCACGGATTTTTTGCGGATGTGCGTAAAAATCGCGACCTGGTTTTTGTTGACCAGCGCGGCACGGGAAAATCCAATCCCTTGCGATGCGAGCAGTTAAGTTCGGCGGAATTGCAACTACCGGAACTGGTGCAGATGGAAAAATATGTCGCGCTGATGCAGCAATGCGCGACGGAAAAAAAAGAATCCCTGCCTTTTTACACCACGTTACACGCCGTGCAGGATCTGGACGCCGTGAGGCAGGCATTGGGTTACGCAGAGGTAAACCTGTGGGGTGTTTCCTACGGTACGCGCGTTGCGCTTGAGTATGCCCACCGTTATCCGCAACATACCCGAAGCATTGTCCTGGACGGCGTAGCGCCAAAAGAAATCGCCTTGTCAAAATTCACAGCGAGGGATTCATTAGCGGCGTTGGAAGCCGTCAATAACGAATGCCGTGAACAGCCAGCTTGCGCACAATTGTTTGGCGATATCGTGCAAAAAGCGGAGAGCGTATATGCCCGATTACAATTGGCAGACCAAAGCGGTACGCCGCTTGTGATTAATTACGAACATCCATTAACGCAATTGCCGGATCAATTAACCCTGACCGCCAAAACGTTTTCCATGCTGGTTTTCAGTGCGCTTTATTCGCGTGATTTAACCGTACTCTTGCCCCAGGCAATCAGCCATGCCGAGCAGGGGAATTACCGGTTGCTGGCGACGCTTTTTGCGCTTTCCCTCGAACAGTCACAGAAAATGAATATTGCCGACGCTATGCATTTCAGTGTGATTTGTAACGAGGACTGGCATTTTATTTCCACTACCGATGTAGAAACTACACCGCCCTTTTTTGGGCTCAATGCCATTAAGGAACGGGATGCGGTGTGCGCATTTTGGCCGAAAGCCTATTTGCCAGATGACTATTGGGCGCCGATTCACACCGACGTCCCTGCACTGTTGCTTTCCGGTAAACATGATCCGGTTACACCGGAAATATGGGCTGATCTGGTCGCCGGTAATTTACCCAATGCGACCCGCCTGACAGCAGCGGGCGGTAATCACGGTATTTCCACTGAAGGCTGTGTGCCGCAAATTATCGCGCAATTTATTGAGCGAGCGTCCATGCATGATGTCAAAACGGAATGTGTTGCCAACATCAAACCCTTACCCCTGATATTGGGCGCCAATCAAAAAAAGGCGTCCTCATCGGCAACCAGCAGTTCCATTTCCAGTGAAGGAGCTACACAGTGATTCGCGTAGAACAACTTGGGAAAATATTTCCGGCGAAAGTAGCCAGCGCGGCTTTTCCTTTTGCAACTAAAAAAATTGCAGCGAAAGATATAGTGGCCTTAAACAATGTGAGCTTTACATTGAATGACGGCGAAATTACCGGGCTCCTGGGTTTGAATGGCGCGGGAAAATCCACATTGATGCGTTTGATATACGGGTTGCTGCAACCTTCCAGCGGCGATGTGTGGGTGGACAATTTTGCGGTGAGCAAGAATCCTGATCTTGCACGGCAACAACTGGGTGTATTGCCGGATGACGCTGGCTTATATAAACGTTTGACCGCGCGGGAAAATATTCGCTATTTCGCTGAGTTGCAGGGCATGGGCGGGGCAGCACTTGAACACTCAACCAATCAATTAATGGATTGGTTGGGTATGGCTAACATTGCGGACCGCCGCGCGGAAGGTTTTTCCCTGGGGGAGCGAATGAAAACCGCCTTGGCGCGCGCTATTGTGCATCAACCCCGGCATATATTGCTCGACGAACCCACTAATGGCCTGGATGTAATTACAACGCGGGCAGTTCGTCGTTTACTGCAAGAATTAAAAGCACAAGGGCGATGCGTGATTTTCTCCAGCCATTTAATGCATGAAGTGAGCGGTCTGTGCGATCGCATTATTGTTATTGACCGCGGCAATATTTTGGTGGATGGCGATTTGGATACCATTAAAGAAGCCGGTCAAGCCGATAATCTGGAAGATGCCTTTGTGAACCTGGTTGAGCAGAACAAGGAGGTAAATAATGAATAAATTATTCACAGTGTTTAAAAAAGAATGGCGTGACGCCTGGCGTGATAAGAAAAGCTTGCGCATGACTTTGCTAATGCCGATTTATTTTGTGGCAGTGTTTGTCGCTTCAGTGTTATTCGCAATCCATATGAGCCAGCAGTCGCGCGCGACCAATGCGGAACCTATTAAGTTGCCGGTGGTGGGCGCAGGGCAACTTCCCGCATTAATTGATTGGCTGGAAGAACGCGGGTTAAAAGTGGCGCCGGTCGGCGACGAAGCTTATCGACAAGTGGAGGAATCAACACTGGACTACGCGTTGATAATCCCCAAGGATGCCGCAGAAAAATTCGCTACGGGCGAGAGCATTGAATTGGCTTTGGTATTTGATATTACCAACAACAAGATCCACGGCAGCTTAAATTTTGTAAGGCAGCAAATATGGAGCTGGAACTCACGTATGGGAAGTTTGCGGTTATTGTCGCGCGGTATTTCCCCGGCGGTGGTTAATCCGGTTTATATCCGCGATTTGAACATCGCCAGTGATGAGAAGATGGGCTTTTTTGTGATGATGAGTTTGCCCTTGCTGTTAATCCTCACGGCGTTCATGAGCAGCGTAGGCTTTACTGCCGATATGGTGGCGGGTGAGCGCGAACGACGCTCGTTGGAATCGCTATTAATTACCCCGACTAAATCCTCCGCATTAATCCTTGGGAAATGGCTGAATAGTTTTTCATTAACCTTGATCGTCCTAACGGTGGAAATGTTGCTGTTGGGATTGGCTTTCGGCAACCTGCCGTTTAATGAATTGGGCCTGCGCGTGAATGTGACGCTGGCCGATTTATTCGGTGTATTCGTGGTATTGGCCTCGGTTGCTTTTATCGCAACGGGGCTGCAATTTTTCATTTCAATTTTTGCGCGAAGCTTTAAAGATGCGCAAACCTATATGGGTTTAATGGTATTTATTCCCATGGTGCCGCTGTTTTATACCTTATTTAATCCCAGTGCCTATGCCGACTGGTTTCGCTGGGTGCCTATTCTGGGGCACCAGGTGCTGATCAAGGATTTATTATTAGGCGGGCAAACCTGGCTATGGCAATTTGCCCAGGTATGGCTGGTTTCAGTGGCATTGGGTGTACTGATGTTATGGTTTACCATCCGGCAGTTACGTAAACCAAAAATTGTTTATGGGATGGGTTAGGTTAATGCCAATTTCCCATCCGGTTCATTATTGTGGTTGAAGAGCCCGCAACGAATGTAATTTATGGGAGCAATAGGAATTGATAAAAATAATCGTAACCTCAGTGATTTCCTTTGGGTTAGGGGCGGTGGCCACCTATTCATTGCTTTCGCAGAATGCCCATGAAGTTACCGCGGTGGAAGCCCAGCCGATAATGGAAGTGCAGCGGAATAACCGCTCGCAACCAACCAGTGTCCACGCCGACTATATCCGCCAATTGGAAGTGTTAAATCGAAAATTAACACAGGAACTGCAAGTCGCGCGTGAATCAGTGAATACAGATCTGGCGCACGCACCTGCGCAACCACGCATTGAAATGGCGGATTTTGAAGCCTATTACAGTGCGCGCAAAAATTCGGAAGCGTTTAGCCAGTATTTGCAAAATGTTTCTTCAGCGGGTTACGTAAAAGATTTGGCTGGAAAATTTGACGCTGAGGCGGTTGATAGCCAATGGGCAACGGATTACGAAGCGCGGTTAAATACCCTGCTTGAATCGGATTCGGTTTCCAATAGCTTTTTGCCGCAATCGGTCATTTGTAAATCGCGACGTTGCCAGATTAAGGTGGCGATAACAAGCATCGAACAAGCCAACCAAGTGATGGAAACTTTTTCGGCGGCAATTAATAACAACGAGTTAGCTATCGATAAAAGTATGGTGGTGTCCGCGCCGGATATGGATGAAGGAGTGGTAAGCCTTTATGTGGCGCGTGATGCGGATGTAAAAATTCATGAATAAATGCATCCGCATCAAGTAGAGCGCCGATATAAATTACGATGAAGAAAAGCGAACCCCGTGGTTCGCTTTCTTGTTATCGCGTCTAGTTCTGCGGTGGCTGGGTAGACTGGAAATGCGGATAATCAAGCACGGCGAGATAGAAACCTTCCAGGTTGGGATAGGGGGAAAAATCGACTTGGTTACGCAATTTGCACCAACCGATGTAGCAAGCCAGGCGCAATTGGGCGTCGGTGTAAGGCGCGCTTAGCGGCAAATCCAATCGGTTTAATTCAGCCAAGGTAGATTCAATTCGCGCTGCCTGGCGTTGTAAATAAGGAATTGCCTGGATATCAACCCCGTCGCGTTTAATAAAAAATAAATTAACAGTGGTATCCAGCGCTGTGTTTGCGAGGCAAAACTCATCCTGTTCCTTCGCGGACTTGCAAAAAGTTTGTCCGGTTTTTTCGCGCAGATATTTGATAATTGAACTTGAGTCCGTAAAAAAAATATCACCATCTTCCAAAAAAGGAACGCGCTTGGTTGGTGACTTAATTGCGCTGCTGGCCTGGTCCGTTTCTATAAAATCGCAGGGTAATCCTGTTTCCAGCAAAACTATACGCACATGGCGCACGAAGGGTGACGTAAAACTACCGAAGAGCTTCATAAAAACCTCAAGTTTATTGGGTTACCGCCGGAGGCAATTTAAAAGCCTGGCGGGCAAGCAATTTCCATTCTCCCTGTTGTTTTTGCCACACCAGCAAGACACCGAGTTTAATAGTGTTGGGTGTGCCGCCATCTTTAATATCCGCATTTACTGTGTGACGCACCAATGCGGTATCGCCAGAAACGGTAATGGATTGCTCGCTCAGATCCATACTAACGAAATCGGATTTGCCACTCGCAATTTTCCCGACAAATGCCGCCTGGTCTTCAATTGTTCCACTGGAGTGGCCATAGCTAAGCGCAGGGGAAGATAAGGCCTTTAGCGCCTCGGCATCCGCATCAATCATCGCCTGGCGTAGCTCGGAAACTTTTTGGGCCAGGCTTTCAATATCGGCATCTTTGGCGGCTAATGGCGCGCTAACCAGGCAAAGTAAAATGCTGGTCGCCATAATGTATTTAAATGGTCTGGATGTGCGCATCAATAAAGGCTTCCCGGGGTTTAATGGATATAGGCGACCGAATACCACTTTTGATTTGGAAGTCATTGTAGCCATTTATACCGGCGGGTGACAAAGCAATTATGTGATTCGGTGCTGAGGGAGGCGTTGCTTATTTCGAGATTGTTTTTGACAAAAGCAATTAATACTACCGACACTGGTAGCAGGTTGTTACTCTTTCCAGGAGTCGTTTAGTTGCATCCGGGAAGTATCAGGGCCGCAAAACAATTAAAGGAGCTTGGCATATGCGGAACCAACATAACATGACAGTGGGCAGTCCAAAGCCCGCAAACACTTCTTCAGAAACCTCCCCTTTGGCCGAACGGTTGCAACATGTTGTTGATGACCGTCGCGGTGTCCAAAAAGCCGTACCGATTGATTTGGGACGTTACCTCAACGAATTGCAGCTTCGTGCATTGCACAGCCTCGAACGTTTTGGCTGGCATTTGTGGTTTGTGCGGCGGCCGTTGCTGATGCAACCGGTTGTGGTGGTAAATAATCCGGAATCCACCCAGCACGCCGTGCTGGAAGAGGATGGTTCCGTGAATTTGAAATCACAACTACATGTCCGCCGGTAGCTACAACGGGTAACAGAATTATTCAGGTGGGATTCAGTGGTGGAATCCTAGCATCAATACCGTACCCTTTCGGAGCTGATGCCATGAAGAAAATGTTGCTGGCTGCAATAATTGCATGTATTTCCCTGGCCATTTCCGGATGTGGCGACGATTCGGTTGCAGCGGATCCTCATCATGAGGATTATGTCCCGGAATTGCTGCTATTCGATATTATTGATAGTTACGACACGGATACCGCCCAGTCTAATCACCCGCCGTTGGCGTTAAGCCCTTATCTTTATGATGGCCTCTATGAAATTTTTTGGGAAGTGAACAGCCTGGAAGACTATACGGTCACGTTGCGTATTAATGACCGTCCGACTTTAACCAATAGTTTGGTCATCCATTCGCAAGTATGCGGCGCCGGGCGGCGTTGCGATCAGGGCGGAAGCTGGATGTGTGAATACACGAATGATTTCTATATGTCCTGTGATGGCTCCAGTTTTGAGCGGGATATTTATCCGCTAGTGAGTAGCGTTCCGCAACAAGTCTATTTATTTTTGGAAATTTGCGACTCAGATTCCGGTTATTGTGAATACGATTATTACCCTGTCACACTGGAATAAATTCAAAAAAATTTACTAGCGCAAGGATTGCGCTGGATAATTTCCCTTCCTGCCGTCATGCTTGTTATTTTGAGCTGATGTTAGCACATGATCACCGATCCTGTATTTTATTACCTCGCTGTTCCCGTAGTAATCCTGGTGGGTATGTCCAAAGGCGGTTTTGGCGGCGGCTTCGGCACGCTCGCCGTTCCGCTGTTGGCATTAATGATCGACCCCCGCCTCGCGGCCGCGATTTTATTACCCATTTTATGCAGTATGGACGCCGTGAGCTTATGGAGCTTTCGCGGCACCTGGGACAAACTCAATTTAAAAATACTTTTGCCTGGCGCACTGCTTGGCACAGTTGCTGGCGCGTTGACATTTGAAATGACGAATGCCGACTGGATTCGTTTGGTTATCGGCCTTTTATCAATTTATTTTGTGGCGCATTATGTGTGGGGCAGGCGTTTTCTGGAGCAATTGCAAGAGCGAAAACCCAATAAAGTTGCGGGCAGTTTCTGGGGCTCGGTGGCAGGCTATGTGAGTTATATTGCCCACGCTGGCGGCCCTCCAGTGGCGATTTATTTATTGCCGCAACATCTTTCCAAATCGGTTTTGGCCGGAACAACCATTTTATTTTTTGCCATTATCAATTTTATTAAATTAATTCCCTATGCCTGGCTGGGGCAAATCAATGGTGAGTCCTTTTACACATCATTAATTTTACTGCCTTTGGCGCCGTTAGGGGTAACGCTGGGTGTTTACCTGCATCACCGCGTTTCCGATAAAGTTTTTTATTGGATTAGTTATGGTTTCCTGTTATTGGCTGGAATCAAGTTAACTTATGAAGGGATGCAGGGGCTATGGTTTTAGCTCCATTACCTCACCCGTGACTTGTTGTGTGGCGGCACTACTGGCTTCGCTGCTGGAATCGACCGGCAAGTTGCAATATTGATTAATTTTTTCTTCAATTTTAGCGGCCGCGCTGGATGTTTTTTGTTGTTGTTTCCAAAACTTGCATTCCACGCTGTTTTGCTTGGCAGTCCTTAATTTTTCGAGGCGCTCTGCTTCGGCTTTATTTTCCAGATTTTGCTCGCGCCTTGCTTCTGCTTCGGCAAGAAAGGCAGCGTGAGTCATTTCCGGTGTGGCATCTGCCTCGGTGAGTGGCATACTGCCGGGCATAGAAGATATACCCGATCCTTCGGATGGTTTCGCTTGTTCAAGTTGTGCGATTGCGGCTTGCATCGCGCTTTGTTGAATGCGTCCTGGTTTATTGCCAGATGCTGTTTCCGGTGTGGGAGCCATCAGCAGGTATACACTTAAACCACCCAGACAAAATAAAGCCATGCCCGCGGCGATTACCTTTTTACCAATTTCCATTGCGTTCTCCTGGTGCAATTGGTTTGACAGTAACTTAACCCGCCGGCTGTTTACTGGCGGGTTAGGATTAAATTTATTTATTTTTCTTTAATGCTTGTTGCAATAGTGCCCCCATACTGCCCATGGCTGCGGGGGCAGGGTTATTTTTTTGCGCAGCGCGTTGCTGGTTCTGGGAGGGAGTGCGAGAGCCTTTATTACCTTCCACTTTCTCACCCGGAGTATCATCCAGGCGCATGGAAAGGGCGATACGCTTGCGCGGTACATCCACTTCCATGACTTTCACTTTCACAATTTCACCCGCTTTCACCGCATCGCGCGGATCTTTAATGAAGTTGTGCGAAAGCGCGGAAATATGTACCAGGCCGTCCTGGTGCACGCCGATATCAACAAAGGCCCCGAAATTGGTTACGTTGGTCACGGTTCCTTCCAGTATCATGCCGGGAACAAGGTCGGTAATTTCTTCCACACCTTCCTGGAACTGCGCGGTTTTGAATTCGGGGCGAGGGTCGCGGCCGGGCTTGTCCAGTTCTTTAATAATATCGGTGACTGTCGGCACACCAAATTTTTCATCCGTATAGTCTGCCGCTTTCAGGCCGCGCAAAAACGAGGAGTCGCCAATTAAACTTTTAATGTCGCGCGCATTTTTTTGCGCAATTTTTTCAATGATGGAATAGGACTCGGGGTGAACCGCAGAAGCATCAAGCGGGTTATCGCCGCCCGCCACACGCAAGAATCCCGCTGCTTGTTCAAAGGTTTTTTCGCCGAAACGCGGTACCTTTTTCAATGCGGCGCGCGAATTAAACGCGCCGTTTTGGTTGCGAAATTCAACGATGTTGTTTGCAAGGGTGGTATTTAATCCCGATACGCGTGCAAGCAGGGCAGCGGATGCGGTATTCACTTCCACACCTACGGCGTTCACACAATCCTCAACCACAGCATCGAGTGAGCGCGCCAATTGCGACTGCGATACATCGTGCTGGTATTGGCCAACACCGATTGATTTCGGATCGATCTTTACCAATTCAGCCAGCGGGTCTTGCAGGCGACGGGCGATAGAAATCGCACCGCGAATGGTTACATCCAGGTCAGGGAATTCCTTTGCGGCAAATTCAGAGGCCGAGTAAACCGACGCGCCGGCTTCGTTAACCACCACACTGGTAGCCTGGATATCTTTGTGCGCTTTTAAAACATCTTTCACAAATTTTTCAGTTTCACGCGATGCAGTACCGTTGCCGATAGCGATCAAACCGACATTGTGTTTTTTGCAAAGGTGCACGATTACCGCTTCGGATTCAGCAATCTTATTAAACGGCGGTGTGGGGAAAATTGCGCAGTGATCCATTACTTTTCCTGTCGCATCGACCACAGCCACTTTGACGCCGGTACGCATACCGGGATCCAGGCCGATAGTAGCTTTTTGTCCGGCGGGCGCAGCGAGCAATAAATCCTTCAGGTTGGAGGCAAATACTTTAATCGCTTCTTCTTCCGCTTTTTCACGCAACTCACCGAGCAAATCCGTTTCCAGATGCGTAAGCAATTTTACCCTCCAGGTCCAGCGCACCACTTCGGCCAGCCAGCCATCGGCGGCGCGGCCTTTATCCTGGATGTGCCAATGTTCGGCAACCATGGTTTCGCAGGGATGGCCCACGCGCGCTTCCTCGTCACCCACTTTGATCGCCAGGCTTAGCACGCCTTCATTGCGGCCGCGGAACATGGCAAGCGCACGGTGCGAGGGAACTGATTTGAGTGCTTCGTCGTGTTCAAAATAATCGCGGAATTTTTGTACCTCTTGTGAGGTATCAGCGGCTTTTTCCGGTACGGCGCGGGAAGAAAGGGTGGCTTCGGTGTGAAGGAAATTGCGCAATTTACCAAGCAATTCAGCATCTTCACTGAATTTTTCCATAAGGATGTATTTAGCCCCATCGAGCGCGGATTTCACATCGTTGATGTTGTGTTCGGCATTGAAGAATTTCGCGGCTTCCACCTCGGGTGCGAGGCTTGGATCGGCCAGCAGGGCTTCAGCCAGTGGCTCCAGGCCTGCCTCTTTGGCGATTTGGCCCTTGGTACGGCGTTTGGGCTTATACGGCAGGTATAAATCTTCCAGGCGATTCTTGGTATCGGCAATGGTAACTTCGTGTTCGAGTTCGGGAGTCAGTTTGCCCTGTTCACCAATGGATTTGAGGATAGCGGCCCGGCGTTCTTCCAGCTCGCGCAAATACCGCAAACGCTCTTCCAGGGTACGCATCTGTGAATCGTCCAGCCCACCGGTGACCTCTTTGCGGTAACGGGAAATAAAAGGCACTGTGGCGCCTTCATCCAATAGCCCGACTGCGGCGCTAACTTGTTGTTCCTGCACGTTTAGTTCATCGGCGATGCGTTTGGCAATGCTCGGCAAGCGGGTAGTGGGGCTGGTCATAAATCGGACTCGTATTGCGGCTGGATGAAAGCCGTTATTATCGCCAAAAACCCGCTGCCTGCCAGACTTGAATTTGCCCGGTATTTGTGGGTGCCGGCCCACCGGGGGGATTTTTTAAGGTGGGGTGAATCCGCCGCGGAAGTATCTGCATCTTAATGGACAGTAACTGCGGTAATGACGAGTAAACGCATCATGGAGTTTGTTATGAAAACGGCTGTATCGCTTGTATTGGTGCTGTTGGCCAGTCCGGTGTTGGCGGAGGACTGTAATGTGCAGATGGATGCCGGGTTGCGGATGTCGGAGGCTGGCCTGGCTTTTTACGATAAGGAGGAGCTGATCTACCAGATAAAAGATCAGCGCCACCTGGTGGTTGATGGGCAAACAATGGCGCTGAGCCCGGCGCAACAAGCATTGGTATCCCGCTTTGATCAGGATATCCGCGCATTGGTCCCGGAAATAAAAGGCATCGCCCTGGAAGGGATCGATGTGGCAATAGAAGGTGTGACCCGGGCGCTTGATGATTTGTTGGGGGAACGCAATGACATCTCAATGCAATTGCATAATGAACTCAACCATCTGAAGGGTGATGTGCGCCGTTACTTTGACCAAGGCATTATTAATTTAAATCGGGATCAAGAGCCGTCGGAATTATTTGGTAAGCATTTTGAAACGCGCATGACGCGAATAATGGAAACCTCGGTGCAAGACTCTATAGGTGAAATTATGATGGCGATAGGTAGGGAAATCCTCCGCTCCGGTGGCGATCTGCAAGCGTTTGAAGCCCGCATGGAGCGTTTTGGTAAGGAAATCGAGGCACATATGCAGGCCAAGGCGGTACGAATGGAAGCCCGTGGTCGCGATTTGTGTCGTGCGGCCATTGAGGTCAACCAGGTGGAGGATGAGTTGCGCCTTGCGATACCGGCCATACGCAATTTTGACTTGATTCAGGTGCGGCCTGTATCGCAACACACTACACAAAAAATTTGAAGAATTTAAAAAAATCTGGAGCACAATCATGTCTATAAAGCAATTCATTCCTGTGGCTGTACTCGCGTTGTTGGCGCCTGTGTGTTTGGCCGAAATGGTCGCCAAAACCTATCCGGTGAAAGATTTCTCGGAATTTGTCGCCGGTGGTGATACCGCGATTGAAATCACCCAGGACGGTACCGAGTATTTGCGTGTTGAGGCGGATGCGGAAGTGATGAAACGGGTAAAGGTTGATCAAACCGGAAAACGAGTCAGTGTTTGGGTAAAAAGCGATGGCAATATTTTCAATTGGTTTGGTCATCATAACGGTCGTGTACGAGTCGTATTACGCGTAAAGGATTTGGAATACCTGGAGCTATCCGGAGGCGCCCACGCCAAGGTCGGAGACCTGCAAGGGAACAAATTGGAAGTAAGTAATAGCGGTGCTGCGAATACGGATTTTGCAGCGGTTAATGCGGCTGGTTTCCGCCTGGATTTATCAGGTGCGGCTAACGTGCGGATTAATAGTATCAACAGCCAGGTCCAGGATTATGATTTATCCGGCGCTGCCAATGTGGATATTAAAAACGAAAGCAATACCCAGTCCCTAAAGGCGGACGTAAGTGGCGCAAGCAACTTGCGTGCAAAAATGCTTACCGCAAAAACCGCCAGGGTCGATGCGAGTGGCGCGTCCCACATTGAATTAACGGTAACCGACGAATTGGATGCGGGGGCAAGCGGTGCATCCAGTGTCAATTACTACGGTAATCCCAAAGCAAAAACGGATTCCAGCGGCGCCAGCCATATCAATGCACGTTCAAAATAATCTGTTCCAGGGTGAGATACATTGCATCTACCTCTTTTATCGATGCAGCACGGATCAATGGTGGTAACTATTTGGTTGCGCAATAATTGCGACGAAAACCAGGCTTAATTAGGCGACGGCTTTTCGTTGCTACTGTGATCGGGGCGCTTTGGACCTCCCGGAATTTTCGGGGCATTAATAGGTCTACAGTGTCCCCTCCTTGATTTTTCCAAAGGGCTGAAATGCTTGCGACATTGCTTCCAACGTACCATTGCCCATCTATTGCCTTGGCCTGCTCATTCGCTTTTTTATCTGCCGGGGCCGTGGCCAATGGTTTAACGGAGTTTCGCGAGGCATTGCAACAGCTCCAGTCGTCCGAACCCATTGCGCTAAATGCCCAATTCAAACTTTTTGGCCGCAGCGGCGAACACCACGAATTGATTGAACGCGAAGGGTTAATCAATTTACACCTTGAAGATAATAAGGATGGCATGAAAGTAGCCTATGCCGCTGATTTGGTTAATCAATTACACAGCGAAGAATTAGCGAAACTTGAAGACGAGAAGGTTAAAAATTCAGCGCTGAACGCTGTGGGCCAATTCGATTATTGGGAATGGCGTGAACTTCTTTATCCCGCCGCACAATTGGAGCTGGCGCTCGGACGCTATGAATACCTGGGTGAAAAGGAGGGCGAGTGGGGCGGTAAAGTTGCACGTGTGCTTAGTTTCAGAATGCCGAAGGCAAAGGTAGACCTGAAGTTTCGAAAATATATTAAAAAGTATAAAAACCATTTGCAGATATGGATTGATGATCAAGGTATTCCCCTGGCAAGCAGTGTTAGTGAACACGGAACGGGACGGGTATTTATTGTGATCGGTTTTACATTCAATAACGAGTTCCACATGGAATACCAGCAGCGGGCTGGACGCCTGATCGGTGTGCGGCGTGAGGTAAAAGAGCAAACCGAAGGCGCGACCATGCAAAGCTATCGCCATTTCATCACCACGGTTAAATCCGTCCGATAATTTTGGGACCGTCGAATAGCCGCAGTCCCTGCATCGCGTGCGATGCGCATCCCGATAAAGTCTGTTAGTCTTGCCCCGTTTATCCGTCTAACTCCAAAAGGGAACTATTATGTTGAAGCGCTATTCGGCTTATACATTCGGTGTGCTGCTATTGGCGGGCGTTGGCCTTACCGGATGTGAATCCACACCTGCGGCCAGGCATTCTGCCGGGGTTGTAACGCAAAATCCTGAACAGCTTACCATTGTTAAAAGTCCAAATGATGATCGCCAATATGCCGCGCTTATGCTGCCAAATGGTTTGCAAGTGGTGCTGGTTTCTGATCCGTCACTGGAAAACTCGGCTGCGTCCCTCGCCGTAGGTGTGGGTAGCGCGCATAATCCCGCAGATCAATTAGGGCTCGCCCATTACCTTGAACATATGTTGTTTTTAGGTACGGAAAAATTTCCCGAGCCAGATG
This sequence comes from uncultured Cellvibrionaceae bacterium, assembly GCA_965650515.1. Taxonomy (GTDB): domain Bacteria; phylum Pseudomonadota; class Gammaproteobacteria; order Pseudomonadales; family Cellvibrionaceae; genus Cellvibrio. Next base: position 77,791 of record CBFGOY010000005.1, on the reverse strand, counting down.
GCTTTATGAAATATACCCAAGCCAACGGCGGTATGACCAATGCGTTTACAGCCTACGATAAAACGAATTACCTGTTCCAGATTAACGCCGGCAAGTTTGATGAGGCCCTGGATAGGTTCAGCGATTATTTTAAAAAGCCCACCTTTGATCCGCATTACAGCGATAAAGAACGCAATGCGGTTAATAACGAATGGTCTTTGCAGAAAGCGCAAGATCCGTGGAATTTATATGTGTTGCAAGGCTATACCGCAAACCCCGCAAACCCGAGTTCCCGGTTTAATATCGGCAATTTGGAAACCTTGAAAGATAAACCGGGCTCAGTGCTCAATGATGCGATGAAGAAATTCTATGATGCCTATTATTCAGCGAACATCATGAAATTAACCCTGGTAGGCAAGCAATCATTACCGGAATTAAAGGCGCTCGCGCACAAACACTTTTCCAGTATCCCGAATAAAAATGTTCCGTTGCCGGAAGTGACCGTGCCGGGTTTAACAAAAAATGAAATGGGCAAAAGCATCCATTACAAGCCGATTAAGGAATTGAAAATGCTATTTGTGGATTTCCCGGTGAAATCCAATCAGGATCAATGGCGGTTGAAACCCAACGAATTCATCCACAATTTATTAACCTCGGAAGAACCGGGCACCTTGGGTGAACAATTACGCGCTAAAGGTTTGGTTAAAACCCTGACCGCCGTATTCAACAGTGAAGCCTATGGGCCTGATGGTATGCTGCGTGTCCAGGCGGAGCTTACCGATGCAGGGTTGAAGCAGCAGGACGAAATCATCGCGGCAATCTTTGCCTATGTTGACTTAATCAAGCGCAAAGGCCTGGATGAAAATTACTATCGCGAATTACAAGCGATGCGCAGCAAGGACTTCGCCAATGCCCCCAAGCCGGAGCCGTTGGATCAAGCGGTGGAATTGACGATGGCCCAGTTTGACCTGCCGGTCGAAAATTTGCTGAATTCGGAATACGTCTATGAGCGTTATGATGTGAAAGCCATTAAGCAGGTATTGGCCCAACTGGAAGAAAAACGTGCGCGTGTATGGTATGTAAACCCCAATGAAAAGGTGGATACGCCCATTCCGTTCTTTGATGGTAAATACGCAATTCGCGCTATTACCGATAGGGAGTTCCAACAATGGAATTCATTGAAGGCCGGTTACCAGTTCAATTTGCCGCCGTTGAATGATTTGTTTACCGACAAGCAAGCCCCCATCGTTGAAAATATTTATCTCAAACCGCATCGGGTGGTAAGCCAGCCGGGCATTGAAGCATATTTGGTGCATCCCGAATTTTATCGCGAAGACAAAGGCCAGCTGTCACTCCAAATTAATGTGGATTTTGCCAAATCCTCGCCGCGCCAAGCGGTGCTGGCATCGCTGCTGAGCGAAGTATTTACCAAGCAAAATATGACACTGATTGATCGTGCCGGTCGCGCATCCCTGGGTGTTAATTTGCAATTGATGGTTACCAATTCGCAAGGCATCGTTATATCCGGGTATACCACCAGGCATGAGTTATTGCTTAAGCAACTATTGGAAAACTTTGTGGATTTACCGATAACGGAGCAATGGTTTGCGGAAGCTAAAGACAGCTTGGAAAAAAATCTGTCAAATGCCAAAAAGAATCACGTGGTCCGCCAATTGTTCAGTGACCTGGGGCGGGTAACTACCAAAAATGGCTACAGCGCAGATGAGCAATTGGCGGCCCTGGCCTCTGTCACCAGGGCAGATCTGCTGGCCTACCAGGATGCGGTAAAAAGGAATGCGTTACTGCGGTTGCTTGCGGTGGGTAATTACACCGAAGCGCAGGTAGAACATTTTGCACTCATTGCCGCGCAAATTTTGCCGGGCACACGCTTACCGGAGCAACGCATGGTAAATACCTATATGACGCCTGCCGCTGGCAAGGTTACCCAGTTCAGTGCGGATGTGGAACTGGCCGATAGCGCTGTCTTGCAGGCATGGTTTGGCGGCAAAAAATCGGATGATGAACAAGCGCAACTGGCGGTGTTAAATTCATTGTTTGGTAACGCATTCTTTATGCAATTGCGGACCCATGAACAATTGGGTTATGTGGTAACCAGCTTTGAATATCCTGTGGATGATATTCCCGGCTTTGTAATGCTGGTACAAAGTTCCAATACGGATTTGCCCGGCGTCAAAGCGCGCATGGATAAATTCCGCAGGGATTACCTGGCAACCTTAAAGGCCACTGATGAAAAGGAAGTCGAACATGCGAAGCAAGCATTAATTGCAAACGAATTGCAAAAGCCTACGGATTTTTACGCCGAAGCGTCCCGTTACACGAAAGAATTCTGGCAAGGTAAATACCAGTTCGATGCGCGCGACCGCTATTTGGCTGCGCTGCACAAGGTGACCAAGGCGGACCTTGTCCGCATTTACGAAAACCTGTTGTTGGATGAGAAATCAGGCAAAGCGCTGTTGCAATTACGCGGCACTAATTTCAAAGCCAAGCCATTTGCAACGGTAAAATAAAATGGCGTATTAGCAAAGCCCTCGTTGTCGCCTGACAGCGAGGGCTTTGCCATTTATAATTCCGCACAAATTTAATGAATCCAGAGGTGGTTATGGCTAATCCGGCTGATGAGGATATTTATTGGAATCAGGTCGAAGCGTTTATCAACCAGGCTAATGAGGCTTGCGACACAGCGGATCCCGGTATAATCGCGGCGGCTCTGCTAAATGCCGCTGCACGGTTCAATGCGTTCGTGGTAGCTCATTCGTCCTTGGATAAAAATGAATTTTCCGAGGATGTTGAAGGGACCACCAACTACCTGACTGGCCGTTTTCGCGAACATTTAAAGGATCATATGGAGGATTATCGCGAAAATTACACCCATTTGATTGGCCAGCGCGATTCCGCGGTCTAATAATGGTTCTTGTGATTTTTGATGAAAGGCAGCCCGGGCTGCCTTTTTTGTTAGGCAAATCAATTTCTGTAAAAATCAATGCAAATGGATAAACTTGGTTTATTCTGTTAGCTGGTATACAAGTCGATAACCACACCATCTCCACAATAATGGCAGCCGAGCCTATGAAAATAGCAACAATTTCCAAATTATTTATTTCAATCGCACTTGGTGCAATTACTGTGACCCATGCGTTTGCCGACGTCAGCTTGCCGCGTTTGTTGAGTGATGGCGCTATTCTCCAGCGCGATAAGCCCTTGACCCTGTGGGGCTGGGCGGACGAAGGGGAGAAAGTTACGGTTGGTTTTGCTGGTAAAGAACTATCGACCCTAACCAAAAATGGTCGTTGGTCGGTAACCTTTCCCGCATTTAAGGCGGGCGGACCTTATGAATTGACCGTCAGTGGTAATAACCGATTGACCCGCAAAAATATTTTATTGGGCGATGTATGGATTGCCGCCGGCCAATCCAATATGGAGCTGCCGCTTAATCGGGTGAAATATAAATATCCCGGTTTAATTGAATCCACCCACCAACCTGACATCCGTGAATTTAATGTACCCGTCGCCTATGCGTTTAACGGGCCGCTCCAGGATTACACCCAGGGGCAATGGAAAGCCGCTACGCCGGAACATATGGCAACCTTTTCCGCGGTGGGGTTTTTCTTTATGCAAAAACTCTACGCCGAAAATAAGGTGCCGATTGGTTTATTGACTATTCCTGTGGGTGGTTCTCCCGCAGAGGCGTGGGTAAGTGAATCGGCCCTGGAAAAATATCCGCATTACCAACAAAAATTGCAGCCGTTTAAAGACGATGCTTATGTGCAATCCACCATTGCCAGGGACAAGGCCAACAGCGACAAATGGTATGCCGATGTGGGTGCGGCTGATGTAGGTTTGAAAAATAATTGGCAGCAAGAAAAATTAAATACGGCGGATTGGAAAACATTGCAAGTGCCGGGCTTTTTAAGGGAGCAGGGCAGCGATTTTACAAACGGTGTTGTATGGGTGCGTAAAAATATTGAATTAACACCTGAACAGGCTGCGAAAAAAGCCACGCTTTGGCTGGGCTGTATAGTGGATGGTGATCAGGTTTATATCAATGGGCAGCAAATAGGGCAAACGGGGTATCAATATCCTCCACGTATTTATGCGGTGCCGGCGGGAGTGTTGAAACCCGGCACTAACAGCATCAGCATCCGTATTACCAGTTATTCCGCCAATGCCGGGTTTGTGAAAGATAAACGTTATGCCCTGCTCCTGGGTGAAGGTATTTTTGGTGATGAGGAAATCGATTTAAAAGGCGAATGGAAATACAGGATTGCCGCGCGTGCGGAAGCTATGCAACCGACAACGACACTGCATTATTTACCATCATCATTGTTTAACGCCAAGCTGGCACCGGCATTGCCGTTGAATATTAAAGGGGTAATTTGGTACCAGGGTGAATCCAATGTGGATCGCGCTGATGCGCAAGGTGTCCATCGCCAACCGGGTGCGCACTGCGCGCACGAAAGCTGCGCGGCGAGCACATCGGAGTACCGTTATTTGTTTGCTGATTTGATCCGCGATTGGCGCAAGCAATTCAATCAGGGTGATTTTCCATTCCTATATGTGCAGTTGGCGAATTTCCTGCCCGCATCAGCGCAGCCCACGGAAAGTAAATGGGCGCAATTGCGCGAGGCCCAACGGCAAACACAGGAGCTGAAAAATACCGCGATGACGGTGGCGATTGATGCGGGTGAGTGGAACGATATTCACCCGCTGGATAAGCAAACTATTGGCGAACGTTTGGCCTTGTCGGCGTTGAAAACGGCTTATGGTAAAAAATCCCTATTGGCCTCGGGTCCGAATTTGAAAAAGGTGAAGGCCAAGGGGAATAAGTTGGAATTGACCTTTACCGATGTGGGCAAAGGCCTGGAGGCGCGTGGCGGGAGTTTAAAGCAGGTTGCAATAGCCGGGGACGATAAGAAATTTGTGTGGGCGAATGCGGAAGTGAAGAAGGATAAGCTGGTTGTCTGGGCGGACTCTATCGCAAAACCCACATGGGTTCGTTACGCATGGGCAGATAATCCGGCAGGCGCAAATCTGTATAATAGTGCCGGTCTGCCTGCATCGCCGTTCGAGGCTCGTGTGAAATAGTGTTTGGAGTATCAACTCCCTCACGCTAGCCTTGCGCTCGCTCCAAAACGCCGATGCAGAAATTATTCCTTCATCGGCGTTTTTATTTTGAATCCATTTAATAGTGCTAAACCACCATCGCAAAAAAATATTGCGATTATTGGCGGAGGTCCTGCGGGGTTAATGGCGGCAGAAGTAATCGCTTCGGCGGGCCATATTGTTTCTGTGTACGATGCCATGCCGTCGGTAGGGCGCAAGTTTTTATTGGCCGGTGTGGGCGGCATGAATATTACCCATGCGGAACCGGAGGAAAAATTCCTCGATCGTTACACCGCCCATTCGCAATTTCTAGAAACCATCCATGGATTTAATGCCGATGCCTTGCGTGAATGGATCCATGGCTTGGGGATTGAAACCTTTGTGGGCTCATCCGGCCGCGTATTTCCCAGGGAAATGAAAGCGGCTCCGCTGTTGCGGGTGTGGTTGCATCGCTTGCGGGGTTTGGGTGTTAGTTTTTTTCCACGTCACCGCTGGGTTGGATGGAATAACGGCAAGTTGCATTTCCACGTCCAGGACCAAACGCCATCAAATGAAAAATTGATTGAGACGGATGCGGTAGTCCTGGCATTAGGCGGCGCAAGTTGGCGGCGCCTGGGGTCGGATGGTGCATGGGTTGATTGCCTGGCTGAACAAGATGTTCGAGTCAATGCGCTGCAACCAAGCAATTGCGGGTTCGAGGCACATTGGAGCGAACGTTTTCGCGAGCAACACGCAGGTGCGCAATTGCACGGGGTTGGTTTAAGTGCGGATGGGAAAAATTTTATCCGCTCCGAAGCGATCATCAGTGCATACGGAATTGAAGGTACAGGTGTGTACGCTTTGTCGGGACATTTACGAGGGGCGTTAAATCGGTCAGCAACAACGCAATTGGTTATTGATTTATTGCCGGACGTGCCTGTGGAAAAAATCCAGCAGCGTTTAACCCATCCTCGCGGAAAAAACTCGTTAAGCAATTTCCTGCGCAAGCAATTGAATTTGTCGCCGGTAAAAATTGCGCTTTTGCGTGAGCTAACAGAAAAATCGATCAGCGATACCCCGTCGAAGCTGGCGGCGGCATTAAAAAGCCTGGCCGTGCCACTTATCGCAATGCGCCCGATAGATGAAGCAATCAGTAGCTCGGGTGGAATCGATTTCGCAGAGCTGGATGCAAATTATATGTTGAAAAAATTACCCGGCGTTTTCGCCGCGGGTGAAATGCTGGATTGGGATGCGCCTACCGGCGGTTATTTGCTGACAGGGTGTTTTGCTACCGGCCATGCAGCGGGGCGAGGGCTGTTACGGTGGTTGGCTGATTAGGTGATTAACCCTCGCAGCGCGGGAAAAATTTTCCAAATTTTTTAAGGCTTGCTGTTTTTGTCCGGCTGGCCTATGATCGGTATTCACCTTGTTATTTCAATATTGCCAGCAACTTTGTTGTTGGCATTTTGCTTTTGGGGGAATAAGTATGTTGCCTGCGATTACCGTTTCTACTCTGGATTTTAAGCGCATTGAATCTGTGCTGGATGCGCTGCCGCCTGCATTCGAGGAAGTCAGGGATAAATTATTTGCAGAGTTGGATCGTGCCGATTTGATAGAGCCGCTAGCAGTGCCTCCAACCCTGGTAACTATGAATTCCCGCGTCCGCTTCACGATCCTCGCGACCGGGATGACCATGGTAAAAACACTGGTTTATCCCAAGGACCAGGCAGCGGATGGAAATAATGTTTCGATTATTACTCCCTTGGGCAGCGCTTTACTTGGCCTTTCTGTCGGGCAGGAAATTGAGTGGCAAATCGATGCACAAAGGACGATGCGGGTGCGCATTGATACCATTGAATATCAACCGGAACGCGCCGGTGATTTTCATTTGTGATTCGCAAGGTATTGATCGTCGGTTATGTATGGCCGGAGCCAAAGTCATCCGCTGCCGGTATACGTATGCTGGAGTTGGTGCAATTATTTTTGCACATGCAATGTGAAATTACATTCGCATCGGCAGCGGTTTTGTCCGAGCATCGGTTTGATTTGGCAAGCCTGGGTGTTGTTGAAAAACCAATCGCATTAAATTGCAGTAGCTTTGATAGGTTTGTAGAACATTTTCAACCCGACCTGGTGTTGTTTGATCGCTTTTTTACCGAGGAACAATTCGGTTGGCGGGTCGCCCAGGCTTGGCCGCAAGCGCTGCGCGTGTTGGATACCGAAGATCTGCATAGTTTGCGTCATACCCGCCAGCAGTTGCTTAAGGCATCGCAAAAACGTTTTTCAACAGAAAAAGAAAAACAATCTGTTGGGCCAATTAGCGCGGGAGCTGATGATTTATTCCGGCATATGTGTTCGCAAGATATGGCATTACGTGAAGTGGCTGCTATTTTTCGTTGCGATCTTAGCTTGATGATTTCTGAATTCGAAATTGAATTGCTGCAATATTATTTTGCGGTTCCTGCGCAGCTTTTATTCTATTCGCCTTTTTTAACACCCACCAACGTGCACGAAAGCACATTGCCGGATTTTGCCGCTCGCCGGCATTTTGTGACCATAGGTAATTTCCGCCATGAACCTAATTGGGATTCGGCGCTTTGGTTGAAGCATCATTTGTGGCCGTTGATCCGCATGCAATTACCCACGGCGGAATTGCATGTGTATGGTGCCTATCCACCGCCCAAGGCCACCCAGCTGCATAAGCCAGCCGACGGCTTTTGTGTGCGTGGTTGGACGGAGGATGCGAGCCAGGTAATGCGGCAAGCGCGTGTTTGCCTGGCTCCATTGCGGTTTGGTGCAGGTATAAAGGGAAAGTTAATGGATGCCATGCGCTGTGGCACACCCAGTGTGACAACCAACATAGGCGCGGAAGCTATGAGTGGTGGATTTGCATGGGGCGGTGCGGTTGCAGACGATGCAGCTGGTTTCGCTGCGGCCGCTGTCCATTTGTATCAAGATCCGCTGGCCTGGGAAAATGCGCAGCAAAATGGATTTTTTATATTGCAGCATTTTTTTCACCGCGCGAATCACGCACAGCTATTAAACGAGCGAATTCAATCGCTTATCATCAATTTGGAGCAGCAGCGGCGCGCCAATTTTATTGGCCAAATGCTCCGTCATCATCACCTCAGAAGTACCCAATACATGGGGCAATGGATCGAAGCTAAAAATAAGCGGTGATTATTTTGCAGTTGATTTCATGGATAGGGACCATCCGCACTATTAAAGCGTAACAGGCTTGAAATTTCCCCCGAATGGTGAACATAGTAGCAAATTACATAGGGCTTGATTTGCGGGGCGACTCACGTCTTTATTGGCGTGGGTACGTATGAGTTGATAAAAATAAAACGCCCACATGTGTGGGCGTTTTATTATCTACCTATTTAAAATTTCACGCTCGATGAATCATCACCGAACCAGCGCGGTTTTTCGTCGCCGCGGGCGTATTCAACGGTAAAGCCCGAGTTGCCGTAACCCTGGAAGTAGGAAACATGGACCTGGTGTTCCCCCTCGCTTAAATGAATTGAGCAGGGTTGGACGCTGAACGGCCGGTCGCCCAGGTGTTCGCAAATCAGCTTGCCATCAATACTCAGCGAAAAACCATCGTCGCTACCGATCATGAATCTATATATGTCGGCATGTTTGATAGTGATTTTATGGTCCACATCTACAAAAAAGTCATCGGTGTAGGTTGCGACATTTCCCAGCGTTGGATGTGCGAAGCGGCTTTTGTGTTCCAGGTCCAATACATCCACCCAGACTTCGCGCGTAAATTCAATATCGCGTTGTTGGTAGATGTTGCTGATGCTCGCGCGGTTTTTGTTGATGACCAGTTTAACAACCGGGTCTACCGTGACCGGTATGACGCGATAAATAATCAATAATGTAACCAGCGCCAACGCAATGGAAAAAATGGAATTTTTATTTGATAAATACTGAATATTCATGATTATCTCACCACCTGCAGTTTCCAGAATTCAAACCAGTTACGCATTTCAAATTGGTCTTCTGTTAAACCGAAGCCATAAGTGAATGGTGAGAAAAATGCGAAGATTCCGATAACCAAAGCTGCAAAAAGCGTTGCATTAATAATGGTGTGTTTGTTGTTGGCGATAACCTCATCACGGTAGAGATAAGTAAAGACCAATGCGAGGTTAATCGCTCCAAAGATCAACGCAATGAAATAATGGTAGAGGTACATCACCCGTTCAATTTGCAAAATGGCGGTCATGTAACACAGATACAAACCGGTGAAGGTACAAATCCAATAGAACAGCTTTTCATCTTTCACCGGGTTATTGTAAACATAACGGCTAATGATCAAGCCAACGGAAAGGATGATGCCGCCGACAATGGAGAACCATACAATCGGGTTGCCGATCAGGTATTTGTACTTGACGACAACTTTGCCATCTTCAACATTCCTGTCCCAGCGGTAGTTGATGGTTTTCTTGCTGAGCGGCCAGCCTAACGCATAGCTGCCGTTTTCGTCAGGTTTACATACATCCAGGCGCGGAACCCCGTCCGCATATTCACTCATGTATTTCCAGTTATCGCGCAAACCAAGTTGGAATGTTTTTAATGACCAGGTGTCGCCCATGCGGATCTGGTTCAAATATTCCGGCGAGGCCTTATAGGTTTTGTTCGCAACAATTTGGGTGCCCATACCGATGTGCACGTAGAAAACTGCCAGGCAAACCAATACCACGGGAAGCACCGCGGAGGGGACGGTTACCGCCAATCGTTTGATTAATAATTGCCACCGCCAGGATTTAATCTGTTGCCATTGTTCAACAATATAAAGCATAGCGAAGAGCAACATTAAAATCGCAGCGGTGACTTTTACCATTATACCCAGGCCAATCCACACACCGATAATAGCGTAGTGTTTTAACCGCACGGCTTGCTGGTGATAAATAAATTGCGTCACTGTTCGTACAAAATAATAAAGCGCGCCCAACATAAAAAATAATTGGATGCCGTCGAGGTGTGCCGCGCGGGAGTGAATTACCAGGGCGTTGTCAAAAATTACCAGCGTGGTAAATGCTGCGGCGAGCCAGGCGCGTTGGGTAATGCAATTAATAATGCCGAAAAAAAATACCACGGAACAGGCCATCATCACCGTCGATGGCCATCGAAAGCCTTTGTAGGTCATTTCCGGGGGGGCGGCGTCACCGGTCAGATAATCGGTCTGGAGCAGCGGTTGTTTGTTAACTTTTTCGTTATCACCGAACCATACTTCGCCGACAGCCATGAGCATTTTGCCCAGCGGTGGGTGGGGCTCCATATACATCATGCCATCAATGTGTTTTTGCGCATTGGCGACGTGGTAATTTTCATCCCAGAACATTGCCTGGGGGCTGCCGTAATAAGGGAAATAAATGCTGAACGAGACCAGCAAAATAACGACAGGATAAATAAATCGTGCGTAGGTCTTAAAGAACGTTTTCATAATCTTGTTATTAATAGTTGGGTTGAGTCAGGAATTATTTTTTGCGCAAACCTTTGCCGGTTGCAGCCCAATAAAGTCCGCCGTAAATGTGTTCGAGGAAGAGTTGATCGCTGTAGGTCGCCGGCATGTGGCCCAGCGCTGTGTAGAACGCGCGACCACCATCGTAATCGTGGTACCAGGCAACGGGATGGAATTTGCCCATGCCCTGGCCTTTTTTCGGTCCCCAATCCGCAGCAGGTTTAAATGTATGCTCATCAACGGCAAGGATGTAATTCAAACCTTTAACGCGCTCCGCGCCGAACTCATACCATTCATCAGTCCATAGAAAACGATCCGGCATGCGTTCAAGGCCGGGAAATTTGCGATTGGTTACTTCCAGTTCAGCCGTCTGGATTTCCGGATGGATATGGAAAGTGCGGCCCACCATTTTGGTATACCAATCCCAATCGTATTCGGTGTCGGATGCGCTGTGGATACCCACAAAACCTTTACCCGAGCGAATAAAGCGCTCCATTGCTGCCTGCTGTTCATCATTGAGGATATCGCCTGTGGTGAGCAGGAAGATGACGGCTTGATATTTTTTTAGTTTTTCATCGGTGAAGATGCCGGAGTCTTCATGCCAGTCAACAGCGAAATGGTGGCGCACAGCCAGGTTGCGCACGGCATCCACACCTTCATTAATTGCTTCGTGGTGCCAGCCATTGGTTTTGGTAAACAACAACACATTGAATTGTTGCGCGCTGGCACCAAGGCTGGTGAGGAGGACGCTGGTGGTTAGAGCAAGGGACAGGGCGATTCGTTTGAGCATAACTTTACCTCGCTGATAAATTGTTATTGTTTTCCTTGTCGTATTTTTATTTTTTAGAACCGGCGCCATCATAAGCGATACAGATTTATAGGCAATAAAAAAGGGCACCCGAGGTGCCCTTTTTTGCCGTGTGGTGCTATCTATGTGAACCAGGCTACTCCCGTTTCGATCAGGTGCGGCGACGGATCACAGCCAAACCTATTAAACCCAATCCCATCAGTAACAACGAACCGGGCTCAACCACTTCAACTACCGGGGGACGCTCCACCGTCACACCTTTCAGCTTGTAATAGTCAACATCGTTGGTTTTGTTGATGTTGGGACCGCTAAATTCATCGCCAAAGCCAGGATTATAGGCCCCCACTAACCAGTACCGCGAAACCATACCCCCCTGGTTAATTGAACCGTTATTACCATAATCCACGTTGTAATAGTTGCCTGCCAATTGCCAGCCGTTACCGATCAGGTCTTCCCATTCCTTGCCCAGCAATGAGCTGTTTTGGAAGTCGTTACCATTAAAAGCGAGGATGGAAATGTCCGTATCTTTTTGATACCAGCCCAAATCCAGGGAGGTCAGTTTTACCAACTCATCAAACGATAACAGGTGCATGTCGTAATCGCCGCCTTCGTTATCCACGGCGTGATTGGGTGAATCTGTTTTTTCAATGCCTAACCCCTCCCATTTGCCCACGTAATCCTGCTCAATGGCCCGGTTCACGCTGGTCGCGGTAATGCTCCGGGTTTTGGTGCATTTACCCTGGCGATTTTCCCTGGTACACACTTGCCTGGTGGTGGTTTGGGTGCCGTAGGACCAGCCGGTCACAGACAAGCCCAGCCCGTCTTTTTCGTAGTTGTATTGCCTGGCATAAGTGCTGTTGAAAATGCCGTTACGGGACTCCGGAGAAACCAGGTTGAAGGTAATGGGTGATGCGAATGCACTACCGATAGTGCCTAAGGTTATCGCAAGCCCTGCGATAATGGGTGTAAAAGAACGCATAGAACAGGCCCGGGTTTGGTTGAAAACGGATTGATTTGTTTGGTTTTTGTCCAAAGCAATTCCCGCGCCAGCAGAGGTAAGTCATTGATTATTAGTGTGACGCAGTTATCATTTTGTCGTAGTGTTGTTTTATGTGTCAATTTTTTCGACAAAAATAAAAAAGCCCGGGCATGCCGGGCGAGGTGTGGGCTGGTTGAGTTAATCGGCGTTAGATTTGTTGCGGAGTCCCTGTTGGCATGGATTCCTCGGTCTCGCCGGGGATTGCGCCCAACTCCCCTGTTTCGCGCGCGCGTTTGCCATAAACGGCCTCGAACAAGGGGGATGCCATCAGTGTTGTAATAACCGCCATCAATACCATCATCGAAAACAAGGCGGTGCCAATTACCCCGGCTTGCAAGCCAATATTGATAATAATCAGCTCCATCAGGCCGCGCGCATTCATTAGCGCACCGATTCCCATGGCTGTGCGGTTGTCCGCCCCGCAAAGACGGGCGGCGCCCCAACAGGCTATGCCTTTGGCCGCGACGGAACCAATCAGGATCACCGCCGCAATGGCCAAAAGCTCAATGTTATTAACCATGGTTAATTGGGTGTTAAGGCCGGAATAAGTAAAGAAAATCGGGATAAGCACAATTACGACAAAGGGTTCCAGTTGACGCTTGATTTCCCGGGTCAACTTACCACGAGGCATCACCGCGCCCAGCAAGAAACCACCGAAGACGGCGTGCAGGCCAATTGCATCCGCGGTAAACGCACAGAGCATAAAAGCCATTAGCACGAGTGCGAACATCGTTGGGGGTAGGGTCTCGTATTTTTCCGCAGCGCGCGCAAGTGGAGCCAGGAGCTTGGGGGCGACCAAAATCATAAAGGCGGCAAAGGCGACACCCCCTGCGATGGTTTTAATGGCCAGTTCCGGGCCTGCGCCGAAGCTCGCCAGAACAAGCGCCAGTACACACCATGCCCCTGCATCATCAATCGCGCCGGCTGATAATGAAAGGGTGCCCAGTTTGGTTTGGCTTAATCCGCGCTCGTGGATGATGCGTGCCAGCATTGGGAACGCAGTAATGGCTATACACGCACCCATGAATAGAGTGGCATTGAATGTCGTGGCTTTTTCGGAAAAAAGGCCGGGGACACTCATTAACCAGGGGGTAATTACAATCGCCACTAAAAATGGGGCGGTCATGCCGGATATAGAGACGGCCGCAGCACTTTTAAGGTTGGATTTAAAATGGTCACCACGGAAACCCAGGCCCACCAGGAACATATACATGCCGACACCCATTTGCGCGCCAACATACAGGATTCCTTTCATTTCTGCGGGAAACAACGATTTTTGCAGTTCAGGCAACAAAAGGCCGAATAGCGATGGGCCGAGGATAACCCCGGCAATCATTTCCCCCACAACCTGGGGTTGGTGAAAGTATTTCTGTCCGATCCATCCCACCAACCGGCAGGTAGCGAGGATCACAAACATTTGCAGGAAAAAGACCACGGAAAGTTGGGCAATTGGCATATTACATCCTTATTTTTTGTTCACTGGCATGGTTGTTAATCGCTTGCCGCCGGGTAGGAGGCGGGTGAATTTAAGACGGGTTCAAGGGGAGCGGCAATTTAAACACCATAGAATTTGGCTATTGCGTTCGCGGAACTATCTTTAATCGCATATGAAGCTATCTTTGATCACAGATTTTTGCCCTATTGCGAGTATCCTGTGCACACTGATCGCAGTTACTTTCCTTTAAAAATTTGTTGCCGTTATGACCCTCACCGAATTGCGTTACATTGTTATCCTCGCTGAAGAACAGCATTTTGGGCGTACCGCCGAGCGCTGTCACATAAGTCAGCCAACCCTGAGTGTAGCGGTCAAAAAACTGGAAGAAGAATTGGGGATAGATTTATTTGAACGCACCAAAACCTGCGTAAAGCCGACGGCAATGGGCGAGCGAATAGTGGGCCAGGCCAAGGCGGTGCTCGCCAACACGGAGAACATCAAGGCGATTGCCGAGGCGGGTAAGGACCAGCTCAGTAGCCCTTTGTCATTAGGGACAATCTTTACGATGGGCCCTTATCTATTACCGCAATTGATTCCCCACCTGCAAAAACAGGTTCCCGGTATGCCATTGCTGGTGCAGGAGGATTTCACGGATAACCTGCGCAGGAAGCTGCGCGATGGTTTGCTGGATGTGATCCTGGTGTCACTGCCGTTTAATGAATCCGATGTGGTAACCCAGGAGCTATTCGATGAACCACTGGTATTGGTTATGCCCTGGGGACACGTCCTGGCCGCCCGGGCCGAAATTACCCTGGATGATATTCAACAGCAGCGATTATTATTGATGGGGCAGGGCCATTGTTTACGCGACCAGGTGTTGGCGCTTTGCCCGGGTTCAGGGGTCAGTAAGGCCAATGCAGGGGCCAATATCCCCTATGCGGAAGGCAACAGCCTGGAAACCCTTCGGTATATGGTTGCAGCAGGGCTGGGTTTGACGATACTGCCGCGTTCGGCGGCTGCCGCGAACCTGTGCGAGGCAAATGGCCTGGTAGCGCGTCCGCTGGCCATTGCCGGCAGCCAGCGGCGCCTGGCCCTGGCGTGGCGGGCCAGCTTTCCCCGCCACAAGGCCATCGATGTGTTGCGCAAGGCAATACGAACATGCAGTGGCGCCTATTGGAATTTCACCACCGAGCCGGACGACAATATACAAACCATGCTATCGGTACGTTAATGGCGGGCGATATCGTGACTTACCGGTTATTTGCGAAAATGTGCAGGCAAATTTATGACAGCCAGTATTAATCCCCTGAAAAAAATAGTCATCCTGGGTGGTGGAACGTCCGGCTGGATTGCCGCTTCCATGCTGGCGGCGCATTTGAAGCCCGGCTTGTACGAAATTGAATTGGTTGAGTCGGAAGATATTGGTTCTATCGGCGTGGGTGAATCCACCATTCCTCCGGTGGTGCGCCTGGTGGCCAGCCTGGGAATTGATGAAGAGGAATTTATCCGCGAGACCCAGGCCTGCTATAAGCTCGGTATTAAATTTGTCGATTGGCGGGCAAAAAACCAATCTTATTTCCATCCTTACGGCGCCTTGGGGAAACGCATCGGTTCGCAGGATTTTTATCAGTGCTGGTTAAAGGCAACCAAGGAGGGCGAGGCCTACGACCTGCAAGATTTCTCCCCCTGCGCAGTAATGGCGGCGCAGGAAAAGTTTTTCCTGCCATCGCAAGCAATGAATACCCCTATCGGCGGAGCCGGGTATGCGGTGCATCTGGATGCGAAATTAGTTGCCGCCTACCTGCGTCGTTATGCGGAAGCGCGCGGGGTTACACGCAGTGAAGGTAATTGTATTGAGGTATTGCGTAAGGAAAACGGTTTTATTGAAGCGCTGGAGTTATCAACCGGGCAACTGATTCGCGGTGATTTTTTTATTGATTGCTCAGGTTTCAAAGCGCTTCTTATCGAAAAATCATTGCAGGTGGAATTTGAAGATTGGTCGCGTTACCTGCCGTGTGATCGCGCTTATGTGGTGAAAACCCAAAAGGCGGGATCGCGTGTGCCCTATACCACGGCAACGGCGAGGAAATCCGGCTGGGCCTGGCGAATTCCATTGCGCAATGGCACCGGCCACGGGTATGTCTATTCAAGCCGTTTTTGCAGCGATGCCGAAGCAAAAACAACCTTATTAAAAAATTTGGATGCGCCGCGTATTAATGATCCGCGCATGATTAGTTTTAATACCGGGAAGCGCACGGAATTGTGGAAACATAACTGCCTTGCGCTGGGTTTGTCCGGCGGCTTTATTGAACCGCTGGAGTCAACAACAATCCATTTGATTGCGCGCGGCATGGATTTTTTCCTGCGCTTTTTTCCCGATGCGGATTGCGAACCCAGCTTGCGGCGTGAATACAATCGCCGCATGGCAGCGGATTATGAAGAGGTGCGCGATTTTATTGTGTTGCACTATTGCACCACGGAACGTGAAGATAGCGACTTCTGGCGTTGGTGCAAAACCATGGAGTTACCTGAATCCTTGCGCGAACGTATCGAATTATTTAAAGCCCACGGTATATTGCGTGAAGACAATGACCCATTATTTCGGTCAACGAGTTGGCAATCGGTATTTGAAGGTATGGGGATTCGCCCGCAAAAATATAATCCGCGCGTGGACAATCTGGATTACCAGCAAATCAGCGAAACCTTAAAACTCGCGCGCTCGGCGATTTTTAATATGGTGAAAAGCTTGCCTAGCCATGATGATTATCTGGCTGAGCATTACGGACTTGAACCGGATGTTACTGAACATTAATTTATTCGCCGACAGCCAGGTAATAACCATTTAAATAACTTCCGCCCTCCACCCGCGCAACGCTGTGTGATGGATAGACTTCGCTTAAGTGTAAGCGCGCATCGCGCTTCACCAGGCGAGTTTCGCTGACCTGGTATTCGGTATTTGAGCCAACCACCACCACTTGGTACAAGCTGAGTGAATCGCCCGCATGTAAACCATTATTGGCGCCCCCGTGCAGCAAAATATGTGATTGGCCGGGTTGTGAATCAATGCTTGCCATAAAGGGCTGGCAACGAATGACTTCGGCAACTTCGCGGCTAATTTTTCGGGTGAGCGATTTTACATTCCTGCCATAATCAGTTCGGTAAAATGCCGGCGAACCAAAGCCGATTGGTTTGCGCTGGTTCCAGATGCCGGTCGTTGAATATTGTTTGTTGAGTAGCAATTCACCGGTGAACCCATCGCGCAGCTGCACCGAAAGGTTCATTACCCGTGTACGTTTATCAAATGTTTTCAGGGTGGTGACATCATGGAAAACATTCGCGGCCTGGCGATAGAGGTTGGGATTATAGGTGGCCTCCGGGTTGGTCATGCTCATATCGTCTATGGTGCCGCTTAATACAAATTGACTGCGCGCCTGCCGCGCAATTTTTTGCGCGTGTTGTTTGAGTTGGGAGTCGGTCAGGTCGGGTGAGGCAAAACCAAAAGCCAGCACGCCTGGACTGATTCCTTGGTATTGCATGTCCAATTGGGTGCGGATTAGTGCCGGTACGCCGGTTTCAGCAGCAAATAAATTTCCGCCATTCGCACTGTGGGGGGAGGAACGCAAAAAGCGGGTGACCGCCAGGGACTTCTGCAAATTAATAGCGTTGTTGTGATTTACACACCGGTTGCTGCCCAGGTCGCCGGTTGATTGGGTTCCGGTGCTATGAGTTGCCGGGGCTTGTGCGGCAGGCAATTCGGCAGTACCTACGACCACGTCAGTATTGCCGCCCACGTCATTGTGGATTGCTCCGGGAATTTTGGTTTTATGTGTGTAGGCGATGTCGTCGGGCACTATCGATGGATTGGCATGGGTTGCCGAGCCAAACAGGGATGAACCGAATGCCATAGCCAGGGTCAACAGCAAGCGGCTGGACCGGGTGGCAATTTCAGGTCGCGATACAAATGGCCTCATGGCAGGCTCCGTCAATCAGCAGTTATAGTGGCAAGCGGGATATACTTTTGTCGGCCATGATGCGCAATTCTTTAGCGGGCCAAACCGGCGCATGGCTTAATTAATTACGGAAACGTGCATGAAGAAATATTTGATAATCCTGTCATTGGCGGCGGTACTAATGGCTGGTTGCGGCACCGCCGGGCGCAGTTATGTAGAAACCGAAATGGTGGAGACGCTTGAGGTGGAAATACTGCCGAACACCAGCAAAATGTTTACCTACCGGCTGCGCTGGCCGGAAGACCATATTCCCAACCATATTCGGGTAGATCGCGGTAGCGGCAACCCGGGGCGCGAATTCCAGCGCGGCGGCGTTGATGTGGGGCGCGGAACACATGAGCGGCTGCTGGAGAATACCGCCTATGTTGTTGAGCGGGCGGGTTATTGTCGCGAGGGCTTTTTTGAGCTTGACCGCAGTATTTCGCGCTATCACCTTTGGGTGCGTGGGGAGTGTAAAGAGGGGGCGACGGAAGAAGACCGGAAAACCTTTGGTTCAAAGGGCGTCCTGGGGGCCGGGCAATGGGGGAAAGGTTGATTAGGGCGTATTGGGGAACCGTGTTTTCCACGCCTGTTTTGGCTTCTTAATCAACAACCGCCTCCCTGCCTCTCGTCTTGCTAATACCCCTCCAAGCGGGTAATATCCTGCGCCCATTTGCCTAGCCCCTGGACCACAGGGGCTTTTTTGTCTGGGATGTGATTTGGCGCAGCTTTCGCGTGAGCAGAGCTTCGCCTGATTTACAGCTCACGTCCCGTGATAGTGATTTTTGTTGAGAATCAGCCTATGACCACTGGCCTCTACCAGATAGACGAGTTCAAAGATAACTGCGGTTTTGGTTTGATCGCCCATTTGAAGGGCCAAACCAGCCATCGTCTGCTCAAAACAGCAATTGAAGCCTTGACCTGCATGACCCACCGCGGTGGTATCAATGCGGACGGCAAGACCGGCGACGGGTGTGGCCTGTTGCTGCAAAAGCCGGACAGTTTCTTGCGAGCGGTAGCCAAAGAGGCCTGTGGCGCCGAGTTGACGGCTATTTATGGTGTAGGCTCCATCATGCTCAGCCGCGATGAGGCGGTTGCTGAATCCCAACGCGCAGTCCTGTCTGAAGAACTCACCAAACAAGGTTTGGTTGTGGCTGGCTGGCGTCATATCCCGACCGATCCGGAGTGCCTGGGGCCGATTGCCCTCAAGTCGCTGCCGACCTTTAATCACGTATTTGTAAACAATACCGACCTGCCTATTGAGCAGGTTAATGCCAAGTTATTTGTTGCGCGTCGCAAGGCGGAAATCCGCCTGGCGGGAGACAAGAGTTTTTACGTAGCCAGTTTGAGCACTACCGTCCTTTCCTATAAAGGGCTGATGATGCCGGTGGATTTGCCGCGTTTCTTTGCTGATCTGGCGGATGAGCGCCTGGAGACGGCGATCTGCGTATTCCACCAGCGTTTCTCGACCAATACCATGCCGGTTTGGCCATTGGCCCAGCCGTTCCGCATGTTGGCGCACAATGGCGAGATCAACACTATTGTGGGTAACCGTAACTGGTCGGTGGCGCGCACCCCGAAATTCATCACGCCGTTGCTGCCTGAGTTGCAAGAGCTTAAGCCGCTGGTAAACCGCACGGGGTCAGATTCGTCCAGCCTTGACAATATGTTGGAAATCCTGACGTTGGGCGGTATGGAGCTGCACCGCGCCATTCGTATGCTGGTGCCGCCGGCATGGCAGAACGTGGAGCACATGGACCCGGACCTGCGCGCTTTCTATGAATATAATTCCATGCACATCGAGCCTTGGGATGGCCCCGCCGGCCTGGTAATTACCGATGGTCGCTATGCGGTATGTACCCTTGACCGCAACGGCCTGCGCCCGTCCCGCTGGGTAATCACCAAAGACGATATGATCACCGTGGCATCGGAAGTAGGCGTATATGCCTATGATCCGGCTGATGTGGTTGCCAAAGGTCGCCTTGGCCCGGGTCAGATCATGTCGATCGATACCCTGACCGGTACCCTGCACAACACCCAGGATATCGACAACCAGCTCAAATCGACCAAGCCGTATAAACAATGGTTGAAGGCGCGTGCCCTGCGCATTGAGTCGACCCTCAATACCGATGCCAAGGAAAATGGCCTCGAAGGTATCGAGCTGAAAGCCAATATGAAGATGTTCCAGGTCAGCTTTGAAGAGCGCGACCAACTCCTGAGACCCCTCGCGGAAGGCGGGCAGGAAGCGGTTGGTTCCATGGGTGACGATACCCCCATGGCGGTTCTGTCGCGCCAGCAACGTTCGCTGTACGACTATTTCCGCCAGCAATTTGCGCAGGTAACCAACCCGCCTATCGACCCATTGCGTGAAGCGATTGTGATGTCGCTGGAGACGTGCCTGGGTCGTGAATTATCCGTGTATGAAGAGCACGCCGATCATGCTGACCGTGTGATCCTCAGCTCCCCGGTGCTCTCACCGGAAAAGTTCCGTGGCCTCATGGCGTTGAAGCGTCCCGGTTACGAACAGCAAAAATTTTCGCTCTACTACAACCCGGCAACCACTAACCTGAAAGCCGCCTTGGCCCAACTGTGTGACGACGTAGCGGCAGCCGTTAAGTCGGGCAAAGTATTAATGGTGTTAAGCGATGCCGGTTTCAGCAAAGGCCAGTTGCCCATCCACGCCCTGCTGGCGGTGGGCGCGGTGCACCAGCACCTGACCAACGTTGGTTTGCGTTGCGACTCCAACCTGATTGTTGAAACCGCCACGGCGCGCGACCCGCACCAGGTGGCGGCGCTGATTGCCTACGGGGCGACCGCGGTTTATCCATACCTGAGCTACCACGTGCTTAACGACCTGATCGAAACTGGCGAGTTGCTCAGCGACGTGGACTCTGCCTATAAAAACTACCGCAAGGGCATCGACAAGGGGTTGCTGAAAATCCTGTCGAAAATGGGTATTTCCACCATCACTTCCTATCGCGGCGCGCAATTGTTTGAGGCCATAGGTTTGTCGGAAGAAGTGGTCGGTACCTGCTTTGAAAGCACACCAAGCCGGATCGGCGGGGCGCGCTTTGAAGATCTGGAAGCGGATCAAAAAATCATTGCCCAAACGGCGTGGCAGGACCGCAAGCCGATTGGCCCGGGTGGTTTACTCAAATATGTGCATGGTTCCGAATACCACGCCTTTAATCCGGACGTAGTGCAAACGCTGCAAAAGGCGGTACAGAGCGGTAATTATGCCCTGTGGCGTAACTATGCCGATTTGGTGAACAAACGCCCGGTGGCAATGCTGCGCGACCTGTTGGCGATTCGCGAAGACCGCTGCAAACCCATTCCGCTGTCGGAAGTGGAGCCGGTCGAAGCCATTATCAAACGCTTTGACTCGGCGGGTATGTCGCTGGGTGCCCTGTCGCCCGAAGCGCATGAAGCCCTGGCCGAAGCGATGAACCGTTTGGGTGGACGTTCCAACTCCGGTGAAGGCGGCGAGGACCCGGCGCGTTATGGCACCGTCAAGAGTTCCAAAATCAAACAGGTCGCTTCCGGGCGCTTTGGGGTAACGCCGGCATATCTGGTGAATGCCGAAGTGCTGCAAATTAAAGTTGCCCAGGGTGCGAAACCCGGTGAAGGTGGCCAGTTACCAGGCGGTAAGGTCAATGATCTGATTGCACGCCTGCGTTATTCCGTACCCGGTGTAACCCTGATTTCGCCGCCGCCGCACCACGATATTTACTCTATCGAAGACCTGGCGCAGTTAATTTTCGACTTGAAGCAAGTCAATCCGGACGCCTTGGTATCGGTGAAGCTGGTGTCGCGTCCCGGGGTAGGTACCATTGCTGCCGGTGTGGCCAAAGCCTATGCGGATTTGATTACCATTTCCGGTTATGACGGCGGTACGGCGGCAAGTCCGTTGACTTCGATTAAATATGCGGGTTCGCCATGGGAGTTGGGCCTGTCCGAGACCCACCAAACCCTGCGTGCCAACGACCTGCGTAATAAAGTCCGCGTCCAAACCGATGGCGGCTTGAAAACCGGCCTGGATGTCGTTAAAGCGGCAATGCTCGGCGCCGAAAGCTTCGGTTTCGGTACCGGCCCGATGGTTGCGCTCGGGTGTAAATACCTGCGTATTTGCCACCTCAATAACTGCGCGACCG
This sequence comes from uncultured Cellvibrionaceae bacterium, assembly GCA_965650515.1. Lineage (GTDB taxonomy): Bacteria > Pseudomonadota > Gammaproteobacteria > Pseudomonadales > Cellvibrionaceae > Cellvibrio. The sequence goes on along the minus strand of CBFGOY010000005.1, from coordinate 55,820 downwards.
GTGTTGCGACCCAGCAAGACAAGCTGCGTAAGGACCATTACATCGGTACCGTTGAAATGGCCATGAATTTCTTCAAGTTCGTCGCTGAGGAAACCCGCGAATGGATGGCGCGCCTGGGCGTGCGTACCCTGGGTGAGCTGGTGGGCCGTGTTGATTTGTTGGAGATCATCGAGGGTGAGACCACCAAGCAACAACAGCTGGATTTAAGCCCGATCATCTACACCGATGATTACCTGGCAACCAAGCCACAAGTGTGTGCGGTGAGCAAAAACGAACCGTTCGATAAAGGTGAAACCGCCGAGGCCATGGTGCGTGTGGTGTTGCCCGCAATCGAAGCCAAATCCGGCGGCGAGTTCGAGTTCAATGTCACTAACTGCGACCGTTCCATCGGCGCGCGCCTGAGCGGTGAAATCGCCAAGCGTTATGGCAACCAAGGTATGGCTGATAAACCGATCAAGCTGAAACTCACTGGTATTGCTGGCCAAAGCTTCGGTGTGTGGAACGCCGGCGGTTTGGATATGTATCTGGAGGGCGATGCCAACGATTATGTCGGTAAAGGCATGGCGGGTGGCAAGCTGGTAATTCGTCCACCGCGCGCTTCCGAATTCAAATCCAACAAAACCAGCATCATGGGCAACACCTGCTTGTACGGTGCGACCGGAGGCAAGTTGTTTGCGGCAGGTACAGCGGGTGAACGGTGCGGGGTGCGCAACTCCGGTGCCTATGTTGTCGTAGAAGGGGCGGGCGATCACTGCTGTGAATATATGACCGGCGGGGTTGTGACTGTGTTGGGTCAAACCGGCGTTAACTTCGGCGCAGGTATGACCGGCGGTTTTGCTTACGTCCTCGACGAAGCCAATAACTTTGTGGATCGTTACAACCATGAATTGGTGGATATCCACCGTATCAACACCGAGGCACTGGAAGCCCATCGCAACCACTTGCGCAGTGTAATTGAAGAATTCACGCAGGAAACCGAGAGTGCATGGGGCCAACATTTGCTCAGCAACTTCGATGATTACATCGGCAAGTTCTGGCTGGTCAAGCCCAAGGCGGCGTCTTTGGGCAGTTTGTTGGTCAGTTTCCGCAAGCGCGGCGAATAAGGCTTGGTGAGGAGAGATTTATGTCAGCACGTTTAAATAATGACTTTCAGTTTCTCGATGTGGGTCGTAAAGACCCCACCAAGAAAGACCTGGAAACCCGCAGGCACAAGTTTGTGGAAATTTACCAGCCCTTCGCCAAAGAAGAGGTGGAAAACCAGTCGCACCGCTGCCTGGCGTGTGGTAATCCCTACTGCGAGTGGAAGTGCCCGGTTCACAACTTTATCCCTAACTGGCTGAAGCTGATTTCCGAGGGCAATATTTTTGAAGCCGCTGAACTCAGCCACCAGACCAACTCCTTGCCCGAAGTTTGCGGTCGCGTTTGCCCGCAAGATCGCTTGTGTGAAGGCGCTTGTACCCTGAACGACGGCTTTGGCGCTGTGACTATCGGCAGTGCCGAGAAATACATCGCCGATACGGCCTTTGCCATGGGTTGGAAACCCGACATGTCCAAGGTCGTTTGGACGGATAAAAAAGTAGCGGTGATCGGTGCCGGCCCTGCCGGTATCGGTTGTGCCGACATACTGGTGCGCAACGGCGTCAAACCTGTGGTGTTTGACAAATACCCTGAAATCGGTGGCCTGCTGACTTTCGGTATCCCCGAGTTCAAGCTGGAAAAATCCGTGATGACCCGCCGTCGCAAAATTTTCGAGGAAATGGGGATTGAATTCCGCTTGAACACTGAAGTGGGTAAGGACATCACCATGGAAGAACTGCTGCGCGATTACGACGCGGTATTCATGGGCATGGGGACATACACCTACATGAAAGGCGGCTTCCCTGGTGAAGACCTGCCCGGTGTTTACGATGCGCTGCCATTCCTGGTTTCCAATGTGAACCGCAACCTGGGCTTTGAGAAAAATCCGGCGGATTTCATCAGCGTCAAAGGCAAGCGGGTAGTTGTCCTCGGCGGTGGTGATACCGCGATGGACTGTAACCGTACCTCGATTCGCCAGGGCGCTAGCAGCGTGACCTGCGCCTATCGCCGCGATGAAGAAAATATGCCCGGTTCCAAGCGTGAAGTAGCCAATGCCAAAGAAGAAGGCGTGCAGTTCTTTTACAACCGCCAACCGGTTGAAGTGGTCGGTAACGGTAAAGTGGAAGGTGTGAAAGTCGTTACCACCCAATTGGGCGAACCGGATGCCAAAGGCCGTCGCAGCCCGGTAGTGGTGCCGGGTTCCGAGGAAATCCTGCCTGCCGATGTTGTGTTAATCGCTTTCGGTTTCCGCCCAAGCCCACAGCCCTGGTTTGAAACCAACGGTGTAAAAACCAACGATTGGGGCGGCGTAATTGCGCCTGAACACCAGCAATTCAAATTCCAAACCACTAACCCGAAAGTATTTGCCGGTGGCGATATGGTTCGCGGTTCTGACCTGGTGGTTACCGCCATCTGGGAAGGGCGTGAGGCGGCACAGGGAATTTTGGATTATTTGGAGGTTTGATCAGCTCCGTCCAATTCGCGTTGACCATGCCGAGGGCAATCGCTTAGTCTCCTTCGCCTAACAAGCCCCGCGATTGCGGGGTTTGTTTTATCTGATAGCACTGAATCAATTAAATAATCAGGGCCGCTGGCCTGAGGATAACAATATGACCCAACTGAAAAACGACCGTTTCCTCCGCGCACTTCTCAAACAACCTGTGGATGTAACCCCGGTATGGATGATGCGCCAGGCGGGTCGCTACTTGCCTGAGTATCGCGCGACGCGCGAAAAGGCAGGTGATTTTATGGGCCTTTGTACCAATCCCGAGCTGGCCTGTGAAGTGACTCTCCAACCGCTGGATCGCTATCCCGGTCTGGATGCCGCGATTCTCTTTTCCGATATTCTCACTATCCCTGATGCCATGGGGCTGGGGCTTTACTTTGAGGCGGGTGAAGGTCCCAAATTTAAAAAGGCGGTGCGCACTGAGGCAGATGTAAATTCATTGCAAGTCATCAAGCCGGAGCAGGATTTGCCTTATGTCATCAATGCGGTAAAGACCATTCGCCGGGAACTAAACGGCCGCGTTCCCCTTATCGGCTTTTCGGGAAGCCCTTGGACCCTGGCCACTTATATGATTGAAGGCGGCTCCAGTCGTGACTTCCGCCGCGCCAAGGAAATGCTCTACAACCAGCCTCAAGTTATGCATCGCCTGTTGGATGTGTTGGCAGATTCAGTGACCGTTTACCTCAACGCGCAAATCCGGGCGGGCGCACAGGCTGTGCAAATCTTTGATACCTGGGGAGGTGCCTTGTCCCATGCGGCTTATCAGGAATTTTCCCTCAACTATATGCAGAAAATTGTGGCCGGTTTAATCCGTGAACATGAAGACCGCGAAGTGCCGGTTATCCTGTTCACCAAAGGTGGCGGCCAGTGGTTGGAGGCTATGGCTGCAACCGGTGCGACCGCGCTGGGACTGGATTGGACTACGGATATCGGGGCTGCACGTGCGCGTGTCGGTAATAAGGTTGCGTTGCAGGGTAACATGGACCCGGGCATTCTCTACGCGTCACCCGAGCGTATCCGCGCTGAGGTGGGAATTATCCTCGCGGCCTATGGCAAAGGTTCGGGGCACGTATTCAACCTCGGCCATGGCATCACACCGGAGGTCGATCCGGCCCATGCAGGTGCATTTATTAACGCCGTCCACGAATTGTCCGGCCAATATCACCGGTAATATTTTTGTCACCATGTGAGCTTATTTAACTACCTTTAATCCTCCGGCTCTGGTGTGGCGTGCATATCTTGATTACACTCGACGCCATATTTCAATGCTCTCCTGAAGCGTTGGAAGCTGAATTACAGGCAAAAATAAAGCGGGGCTCCGTGGTTCTGCTGCCGGTTATCCCGATCAATAAGGCTGATAATTAACACCAAGTGGTGATGTGGGGAAAGGCGTGGGTATCAAACAGGTCAAAGTTGAGGTTAATGAGCTAACCATTGGTATGTTCGTTTCGGGGTTGGATCGCCCATGGTCGCAGACCCCCTTCCCCTTACAGGGCTTTTACTTGCGTGACCTGGGGGAAATAAACCAAATCAAGGCGCTCTGTAATTACGTTTATATCGATGTTGAAAAAGGCCGTGGCCCGATAGCAGCCAACCTCAAAACCATTGCCCAACCCACCAAAAAACCTAGCACCCGCGAACGGGTGAACTCAATTGCCGAACCGGTCGCCCCGTTGAAAGTCCAGCGCGGCCTTTATCGCGAAGTGGAACCCTTACAGCGGGAAGTTAAGAAAGCCCGCCAACTGCATCAAAAGGTATACGGTGCGGTAGTGGAAGTTATGGATCAACTGGAAAAAAACCAGTTTGATGGCCTATCCCTCGGGGAAACCAAACGCGTTGCCAGTGAAATGGTTGATAGTGTCTTGCGCAACCCCGATGCTTTCACCTGGCTTTCGCGCGTCCAGGAAAAAGATGAATACACCTACAGCCATGCGGTGCGCTCATCAGTCTGGGCAATTTTATTCGGTCGCCATATAGGCCTTCCCAAGCGTGATTTGGATGTGTTGGCAATGGGGGTGCTGCTTAAGGATGTGGGCAAGGTAATGTTGGATGCTGCGCTACTGTCTAAAACCGACCGCACCGAAGAAGAAGAGCATCAATATGAAGCTTTTGTTGAATTGGGGTGTGAAATCCTGCGTAAAACGCCCGGCGTTGAGCCCAGGGTTATCAGTGTAGTAAAAACCCATTGTGAACGCTTGAATGGCAGTGGTTTTCCGCAAGGATTATCCGGGGACAAAATTCCTTTACTGGGAAAAATTGCCGGCATAGTTACCTATTACGATTACGTTACCAATCCGCGCGGTTCGCGCCATCCCATCGCACCTTCCAAAGCGGTCGGGAAATTGTATGAATTGCGCAACATCCAATTCCAGGAGGAGCTGGTAGTTGAGTTTATTCGCGCTATTGGTTTGTATCCCACCGGCACATTGGTGGAATTGAGCACCGGTGAAGTTGCGGTAGTTGTGGAGCAAAACTTTGAGCGCCGTTTGAAACCGCGCGTTATTGTGGTTTTAGATGCTTATAAACAGCCGCTGGGTGAATATCTGTTGCTTGATCTATCCGAAGATGACAAACGCAAGCAAGAACTTCTGGATTCCGGCAAAAAATCCCGTTACGAAATTGAAAAAATTGAAATTGCCCGGGACCTTGAGCCGGGCAGTTACGACGTGGATATCTCCGGTATTCGCGATCACTATCTAATGAAAAATGAAAAGAAGGGTTTGATGGCATTATTAAGTCGTTTAACAACACGTAACTCCTGATTTTTCCCTGCCCTCCAAAAACCGCAGTTCAAAACTGCGGTTTTTTTATGTCCTTTAATTCGCAATAAGGCTGGATAGTAAACCTATGGTAAAAGAAATTGCCTAAGATCCCGTTGTGCACGGTACAATCGCGGCCGTCCCGACTGCCTTGGGCAGTATCGGTAAGCAAGAAATCGGGTCAATCGGGTGTATGCCGGTTGGCCGTTAATCCATCAGTAATAACAAAGAGAGCAAGTAATGTTTGAATGGTTAGCCAGCCCGGAAGCCTGGGTTGCCCTGGCAACGCTGACGGCCCTGGAAATTGTCCTGGGTATCGACAATATCATTTTCATTTCAATCCTTGTCGGGCGCTTGCCTGAACATCAACGCAAATTCGCACGCACTGTGGGTTTGGGATTAGCCATGCTGACCCGTCTGGGGCTATTGTTCTCCCTCGCATGGGTAATGGGTTTGGTAGAGCCGCTGTTCCATATATTCGATCATCCAATTTCCGGCCGCGATATTATTTTGATTGGTGGTGGCTTATTCCTGATTGCCAAGGCTACCCATGAAATACACGGTTCATTGGAAGGCGCAGTGGAATCCGAGCGCAATATTGCAGTGTCTGGCCTGGCAATGGTGCTGGTGCAAATCGCTATCCTCGATATCGTTTTCTCGCTCGATTCAGTAATCACAGCAGTAGGGCTGGTGAGCCAGGTTCCCATTATGGCCTTGGCGATTATTATCGCTGTAGGGGTAATGTTGTTCGCCGCCAAACCCATTGGAGATTTTGTCGATACCCATCCCACCATTAAAATCCTGGCACTCTCCTTCCTTGTGATTGTTGGTTTCACCTTGATGATCGAAGGTTTCGAAGTTCACGTACCTAAAGGCTATATCTATTTCGCCATGGCCTTCTCGCTGGGGGTGGAGATGATCAACATCAAATTGCGTAAAAATATGGATAAGCCGGTAGAACTGCGAAAGGATTATCCCGGCGAGCAAAAGTCGCAGGAGAAAAACAGTTAATTGATTGACTGATTTGCAGCAAATTAAAAGCCAGCCAGGGATACCTTGGCTGGCTTTTTATCGTATTCAGCGCGGAAAAATTGTCTTTGGCCTGGGCACTATAAAGGTTCAACGTAAACCTCATTTAATTGCCATCGACATACTGCGTTTTGGGTAATAGAAAGTTGATCGCTTTCGGCTTTTCCGCAGCTCAATGCAAAATTCACCTGCGTAGCTTATCGCGTCCGCTGGAATCTCGTTGTTGTGTAATGCCGGCTAGTTTTTTTCGCCACTGATAAAACGATAGATTACCGCACCGAGCATACCGCCAATGATTGGAGCTATCCAGAAGAGCCAAAGCTGTGAAATCGCCCAGTCGCCCACGAATACGGCAACGCCCGTACTGCGCGCAGGATTCACTGAAGTATTCGTAACCGGGATACTGATCAAGTGGATTAGTGTCAGGCACAATCCAATGGCAATCGGCGCGAAGCCTTGTGGGGCTCGCTTGTCGGTGGCGCCCAGGATTACAATGAGAAACATCATAGTCATGACAACTTCCGTGATTAGTGCAGCCATCAAGCTGTACCCTCCTGGCGAATGGGCACCGTAACCGTTTGAAGCAAATCCTCCGGAAAGGTCAAAGCCTGCCTTGCCTGTAGCAATGAGATACAGAACGCCACCCGCTGCAATTCCACCCAAGACCTGCGCAACAATATAAGGCAGTAATTCTTTTGCCGGGAAACGTCCGCCCACCCAAAGACCGAACGATACTGCCGGGTTGAGGTGGCAACCGGATATATGCCCGATTGCAAACGCCATGGTGAGCACGGTCAAGCCAAATGCCAATGACACCCCGAGCAACCCAATCCCGACATCCGGGAACGCTGCCGCTAAAACCGCACTGCCGCAACCACCGAGAACCAGCCAAAAGGTTCCGAAAAACTCTGCGCCATACTTGTTCATAGGTCACTCCTTTACATTGTTAATAGGTTAAGTCCACGCCTTAGTCCGCAGCACAACGTTGCCGCATCCAGCGCCGAAGGCGCGAAAATTATTGATTTGTTCCGTAGCGCTAATCACTAATATAGGCCAGTTATTTAATTCCGTTATGTCAGGGAATTTTTTTGGGGGGGAGGCAGTGCGGTGTATCCGGTCCAGGTGATCTATCACCTTTTGTCCACACGGCAATGGATGGCAAGCATCTATTTTCTTAAGGTGCTTTTTGATAAGAATTGGTAATTTTTTGGTAAGAAAATAAAAAAGGTTAGTAGATATTAACCTACTAACCCTTATCGCATATGGTAGCTAGAGGCGGACTTGAACCGCCGACCCCAGCATTATGAGAGCTGTTAACCTGACCTCACTAACACTCAATAATAAGAAAATCAATAGCTTAGAACCACACTGGGCCACAGTGCACCATTAAGAATGGTTGAATTATGGATTACAGGTTGGGGATTTTTACGTTTTCTCTGGACTTGCTGCTTTTGGGGTTCATAGATCTTTTGCTTGCATGCTTGTTTTAATCGATCTACATTTACTGCCAGATATAAATATAAGAACGCTAGGAGCCGGAATGGAAGCAAAGAAAAATTTTCAACGTCTCTCAATTTGCTTGGTAAAAGAAAAATATACTCAAGCCTCTTATATCATTAATGATTCGAACTGTGCGGACCCTATCCGTCTAAGCATTCCCGGCCTAGAGGATGCGGCCCTATATTTAAAGCAAGGTAATCCCCACCCTCCAAAATGGTCAAGCTTATTTGAGTCATTTATCGACCAAGCTTTGCTTGGTTACTCTGCAAGTGTTTCTGCAGTACTTCTTCTTAAACTTGAGGGGCGTTATTACGTTCTTTATTCGGTCCTTCTGGTAGATTCCTTCTTAAGGATGACGTTTGTGAAGATCGGTTTGGTTTGCTGGTTACATTAAACTCCGTGGATAGGAATACTATTAGATCCATTGATAAAAAATCCCTTGACTCTATAGAGAGCCAGACTCGTATTCAGTCAAATTCTGGGGCGCCAGCTGATATGTTCGGGCTAAATGTCGAACAGGATATGTTAAAAGCGATTATGGGAACGCCGAACAATTTTGTTTTGGGTTCTACAATGGCTGGTGCAGACTCTCTTTCGGTTTCCGTGAGAATGGACTTAAATGATTTAAGGGATATATTGTTGTTATATAAAAGGAACTATGATCAAGACCTCGATGAAAAATACTTTGAATGGGTCAACAACATTAATGTGGTAAAAAATAACTCACCCATAATACATGAATTGGATTCTATTCTTATCGAAAAATTTATAAAAAAAAATTATGAGGGATTATGGCTTTCAATTCCTGAAATAATCCCGTGGGAGTTTGTTTCTGGCTTTTCATATAAATACGGCAATAAGTCGATTTATCCTGATATCAATTTGCGGGGATTTCTAGAATCAGTAATAAATAAAGATATCACATTAAAGTTACTTCACGATGTGAAAGTTCACTGCATGGATGATGACCATAACTTTGTTTATAAATCTTGGTCTGTATATAAATGCTTATATGCAGAAATAGAGTTCAATGGCTCGAAATACATTTTGAATGATGGAGCATGGTTTAAGGTTAACTCTGATTTTGTTGCGAAAACAGACAATGCATTTAAAGAATTGGCTAAATCTAATTTGATCCTTCCTAACTATTCAGGCGGAGGGGAAGGTAACTATAATAGTTCCGTTGCAGCCATTTATTCGGATAAATATTGCTTGCTAGATGACAAAAATAAAATATTTCATGGTGGTGGTTACGGTCAAATAGAGGTATGTGACCTTTTAAATATTGATAAAAATTTAATACATGTAAAAATGTATGGAAAGTCCAGTGTTTTGAGCCATCTTTTTTCCCAAGGATTTGTTTCCGGGCAGCTAATACAAACTGATCCTGAGTTTAGAGCCAAAATAATCGATAAAATTCCAGAAAAATTTAAGAATATTTTCTCTGAAAAGGAAAAACCAAAAGATAAAGAATTTACAATTACATATGCAATTATTAGTGATTCGGTTGGTGACCTATACTTGCCTTTTTTTTCACGAGTTAATTTGATAAATACGGCCAAAATATTAAAAGGGTTCGGATATAAAGTGGAGTTGTTGAAAATTGAGGTCGATCAAGAAGTTTCAAAAAAAGTTATATTAAAGCCAAATCATCAAAGATCGCCAAAAAAATTGAGATAAAGCTTATTATACTCTTAAAGTAATTTTTATGAAAAATAATGTAACGGATCGCTTTTTACTTCAAAAAATCTATGATCTTTATTATGATCAATTTTGTTTATTGGATCCCAGTAGTCCTAGTCGCGACTCGCGTAATTATGTTCCAATAGATTGCAAATTAATTGGGAAAGAGCTAGGTTTGGACCCTGCTATCGTTTTTGGTCGGCTTTATTATCACTTGGATAGGAAATATCGTTTTAAAAATGAGAATGGCTCTTTTGTTTCGCTTTTTTATTTGAAGTTAGGAAAGGATTCTCATGTAATACACTTTCCTCTTCTTTCTGCTGTCGTGGCTGAACTCGAACAGGATCGAACTCGATACCTAATACCAGTTGTGATCTCATGGATGGCATTGTTAGTTTCAATTGCGACTGCAATAACTACCAAATAAACTAGGCTTTTTGCAAGATTGTTGCTTCATAGTATTAAAGTTTGGGAGCTAAATCTCTTTAGTTAATGTTGTTTGTACGCTTTCATTTTATCGATTACTGATTTCCTTCATTATCTACGAGCGGCCTTTATCGCAATTGTTTTTTCTCGTATCTCTAAGTCATTTAGGGTGTGAATTTAATAGCCACTTCTTTTTGCTGCTTTACAAGCCTTTAACCTTTCACTGAATGATTCGCTAGTTTTTAAGGTTTTCGATTGCTCAATCCAATAATCACATTCTGCATCTTTTAACTGTTTTTGATAGTTTTCTTCCGCCTTTTTATCAAGGGCAATCATATCGTTTTGTTGTATTCTTTTTTTAGCTGCATCTAATAGATATTTTTGTTTTTCTAGTACTTCCTTAAATTCCTCGTCCATTTTTTCTAAATCGGCTTTGGCCTTTTTTTCAACTTGTTGCACGGCGATTTTAAGTTTCCTTTCGTCGTTCCAGCTGTTTATCGAATGGCTAACAATATTTCCTATTGTCACACCTACGGCAATTACGCTAATTAGCCATATCGTCCTGTAAAATTTTCTCTTTGTTTGATTTATTCCGTCTTCAATCCCGTGCATTATTTGTGTTGCTCCATTTGTTCGCGCTGCGATTTCAGCTATTTGGTTTCTGAATCTTTAATTCTTAACTAAAACCCAATCAGGATTTTTTAGGCCCTGCATACAAAGTTTCACGTCATTATCAATTTTATTGTTTGGCTTTACGCATTCTTTTAGCGGCCTAGTTGCAATAAATTCTTCTGTAGGTTTGTTCTTGTTATTTTCAATCTCTCTAATTGTTTTATTGTAATGCTCACAAGCCATATTCCGCATTACGCGCGTATTTTCGGTGCCGTGTTGATTGTTTTGCTGAATCCAATAATTGCAAGTGCTGATAATTTTTTGAAGCTGAGGGTTATTTGTTTGGTAGTTGATTAACTGTTCATTGCCGTAACCGTAATTCTGCTGGCTTTGCCCGTTTGTTACGGTGAGTGATGGTCCACCTGCGCCAAATCTTTTTAAGCACTTCGGTAATTCTTTGGCGTTATGGTCTCGGCTTTTTTGCCACATTTTCATGTAGCTTGCATTGCCTCCCTGCCTGAGCCTGTATTCCGCTTCATGTAGCTGTCTTTCAATTCGCCAGCATTCATTGGCAATGGCATTTTTCGTTAACAGTATATTGCTTAGGATTGTTGTTAAAATTATCCCAATTAATTTTTTCATCTCTCCTTCCTCCATCTACTGGCAACCTTGGCCGCAATTATTAGGCCCTCCCTTGTGCTCCTAAGTCACCCAGGGCTTTTTTTGTCATCGGGCTTATTTGGCCCATTTCCGGTTTTTCTATTCCGTATGCTAACCACAACATGTATTCCGGCCATGCGTGGCCTATAGCTTCAATTTCTTCGTGTCTTAATTTCGCTTTTCTTTGTAAAGCATTTGTCCAACGCGTATAGCCAATGCCTGTTTTTTGGCTCAAGGCGTCTCTGCTTATTTTTTCAGTTTCAATTATTAAATTGATCCTGTCTATTACATCAAATGACGTCATAAGTATTTATTACTAGTAATAGTTACCAGTAAATATTACCTTTATGTAGAAGTTGATCGTGGTTCATTTTGGCTTACTGAGGTCTAAAAACCAAGCCATGAACCTTACTGAACCATAAAGGTTAAAAACTATGTCGGTCTTGGCTACTCACTTAACGGCTATCGATGGACTTGAATGGCGTCTGACCAGTACGGTCAATTCCACATACCTCGCATCGCTCACTTCCGGTTCTCTGGCTATTTGCTCCCCTCATATCACTCACGATATGCAACCGGGACAAAAGCAATTCTCCGTTTACTTGGCTAACGCCTTTATCAATTTCCCTGGTTCTGAATTTAAAAAATACAAAGAATTTTTGCAGCAAGTTGAAGCTGCTAAGGATGCGGCTTATGTCATTTGATCAAAACATTATTGTGAACCTGTCCGTAATTGCTCCTGTGGTATCACAAGAGCAATTCGCAACCTTCATCGGCTCGACACCTGACACAGTTCGGGGTTGGGTAGAGAACGACACACTTCCCCATGTGAAGATTGGCCGCCAGCGTTATATCAACATCATTGCGTTTGTGGATGACTTGAAAAATGGAAAAACCATTTTTAGTCGTGGGGAATACAACCATGATTGATAACAGACTTCTTTACATTCTCACGCTTTTTTTCTTGCTCGGTTTTATGGGCATGGTTATCGATTCTTACTTTTTTTATTCCGCATTAACGGCTTGTAATCAGGTGCCCAGTAGTCCTGTCTTGGAGGCTACCCACGCAAATGGATTGATGCGGCAATCCTGTGGGTATGCGTCCCCTTTAATTCCTGAATTCTGCGCTGACAAGCTGGGGCGCGGGATTAATGAAACTCCAGCTCACTTAATGAAAAGGTAATTGTTATGAACCAAACCATGATTGTTGATCTGTACGGTGCTTCTATCGCTGAAGTTGACGGTAATAAATATGCGTCTCTCTATGTCGGCCAAGCGGTTGTTGATGAAAAGGAAGAAAAAGCAAAGGGCATCGTCATGATGAAGTTGCCCTGCGATCCAGAAGTGTACGACACACTTCGCGCACCTAAATACCCTGTTCAGGTTGAATTGCAAACTCGCCTTAAAAAAGCGGCTGGTGGCCGCATGGGGCAGCATTGTACAGCGGTCACTCTGCGCGGTGGTCAAGCTCAACTGACGCCTGCTAAAGCTCCATCACCAGCCAATTAATTACTAGGTGATGTATGTCGTTTTATCTCCGGTGCGAAAGTGAAATTACCATTGTTAATGGTGAACTTCATTGCTCCGCATGGCAAAGCGTTTCGGAGGATGAATTGCTGGGCGCTCTCGTCCGTTCATCAATGCTCACACAAGAGGATTTTTGGACACTCGGCGCGGGCGTCACTGCAATTATGTGCACCGCTATCGGTGTGCGTATGTTGTTAAAACTCTTGTTTAATTCTTCGAAAGGTAATGAGTCATGAAAAATGCATTTACTGTTTTACGCTCCAAGGGTGCAAAAATCGCTACTGCGACTTCTGCATTGGCTTTGGCCGGTTCAGCTCAAGCTGCTTCAATCCTGCCGTCAACATTTTCTACTGATATGTCTGACGTAAGCACCGATATCACTACCGTTGGCGGTGCGTTGATTGGTCTCGCTGTTGTGGCCGTTGGTATCAAGTGGGTGAAAGCGACTTTCTTCGGTTAATCGACAATTCACCCTAGGGGGCTTCGGCTCCCTTTTTTATTTGAGGTAAACAAAAATGTTTTTCGATCCCTACGCATTTCTGTTGTTCGTTTATGTGATTGCTCTGTATGTAATGGCTGACGGGATATGAGGTGCGTATGCGGTATCTATTGTTTTTTTTGTTATTTTTCTCTGTAAATTTATTTGCGCAAACTCCGCAACCGACTTGCTCGGTTACGGGCACTAAGTCGTTGTCACAAGATCGCAATTTGCAAAGTTTGAGTAACACGTGTTTGTCAAATCAATCGCCTACTAATACCAAATATTTCAGGACTTATGGTCCCGGTCCTGACGCGGGCAGTTATCCAACAACGTATTTTTCATGTGATTCCCAGTGTACGTGCCCTGAGGGTTCTTCCTGGTATACCGGTGTAGATACATCGGGGAATCCTACGTCTGGTTGTTCTCCTGATGATGGTGGTGATACTGGAGAGAATCAATGTGATGGTTCGGGCCAAGTCTTTTATGAAGGCTTTTGTCGTGATGCTGTCGCATCACCCTCTGACTGTGGTTCTACTTATACAACTGCAATAAATGTGGGTGGTTCTTACGTCTGTTCTAATAATGGTTGTGCGTCTGGCCAAACCCAAAGTGTTTATACAAGCCCAGCTGGCTCATGGAATGTTTGTGGTGGGGAAGGTGATGGATCGGGTAATGCTTCTTCTGGTGCAAATACTTCGGGGTCAAATACATCTACGGGTAGTAATACTTCCGCCCCTTCGTCTACTGGTTCAAATACAAGTGGTGATAGCAATACTAGTTCAGGTAGCGGTTCAGGCAATGGGACTGGTGCCGGTACTGGTGATGGTTCGGGTTCTACTTCATCCAGTTCGACTAATCCCGGGTCAGGTTCTACTAGTTCAGGTATTGGTAATGGCGGCGAAGCTGATGCAGCTAATTGTGATAACGGTGAACCGCATTGTGATGGCGATCCAATCCAATGCGCAATTCTGGTACAGCTTTGGATAAATAACTGTGCTGGTTATGATCAAGTTCAAACCAATAATCCAGATAATGATAATGAAGCTATAGAGTCTAGTTTCGTTGCATTAATTTCATCTGCTGAACCTTCGGTAAATGCTGAGGGTGTTTTAACTGCTATGACGCCGGGCGGTGGTGCTGGTAATGGTTCTGGTAGCGGTTCGGGCTCTGGTACCGGCTCCGGTAATGGTGGTGGTTCTGGACTAGACCTTTCTGGCCTTGATGGCGCAGCCGGTTCTGGCGCCGGTGGTTCCTGTCCACCTGATCGAGCAATTAGCCTTGAGGCTGGTAATTTCAATATTTCTTTTCAATTCTTTTGTGACTTCGCGTCTCAAATATCTGGTCTTGTTGTTCTAATTTTTTCTTATATCGGCGGAATGATTGTTTACCGCTCACTCAATTGGTAGGGGGTGAAATATGCCTTGGGCTATTGCGGCTGCTTTGCAAGCTTTGTATGCATTATTGCGAAATTTCTTTTTTACCATCTGGACTAGGTTGTGGGGATTCATTTTATTTGCTCTCCCTTTGGTGCTTGAAAAAATTATCAAGTTATTGGGTATTGGCGTTGTTTCCTATGCGGGTGTTGACTTAACAGTAGATGAAATTTCCGAATTTTTAATGAGCAAATTAAATGGTTTGCCTGCCGACCTGTTGCAAATTTTTTTAATTTTGAAAGTGGATGCCGGTTTTAAAATCGTGTTAACGGCAATGGCTATTGCTATTAGTTTTAAACTCGCTCAGTCGTCTACTAAGGTTGTATTTAAGGGAAAAATGGAGGCTTAGTAATGATCTATCTCTTTACCGGCGCCCCAGGCTCGTCCAAGACACTCAACGTAATTAAAACTATCTGTGAGGATTCAACCTTTAAAGGCCGTGATATTTATTACCATCGCATTAAAGAGCTAAAACTACCGTGGATTGCTTTGGATGAAAATGAAGTAAAGGAATGGGATACATTGCCTCATGGTTCTGTATTGGTTGTGGATGAAGCCCAATACTTAATGCCGGTTCGTGATCCTCGCAAGCCGTTGCCGGAATGGATTCTCAAAATGTCTGAGCATCGCCATAAAGGTTATGACTTAATCTTTATGACTCAATCGCCCAATTTGCTAGATGCTGGCTTTCGTCGCTTTGTGGGTCGTCATACGCATATAGAACGGATTTTTGGTCTTGAGTCCGCTAAATGGCTAACGTGGGAAAAATGCGTGACTGATGTGGATGATCATTTCAGACGTAAAGAGGCGGTCATTAAGCGGGTTGGTTTTGATAAAAAGTATTACGGCACATATAAATCCGCCGAGGTGCATACCCATAAAAGGAAAATTCCGGCAAAGGTTTTTATTCCGTTTATTGCACTGGCGTTTCTTATTGGTTTAGTTATTTATTTCTTAAATTCATGGGGTGATCGAATTGATACCACTAGTCCCGAACCTGTTAGTTCGCCTATCCAAAGCTTGGCTGGTGCGATTAAGTCTGATACTGGTATTCATCATACTGGTAATGCTTCTCTAACCACTGAGCAATATATACAGGCGCACACACCGCGCATTCCTGATGTACCTTGGTCTGCGCCGGTATATGATGCCTTAACTGTTCCTAAAAGCTTCCCTAGGCCCCAATGCATTCGTTTTAACAGGGGTTATGATTCCCCGCCTCTCTGTAAATGTTATTCCCAACAAGCCACACCGTTAAACATTTCTGACAAGGCATGTAATCGCTATGTCGATAATGGCTATTTTGACCATACCCGGCCTGACTCTAATTCCCATTCTACAGGCGGTGATCCCGCCAATGCGCGCGATCAGGGCTTGCCCCGCGCGCTGGCGGGCACTGCTAACGTTCCTGTAACACGTTAATAAATAGGGGGGTGCATAACCACATTAAACCTCACTGAACCACATTCACCGTTTTTTTGATTTTTGTTTTTTTCTGTTTTAGTTTTGTGAAAGTTTTGGCCTCCTACCGCTTAATAAGGGGTTTGTATGCGTTATGAAAATAAGTTTTGGCACCGTGTCGGCAATCGGTTTTTCAATCAGAATACGTCTTACGATTTGTCGGGTTTGCGTTATTTGCACTGTGGTGTGGATACGATTAAGCAGTTGTTCAATTGTTTATTAAATCAGGATGTATTGAAGGCTATTCAAAGCGCCTATGAATCATCGTATCAGTATTTGACGGTTGGCAATATTGATTGGTTGCTTACTCGTTCAAGTAAGGCTTCGGGTTACCAATATATTCTTAAAAACTTGGATTTAGGTTTTGTTGTATTGCTTAAATCTTTCTACACTGAACCTGATTTGTCGGGTTCTCATGTAAAAATTGAATGCACTCCTCAGCTTATTTCAGGGCACACACCGCAATCACTTGATAGGGAAATTCATGCGATTGCTTCATTGTTTGCTTATCAGCTTGTTCCTGTTGGAATTTCTTGCCATATCGCGGTAGATGTTAAGGGGTTTCAAGTTCCTGCTGATTTAGAGGCGCGTTTGGTGGCAAAGGCTAAGCGGCAATACAAATTCAACTGTATTTCGAATGCTCAGCTTGATTTAAATGAGACTGCGGTTATCTATGGGGCAGGGCAATCGTATACGTTTGGTTCTGCTGGTGCTTTGCAATTCTGTATCTATGACAAGACGGCTGAGGCTTTGAAAAGCGATAAGCTTGATTTTTGGCAGTCGATTTGGTCTAAAGTCCCTGCTGCTAATTTTGATGGTGATTTTTCAAAGCTGGATTCCATGAGTGAATACACTGCTGTTGATACGGTTCATCGTATTGAGGCTCGTTTCCATCACTCTGTTATTAATCAATTTTGCTGGGGCACTAAAGGTGCTGATGGCAAAAATATTTCTATCAAAACCTATACTGATTTGGCTCCGCATTTGACTGCACTCTGGCAATATGCCTTGAATAATTTTCGTTTGCAGCACTCTACCTCTTATATTGATCCCGTCTGGCAGTATTTGATTGAAGATATTCAATTTTTTTGCCCCGCACCTGCTTTAACTTATCGCCGTGAGCAAAAACCGCCTTCTCAGAATACACGCCGTAATGTTGCTTTTTGGCTAGGCAATCAAATCCGGTTATATGCTCGCAAGCGTTATGACCCTCGTTATGTAGTGAACAGATTGTTGTCTTCTGGTCTTGAAGCTGAGCTTTCTGATTATTTCAGTGTTCGATTATTTGGTGATGCTGATTTATTGCAGGAAGTCCTTTATGACTTTGTTGCTGAAAAAATGCGTCTATTGATTTTAAATGGTGTTGCTGCGTGATTAAGAAGTTACCTAACGGCCGATATAAGCTTGATTTCTATCCGGCTGGTGTAAAAGGTCCTCGAATCCAGCGTATTGGCTCCAAAAAGGAGTTGAAGGCTTTGCAGGCTAAATATGAGCTTGATTATCAGGAAGCTCCAGATCGTTTTACGGTGGATAAGCGGCGTTTATCGGACTTGGTTAAGCTGTGGTATGGCCTTCATGGCGCTACGTTGCGTGATGCTAAATATCGATTAGCTCGTACATTGGCTGTTTGTGAATCCTTAGGTGACCCTACGGTTGATAAGTTTAGTGCAGCTGATTTTTCCCGTTATCGTGAGTTACGGTTGAGAGAGGTTTCGGTATCCACCGTTAATCATGAAACTCGCTATTTACGCGCTGTTTTTGCTGAGTTAATTCGGTTGGACCAATTTCATGTCAAGAATCCTTTGGCTACCATTCGTACTTTCGCTGAGCGTGAGCGGGAATTGTCTTTTCTTACTGCTGAACAAATTCCTTTGCTGCTAGCCGAATGTGATAAATCCACTAATAACCACTGTGGCCCGGTTGCTCGCCTATGCCTGGCTACGGGTGCCCGTTGGAGTGAGGCGAATAACCTGCCGCCCCATAACTTACTGCCTGACAGGGTGATTTATTCCGATACTAAAAATGGTCGTGTTCGCGTTGTGCCTATTAAGCCTGAGCTATCCGCTGATTTGCGTGCGGTTGGCTACCCAATGGGGATTAAGTTGTTTTCAAGCTGCAAGGGGGCTTTCCGTAAGGCTGTAGAGCGTTCCGGTATCCAGCTTCCAGAAGGTCAGCTTACTCACGTTCTACGGCATACCTTCGCAAGTCATTTTCTCATCAACGGCGGGGATATCCTAGCTCTGCAACGTATTCTTGGTCACTCTGATCTCAAGGCTACAATGCGTTATGCGCACCTCGCACCTGATTACATGGAAAAGGTCCGCGACCTCTCTCCAATCTAAATGTATTGCTGATGTGAACGTCCGGATAGGACGTAAGGGCGCGTGAGCGCGGGTAGTGTGGGCAATAAGGCAGTTCGGTGTTTCCGGTTAAGGTGATCTATCGCCTTTTGTCCACACGGTCGGAGTGGCAAGGTATCAAATAAAAACTAATTTTTACTGTAGGTGACTCCATGTGGAACTACAGCGTTATCATAAGTTGCTATGTTTTCACATGTATCCATTTCCGGCGTTAAATAATATAGAAGTACAGATTTGTTTTGTGCCGCCTGCGCTAATAATGTTGAGTACCACGTTTTGCATGTATCCGGGCTTACTGTTTTCCATGTAGCGTTCATATTACATATGCTCCGCCCCAGCGTATTGCCATATATTTCGATTGAATAGATTTCGACGGTACCACTTCTCGTTACCATTAGCCTGTCAATTACTCCATCACATGGTATTGATGCTGCTTTACTGTGGCCGCATATGATCAGTATCAATGTTGCAAGAAGCGCTTTGCACATTTTCATTGTGAACCTTCCGGCTTTGATTTGAAGACTAATATGGATTTTTTATGGATGGGAAATAAAAAAGGTTAGTAGATATTAACCTACTAACCCTTGTCGCATATGGTAGCTAGAGGCGGACTTGAACCGCCGACCCCAGCATTATGAGTGCTGTGCTCTAACCGGCTGAGCTATCTAGCCATAATTGAGAGGCGCGCATTTTGGCTAGCGGAGGGCGGTCTGTCAACCCCAAATTTGAGGTTTGGTAAGGGTTTAGGGGTGCGGGTTGGGGCTGATGCGGGTATGATGCGCTCTTTCTTTTTTGGGGCATGTTTTGCATGCCCTTATCCGGTATAACCCTCTTCGATCACAGGTTAATAATGGAATTTCTCGATCTTGCTCCCGTTACCCGCGCCCAGGGCAGTGTGCATTTGCCCGGTTCCAAAAGTATCTCCAATCGTACCTTATTACTGGCAGCGCTGGCCCAGGGGGAGACGGAAATCCGTGATTTGCTGAAGTCGGATGATACGGACCGCATGCTGGACGCGCTCACATCCCTGGGGGTAAGCGTAACCAGGACCGGCGACAACGATTACCGTGTGCTAGGTACCGGGGGCGGCTTCCCCAATAAGGAAGCGGACTTGTTCCTTGGTAATGCCGGTACGGCGTTTCGCCCGTTGACGGCGGCGCTCGCCTTAAGTGGCGGTACTTATAAGCTGCATGGCGTGCCGCGTATGCATGAACGCCCGATTGGCGATTTGGTGGATGCTTTGCGCCAGATAGGCGCAGATATTACCTACCTCGGTCAGGAGGGGTTCCCGCCGTTACTTATCAAGCCTGCGCAAATTGCCGCTAGAGGCACCATCAAAATTCGCGGCGATGTTTCCAGCCAGTTCCTGACGGCCTTACTTATGGCATTGCCGATGACCGGCAAGGAAACCCAAATTGAATTGGTTAGTGAATTAATTTCAAAACCCTATATAGAAATCACCCTTAAATTGATGGCCCAGTTCGGCGTGCAGGTAAAGCGCGATGGTTGGGAGTGTTTTACCGTTCCGTCCGCCAGTGGTTACCTCAGTCCCGGTCGCATTTTTGTGGAAGGTGATGCATCTTCCGCTTCTTACTTCCTCGCTGCCGGTGCGTTGGGTGGCGGGCCGTTGCGTGTGCAGGGCGTGGGGGCAAACAGCATTCAGGGGGATGTAGCATTTGCCGATGCGCTGGCGGAGATCGGTGTAACTATCACCAAGGGCGAGAATTGGATTGAGGCTTCCGCGCCCTCTTTACCGCTCAAAGCCTTTGATCGCGATTTCAACCATATTCCCGATGCGGCTATGACGCTTGCAGTCGTTGCACTTTTTTGCGATGGCCCGTCGCGTTTAACCAATATAGCCAGTTGGCGGGTGAAAGAGACTGACCGCATAGCGGCCATGGCAACGGAATTGCGCAAGTTGGGTGCGATAGTAGAGGAAGGCGAGGATTGGCTGCGTATTACACCGGTTAAAAATTTAACTCCCAACGCGGCGATTGATACCTATGACGATCACCGTATGGCGATGTGTTTCTCGCTCGCCAGTTTTGGTGTGCCTGTGCGCATTAACGATCCGAAATGCACCGCAAAAACTTTTCCGACCTATTTTGATGTGTTTGGCTCAGTCGTGGGCTGAGGGGGGCAGAATTGATAACGCTGGTTGAGGCAAATTGATTCAGGTTGCCGCGCCCGGATATTTTACGCTTGCGGAATAGAGCTGCGCAGGATGTGCAGCATCATCCGCATCCGTCACTAATAAAAGCTCGAGGCTATTAGGTGATTCGTTTGCTTCAATGCCTTCCAGCTTTACCGTTTTATCAATTGCCTCCAGAAAAACCAGATCGCCTTTTCGATTAATTATGCCGACTGCTGATCCCATACATTTACCGTCCAGATAAGAATCCGCTGTGTTTTCTGCACTGGCGGTAAATACTATATCGCCATTGCGCAATGCGGTTGCGTCAGTGAAGCACAATGGAACCTCATCGATGTATCCCAAATCATAGGGTGAGATGTGGATCGGTGGTGTGTGTGTTTTCTCTGGAGCTGAAAGGGTCTGATAAAAATCCCCAAGCGATAATCGAATACTCGCATTTAATTTATTCTTCTTGTTGCCGCGTTGGAAAAGGTAAATTTCATCCTGAACAATGGCAGCGCCTTCAATATTTAGTTTCCCTATTTCCTGCTTCAGGAAATCATAAAAATTGGAAAGATCGATAATTTCTGCTTGCCCGACAATATTTCCCGCATGATCCAGCGGAACTATCGCGCTGCGACGGCGATTTTTCTTGGAGCCTGAACCCAGGGCGAGCAATGCATTGCGCGAGGGATTATTGGATTGCGGAATCAGGGTAAGTACTTCTATATCCGGCTTTTCTGCTTTGCGCCCCTCATAGTCCAGCGGCAGCTCACCTGCAAAGCAGCGGTGCAATTGCCCATGGGTATGTCCATCCAGCAAAAACTGCCCCAAATGTAATTCGTCATCTGCCACTACATACAGCCACTGTCCCACTCGCACCAGTCCGCTGGCTGCGCTTAAATGCGGATGGCGGTGCTGTTGCGACGCTTGTTCCAGCATTAACTTTTTTACTTCGGTCAGTTGAATCATAATCAGCTCCGTGACAATGGTTACAAATCAGGCTTTTAATGCCGGGTGGGGAATTTCTCCATTTACAGAAAAATCTTTTTTGTGAAATTCAAACGCCTCGCTATTGCCTGCACGCACAAACACGCACATCTCGGTTGTGAATCGCACATGCCAAAGCTGTTGCTGGCAAGGTTCTTTTTCTGCAAACGCGAGCGGTGAAAATATGGCGATATTTTTTCCGCCGCTAAAACGCGCTGAAGAATAGAGAATAAACTCGACCTCCGCTTCACGCAGTTGCTTTCCCAACTGTTGGGTATAATCCCAAGAGTCGCGTTGGCTGATTTTATCTTGCAGATCCGCAAATGCTTCGGCTTGCAAATCAATGGCCTTCTGGCTGGAAAGTTTCACGGAAAAGGCTGTGCGTTGGTCGCGAATATTTTCCAGGGGACCAAGCTGTGCAAGTCCTTGCTGGAACAACCAGAAATATACCGCGGTTTCTGCAAATGCGGTCTGCAATTCGCACGAGCCATAAAAAATACCGCGTTCCCAAGTGCTGCCGAAACGGGAACCATAGCGCAGGGGCGGATAGCGAAAGGGAGTCATCAATAAATAAGAAAGGCCGACGCAGTCGGCTGGAATTTTGGGCTTGGATAAATCCAGCAACTCCTCCAGGCGACTCTGCTCGGTAGCGGAGCGGGTAATCGCCATAGTGGCCGCTGTTTCTTGCGTTTCCACCACGCGCCAGCAATTGCCGATGATTTGGAGGCGCAACAAGCTGGCAAAATTCATCTCGTATCCTTAAGGGTGGGAAAGGTTAAATACGCCCGCGCATCGCATCCAGGTACCAAAGCACCCGCGTCAAGCCATCCGCTTTGCGGATCAGTTCCCCTGGGGGTTCGTTGCTCAAATGGCGATTAGGCGTAGCCATCCAGTGTCGCATCGCTTCGCTGTTTCCCCCCAAAATGGAAAACAGCGAGCGATAAACCCGTATCACCAACAGCGAAAGCTCAAATGTTTTCCCTTGTGATGGGGTTCCCTTCTTCATTCGGTCCACAGTGGATATGGATACGCCTATGGCATCTGCCAATTGTTCCCGCGCTAATCCCAAGGCATCAGCAGCATTAATTACACTATGGCTTACAAGCTCCAAGTCAGAGACATTGGCGGTTTGGAGGTTCACTGGGTGCTCCTGTAGCATCAAATGATAGTTTTTATTCTATAGGCTGTCATTTGAAAAGCAAGTTGTTTGTATTTGGACCGATTCGATTGTTGGGAGTAGCTGGTGGCTTATGTCCCGTCACCAGGAATTTTGATTTGAGGGAGGCGAGGAGTAATTTGAACAACGGCTGATTTATCAGCCGCTGTTGTGGAGGGCAACTAAAGGGAGATATGTCAGGATAAGGGGTGCATTAGACGTTAAATAAAAAGTGCATAACATCCCCATCCTGCACCACATATTCCTTTCCTTCTTTGCGGGATTTTCCCGCGTTCTTCGCGCCTTGTTCACCTTTGTATTGCACGAAATCGGCATAGGCGATGGTTTCGGCGCGGATAAAACCCCTTTCAAAATCGGTGTGGATTACGCCTGCTGCCTGGGGGGCGGTTGCGCCAACAGGAATAGTCCATGCGCGCACTTCCTTTACCCCGGCGGTGAAATAAGTGTGCAACCCGAGCAATTGATAGCCTGCGCGGATTACACGGTTCAATCCCGGCTCTTCCATCCCCATTTCCGCGAGGAATTCTTTTTTGTCATCGCCTTCCAGTTCCGCGATGTCGGCTTCGAGCTTATTGCAAATCGGCACTACGACGGATTTCTCTTCTTCCGCAATTTTGCGCACAACGTCCAGGTGCGGATTGTTTTCAAAACCATCCTCGGCGACATTGGCGATATACATGGTAGGTTTGAGGGTGAGCAAATTGATTTCTTTCAATAATAATTTTTCATCAATGCTCAAATTGAAGGAGCGCAAGGGTTTGGCCTGGTCCAGGTGCGGCTGGATTTTTTCCAGCAGCGCTTTCATGGCCATCGCATGTTTGTCCTGGCCTTTAGCCGCTTTTGCATAACGGTTAAGCGCTTTTTCGACAGCTTCCAGGTCAGCCAGGGCCAGCTCGGTGTTAATTACTTCAATGTCTGCGGCAGGGTTTACGCCATTGGCTACATGGATCACATTGTCATCATCGAAGCAGCGCACAACATGGGCGATGGCGTCCGTCTCGCGAATATTGGCGAGGAATTTATTGCCCAGTCCCTCGCCCTTGGATGCGCCGGCAACCAAACCGGCGATATCAACAAACTCCATGGTGGTGGCAATAACGCGCTCGGGTTTTACGATTTCAGCCAGGGCATCCAGGCGTGGATCGGGGACAGTCACAATACCTGCATTCGGTTCGATGGTGCAAAAAGGAAAGTTTTCGGCACTGATACCCGCATTGGTGAGCGCATTAAAAAGTGTTGATTTGCCGACATTGGGCAGGCCGACTATGCCGCAGTTAAAACCCATGGTGATGTGTCCATTAATACAAATAAATGAAAGGCCGCGATTATACAGGCTTGGCTGGATATTGTGCCCTGCTTATTTCTTAGGATCGGTGTGCAGGTTTTTCATCGCGGTATTCCAATCCCCTTTGATTGCTTCGGGTACACACTGGATGGCCCGCGTGATCGCAGCATCGATTAATTCCTGCTCCGCTGCCGGTGCGCGTTTTAATACAAAGTTCGCCACCAGCGGCGCGGCGCCCGGGTGACCGATTCCCAAGCGCAGGCGCGGGAAATTCTGGTTGTTTCCAAGGGCGGCAATAATATCGCGCAGGCCGTTATGGCCGCCGTGGCCGCCGCCTTGTTTAAAGCGGGCGATGCCGGGCGCCAGGTCAAGTTCATCGTGGGCAACCAGAATGGTTGCAGGGGAAATCTTAAAAAAATTGGCCATGGCCCCCACTGATTGGCCACTGCGATTCATGTAAGTGGTGGGAATTAACAATCGTAAATCCTGCCCCTGGAAATTGGCACGTGCGGTCAGGCCGAAATATTTATTGTCGGGTACCAGGGAAACGCCCAGTTTACGGGCGAGTTCTTCAACAAAATCGGCACCGGCATTGTGGCGGGTGCGCTCGTATTCGCTGCCTGGATTACCCAGACCAACAATTAATTGGATGGCGTTGCTCATTGTTTGAATCCGGATACCCATTTATAAAAGGGGCGCATTATAAATAAAAAAGGGCGGGGTCCGAAGACGCCGCCCCTTTGGCATTCCCGCGAGAATTAAGCTTCTTCGCTTTCTTCTGCGCCGCCCTTCGGCTTAACGATAGTTGCAACAGCCAGGTTGTGGTCTGCGCCTTTTTGCAGGTCGGCAGAAACAACGCCGCCAGGCAATTTCAGGTCGGAAATGTGGATGATGGTACCCACTTCGGCATCAGCCAAATCCACCTCAATGAACTCCGGCAAGCTGTGTGGCAAGCAAATGATATCCAGTTGCGTCAGGTTGTGAACCACTTTACCACCCTGGATTTTCACGCCCTTGGAAGTTGCTTCATTGATGAAGTGCAGGGGTACGTGGGTGTGTACCTTGGTAGACTTATCAATGCGCAGGAAATCCAGGTGCAGGATTTGTGGCTTGGATGGATGGCGTTGAACATCTTTCAGGATCACGTCTTCATTGGCGCCATCAACATTCAGGCTGATGATATGTGAGTAGAAAGCTTCGTGTTCCAGGTGCTTGACCAGTTCGTTGTGAGACACGCTCACGTTCAACGGATCTTTCTTGCCACCATAAATAATGGCGGGAACCTGGTCAGCCAAACGACGCAGGCGGCGGCTCGCACCTTTCCCCAAGTCGTTCCGGGCAGTTGCATCTAATTTAAAGTCTTCAGACATTTTGACGTCCTCAATAAACCTCATGAATCCGCGACCAGAATCCAGAGGGGTTGGTAAAACCCTTTGCAGGGTGATTATCTAAATGCCCGTTCCTAGCGGAACATGGCACTCAGGGATTCTTCATTGCTCAGGCGGCGCATGGCCTCGGCGAGCATTTTGGATAAGGTCAGGCTGCGGATGCGCGTGCAGTTTTGCGCCGCTTCGCTGAGCGGGATGGAATCGGTCACCACCAGCTCATCCAGCTCTGAATTGTTAATATTATCGATCGCCTTGCCGGAAAGTACCGGATGGGTACAGTAGGCAATCACGCATTTTGCCCCTTGCGCTTTCAGTGCTTTGGCGGCGCTGCATAAGGTTCCGGCGGTATCGATGATGTCATCAACCAGCAGGCAGGTACGGTTTTCAACTTCACCGATGATGTGCATCACTTCCGCCACATTAGCGCGAGGGCGACGTTTATCGATAATTGCCAGGTCTATACCCAACTGCTTGGCGACAGCACGGGCGCGGACCACACCGCCAATATCGGGTGATACGACGATCAGGTCTTCAAACTTTTGCTGTTCTATATCTTCCAGCAGCACCGGCGAACCGTAGACGTTGTCTACCGGAACATCAAAAAAGCCCTGGATCTGTTCGGCGTGCAAATCGACGGTTAGTACCCGGTCAACGCCTACACCCACCATCATGTCCGCAACCACCTTGGCAGTGATGGGGACACGGGCGGAGCGCACGCGGCGATCCTGGCGAGCATAACCGAAGTAGGGCACTACCGCAGTGATGCGGCCGGCAGAGGCGCGGCGCAGCGCATCCACCATCACAATCAATTCCATCAGATTGTCGTTGGTGGGCGCGCAGGTGGATTGCACCACAAACACATCGCGACCACGCACGTTTTCATTCAACTCGACAGCGATCTCGCCATCGGAAAATTGCGACACTGAAACATCACCCAGCGGGCGGCCCAAATGCCCGACAATTTTCTTGGCGAGTTCGGGATTTGCGTTGCCGGTAAAGACCATTAAGTCAGTCACGTCAGATACCTTTTGCTGATTGCCGGTAGATAAAAGCCAGAGCCGAGTGTCTGTCTGCGCGAAGCAGGTTTTTTACCCTTGGGATTTTAGCGGAATACATGGGGATCGCTAAATGCCGGGAATTTATTAACGAGGAATCTGAAGAGAAAATGGCAGGGGCGGAAGGACTCGAACCTACGAATGGCGGGATCAAAACCCGCTGCCTTACCACTTGGCGACGCCCCTGTTATGGCTTGATTCAGAAGTCCGGAAGCAGTTTGTAGAGCGGCGATTGGTTTACGCCTTGGGCTACAAAACCGGGCAGATGTTGCGGCAATTTTGCCTGCACTTGCTGTGCTTTTTCTGCCGTCTCAAAGCTTGCAAAAACGCAGGCTCCGGTTCCGGTCATCTTTGCGTTGCGATCAAATTTCTGTAGCCAGGTAAGTGCTTCATTCACTTGTGGATAAAGCTTTTTTACCAGGGCTTCGCAGTCATTTTTACCGCCCCGCTCAAGGAAGGCCGCCACTTTAATGGCCGACGTATCTCTTGTCAAATCTTTGTGAGAAAAAATTTCCGCGGTGGATACATGGCAATCAGGTTGCACAACCAGGAACCATTTTGCCGGCGTTTTGACAGGCAAAAGCTGCTCGCCCACACCCTCAGCCCAGGCAGTTTGGGCATTAATAAAAACAGGGACATCGGCACCGAGTTTTAAGCCTATCGACTGCAATTGTGCTTTACCCAGCTTGCAGTTCCATAAATGGTTGAGCGCAACTAACGTGGTGGCAGCATTACTGCTGCCACCACCGATGCCGCCGCCCATGGGCAGGCGTTTTTCCAGGTGAATATCCACACCTGCGCTTGCCGGCTTGAACGGCTCAAGGGCGCGCACGGCTTTTATCACCAGGTTTTGCTCAAAGGCGACTCCCGGGATTTCCGGTTGCAGGCTGATCCGGTTGCCGGTGTTGGTGGTGAAACTCATGATGTCGCCATAGTCGAGCAACTGGAATAAGGTTTGCAGGCTGTGATAGCCATCGGCGCGACGGCCGGTAATGTGGAGGAATAGATTCAGTTTTGCTGGGGAGAGTAGGGTCAGTGTCGTCATGGTTATTTTACGGGGCTGCCGAGTTGCCACTGGCGGATTACGAGGGTCAGGCGTACATCCCGATATTCCGCAACGATCCTGCCGGGCAGGGCGAGGGTTTTATCATTAAGGGATTGATCGCTGTAATTGGTGTAGCGGATCAGCCAATCGCCCTGCTGTAGGAGTGCAACCAGGCCGTCGCTGTTTTGTTCCAGGCGGGCGATCCTTCCTTTGGGGGCGGGTAGGCCGCGTACCCAATAAGCAAGTTGGGTAACCGGCAGGGTCCAGCCGAGCTGTTTTTTAATCAGGGCTTCGGGTGATCTGGCTTCCCGGGCGGGTTCACCAGTCTGTTCCATGCGGACTTTGCCGGGTTGCCCGGTGATAATCATGCGTTTCTGTCCCAAGGGGCCACTCAGGTTAATCTGGTAATCCAGGCCTTGCTGGGTCCATTTGATGCTGGCGCTACCGCTATCATCCGCAGTGCGGACGCCCAGTTTTCCATCGATCCGCCAGGCGTTTATCGCCTGCAATTGCTTTTCGTGCTCCCGCAGGTTTTCCGGAGGAGTCAAGCCAGGCCGGTGCACACAGGCAACTGTCGCGAGCATTAAGACCAGCAGGATGGAAGATCGGATGAGGCGGGAGCAGATCATAAATCAGCCTTAAGGCGTTGCAGGGTTTCCCGGATTACCGGATCGGTGGGCGATAGTTTTATGCCTTGCTGCCATATGCGACGGGCTTCGGTTTTATCGCCGACCATCCAGAGGATTTCCCCCAGGTGGGCGGCGATTTCGGCATTGGGGCTGCTAGTGAAGGCGTTGCGCAAGTATCCCAGGGCTTCCGGGTATTTGCCGAGTCGGTAAAGTAGCCAGCCCATGGAATCCATAATGGCGGGGTCCCCGGGCTTTAGCTGCAGTGCCTTATCCAGGAGGCGGCGGGCTTCGTCATAACGCTGGGTGCGGTCCGCGAGTAGGTAGCCCAAGGAATTAAGGGCGGCGATGTTATCCGCATCCAGTGTCAGGATCTGGCGCAAGTCGTGCTCGGTGGCGACCATTCGATTACGTTGGTTATTGAGCATGGCACGAGCGAACAGCAAGTGGGTACTCCGGGGAAAATTGGCGATTCCCTCACTCAATACCTTTTCCGCCTCGCCCGGGTGGTTGTGCTTGGCCAAGGCCTGGCCGTGGAGTACATAGAGTGCTTCGCTCTGGTCCGGAAAGCGCAATCGCACCCGGTTCATGTGCTGTTGGGCGCTGAGGAAATCTTCCTGGCGGACAAAGATATCCAGCAAGCTAAGGGTGGCGGACAGGAAATCGTTGCCATTCTCCACTTGTAAATAATGGATGATGGCTTCGGCTGAGTCCTGCCGGGCTTCGGCCATGCGCCCCAGGTAATAGTGGGCGGTAGAAAGGTGCTGGTCTTCGTCCAGTAATTCTTCGAAGGCGTTGCGCGCGGTTTCCAGGTCCTTGCGTTCCAGCGCGATGATACCCAGCGATAACAGCAAGTCCCCATCACCGGGGCGCTGCTTCACCAGAATCTGGAATTGCTGTTGGGCCAGCTCCAAATCATGGTGGGTAAGGATACGGGCGTATTGCTGGCGCAGACTGGTGTTATCCGGATAAAACTCCAACAGCGTCGCCATTTTGGTGATGGCTTCCTGGTCACGCTTGAGCTGGTGCAGCAGGTTTGCCTCCAGGATCGCAGCGGGAATACTGCGCGGGTGCAGTTTCAGGGCCTGGTGGGTCATAGCCATGGCTTCTTCGTACTTGCCTTGCTGTTGCAACAGGATTCCGGTGCCTACCATCAGTTGTTCATCTTGTGGATGGAGTTGCAACTGGCTGGCGAAGTCGCTTAGCAGGCTGGCCCGTTCATCCTCACCCAGGCTGGCTGCCGAGGCCGCAATATTTTGAAAGAGCGGCTCACCGCCTTCATCCATCAGTCGCACCGAATAGTTAAAAGCCTCGCGCAATTGCCCAGACTGCATATAAGCCATGGAGATATTAGCCAGGGCGTCTTTATTATGTGGCGCTGCCTCAACCCATATGCGCCCCATCTCCATCGCCAGGTTGGGGTTGTTCATATAGCGCGCGATTAGGGTGGCTCGCTCGGCAATTTGCGGATCGCGGGTTTCCCTCGCTTGCTGGGCGTAGTTGCTAAGGGCGAGGTCATAGTGGGCGCGACTGCCCGCAATTTCAGCGGTAAGCAACGAATACAGCGTTTCAGTGGGAAAGGGGCGGGTCGGTTGCTCGATGCGCACTTCCACGGGCGGTTGGTTTGACAGGCTAGCCTCTTGTTCGGGGGCTGCTGCGCTACGGGCGGATTGCACGCTGCAACCGCTAAGGACCCAATAGAGTGTCATGCTGGAAACGATAAGGGGGCGATGTTTGACCATGCTCAACCGGCGAAAGATTAGCTGCGTACTGAACAGCAGCACGGCCAGCCATCATATTAAAGTCCGGTGCGCCTCGCCAGTGCGGGGTTGGCATCCACAAGGTAACGGGTGTAAAGATAGGTCTGCTGGATTAAATAGGCGTCACAACTGGCGCGATGGCGCTTGATATCCAACTGTTTGGTGAGTCGCTGCTTGGCATCATCCCAAACCATGAGTTGGGACTCGGTTGCAATCAGTTCGATGGGGCTTAAATGGAAGCGGGGGTTAATCCGCGCAGCAAAAAACAAACGATTTAGCCAAGGGCTATCATAGGTCCAGGCATCGCTATACACCGTGGTTCCCTCCAATAGATAGTTGAGTTCGCTGCAAACGTCTCGCGGTTGGCGGCCGGAGGACTCGATTAAATTGCGCGATATGCCGTGGATTGCCTGGGCGTTATCGCACCAATGATACCAATCCCGCTCGGGGCGGATTAACGCGCAGTAACGTTCGCCATTACCTTTGGCCACCCCGATTTCAATAGGGTAACTGTGCGAGCCAAATCCCGATGCCTCTATATCAATAATGGTTGGGCAGTTGTGTTTACGCATAATGCCTTTTACCTTGGTATTGCGGTGATTTTCGGGTTTACCAATAAATTTGCCTCAGCATATGACTAACAATTGCGCGTTTGTTGGATAAAAAAGCGCTTTGAATAGTCGCGTTTATGACAGGAATATGAGCTTGCCTCTTGTCACACCGCGTTCGTGACCGGACAATACCGGCCTTCATAACAACCAGCGCCATCCATGACCCTGCTAGCCTTCGGTATCAATCACACCACCGCCCCGCTTGCCTTGCGCGAGCGGGTTGCCTTTGCGCCGGAAAACCTGCACACGGCGATGCGGGAAGCTTGCGAACAGGCGGGTTTGGCCGAAGTGGCAATCCTTTCCACCTGCAATCGCACTGAAATTTACGCCACCAGCGAAAACGATGCAGCGGCTATCCAGGCATGGCTGGTCAGCCACACGGCGATTGAGGCTGACGATTTGGCGAAAAGCTATTACTGCTATCAGGACCAGGAAGCCGTACGCCATATGATGAAAGTGGCGGGCGGGCTGGATTCCCTGGTGCTGGGTGAACCGCAAATTTTGGGCCAAATGAAATCCGCGTTTGCCTCGGCCAAGGAAGCCGGCACACTGGGCGCGGAATTGCATTCGGCGTTCCAACAGGTTTTCAATATCGCCAAGCGTGTCCGTACCGAAACGGCAATCGGTGAAAACCCGGTTTCGGTGGCCTATGCGGCGGTGAGCCTTGCGCAGCAAATTTTTTCCAACCTCAAGCAGGACACTGCACTGTTGGTTGGCGCAGGCGAAACTATTGAATTGGTTGCGCGCCATTTAGCCGAGCAAGGTATTAAACATATGATTGTGGCCAATCGAACGCTCGATCGGGCCCAACGTTTGGCCAATGAATTCAATGGCGAAGCCATTTTGCTGGCGGATATTCCCGAGCAACTGCATCGCGCTGATATTGTGATTTCCTCCACCGCCAGCCAATTGCCTTTGCTGGGAAAGGGCGCGGTGGAATCCGCGTTGAAAAAACGCAAGCACAAGCCCATGTTTATGCTGGATATCGCGGTACCGCGTGATATTGAGGCGCAAGTGGGCGAGTTGGACGATGTTTATCTTTACACCGTGGACGATTTGCACGCGGTAATTGATGAAAATAAAAAGTCCCGTGTCGCGGCGGCGGACCAGGCGGAAGAAATTATTAACGAAGGTGTCGAACAATTTTTGCGACACCAGCGCGCGCTCAGTGCGGTGGAAACGGTAAAGGCCTATCGCCAGAAGGCAGAACACATGCGCGACGCCGAACTCCAAAAAGCGCTGCGCAGTTTGCAAACCGGTGCAAACCCCGAGCAAGTTTTACAACAACTGGCGCGTAACCTGACTAATAAATTAATCCATTCACCCACCGCAGTGCTGAAAGAAGCGAGTGCAAGTTCGCGCCACCATGTATTGCAAGTGGCGCAAGAGTTGTTTGAACTTTCTGTTAACCCCGTTGCTGAAAACAGCAGCGATGCAAGTGAGCCCCAATGAAAGCATCGATTTTAGAAAAGCTGGATCGCCTGAAAGAGCGCTACGAAGAAGTGAGCGCGTTACTGTCGGAAAGCGAGGTGATTAACAACCAGAATAAATTCCGCGACCTCTCCAAAGAGTACGCCGAGCTGGAACCTGTTGTGCAAGGTTACAGGGCTTATCTGCAATTACTTGACGACATCAACGAAGCCAAACACCTGCTGGTGGATGGCGATGACGATATGAAAGAAATGGCCGCCGAGGAACTAAAAGACTGCGAAGCGCGGCTTGAGCCTATGCAGCTCGAATTGCAAAAGTTATTGTTGCCTAAAGATCCCAATGACGAGAAGAATTGTTACCTCGAAATTCGCGCGGGTACCGGTGGCGATGAAGCGGCGATTTTTTCCGGCGATTTGTTCCGTATGTACTCCCGTTACGCTGAGTCGCAAGGTTGGCGCGTGGAAATTTTAAGCCAAAGCGAAGGTGAACACGGCGGCTTTAAAGAAATTATTTCACTGGTGAGTGGACAGGGGGTTTATTCAAAATTGAAATTTGAATCCGGTGCCCACCGGGTCCAGCGCGTGCCTGAAACCGAATCGCAAGGTCGCATCCATACCTCGGCTTGCACCGTGGCGGTGATGCCGGAAGCGGATGAGCTTGAAGAGGTTAATATCAACAAGGCGGATTTGCGTATCGATACCTTCCGTGCATCCGGCGCCGGTGGTCAGCACGTTAACAAAACCGATTCGGCAATTCGCATTGTGCATATTCCTACCGGTTTGGTGGTGGAATGCCAGGATGAGCGCTCGCAACACAAAAACCGCGCGCGCGCCATGAGCTTGCTCGCCACCAAATTAAAAACCATGCAGGAAGAAGCCGCGCATAAATCCATGGCGGATGAACGCCGTAACCTGGTGGGTTCGGGGGATCGCTCGGAACGTATCCGCACCTATAACTATCCGCAAGGCCGTGTGACTGATCACCGTATCAACCTCACGCTGTATTCGCTTGATGCCATTATGCAGGGCGATTTAAACCCGGTAGTTGAACCGCTTGCACATGAATACCAGGCGGACCAATTGGCCGCGATTGCGGATTAATTTTTTTGCAAATGAAGGTGGGGCGTTTTGCCCGGCCACGTGAACCTTATGAGCAACAGCACCGTTGCACAATGCCTGCAATTAGCATCCATGCTGGAAAGCATTAGCGATTCGGCGCGCCTGGATATTGAGTTAATCCTTTGCCATATCCTGCAAAAAAATCGCACCTGGTTATTCACCTGGCCGGACCAAACCTTGAATGACGAACAGCAACGATTGTTCGAGGTTTTTTTCCAGCGTCGTAAGGCGGGCGAGCCGGTTGCGCATATTATCGGGCAACGTGAATTCTGGTCGCTGCCATTGGCGGTCAATAATTCAACGTTGATTCCCCGCCCGGATACTGAATTGTTGGTGGAATCCGCCCTGGAATTATTTTCCGGGGACGAGCCTGGCCGGGAACGGAAATGCCTGGATTTAGGTACGGGTACCGGTGCAATTGTGTTGGCGCTGGCGAGCGAAAAGCCGCATTGGCAACTGCTGGGGGTGGATAAATCCGCCGATGCGGTTGCCCTTGCCGAAAAAAATCGTTCGCAGTTCAATTTCAACCATGTGCGCATCCACAAGAGTGACTGGTTCGCTCAAATCCAGGCGCAAATGTTTGATGTCATTGTGAGTAATCCGCCTTATGTGGACCCACAGGATCCGCACCTCGATCAAGGCGATGTTCGTTTTGAGCCCCGCTCGGCATTGATTGCCGATAAGCATGGCCTGGCCGATATTGAATTCATTATTCGCGAAAGCTGGAATTATCTCACCGGGGGTGGCTGGTTGTTATTGGAGCACGGTTATAACCAGGCGGATGCAGTATGCGAATTGCTGCGCATGCGCGGTTTTACAGCAATAGCAACCCGCTGTGATTTTGGTGGTAACCAACGAATATCTATTGGCCAGAAAATTCCGGAGCCGAAGTGAACGACGAACAACTCTTGCGTTACTCGCGACAAATCATGCTGCCCGATGTGGATATCGAGGGGCAGGAAAAATTATTGTCGGCGCGCGTATTAATTATCGGTTTGGGCGGCCTGGGTTCGCCGGTTGCCATGTACCTCGCCGCGGCCGGTGTCGGGAAATTGGTGTTGGCAGATTTTGATAGTGTGGATTTAACCAATTTGCAACGCCAGATCGCGCATACTGGCGCGCGTATCGGTGTTAACAAAGCCGTTTCCGCTGCGCAGAGTTTGTACGAATTGAATCCGCAAGTAGCCGTCAATTGCATTGACAAAATCCTCGATGCCGACAACCTTGCTGGGCAAGTGCAACAAGCGGACGTAGTGGTGGATTGTACGGATAATTTCCAAACCCGTTTTGCGATTAATGCGGCGTGTGTCGCCGCCCAGGTACCTTTGGTTTCCGGTGCGGCAATTCGCCTGGAAGGACAGGTGGCGGTCTTTGATGCGCGCAACGGGCAAAGCCCTTGCTATCGTTGCTTATATGAAGAAGGGAATGATGATGCAACCTGCGCAGCCAATGGTGTGCTTGCACCCCTGGTCGGTATTATCGGTTCAATGCAGGCACTGGAAACTATTAAATTGATTTGCGGTTTCGGTACCGGTTTAACCGGTCGGTTGTTGTTATTGGATGCGCGCCATATGCAATGGCGGGAAATGAAACTGCCGAAAGATCCGTACTGCCCGGTGTGTGGTTCACCATAACGGCCTTGCCGGGCAGGCCGTTTGTTTTTTATGCCGGTGCTAATGAGTATTGGCGACATTTTTATCCAGCAATTTAACCCCAATCAGGTGTAATGATGAACGAAAACGAAAATGTTTATTCCGCAGGTTTTTTCCCTAAATTGATTTTTAGCTCGCGTTGGTTGCAGCTTCCGCTGTATTTGGGCCTTATTGTTGCCCAGTGCGCCTATGTATTTTTGTTCCTGAAAGAACTGCTCCATTTGGTGACGGATGTCCATAAGCTGGATGAACAATCTATTATGTTGATTGTGTTGGGGTTAATCGATGTAGTAATGATTTCCAATTTGCTGGTAATGGTTATTGTCGGTGGTTATGAGACCTTTGTATCGCGCTTGCGCCTGGAAGGCCATCCGGATCAACCGGAATGGCTAAGCCATGTAAACGCCACTGTCCTGAAGGTAAAACTGGCAATGGCAATTATCGGTATATCTTCCATCCATTTATTAAAGACCTTTATCGAGGCGGGCAATATAGGTATGCCGGAAGCAAAATTTACCGAGGAAGGGGTAATGTGGCAAACGATCATCCATATGGCATTTATCTTCTCCGCGATTGGTATTGCCTATACGGATTGGTTGATGCAAAAAGTGAGTTCCAGTGCTAAAGCGGCCCATCATTGAAAAAATCCATCTTTCAATTCGCTATGCTGTTCCGGCTTTAAGCGCGGGCCGAATTGCGATACAACCTTAGCGGCGGCGCGGTTTGCAAATTCCGCAGCGGTTTTAAAATCCTTGCCGTTATTGATTGCATATAAAAACGCGCCCGCAAACATGTCGCCGGCACCATTGGTGTCTATGGGTTTGACGGGGGCGGCGGCTACCTGGAGTAGTTGTTTGCCATCAAATACCAATGCGCCTTCGCCGCCACACGTAATCGCAAATTGTTTGCAATATTTTTTCAGCGCCTCGCTGGCTTGCTCAATATTTTGGGTTTGGGTGAAGCCGATGGCTTCATCGCGATTGCAAAAAATCAGATCGACTCCATCGCCGATCATTTCCAGCAATCCAGCGCGGAAAAATTGCACCATCGCCGGGTCCGATAAACTTAATGCTGTGCGGGTGTTGTTCGCTTCAGCCTGCTTGCGCAACGCAATGGCTGCTGCCCGGCCGGTGGGGGAGGTGACGAGATAGCCTTCAATATACACGTAGTGGGAATCTGCAATTGCCTGCGGGTCCAATTCGTTTACGGAAAGGGTTTCGCTGATGCCCAAAAATGTATTCATGGTGCGCTCGGCATCGGGTGTAATCATGACGAGGCATTTACCGGTAATACCCGCGGGCGGTTGGATGTGTGATGGCGTGGTTACGCCTGCCGCGTTGATGTCGTTTAAATAAAATTTCCCATTTTCATCATTGGCAACTTTGCACGAATAGAAATTATTACAGCCAAAATAACTGGCGGCGATGATGCTGTTGGCGGCTGAACCGCCACTGGCCCTGTGCGATGCAACCAAATGGTTTTGCAAATAGTCGATGAGCTGTTGCTGGCGGGGTTCATCCACCAGCGTCATAACCCCTTTGGCAACGGCCATGGTGGTGAGGTCGGCGTCGGTGAGGGTAATTTCAGTATCGACCAGGGCGGCGCCTATGCCGTAGATGTGGTATTGCTTGCTCATGGGGATGCCTTTGGGAGGTAGGTAACGGGTGGGAAAATGTGTGGGGCATTATGCAAAACTTGCGATACCCGCGAAAGTGTTAAGCCGCGATTCATGGCTTTCATTTATAAGTTTGCGGGCTGATGCAACCCCTTTACCTTTATGCGGGGGCCTCGCCATGGAGGGGGTTGGCGAGTAAACT
This sequence comes from uncultured Cellvibrionaceae bacterium, assembly GCA_965650515.1. Classification (GTDB taxonomy): domain Bacteria; phylum Pseudomonadota; class Gammaproteobacteria; order Pseudomonadales; family Cellvibrionaceae; genus Cellvibrio. Next base: position 19,216 of record CBFGOY010000005.1, on the reverse strand, counting down.
GTCGCGCCTTTCGCTTCTGCTATCAACGAAGACTGCTGTTAATAAAACTTCCTTGCGGGTTTTGCCCTGCGCTATCCGGGAATTTGCTGACTCATGACCAAACGCCGTACCACCAGCCGCCGCGCAAAATCTACCGCTTCCTCCAGTCGCCGTGGCTGGGCCCTGGCGCGCATCTGGATTCTCTATGGATTACTGCTGATTATTGCCCTCCTGGGAATATGGACGCTGTATCTGGATTCGGTAGTGCGTGAGAAATTTGAGGGCAAGAAGTGGGCATTGCCCGCGCGGGTGTATGCGCGGCCATTGGAGTTGTATCAGGGGCTATCGCTTACACCGATATTATTTGAGCAGGAATTGCGTGCGTTGGGGTACCGGTTTAATGGAGACATCAATGCTCCCGGCCAAATCGTTAAAAAAGTCAGCGCACATTCCAATGAAGTGACGTATCACATCCACAGCCGCGGTTTTGCGTTTTGGGATAAAGCGGAACCTTCGCGCAAATTTATGTTGCGTGTCGGTAATGGCTCGGTACAGGGATTAATTGATTTGGCCGGTGCTGATTTGCCATTGGTGCGGTTGGAGCCGGAGGAAATTGGCGGGTTTTATCCTGCGGATAAAGAAGATCGCTTGTTGGTTCGCCTCGCTGATTTGCCGCCCCTGTTGGGCGAAACCCTGCTGGCGGTGGAAGATAAACATTTCCTCGAACACCATGGCGTATCGCCGCTGGCAATTATTCGTGCGGCCTGGGTGAATGTCACCCACGGGAATGTGGTCCAGGGCGGCAGCACGATTACCCAACAATTGGTCAAAAACTTTTATCTGACCAACGAGCAAAGCTTGCTGCGCCGCAAAATTCCCGAAGCGATTATGGCGGTGCTGCTGGAAGTGCATTACAGCAAATCGGAAATACTGGAAGCCTACATTAATGAAATTTTCCTCGGCCAAAGCGGGCCGCGCGCTATCCACGGCTTTGCCCTGGCTTCGCAACATTACTTCCGCCAACCATTAAAGGAATTAAAACCCCACGACCTCGCGTTGTTGATCGGCCTGGTAAAAGGCGCTTCCTATTACAATCCCTGGAAACACCCCGAGCGCGCGAAAGAGCGGCGCAATGTGGTGCTGGCAGTTATGCACCAGGAAGGCTTGATTGATGACCGGCAATTAAAAGCCGGCCAGGCGGCGCCGCTGGGCGTGGTGGCGCCGGGCGAGGCCAGCTCGACTACTTATCCGGCATTTATGGATTTGGTGAAGCGCCAGTTGAAACAGGATTACGAAGAAGATGATTTGCGCAGTGAAGGCTTGCGCATTTTCACCACTTTATCGCCCATGGTGCAGCGGCAGGCGGAAAAATCACTCAAGCTGCGTACCGAGCAGCTGGAGAAACAATATAAAACCAAAGATGTGCAGGGGGCGTTAGTGGTAACGTCAGTCGGCGGTGGGGAAATTCTCGCGCTGGTTGGCGATACCAATCCGCGCTTTGCCGGGTTAAATCGCGCCCTGGATGCAAAACGGCAAATCGGTTCGCTGGTGAAGCCGTTTGTGTATTTAACTGCGTTGGAAATTCCGCAGAAATACAATTTGGGGACCATCATCAGCGATGCGCCGGTGAGCTATAAATCCGGCGGTAAATGGTGGGCGCCGCAAAACTACGATAAAAAAGACCACGGCGATATTCCGCTTTATAAGGGCCTGGCTTATTCCTACAACCAATCCACCGCGCGTTTGGGGATGGAGTTGGGTTTAGGGGCCGTTGCCAAAACTATCAAGCGCGCCGGCTACCAGGGCGATGTACCGCAATTACCGGCGATGTTGCTGGGGGCGGTGGAAATGTCCCCACTTGAGGTCGCCGGCATCTATCACACGCTGGCTGCCGAAGGCGTATATACGCCCTTGCATGCGATCCGCGAAGTGTTAACCGCCGATGGCAAACCGCTTAAACGCTACCCACTTGAATTGGAGCAGCGGTTTGAAACGGAATCGGCCTTCCTGTTGCAATACGCGATGCAGCGCACCCTGCGTGAAGGCTCGGGGCGCAGCGCCTACAACCAGATTCCATCCTCCATCGAGCTTGCCGGGAAAACCGGCACCACCAACGACCAACGCGATAGCTGGTTTGCCGGTTTCAGCGGCGAACACCTGGCGGTGGTCTGGCTGGGGCGTGATGATAATAGCCAAACCCCCCTCAGTGGCGCCGGGGGGGCCTTGCAGGTTTGGGCCGATTTTATGAAGCAATTGCCTACCCGCAGCCTGGAGCAGGAACCGCCGCCCGGTGTGAGCTTTGACTGGATCGACATGGCAACGGGCAAATTAAGCGCAGAAACCTGCGAGGGATCGGTATGGTTGCCGCTGCGTGATGATTTCCGCCCACTGCAAACGGCCGATTGCAATATGGCGGGCAACCCCATCAAAAACTTCTGGCAGAAGCTGGTCAATTGACCGGCTTGGTGCCGACGCATGCACCCTCTCTATCCACGCCCGGGCCACGTCCGCCAAAAATATTTTTCGCCTGAATCCAGCCGTCGCTAGACTGTGTCTTAGTTTGTGAGTTGGGGCATTTGATTGATCCGTTAACCGGATCGTTAACAATCCGCCCGGATATTTCCAAGAGGCTTATCCCATGACCCTATTAACAATGTTGTCACATCGCCTTTGTGTGCTGGCTGTGGCAGGTGCGCTTGTTCTTCCCGCCGCGGCGGCGGAACTGGAGGGAACTCCCGTTCCATTGGATGGCTCGTCACCCGTTGAGGTGCAACAACAGGAGCTGCCGCTTGCCCCCGTGCATCCGGATGCGCCTCCGCCTGTGATTGCTCCAACCGCCCCGGCGGATGACCAGGACCGGCTGAAGGAACTCGAACAACAAGCGCGCGCAATGGAACAGGGCGCACGCCGGCACGAACAGGAAATGCGCGATCACCAGGATTGGCAACGCGAACTGGATCATGGACTTCAGCAAGCCTTTGGCGACAACAATTTTGACGGGGGAAATTTCCAATTGGCGTTACTAATACCCATACTTGCGGTCTTTTTTATTTTCGGTGGCCCGATTTTTCTGTTGTGTTTTTTTTTGGTGCAACACTACCGTGCCAAACACCGTCGCCAACAGGACATTAACAGCAATATCGATAAGTTGCTCGCCGCCGGGCGCGATATTCCCATCGAACTGCTGCGTGGGGATGAGCCCAGGGCGGCCAGTGATTCAGGGGATTTGGCGGGGGGAATTCGCCACCTATTCCTGGGTATCGGTTTATTGATTTTCCTCACGGCGCTTCTGGATTTTGCAATCGGCGCCATTGGGTTCATCCTGATCGCGCTGGGTTGCTCGCGAATCCTTATCTGGTATCTGAACAAGCCCAAAGTGGGCCCGGTTATTGAACAACAGGCTGGACAACAGGACTAAACCGCATGTCAGTTCCCGATCAGGAATTGATTGCGCGGGTGGTCAACCGCAAGGACCAGCACGCCTTTGCGCAATTGGTCTTGCGCTACCAGTCGCAACTGCGTACCTGGGCACGGCGGTTGTGTAATGGCGACACCCACCTCGCGGACGATCTGGCGCAAGAGACCTTTATGAAGGCCTACGCAGCGCTGGGCGCTTTCCGCGCGGAAGCCAAGTTCTCAACCTGGCTCTATCGCATCGCCTTTAATATTGCGGCCAACCGTTGGCGCGCCAAAAAAATTGAATGGTGTGAGCTGGATGAGAACGAGGAGGTGGAAGCAGACCAATGCAGTTTGCAACAATTCCATGCCCGAAGGGATGTGGAAGCGGCAATGCAAACCCTGAGCGCCGGGCAGCAGCTCGCCATTCGGCTATGCTATGAAGACGGCTTTTCCCATGAAGAAGCGGCGACTATTATGGGGATTCCACTGGGAACCGTAAAAACCCATATCAATCGCGGTAAACAAAAACTGCAAAATTTGCTGGCGTCCTGGCAGGACGCATTACCTGAGTAATGCGTATGTCGAGCCCACCGTACTGTGCAGATAATGAGGTATTCCATGAGCGATAAATCGTTTGATGCGTTTCTCAAGCAAGGGCTACAACACAGTAGCGCATATATTGATGATGATGATTTTACGGCGCGCGTAATGGCGAGCTTGCCGCAACATCACCGTTTGAACCCCTGGCTGGAGCGATTGATTGTTGCCTTGCCGGTCACCCTGATTGCATTATTGGTCGCAGTCCAACTGCCCTGGCGCGACCTGGTACGCCCCGTATACGGTTGGCTGTTAACCTTCGATACCACCAGTTTGATGACGCTTGCCCTGGGCGTTGCGCTAGTCGTTGTTGCGGTGCCCCTGGTATGGGTATTGCGGAAATCCGCGTTGATTTAATCACTTCCCCCCCCGGTATCGTTTAATCGCCCCTGGCGGTTAAACGATACCAGGCAATAAAAATCCCTTTCGGTGGGCGGACTAGGCTAAAATGCGCGCCCGTTAAAAACATCCTTTTCTATCGCCCAATCGCCGAGAACTTACCTGTGATCTCCACTGCCAATATCACCATGCAATTTGGTGCAAAGCCCCTGTTTGAAAATGTTTCCGTCAAATTTAATAACGGTAACCGTTATGGCCTCATCGGTGCCAACGGCTGCGGTAAATCCACGTTTATGAAAATCCTGGGTGGTGACCTTGAGCCTTCCGCAGGGCAAGTGATGCTGGAGCCCAACACTCGCCTGGGTAAATTGAAGCAGGATCAATTCGCTTACGAGGAATACTCGGTAGTGGATACGGTGATCATGGGGCACACCGAACTCTGGGCGATAAAATCTGAACGTGACCGTATTTACGCGTTACCGGAAATGAGCGAAGAAGATGGCATGCGTGTCGCTGAGCTGGAAGTGGCATTTGCGGAAATGGATGGCTACACCGCTGAATCGCGCGCGGGCGAATTGTTATTAGGGTTGGATATTCCCATCGAGCAACATTTTGGCCCCATGAGTGCGGTAGCGCCGGGTTGGAAATTGCGGGTGTTATTAGCGCAGGCATTGTTTTCCGATCCTGATGTATTGTTGCTGGACGAACCGACCAACAACCTGGACATCAATACCATTCGCTGGCTGGAAAATATTTTAGTGGAACGCAACAGCACCATTATCATTATTTCGCACGATCGCCACTTTCTAAATGCTGTTTGTACCCATATGGCGGACCTGGATTACGGGGAGTTACGTGTATACCCCGGCAATTACGATGACTATATGATGGCTTCCACGCAAGCGCGTGAAAAACTACTGAATGAGAATGCGAAGAAAAAAGCGCAAATTGCAGAGCTGCAAACATTTGTCAGCCGTTTTTCTGCTAACGCATCCAAAGCCAAACAGGCTACATCACGTGCGCGCCAAATAGAAAAAATCCAATTGGAAGACATTAAACCGTCAAGCCGTGTAAGCCCTTACATTAAATTCGTACAGAATAAAAAATTGCATCGCCAGGCGGTTACCCTGGAGAGTTTAACCAAAGGGTTTGATCGTCCCTTATTTACCGATTTGAGTTTACAGGTGGAAGCCGGTGAACGCATTGCCATCATTGGCCCTAACGGCGCCGGTAAAACAACATTGCTGCGTTGCCTCTACGGTGATTTGCAGCCGGACAGCGGTACCGTGAAATGGGCTGAGCAAGCGGAGATTGGCTATTTCGCGCAAGACCATGCGGCTGACTTTGCGGAAAATTGCAATCTGTTTGACTGGATGAAGCAATGGACCAAAGGCGATGAGCAATTAGTCCGCGGCGCACTTGGCCGTATGCTTTTTTCTAACGATGAGGTAAAGAAAAATGTCAAAGTTTTATCCGGTGGCGAAAAAGGCCGTATGCTCTTTGGCAAGCTCAGCTTGGTTAATCCCAACGTGTTATTGATGGATGAACCCACTAACCATTTGGATATGGAGTCTATCGAGGCGCTAAACCTTGCTTTGGAAAATTATCCAGGCACATTAATTTTTGTCAGTCATGACCGTGAATTTGTATCCTCCCTCGCCACCAGAATTATTGATATGCAACCCGCGGGCATCATAGATTTTCACGGTAACTACGAAGATTACTTGCGCAGCCAGGGAATCTATGTAGGTTAACGGATAAAATATCAAAGCATAATTAGAAAAATATGTTTGGAAATAAAGATTCATAAGACAATTGTGAACAAGGATGTTTCCACCTCTTTAAAAACTTTCATTCTTCATAATCTACATCGTCAATTTGTAATAATTACCTGAAATCCATGCAATTTTGGATCGACTGGAATTGCCTCGATAGTGAAAAATACGCTATTACGCTGAAATACCTGCCGTTTGTTGCAGGTAAAACCGCATTTCTCCGCATGGTTGCGTTGGTACACCCTTTGCGTTGTACCCCGGGTAATATTTAAAAATCGGAGAAATAGCCATGTTCAAAAAAAATATAGTGACACTTTGCGCGGGTTTACTTTCTTCTGTAGCCATTTCTTCTTCAGCTTTGGCTCAATCAGATGAAAACTGGCGTTTGAACCCGGAATTTTCAATTGGGGCAGGTTATGGATTAACAAAATTAAAGGATGGTGACTTCGACGAAGACGAAGCTGCTAAAAAAGTATTTGCCGTGGTGAAATTCAATGAGTACATTGGTGTGGAAGCCGCTTATATAGATTTTGATGAGGCGGGTAACAGCACCCTGGATATCGACCCAAAAGGCAAGGCATTGGACTTGATTATCGAGTTACCGATCACCGAAGGAATTGGTATCTATGCCAAGGGCGGTAAATTGTGGTGGGATGCGGATACCAATATAGACACGGAAGATTTCGTGTTAAGCGATGATTATGATGGCGATGAAACCTTCTGGGGAGTGGGAGCCAAGTTTCGTTTGGCTGAGCACCTGGATTTGCGCCTGGAATACGAGCGTTTCAATTTTGAAATCTCTCGCGATGAAATTAATGTACTGCAACCAAACGATATAGATATGGATGTGGACTACGCCAACGTTAATTTGCAGTTTACGTTTTAAGGTTAACGCAACACTCATGTCATGCATAACCCGTGTTCCGTGGAACGGAAATATTAATTGCCTGATACCGACAGGAGTCTTATCAGGCAATTAATATCACTGGGGCGTTAAAACGTTACACCCGCTAAATTTTTTTCAAATTTGGCTGGTGTAACGTTTTACATTTGCCGCAAAAATTTTTTTTGCTCACCGATTTGAGCCTGGATCCATGTAATTGTTGCTATGGTGTGTGCATACCACCGGTAACGCCAATCACTTCCGCCGTAATGTAACTGGATTCTTGCGAAGCCAGGAATACAAACGCAGGCGCGACTTCCGCAGGCTGGCCCGGCCGTCCCATGGGGGTGCCTTCACCAAAATGTTCCAGTTTATGGGGAGGCTGTCCACCACTTTGTTGCAAGGGGGTCCAAATAGGGCCTGGTGCGACCGCATTAACGCGAATCCCTTTTTTGATTAACATTTTTGCAAGGCTTTTAGTAAAGGCAGTGATTGCGCCTTTGGTGGAGGAATAGGCTAACAAACCGGGAGAGGGTTGATAAGATTGGATGGAAGTCGTATTGATGATGCTCGCCCCAACAGGCATGTGGGGAACCGCCGCTTTTGTAATCCAGAAAATAGCAAAAATATTGGTCGCATAAATTTTGGTGAATTCGGCGGATTTTATATCCTCCAACTCTTCGACAAATTGTTGTTTGGCAGCGTTATTTACCAAAATATCAATAGAGCCGAGCGCTGCTACGGTTTTTTCCACCAAGGTTGTGCAAAATTTTTCATCGGAAATATCGCCGGGAATCGCGACTGCTTTCCGGCCCGCCTCTTCAATCAAACGCACTATCTCCTGTGCGTCAACTTCCTCGCTGGGAAGGTAGTTAATGGCAACGTCGGCGCCTTCACGCGCAAAAGCAAGCGCTACTGCGCGGCCAATACCTGAATCGCCGCCGGTGATAAGTGCTTTGCGTCCATGTAATCTCCCTGAACCGCGATAAGTATTTTCGCCATGATCCGCTTGTGGTTTTAAAATTTCGTCCAGTCCGGGCTCCGGTTGCATTTTGTCATCAAACCCGCGTATAGGCGGGTACTGCTTGCGTGGGTCTTGCATGGTGTATTGATCTAGATTAGCCATGATGTTTTCCTCCGGTGGATATAAAAATTATCTTTTGCATTCAAAAAAACAGCGGGTGTTTAAATTGGGTGAACCGGATGACTACTGAACTTTTGGGATAACAAGGATGTCAACCGATAAAATTCACATCGATGTGGATGATGCTTGTCTATCAAAAGACAACATCGCACTTTAAAAAGTTGCAGCACGCCGGTTTTACTGTGGCATTTGAATTCCGAGGCGCATCCAAATGATAGTTGACAGTTTTGAAATTGATGGTGAGGAAGTGGATATCCATATTGTTGACAATAAAGCGGAACATTGTTTTTCAATAGTTGCCAGGAATCGAAATAACGAATTGGTGAATGGTTTTGAGTTCAAGGTAAAAAAAATTCGCGATATAGGGGCGGAATACTTTTCACAAAGTGCACCGGCTTTTGCGATTGTGGGTTTTATGCGAAGGCAAATTGAGGAGAAACATTGGCAGGTATATAGGGACGATGCACTTGATGCACCCAATGCGGGTTCAGCGGTATGCCCCGGCGCGCGTGAGGAAGGGCGCAAGGCGTTTTTAAATAAAGAACATTATTGCACCAATCCATTTACGGAGTTAAATATGGCTGCCCATGACGAATGGGACCGCGGATGGGCAGAGGCCGCGCAAAAAAATCCCGGTCGCTTTGACTTCACCACAGACAGCTTCCTGGAATAAGGGTCGAATCGCTAAATGTGACACTGGAGAAATTCATGTCAGGTATTGAGGGTGTAGTTGAATTCTTGCACAAGAATAATTTGACCGTTGCTACCGCCGAGTCCTGTACGGCTGGTATGGTGGCTTCCCAGCTCGCCAGGGTGTCCGGTTGCGGAACTGCGTTAGAGGGCGGTTACATCGTTTACAGTCAACAGGCTAAACATAATTACCTTGGCGTAAGCCTGGAAACAATGGAGCGCTGTGGCCTTACCAGTGAGGAGGTTGCGCGCGAGTTGACCTATGGTCTGGCTGGGAGAAGTAATGCAAATTTCTTAATTTCCATTACTGGTACCGCGGAATCCGATGATTCACTGAATGGTGTCGTCTGTTTTGGTTACGGACTAAAGGTGAATGGCCATTTGCGCGTATTAAGTGAAACCAGGCGATTCGATGGTGAACGAAATACGGTCATACTCGCCGCTGCCCATTATGCAGTTGAAACCATACCGGATGCTTATAGGAAGTTGCTCGCATCGACGAATATCCATCCGGTTTATTAAATGTGTAAATCGTTTACCGGAATAACCTTTCCCTTATTACTTCGCACCTTGCTCAATTCGCGTTTTATCAATAAGCCCCGGGTGAAATTTATATGAATGGCAAATGCCTGGGAAAAATCCCAGGCATAGCGATTGCAACAATCGTGCTTTGCTAAGGATGCCTGATGACAGGCCAGAAGTATTAAAATACTTTTTAGAGGATTGCATCCAGTCGGTAGCAGATCAAGATTCGGAACGGCGACCTCCGCCGTGGCTATGCTCACCGCCTTTACGTCCGGCTTCAGATGCGCGCTGCGGGTCATTCTTAAAATTGCCGCCGCTCATTTGTCCACCTTTTTGTCCCGCTTTTGCTGCGCGCTCGGGGTCGTTAGCAAAGTTACCTTTGTTTGATTTTTGTGGCTGTGCCATATTAAATCCCTCCATCGGGTTTAGTTGTTGAGTGAGTGGGTTACACTCTGGTGTCGGTAAGGCGGTGTGATGCGCTGCCTCACCTATAATTCCGTCAGTTAAGTTCTACCTCCGAAATTAATTCGTTGATCAGGCTGCCGATTTGGCGAGGAAGCATTCGGTTATTTCCCGTATAAAATTATCCAGCCAAATAACCCTGGCCTGATATTGATTTAAAATGGTTTTGCACAGGCTTGCCGTCTCCGCATCCAGCGCCGCTTCCGCAGCTGCGATCAGGATGGTATAGGCACCGATTCCCATTTGGGTAAAGGTATGCAGGGTTAATATTGCCTTGACCGGCTCATCGCTCATCATGGCGCCAACCATGTTTTGGCTGGCAGCCATTAACCTTCCTGCAATATTTTTAATGGTGGATACATCGCTACCTAACTGCTGGATGCGGATGGAAAGTGCGCGCTGGTTTTCTCGACTGGTATCCGCTTGCATCGCGAGGAGTTCGCATAATTCGCGTTTATTTAATTCCGGAAATTCACGAAAGCGTTTTGCCTGCCCGGAAAATAAATTTTCCGCCTGCTCTTCCATCGCATGGGCGTCCCTTAACCATGCCAATAAATTTTGGCTGTAGGACTTTGTCATTAATAATTCCTCACTAAGGTTACAGGATGATAAGGCAGTAATTAATGGGCCTTATGGCGCGGTTCCTGTTGCTTCAACATCATTTTTGCAACCGTTTCGTCAGGTAAAATATTGCTCGATAACACCTGTGCCTTATTTTTTAAACCGTAAACATACATGTCGTCACCATTCATCAAGGCGTTATAGCCCGCTTTGGCAACGTCGGCTGGATCGGCTAAATCGGTATCGAGGATTTTTGAATCTTCCATTTCAGCCTTGTTAAAGAAATCCGTATCCGTTGCGCCGGGTAGCAACGAAGTTATAGACACCCCGCTATCCGCAATTTCGGTGCGAACCGCCTCGGTAAAGGAATGCACAAACGCTTTGGTACCATGGTAAACAGCCTGGTAGGGGCCGGGTACTTTCCCGGCAATGGAAGCCACATTTAAAATTTTTCCCTCACCATTGGCGAGCATTTCCTTTAGGAATAATTTGGTTAAGGTGACATAGGCGCAAATATTAAGCTGGATAATATCCAGTTCGCGATTTAAATCGGTGTCGCAAAATTTTCCATACAAACCTTGCCCGGCGTTATTAACCAGGATGTTCACATAAAAACTTTTATCCGAAATTTCACGATACAATTCCATAGCCGCGTTTGGTTGGAATAGATCCTTAACGATAGGAATTACTTCAACATTGTACATATCGCCGAATTCGGCGGCGGTATCGGCTAAATCCGAAGCGGTGCGTGCCACGATAATTAAATCGTGGCCGTGCTGTGCAAAAACACTCGCGAGTTCATAGCCGATGCCGCTGGTGCCGCCTGTAATTAACGTGAATTTTTTACCCTGCCTCATAACATTTACCTGCCAGTAATTTACTTGCCTATGCTTTCGATTTAGCGATACGTATTATGTAGTTTTCTAATTGTTGTAAAAGTTTCGATTTTATTTTTATAAGAAATTTCCTCCATTATTTGAAATTAATATTGAACCTATAGGAGCCAAGCGGGCCTATTAGCTAAATGCAGAATAAATCGTTATATCAGTGCCGCTGCATTATGTGGTTCGTAGCGGATGGTTTATCCAGTTAATTTAATACGCCAGTAATAAAGACCGCCAATAAAGGAGCGAAATTCATGTCAGATAAAACAAACGATCCGGCTGTAGGTGCGGGTGGAATATTAAGCAGTATGTCGGGTCCATCTTCTGCAAAGACTCCGGAGGGGATTGGCCAGGAGACAGAAGTGTCTGACGCATTATTAAAAAAAATGGCCGGCCAACAAGCATTGGCGCAACAAATTCCCGCGAATCCGAATAAAGCCAGTGAATATGGCGATGAAGCGCGCTGCCCGCTAATGGGCTATACGCAAACACCACCTTCGCTGGAGGCAACATCGAGCACATCCTCTGAAATCATTGCATCGGAGAAAGTCGGTGATGGGAAGGTAGGGCAAAGTGTAAACGCAACCATTGATTCGCTGGATCGCGTTCGGGTGGATAGCGGTAATCAAGTCCTTACAACCAACCAGGGGGTGCCGGTTGCAAATAACCAGCATTCATTAAAGCTGGGATTGCGTGGCCCGACCTTGCTTGAAGATTTTATCCTGCGTGAAAAAATTACGCATTTTGACCATGAACGGATTCCTGAACGGGTTGTTCATGCGCGCGGCTCGGCTGCGCACGGTTATTTTGAAGCCTATAAAAACCTCAGCGATGTCACCATGGCTGCTCCGTTCCGTGAAGCGGGCAAACGTACGCCGGTTTTTGTGCGCTTCTCAACAGTGGCGGGTGAACGTGGTTCGACTGACACGGCACGTGATGTGCGAGGCTTTGCGGTCAAGTTTTACACTGAAGATGGCAATTGGGATTTAGTGGGTAACAACATTCCTGTATTTTTTATCCAGGATGCCATGAAATTCCCCGATCTCGTCCATGCGGTAAAACCTGAGCCCCATCATGCTATGCCACAGGCATCCAGCGCTCACGATACCTTTTGGGATTTTGTATCGTTGATGCCTGAGTCCGCACACATGTTGATGTGGCAAATGTCAGATCGGGCCATTCCCCGCAGTTACCGGATGATGCAAGGCTTCGGTGTGCACACATTTCGTTTGGTTAACCAGCATGGCAGTTCAGTATTTTGTAAATTCCATTGGACACCCATGGCAGGTACCCATTCGCTGGTGTGGGATGAAGCGGTGAAAATCAGCGGTGCTGATCCCGATTTCCACCGTCGCGATTTATGGGAAGCTATAGAGGCGGGCGCTTTTCCGGAATGGGAACTGGGCTTGCAAATTTTCACCGAGGAGGACGCGCAAAAATTTCCATTCGATATTCTCGACCCCACAAAAATTATTCCGGAAGAACTGGTGCCACTCACGCCGGTGGGAAAACTGGTATTGAATCGCAACCCGGATAATTTCTTCGCGGAAACAGAGCAGGTTGCATTCTGTACCGCGCATGTAATTCCCGGTATTGATTTTACCAACGATCCTTTGTTGCAAGGCCGCATCCATTCTTACGTGGATACGCAATTGACTCGCCTCGGTGGGCCGAATTTCCACGAAATTCCCATCAATGCGCCGGTTGCGCAGGTCCACAATAACCAGCGCGACGGTTTTCATCGCCAGGCCATTCATCGCGGGCGCGTAAATTACGAACCCAATTCGTTGGGAGGCGGTTGTCCCTTCCAGGCAGGCATGACCGGTTTCCGCAGTTTCCCCGAGCGCCAGGAAGAGGATAAGGTACGCGGCAACCCGGTGTTATTTGCCGACCATTATTCACAGGCGCGTTTATTTTGGTTGAGCCAATCACTGGCGGAACAAGCCCATATTATTGCCGCATTTCGCTTTGAATTATCGCGTGTGCAAATCGTCGGTGTACGCCAGCGCGTAGTGGCGTTGCTCGCCAATGTGGATAGCGTGCTTGCGGAAAGTGTCGCGCGCGGACTGGGATTGGAAATGCCGCCGCCCCTGCCGCTGGCCAGCCCCCTTCCCATGCCGGAATATGAACCCTCGCCACCGCTGTCGTTATTGTCACGTCCCGGTAATACGGGCATCCAGACTCGCCGCGTCGCCATCCTGGTCGGGCCGGGAGTAAACATAACCTCGGCGCGATTCATCTATACCGCACTGTTGAATAAAGGTGCGGTGCCACGCTATGTGGGAAGCCGCCTGGGTGCAGTCCATAACGAGGATGGCGAAGCAATCAACGTGGATATTTCGCTGGAAGCAGGCCCTTCGGTGTTGTATGACGGGGTGGTAATTCCAGATGGCGAGCAGGCGATTGTTGCACTGCTGCGCGACGCCCACGCAATGGATTTCGTGCGCGACCAGTACCGCCATTGCAAGCCCATGCTGGTACTCGGGGAAGGCATTAATTTACTGTTGAATGCGGATATCCCATTGACCTTGCCGACCGGTGAACCGGACGGAACCTTAATCCAGGCCGAGGGCGGTGAAGTGGTAGACAGTATGGTTAGATTCGAACAGGCATTAGCAATGCATCGCCAATTCTTAAGGGAAAGCGATCCGCCAGTGGTTTAATACCCATGTGAATTTGTTTTGTCGAAAGCTAACCAACCTATCGGTTGCCAGCGAGGTAATTCAATGAAGCATTCGTTTTTGAAACGAAATGGATTGTTAATTGTTTTTCTCAGCTTCACCGTTATCACCTTGGCTGCCCAAAGTTATTTTGGCTGGCAAGTAAATAACGAAGAGCGAATGGAGAAGGGCCTGGCGGTATACGATTATTGGCATTACCTGGGGTCGGGTCATTTCCTCCAATCCACGTTTGAAAATTGGGAAAGTGAATTCCTGCAAATGGGGCTCTATGTTTTCTTCACGGTGTTCCTTTATCAGCAGGGTTCTGCCGAATCCAAAAGCCTGGATGAAAAGGAGGAAGTGGATCGAGCACCTATCGCGCATCCTGATGCGCCCTGGCCGGTTAAAAAGGGCGGTTGGATTCTCGCTATTTATCAGAATTCCTTGAGCCTGGTATTCGTCATTTTATTTTTAGCATCCTTCTGCATCCACGCCTATGGAACCCTGTTGCAGATAAACGAGGAATTAGGTGTGGAGGGTTTGGAACCATTGGGGTTAATCCAGGTAATGCTTGACCACCGCTTCTGGTTTGAATCATTCCAGAATTGGCAAAGTGAATTTTTATCCGTCGCTGCCATTGTGTTCTTTTCCATCTACTTGCGGCAAAAGGGATCTCCGGAATCCAAACCCGTTGATGCGCCACACAACGAAACCGGAGGTTAATAGTTAACTTTCCCACTACACGAGGAAATCAAAATGCCAACTGCAAAGAAAATTGACAAGCAAACCGGGCATGCGTCCGCCCAGGAAGCAACCAAACTCCTGCGTGCCGACCACCGGTTGGTCGATTCGCTGTTTAAAGAATATGAGTCCTCCCGCTCCAACACCAGGAAGAAAGCGTTAATCGACCAAATTTGCCAGGAGCTGATCATCCACGCGCAAATTGAAGAAGAAATTTTTTATCCCAAAGTGAAAGACGCGTTAAAGGATTCTGAATTAATACCCGAGGCGCGCGTTGAACACGAAACCTTGACTCACCTGATTACCCAGCTTGAAGAAGGTGAACCGGGTGAGGAAGCGTTTGATGCAAAAGTTAAAGTGCTGAGCGAATATGTGAAGCATCACGTACATGAAGAACAAACGGAGATTTTCCCCAAGGTTAAAGATTCCAAATTGGATATGAATGAATTGGGCGCTGAACTCCAGCACCGCAAAGAAGAGCTTAAAGGAGAATTGACGGGAACACCGCCATCCAGGAAACAATAATCCCATGATGTGGTGTTGGGCTACGAATAGGTAGCCCAACACCGTAACACTTCCGCCACGCTCCAGGCCTGCGCAATACACCCCCGCGCTGTGAACGGTTCTTCAGCATCAAATATTTCACTGATAGTGCCGATACCCGCCTCATTCATATGCGCTTCAAAACCGCTCAACAACGCGATGGCATTGTCGCGCTGGTGCGGATAGGTCTTAACCCACGCATCGATATAAGGGCCAATTAACCAGGCCCAGACAGTGCCCTGGTGGTAGGCAGCATCCCGGGTAAAAAGGTCTCCGTCATAATTTTGTTTGTAATCGCGATGTTGCGGCGATAAGGAACGCAAGCCTACCGGCGTCAACAAATGTTTTTTTACTTGCTCAACCACGGTTTCCCAGTGTTGCCGATCAAGCACCGGATGGTCTAATGCGATAGCAAAAATCTGGTTTGGGCGGCAGGAGTCATCCAGTTTTTCCGGTCCGTCAATCACATCGTAAAGATACCCACTCATTGAATTCCAAAAGCGTTCGTTAAACGATTCGCGCGCGCGCAGGGCATGTTCGCGAATAATCCGTGCGCGCTCGGCTTGCCCTTCCTCTGCCAGCCATTTTTCCAACAGGCAAAGCGCGTTGTACCAAAGCGCATTTAGCTCAACAGCTTTACCGCGGCGCGGCGTAACCACCCAACCGTTTACCTTGGCATCCATCCAGGTTAATTGATAACCCTCTTCACCTTGCCGCAAAAGTCCATCGGTCGGATCGATACCGATGTTGAAGCGGGTTCCGGCCAGGTGATGGTCAACGATGGAAATTAATTTAGGTAAAATAACACGCAACGTTTCGCGGTCTTGCGTTGCTTGTAAATAGCGATGCACGGCATGGAAAAACCATAAACTTGCATCAGCGGTGTGATACAAACCGGTTTTGTCGTGCTCGGGAAACATATTGGGAATCAATCCGTCCCGCACATAATTTGCAAAGGTTCGCAATATATAGCGCGCTTCCTTGTAGCGACCTGTCGTTAGTGTCAGCCCTTCAAGGCTGATCATAGTGTCGCGCCCCCAATCAGTAAACCAATGGTAGCCGGCGATAATCGTCCTAACATCTTCGCCCGCCGCGCGCGCGCGTTCCGCTTCTTCAATGCGGCCGCCGGGTGTCACAATAAATTGGTCGGCAGCGAGGATTAACTCCGCCGGCACCTGCGCGCCGGCAACCTTGGGTGCGGCCGCAAGCAACTTTTTCCGGCGTTCTATTTCAGTGTCATAAGCGTCTGCAAAATGCACCGGCAATTCATCGTTTGATTCGGTGCTTGCGACAAACGTGGCGGATGCCCCCGGATGCAAAAATAGCCTGAAAAAACCGGGGCTCCAATGTTTGCCGATGGAGGCATAACCCCGTTCGTATTCCAGGCGAAAATAAATATTATCGGTGCGGCGGTTATCAATATTAAATGTCGATTCCGCATCAATCATTTTTAACAGCAGGGGCGGGTAAAACCCGCCCTGGATTTGGTAAATATTATCGCGGGCGCTCACTATGTACTCTGAATTAACTACCACATCCTCGTTAACCGCCGCCTCCAGCGGACGAAAGTGCACCGCCGGCCGCAATTCAATTTCCGCAGCGCCTGTCGCTTCGAGCAAGCGATAATTAATAAGGACAGTATTTTTATTACCCGGCATTAGGATGCGCTTTTCCAACTTAAACGCGTTGGTTTGGTACGTCCATACGGGTAACCCGTAATCCAGGTGAAACGATTTAATACATTTACAGATGTTTCCCTCAACCTGGTTATCGCTCAACTCCTGGTTGTTGAGCAGGATGACATTGTCGTTATCCAATTTAACGCTTTCATGTAGCCTGCTCAACATCACGGTGCGCCCCAGCGGTGCGGGCAAGGCGGCGACCAGCAAGCCGTGATAGCGTCGCGTTACGCTTCCCGCCAGGGTGCCCGATGCAAATCCCCCGAGGCCATTTGTTAATAGCCATTCGCGGCGCTGTACCGCGTTGGTATCATCGGGTACATCAAAAGAAATCAGGCGTGATGGAGAATTCGTCATAATCTGCTCCCGGAAATTTTCAACAGGAAACGCGCATACTGCTTGGCAATTTATTTAACCACGGGAATAAGAACCGCCGCGCTGTAGGCCGGTATTTGCCATCCCGCGTGTGAAAATGGTGCTGCACTACCATGGCCTCCATAATCGGGTGACTCGCTCGACCACAACAGCGTCCAGTTGCCATCGGGATGGGGCGCAAGCAAAGGTTCGGGGATGGGGGATAATTCATAATCGCGGCCAAAATTTACCAGCAGCAAACGATCATCGTTTTGCTTTTGAGAAAAAAAGCGTAAGACAATCACCTCATTTGAAAGCACGGCGCCATCAATATGGCTGAAATCTTCGCCACTAAAAACCGGGTCGGATTTGCGTAACGCTAATAAATCCTTGTGTAACTGATAGATTTCGCCGTGTGCTTCCCGTTCTGCAAAGTTGAGCTTGCATCTTAAAAAGGTTGTTGCATTGTCGGGCCGGCTTAAATAGGGTTGCATTTCTTCAAGCGCAAGGTAGGGAAACTGGTATAGGAATTCGTTTCTGCCCTGCGCCACCAGGTCCGCCAATGCTTCGGGGTTATCGGCAAAATAAAGGAATGGTGAAGATGCCCCGAACTCCTGTCCCTGGAAAAGCAGCGGTGTTTGCGGCCCCAGCAAAAGGACCGCTGTAAGCGCCCTTAATAACGCCGGATGCGTTAATTGGTGCAGTCTTTTTCCCCTTCCTCGATTCGCTATTTGATCGTGGTTTTGCAAATAGTGAATGAATTTTCCCGCGGGCATATCAAGGTTTGATGTGCCTCGCTGTTTTTTTTGCCAGCGATAATATTGGCCCTGATAGAGAAAGCCATATTTAAGGTTGCTAATGATTTCCTGGGGTGAGCCGCGATAATCAGAAAAGTAGGCTGCCGTCCTTCCGGTGGCGGCAACTAAAGCGCTATGGTGGAAATCATCGTTCCAGAGGGCATCAAACCCACAGCCATTTTTTTCTATAGGTTTGATAAAGCGGTTATTTTGCGGTTCGTTTTCTCCGGAAATGTATAAGCGACGGTTTTGTGCTATTTCCCTGGCGTTGCGTACAATCGTTGAAATTATATAATCCCTTGATGCATCAAAAATTTGCTGGGTGGCATCAAAGCGAAACCCGTCAAAATGGAATTCGTCTATCCAGTAAAGTGCATTGCTTACAAAAAATTCTCGCACCGGCCCGGCGTTTTTGCCATCGAAATTAAAAGAGTCGCCCCAATCGGATTTGTAGCGTTCGGAAAAATAATCCGGCGAAAACTTATGCAGGTAACAACCACTGCTGCCCACATGGTTATACACGACATCCAGGATCACACCTATTCCCAAACCATGGGCCTTATCCACGAAAAGGCGCAGATCATCCGGGGTACCGTAACCGTGGTAGGGCGCAAAAAATCCCACGCCATCGTAGCCCCAACCAAATTCCCCATCAAATTCATTAACGGGCATGAGTTCAATAATGGTAACGCCCAATGTCGCCAATTCATTTAATTCGGCGGCGGCTGCACGAAGGGTTCCTTCACGTGTAAATGTACCCAAATGCATTTCATAAATGACATTGCCGGTTTGGCTCACGCCTTGCCAGTTTTCATCTGACCAAATAAAGGTTTCCGGGTCTATCAACATGGAGGGACCGTGAGGCCCGAAAGGTTGCGCACGGGAGGCCGGGTCCGGGTATAGGTTTGTGTCATCATCCAATTTGAATTGGTATAGGTCACCGATTTCAGCTGAAGGGATAAGGATAGATTTATATCCATCCGGCTCTTCAGTCATTTCAAAGTTGCCAATTTTATTTTTTATCACCACTTGCACAGTATTCGCTGACGGCGCCCATACCCTGAAATGCACACCGCTTTTCGTGAATTCGGCGCCTACAGGATATTGTCGTTGATTGTGCATAGTATCTTTCCTTTAAAAGGCTCAGTGATAAAAACGGGTCCCCTTAAAATGACCATCCGCAAGGAAAATAATTCCGGTAGTT
>CBFGOY010000004.1:0-163824 GCA_965650515.1 uncultured Cellvibrionaceae bacterium | reverse complement strand
TTTACATCCAGTATGATTGAGGGATTCATTCAATGAATCATCCATTTGCCCTGTGGGGGAAATGTCCATAAAAAATCCGTTTTGTGGTCCTTGTTAATTGTGAGGTTATCCGTTAATGCAGGCAGAAGGGAATGTGACCTGATAATGATTCGAATGGTAAACAGTCAAAGGCCCGAAGTAAACCCATCTGACATTAAACCGCTTCTGCCCTCTGGAAAAGTCCATCCGGGTTAGGATGCACAGATTTGAAAGCACTCCACTTCCGGTAATCGCCGAAGGCCAAGCTTTGGCCAGGAAATTGAATCGTTGCCAAAACCAATTGAGCCTAACTCTAAAAATATAGATAGCGCATCAATCCACATAAAAAAATTTAATTGATTTGTTCAAATTTCCCACTACAACTTTTTACAGTTTTCTCTACCCAGGTCGCAGTACAAATAAAAAAGTGGCGATATAAATACAATCCTGCCTGCCCCAAGCCAGCGAGACAAAATTAATAACGAATAATCATAGGGACCATTAGGGACTTCCATGACTCAACCGCTTTTTCGCCAACAAGCAGTCCAATACCAGCACCGCGGTTTGCAGGGTGATATTTTGCTGACTGCGTCGCTACCCGCCTTGCTGGTCAGCGGTGGGCTGCTCATCTGGTTTATCGCAATGACAATCTGGTTATGCACCAGTGAATATGCGCGCAAGGAAACCGTGTTGGGTTGGCTTGAGCCACCGCAAGGAGTATTGCGTGTTTATGGCAATAATAATGGGGTTATTAAGGAGTTGCTGGTGCGCGAAGGTGAGGAGGTAAACGCAGACCAGCCATTGTTGATTATCCACGGTAACAATCTCCTCGCGAATGGTGATGGAATGGAAAACCAGTTGCTAGGTGAACTTGAACATCAACAAAATTTGTTGCGCGAACAGCAAGCACGCAATGAAGATCGGTACACACAACGCATAGCAGAAGGATTGCAGCGCATTGCCCGTATCCGGCAAGAATTACAATTGCTGGATCAACAAGCCAACACATTACAAGCGCGCCAGCAATTATTGGATAAGCAACGCGAGCGCCAGCAGCGATTGCGCGATAGCGGTTATGTCAGCGCGGTGGATTTGGAAAAAAGCGAAGCCGAAGCCCTTGCGCTAAAAGCGGAGCAGCAAACCCTGGCGCGGCAAAAATTACAGCAACAGCGTTTGCTGGACGACGCGCAAAGCGAACAGCAACAGATGCCGCAAAACCATGCGGACCAGCAAACATTACTCGCTACCCAAATCAGCGAGCTCAGCCAGCAAATAACGCAATGGCAAAACCGCCAGGCTTATGTCATTAAGGCCGCAAGGGCCGGCATTGTCAGCAATTTACGCGCACGTGTCGGGCAACAGGTTACAGCCTCTCAGCAAACACCGTTACTGACATTACATCCGGAACAGGGTGCACTGAGTGTGCAATTGCTGGTGCCTGCACGCGCGGCCGGTTTTATACAGCAAGGCCAGCAATTGGATATTCGTTTTGATGCGTTCCCCTTCCAGAAATT
Source organism: uncultured Cellvibrionaceae bacterium (assembly GCA_965650515.1). Classification (GTDB taxonomy): domain Bacteria; phylum Pseudomonadota; class Gammaproteobacteria; order Pseudomonadales; family Cellvibrionaceae; genus Cellvibrio. The sequence goes on along the minus strand of CBFGOY010000004.1, from coordinate 162,292 downwards.
TGGAATTTATAGCGGACGCGTAACGCAACTTTCCGACACGGTATTGTTACCGGGAGAATTGCAGCAAGTACCGGTGCCGGTAAAGGAACCCGCGTATTTGGTTATTGCACAACTTGATCAGGATACGGTGCAAGCCTACGGCCGCGATTTCGCGCTTAAATCCGGTATGACACTTTCGGCTGACATCCGCCTGGAAGAGCGAAGCTTGTTGCGCTGGTTATTTGATCCGCTTTACAGCTTGCGCGGGAGGCTTTAATGACAGGCACGGCATCACCACAAACCAACCCTGTTCCAATCCTTCGGGTTGATAACTTGCTGCGCTTCGGTCGCGGCCCGCAATTACCGGTGATATTGCAAAATGAGTTGGCCGAATGTGGCCTCGCGTGTTTGGCGATGGTTAGTTGTTATCACGGTTATCAATGTGACCTAAGCAGCTTGCGCCGGCGTTTTTCCATATCGGCCCAGGGCATTAACCTCAAGCAATTGCTGGACATAGCCAATCGCCTGCATTTGGCGGGGCGCGCAATGCGCAGCGATGTGGATGACCTTTCACAGTTACAGCTGCCCTGTATCCTGCATTGGGGAATGAATCATTTTGTGGTGCTAAAGGAAATCAGTCGGCGCGGTTATTGGATTCACGATCCGGCGCAAGGCGAACGGTTAATTCCACGCGACGACATGGAAAAACTGTTTACCGGTGTAATATTGGAACTGAGCCCGACAACGGAATTTGAAAAAGCCGAAACGCGCGAGCAGTTGCGCCTCGGCCATTTCTGGTCGCGTTTGACAGGCTTTAAACGCAACCTTGCCCACATTATTTTCCTTTCGCTCCTGTTGCAAATATTCACCCTAATCGCGCCCTTTTACCTGCAAACCGTAGTGGATGATGTAATTCTCCGCCACGATAATTATTTATTATTAGTGCTGGCATTGGGTTTTGGTTTGCTGCTGTTGATCCAGCAAGGTACCAATGCATTACGCGATTGGGTTGTGCTGCATATGTCCATGCGTTTGGGCCTGCAAATGTCCGCCAATTTATTTCGCCACCTGATTCGCTTGCCCATGGATTATTTTGCCAAACGCCATATGGGTGACGTTGTTTCGCGCTTCGGCTCCCTCGACAACCTGCGCCAGTTACTGACTACCGGCGTGGTCACCGCACTGGTGGATGGTGTTATGGCGAGCCTGACATTGGTTGCGCTGTTTCTTTACAGCGCAACACTCACCTGGGTAGTGATCGGCATTGTGCTTTGCTACGCACTGCTGCGTTGGTTTTTATATCGTCCGCTGCATTTGCTAACCGAGGAAAGTATTGCCGCGCGGGCGAAAGAAAATAGCCACTTCATGGAATCGGTACGCGTGATCCAAACGATAAAAATCTTTCACCGCGAAAGCGATCGGCAACACCAATGGCAAAATCACCTTGCCGACGCGATGAACAAAGATATACGTATTGCGCGCTGGAACCTCGGTTACCAAACTGCCAAGGGGTTATTGTTCGGGGTGGAAAATATTGTAGTGATCTACCTCGCTGCCGATGCCGTTATGGGAAATATCTTTTCCATCGGAATGTTGTACGCATATATCAGTTACAAAGACCGTTTTGTGCGGGCTATGGATAACCTGGTCGCCCAGGCTATTGAATTTAAAATGCTCGGGCTGCATTTGAACCGCCTTGCCGATATTGCCTTCACTCCTGTTGACCCGATTGCCGGCAATACTATTGGTGGAAGTACCGACTATTCATCCACCACCCCCCCCATTAGCGGACATATACGTGTCCACAACCTGGGTTTTCGCTACGGTGAGAGCGAAACACCGGCGTTTAGTGGCGTTAACTTTGAAATCCAGGCTGGTGAAACCGTGGCGATTGTCGGCCCCAGCGGATGCGGCAAAAGCACATTGGTGAAATGCCTGATGGGTTTACTCGCACCCACCGAAGGTGAAATATGTATTGATGGCAAACCGCTTCAACAATTACCCCATTATCGCCGGCAAATTGCAGCAGTGATGCAGGAAGACCAATTGATGAGCGGCGATATTGCGGAAAATATTGCGTGCTTTGAACAACCTATTGACCTCGCCCGGGTGTACCAATGCGCGCAACTCGCGTGTATCCATGAAGATATTTTGCGCATGCCCATGCACTACAACACATTGGTGGGCGACATGGGCGCAAGTTTAAGCGGTGGGCAAAAACAACGCATATTGCTGGCGCGTGCGCTCTACCGCGCACCGCGCATTTTATTTATGGATGAAGCGACCAGCCACCTTGATACGGTTAACGAAGAACAGGTGAATCGGCATATTCGGGAATTGGCGATGACCCGCGTGATAGTGGCGCACCGACCGGAAACCGTCGCATCTGCCGGGCGGAAAATCTTTTTAGGGCAGCCTCAATAAAATCTATTGGATACACAGGAGCCAAATATGATTCTGCTAATGGGTAACGAAGGCGATCCGCAAATAATGGCGATTGCTGATGCGTTAACGCGACAAGGAAATCCATTCCTGATTTTTGATAGCGGTTTATATCCTGCGCAGCATCAGCTCAGTTATCGCCCCCATGACAACAGTATGCAGTTACAAATCGGTGGACACTATCTGGCGCAGAACGATGTGCATTCACTGTATTGGCGTACGCTAAGCCCACCGCACGAAAGGCAGGACAACCCCATTGCCTTGCGCGATAGCGCAAGCCTGTTACGATCATTTTTGCAGCTGCTGGGAAATAAATCCAAAAACTCCGCCGATGCCGTACATTTCCACCAGGAAAAACCGCGACAGCTGGCCCAAGTTGCGCAATTGGGAATCGCTATTCCTGAAACCTACGTAGGCAACGACCCACACGCAGTCCGGTCCTTTTGCGCAAAGCATAGCGCTGTTATTTTCAAACCTGTAACCGGTGGCGACTACGCGCAAATTGTTAACCAGGCCCACCTTACCGACGAACATTTGAATTCCAGCTTAAGCCAATCGCCAGTGACCTTACAGGCATATATTGAAGGCACCAATATCCGCACTTACGTGATTGGCGATGCGATTTTTTCAGCCGAAATCCGCAGTAGTGCCAACGATTTTCGCACCGACGAAGACGCAGAGCTAATCCCTCTCACTTTACCTGCGGAAATAATGCAGCAGGCGAAAACAGTCTGCCGCGCATTGGGATTGGAGTGGAGCGGAATTGATTGGCGACGCACGCCGGATAACCAATATATTTTCCTGGAAGCAAACCCGAGCCCCATGTTTGCGAATTTTGAAAGGCGTACGCAGTTGCCAATTACTGAACACCTTGCGCGATTGCTTGCCGCTTGAAGAATTTCATCCCGGTAATCGGGTGAAAGCAACGCACCTTGTGTGCACTATCCACGCCGGTATTAACGCCGGCATTCAAATAGAAGGAGTTCACGATGAATACGCAAGTCCAACCAAAACACCCTTTTTCATTGTTAACCGATGACGAGATGGCGCAAGTCAGCGGTGGCAAACCAGGCTGGGCAACTACCCTGGCATTGGGCGAAGAAGGCGGCTGCTACACTACCCTCGCCGTGGGTGAAGAAGGCGGTGTGACTACACTCGCCATTGGCGAAGAAGGGGGTGGCTACACAACTATGGCTGTCGGCGAGGAAGGCGGTGGCCTCGAGTAATCGCACAAAATAAAATTGCCGACGTCCGGGGTCGGCAATTTTATTGAATTCCATAAAATAGCCACAGCGTTACTCAACACGCGCAACAACCTGGATTCGAACGGTGCGGGTAGCAAGGTGTACTTCACGCAGAAAATAAGCGAGCCCTATGATCAGGGTTACGGTTGATGCCGTAAACAATGAACTAATCACCCACTTGAACTCCACCTGCAACAACACCTGCAAGAAAATAACCGCAACCACCATGCACACCAGCAGCGCCGAACACGTACATGCTGTAATTGCCGAACTGGCATAGTGCCGTCGACGCTCAAGGCGACTTAATTCTTTTTGGAATACATCCGGGTCTTGCAAATGTTGCGGGAGATTTTGTTCGGTGAGGCTGCGCCCGCGATCAATAATACGCGCAAGCCGACTCGCCATTACATTCAACAAACCGGCAATGCCCGTGAGCAGGAATACCGGGGCCAATGCAAGCTGAATCGCGTGGGCAACATCGCCAAAATTCATAATAATCACTGGATCGGAACTCATTGATTTATTCCCATAACTGCGCTGCTCGCATGGTAGGCGAGCCCCCTTCCCTTGTAAAACCATTTTCACCAGATGTTGCTATAGCCAATGGTTTTTTCGCTATGAGTGGCAGCAATGCAGATCGCCGTTATCGATAATCTTTACAGTTACTGTCATTACAAGTATGAGATATGCACCTAACTCCCTGATCGCATTTATTAAAAAAAAATTCGCACATTTATTGCTACATCACCTTGGCTGTGCGCGTAATCAACATGATTGTTACCCCGGCACAAGGATTTTTTTCACCCACCTATTTTTTGTTAAGGAGCGAACCCTTTATGCAATTCCCGAAACAATGGCTTACCGGCCTGTCATTACTGGCAGCGCTTACCGCGCCCACTTCACAAGCGGCTATCATTGACCTGACCATAGATGGCAGCGATGCGATATTCCTCGCAGGGCGCACTGACCTGACTATTCCCGATGCCAGCCAACCCTGGACCGGGCCAGGCGATTATCTGGTTCGCCACGGTGGCGCAACCCCGGAGGAGATTAAAGAATCATTGCCGCCCCAGATCGCAGTCACAGCGGGCGATATCATCCGCGCACTGGACCCCGCTGTCGGCGGTATCAGTTTTTTTAATGGTCTCGGTGACCCTTTTTACGGCCCAAGCGGCAACGGCCTCGCCGGCAGCAGCCTCACACCACTCGGCGGTATCAGTGGGTATATCGGTCCGCAAGGCGCGTTGGCGGGAGTCTTCCTGAGTGATGCAATACCTGTCAGCGGCGCGCCGGCGACCCTTGATTTCACCCCCGGTAGTTTAGGGATTGATTTCCTTTCGCTAACCCCGGAATTAGGCCAGGTGTTTTATATTGGCGATGGCAAGACAGCGAGTGACATTTTCCAAACCTTCATTGCGCCGACCGGTGCAACACGCCTGGTGCTGGGCATTCCCGATGGATTTGGTTTTAACGGTCCACCCGGTGCATACGATGATAACGATGGCAGCTATCGCATACGCCTTGGCATCAATGAAATTCCCACAGAAGTTCCGGAGCCAGGTAACCTGGCGCTGTTGCTGGTTGGATTAGCCGGCCTGTGGTTTGGACGCAAGCGCGCAAGGCGCTAATTTATATCGCTGAATTAACTGCCCACCCAACAGCCAATCCTGCTCCGGGATTGGCTGTTTTATTTTCACCTACCCGCACTTAGGTTAGAAAACTAATTTTTTTCGATTAAATATTTCCAGTAACGTCGCGGCATGTGGCGCAAGTGCAATTTTTTATTATTCCTTTCGCGGATGTTGACTGCATGGAAATAATTTTTCCACAAGGATTGGTATTCTTTTTCCTTTTCATCTTGAATAGGTTCGTTATGTAACGAACTTCTGCCAATCGAAAATACCGGATTTTCCAAACCTACAAAATCGGTTTTTCTGCAATCATAATACAAGCCATAATGACGCTTCGTATCAAATATTAACCATGGCTGATCCGCATAACGTCGCTCGAAATGGTCACCGATTAATGGCAATACATTGAAGTCGGGATCAATCGCCGCATAAAACAGGCCCTCACGGCTTTTTTGGAAACGCACGAAAGCGTGCATACGGTGCACTTCGCGATGGATCATTTTTTCAATTTGCATTGCCTTTAAAATGAAGGGATTGGCAAAGTTTTGCAGGATGGAAGCGTCGCCTTTATGGATAATGGCTTGTATCAACTGATACACCAGCATTTCACTTTGCGGCAGCTCGGACAGGAATATATTGTAAATAAGCGTCACCGCTTGCGAATCCGCGCGCATATGAATGCCGCGAATGACCCGTGAGGCCCATTCATCATGGGTCGCGATGCGCGTTACCTCATCAAGCAATGAAGGCTGGTAGCTGTCATCCGGATTAATTGCGACCGGCGTGGCTCGATCCCTGAAAACAACAAAAATACAACTGAGCAAACCTTCGTAGGTGCCATCGTAGATATACACCATGGCATTATCCGAACAGGGCAAGTTGCGCTGCGTCCGGCATCCTGTCTGTTGCGATAATTGCTTTGCGAATATCCTCCGCTTGTTTAGCACCCGGCTTAACCTGCAAGCCGGGACAATGAATAAAATAACGCGCGCGCTTTAACACTACGCCCATTTGCTGCAAATGCCCCGCATTCAAACGCTGGTGGCAACGCGAGCTGATTATTTTTTTTGCGGATTTAACCCCTATCCCCGGAACCCGCAAAATCATTTCGTAATCCGCCCGGTTTATATCCACCGGAAACTTTTCCGGATTGCGCAGGGCGTAATTCAGTTTTGGGTCTACTTCAAGATCCAGGTCGGGATTTTTTTCATCAACAATCTCATCCACACTGAACCCGTAAAACCGTAATAGCCAATCGGCCTGGTAAATACGGTTTTCACGCAACAGTGGCGGAACCGATAGCAATGGCACCCGATTGTCTGTGGTGATAGGAACGTAACCTGAATAATAGACCCGCTTCAGCTTCTGGTGCCGGTAAAGGCCATCGGCAAGGCGCAAAATATGTCGGTCATTTTCCGGCGAAGCCCCCACAATTAACTGGGTGCTTTGGCCGGCCGGCAAAAAAAGCGGGGCGCTTTTAATGTGCGGCTTTTCCTCCGCATATTTTTCCCTTTCACCGCGCAAATAATTCATCGGGACGATTATGTCCCGATAATTTTTTTCCGGCGCGACCTTTTTTAAACTGGCTTCCGACGGAATTTCAATATTGACGCTGAGCCTGTCGGCATATAACCCAGCCTCATGTAACAATTCCGGGCTGGCACCCGGTATCGCTTTCAAATGGATGTAGCCATTAAAGTTATGCTGTTGGCGCAATACCCGCGCAACACGTACCAGGCGCTCCATGGTGTAATCCGCGTTTTTAAAAATCCCGGAACTGAGGAACAAGCCTTCAATATAATTACGTCGATAAAAATTTATCGTAAGGTCAATAACCTCCTCAACCGTAAAAGCTGCCCGTTGGACATCATTACTGCGACGACTGACACAATAAGCGCAGTCAAAAATGCAGTGGTTTGTGAATAGGATCTTTAATAGCGAAACGCAGCGGCCATCTTCCGTATAACTATGGCAAATCCCCATGCCATCGGAATTGCCGAGCCCTTGGGTAGCATTGGCGCGCTTACTGCCGCTGGAAGAGCAGGACGCATCGTACTTGGCAGCATCTGCGAGTATTCGGAGCTTTTCAGGGATTTTACTCATGGCGTATTACCGGGAAGAATTACACCCAATAATACTGTATATAAAAACAGTATTGCAACGGCCAATTATTGGTAGCCGCGCAAGGAGCTTATACGAGACGGATTTTAAAAGAATGGCGAACTGAAAATGATCGAGCCATCACCGAAACGATGATGGCTCGCAGCTTAACCGGCTAACTCAATCGCTGCTGCGATTCGTTAACAAATAGCCCGCCAGGAAACCAAGCGCAGCGCAAGCCCCGATAATGGGCCAAGGCTGTTCATGCACATAGTTGTTGGCGGTAGTGGCCGTCTTGCTGGCGCGCTCGGTGACACTGTCACTCAAATTTTCCAAGGATGTTCTCGCGGCGGAAATACGCTCTTCCAACTTGGCCTTGATCCTTGTTAAATCTTCGCCACTCAAATTAGTGGTGGATTTAATCATGCTTTCCACATCGCCAATAAAAGTGCGGAAATCCTTGGCTACGTCAGAAGATTTTTTTTGCACAGTCTCGGCAGTGGATGAACTAACACCCATTTTCTTTACTAATGACTCGGCACCTGAATTTGTGGCAGTTTGCATAGCTGTTTCCTCGCTGGTTAAAAACAATGGGACACCTTAAGGAGACGCCGCTACGGCTGAATTAGTTCCCTATTATCCGGTGAAAGATAGCGATGCTAAAAACCATGCCAAATGTTAAAACTTTGGCATGGTTGTCCTCGAACAAAAACAAATTTTTGCCTTATCTATATTAATAACGGTAACGCAACCCAATAAAATATTGTCGCCTGGAGTGGCGATAATATTCATTGCATTTTGTACGCCTGCAAGTTACCTGTCAGGCGTGTTAGCAACCGGCTTCAAGCCGAGCCATCGGCTAACAACGGCAATACGCCTGAACAACAGGCACTCACTTATTAACAGTGCTATGAGGGAAATCGCCAGCAGCGGTAGTAAGAGCGCAAGGCCCAAGGTGGTAACAATGACGGCGATACCTGCCTTCGCTGGCATGGCCGGTGGCGCCCCCAAAACACCCTGCGGCTTGCGACGGCGCCACAAGATAAAACCACTGATGCTAATCAATAATAGTCCGGTAGAAGTCATGACTCCTAATAGGAGATTGAGCCAGCCAAACAAATGGCCTTCATGCGCGGCAATACCAACCCCGATGGCTTTGTCTAAAAATTTTTTTTGCGCAAAGCCAGATGTGTTTTCGACAGTCCCGTCGCTGTTGATCCAGGCATCGACGCGTAACGGCCGATTCTGGCTTTGCGACGAAGCTTTCCAGGTATTGTGGTGGGCATTAGCGATACTTAATTCTACCGGCGGTGCCAATCGGAGGGATTCAGCCGCGCTTACAATAGTTGATGTTAAATTAAAATTATCACTGGCTTGCGTACGCCAATGTTGATGCTCTTGCGTGCGGCTTTGCATCCAATCTTGCGACTGCGAAAAATTTATCGCACGAACTTCTTTTAACGCAGCACCCCATACCAATGTCCAGGGCAAGCCGGTAACGAGTAGGAACAATGCCAGTCCGGAAATCCAGATGCCGGCAACCGCGTGCAGGTCACGCCAGAAAATTCGCTTACCCTCGCGCAAACGCGGATAAACAACGCCAGCCATTCCGCTTGCATGACGCGGCCACCATAAATACAACCCAGTGACAATTAGGACAATGGCCCAGCAGGCAGCAAGTTCGACAAGAACCGAGCCAGCACTGCCCAGCAACATTTCACCGTGAATTGTTTTCACAATATTCATCAATTGTCGGTTGCTGTCCTGCTTGCCGACGACGGTTCCCGTATAAGGATTTACAAACACTTGCCAATGCGTTTCAGCTTGCACATTCACAAGTACCGCTTCACCAGGATCCCGGGGTAAGCGATAGCTGATAAATTTTCCGCCGGGGATTGATTCAACCGCCGCTTGTATTTGTTCATTGGCAGGCAAGCGCTTGGCGTTTGTGGACAAACCATGGAAGGCATTTTCCTGCCAGGATTCATAATAAGGTTTGAATAAATAAATGGCGCCGGTAATGGAAAGTAAAATTACAAAAGGAATGCAAAAAATCCCGGCATAGAAGTGCCAACGCCAGATGATTCGGTACATTTTTTTTTGACTATCGACCGCAAGGGTTAATGTATCCATTTCTTTTGCCGCTTGTTTAGTGCTTCAAATAAAAACTCGCAGGTCCTATAAATCATAAGCGAGGCTCAGGTAATAGCTCCTGCCGGGCCATGGGTGGGCAACATAGCTTTCTTCGTTGGTCAGGTTATCGATGCCAACACTGGCTTCAAGCTCGTCGGTAACATCCAAACTGGTTTTCACACCGAAGCGAGTGTAACCATCTTGCGCGCCCATAACTTGCTCGGCGGTATCCCTATTATCCAGGCGACCAAAACTCTTATCGGCGTATTGCGCGGTCGCACTTAAATCCCAACGATCCGTCGCATGGTAGGTCACCATCAAATTGCTACGCCAGCGCGGCATTCGCGGATAATCATTACCTTCGATAGACATTGCAGGATCAGGGCCTTCGGCAGTGGAGTTATCTTCAATTATGGATTTGGTGTAAGCGATATTGAAACGCAGATCCAGTTGGGGCACGAATAAACCATAGCGATTTACAATTAATTCGACACCGTCAGTCTGGACTTCATCGATTGAGGAAAAAGTCGTGATTGAACCACCGCCGGCCAATAAACCGGATTGGGATTCAATGGCATCCCGAATGGTTTCAGTAAAAATATTAATACGTGCGTAGCCGGCATCAAATTGCTTTTCCAGCATTACATTATGGTGCAAACCATTTTCAGGTTTTAGGTCTGGCCTGGCTTGTACGATAGTGGAATAGCTTTGGCTCTGGGTAAATAATTCTTCCACCACGGGAAAGCGATAGGCTTTTGCGAGCGAATAGCGCACCAGCCAATCCCCGGCAGGAGCATAGCCCAGTGAAAACTTGGGTGAGAATTGATCGCGGTCAACATCATCAACCTGTGCCAAATCCAATTCAGGAGTGACTGCATCATCTTTATTAAAGTAGCCATTTTTGCTCTCCCATTGCTCATACCGGCCACCGATTGCCACATCCCATTTATCATTGAGATTCCAATTTATCTGTGCATAAGCAGCGCTGATATGGGTTTCACCACCGCTGCGACTGGTGTAACCGGCATTGTCACCCCGAGTCCAATGGGTCGAGTTAAATACATTCAAATGTAATTCATAGGCTTCGTAGCGCGCACCGGTAATTAATTCCAACCCGTCGGCTATAAAATCGGAAAAGACGAATTTTCCTTCCAGTATTTGCCAACCGGTATCGTCGTAATCGGTGGTTTGACCGGCGCCTGCAAATAGCGGGTCACGCAATGAATGACTGGAGGCACGCGTATTGTCTTCCAACATGCGGAAGTCGCTGATGTTGGCCTCAACGCTCATGGAGCGTGTAAGCTCGCCTTTAACGCGCAAGCCGGAGGATAAGCTGCGCCGGTTAAGCTCGCTTGCGCCTAATCGATTGGCGGCAATATTCAACCCCACCCCGGCCTGGTTGAAATTGCCTGACCAGAGCCTGGTGCCGTTTGCGTCCCGGATATAGCTATTAGCTGAGGTGCGCAGTGTGTTGCGATCTTCGTAAGCCAGGTTTAATAGACTGGACCAGGTGCCAAAATCGTAACCGAGTTTAATTTTAAAATTATCAGTAACAGCTTGTTCAACGCCGGTATCACCAAAGTAAAGGGCGGGCTTACCGAAAACATCCATATCCAATACCGCACCCGCAACAGGAGTCGCATTGCTGTCCGGTGTGCGGTAATCAAAATAATATGACTGCGGCTGGCTATCGTTTTCCAAACGGTTGTAAGAAAAATAAATGCTCAGGTCCCCGATCTTGTCGCCATAGGAAAAAAAAGTTTTGTAACCGCTGAGCTGATCGCTAAAGCCATAGCCGGAATAATCCTGGGAGAAATAATCCACATCGACATGCACTTCGCGCTGCTGTGGAATGGCGGTTTCAATCAGTACCACGCCCCCCATGGAATTGCCGCTGTATTCTGCTGAAAAAGGACCGTAGAGGATTTCCACCTGCGCAATTTCACTAGCGCTCACCATGGTCCAGCGCGGCGCGCCGCTCCAGCGGGTTTGCAGCAAGTAATGCAGGGGGACACCATCCGCAAACACCATGGAACGCGCCGTGGCGAACATATTGGAGCCGCGCAGGCCGAGGGTGCCGTTGGAATCGCCGATGTAGCGTTTGCGGATCACAATACCGGGCTCGTATTTCACCAGGTCTTCGGTGGTGGAACTGTTGATCGCCACCATATCTTCGCGGGTTAATACGCTTGACGGGCTGGTATAGCCGGCACTGGCGCTATCGCGCGCCTCACCCCATACCTTGACCTCTTCGATTGCCTGCGGATTTTGCGGGCGCCTTTTTAAAACTTCTTCATGTGTCCAGGCATCATTAGCGATATGAGCCAGAACAACTGCCGCTGCCATGGTTAACCGTCTCACCGGATTGCCCCTTGGTTATTTTTGGTTTTGAAAAGCAGATTAGGAGCTTTATGCAGGGCACAACAGTGACAAATTGTCGCAGGGGGAAGCGATCGCTCCCCCCAACGGTTAATCCAGCCAGCGGCGCATAGCCGGAATATGGGAATGGTTCGCGCGCATGTCATCCAGCGGATCACCCATAACCACATCGGGACAATGGGGCAAGGGGGCTATTCGCAGCAAATACTCCTTGGGAGCATGGCGTTTTTTGCGGTCCAGCGAGGTTACGAAGGATTTAATGGGTATGGCACCTATATCGCGGGCGAAGCTGTCAAACAATGACCAGGACACCGTATTTTTTATGGCAATGGCAGTCACCATGCGGGTGCAATGCAAGCAATCCGGCTGGTCCACCAGCCAGTGCAACATGTGCTTGCCCAACCCGTGTTCACGCCAATGCTGGGCGACAACAACTTGCCACACAAACAAGGTGTGGGGTTCGCCGGGCGGGCAATAGGCGGATACAAAGCCCACCAATTCACCATTACTAAAAGCGGCAACAGAGGTTTTGGCAAAATGCCCACATTGCAATAAAGTGCATTGCACCGAGTTTCCATCCAGTAGCGGCGTGGTAGCCAGAAGGCGATTAAGGTCCTCACCATCGGTGGGGAGCGGGTGGCGTAATTCAATCTTATCGAACAAAAGATCGTTTCTGGCGTTCATGCAAACCTCCATACAGCGTCTTTGTCTACACAGATGCAGACTTTCAGATCACATAGTTATCGTTCATAAATTAAGGTGGGATAGCTCCGACCGCTTGCCGGGAACCTAAGTTCCCCGGAGGAAGGATTAAAACGCGGTTGAATTCAAAATAAGGGGGCAGAGTTTCGGGACAAGTCATACACACAGGCCGCGACAGGCGCAAACCAGGGCCGGCATTTACCGGCCCTGGCATACAGGGTTATTTCCGGATTTTGCCGTCGTCGTTGGCAACAGCAGCGGCAATCCAGTTTAGAAGTTTCTGGTCCTGCATGACGGAAGGTGTTACCACACCGGTGTCAACAGAGAACTTATACATGTAGGTATAAGCCCCGACCATTTCTATCCGCAGCCGGTTTTTACCGGTCCCGCCATCCCGTTTCCATTCAAGCATGGTGTCCAGCTCCGTCATAAACGCATCGGTAGGGTATTTAGCGCCGAACTCCATTCGATTCAACCCCAACACAGGGCTGGGGCTCTTTGTTCTGCCGCCGTAGGTGTAGCTGGCGCGACGGTGATGCTCCCCCGATACTGTGATGGCAACCCCCTGGTTCTTAACCTCATTGGTCGATAAGGCATGGCCGGATTGCTTGTTCCTCATTTGGTTGCTGCTATTAGCAGTCATGTGGTCGCGATTGGTTAAAGAGCCGTTTCCCCAGGGGCCAGCGTGCCCGGTCAGGTCGCCATAAAAATCCACATCCCACTTTTCCAGCGGATCATGGGTTGCCCGTGCGGGCAACGCGCGTACGCGAAATGCCACCCGTCGTTTGCTTGCCGGGTTTTGATGAGGCCTTGCGCCGGCCAGCATTTTTAAATCGTACGAATTGCATTTCGGTCATTTGTACATAGGTAATAGCATTAGGCGTCAAACCACTGACAGCACCTGAATGCTTTCCTTTGTACGCCCCTATGCTTTTCAACATATCATTGAGGGTATCACCGTAAAAAATCTTTGCCCCGATAATCGTTATGTACATAGATTTTCCTTTATTCACATTCGAAAAATTGTTATTTGTTTCCGGAGATTACAAGCAGATCGACAGCGGACACATTACCACTAATTACAGTGGTTGTTTGTCAAAGCCTCGTCCTGGTAATTTCTGCCCGCGTCTGCGCGGCAGGATATTCATCAAAATATCACCAAACCGTCCGAAACCCGCCATAGCAACGTAACAATCCGCGCTTAGTCTGGGCTCCAAATATCTATGGAGACAGCTATGAAAAAAATCCTCGCCATACCGCTTGCTATTGCAGTGACCAGCCTTTGCGCTTTACCCGCCTGCGCCAATTTGTATTTTTCCGAATATGTCGAGGGCAGCAGCAATAACAAAGCGCTGGAAATTTATAACAACAGCGATACCCCTGTTGACCTCGGCGACTATAAGGTCGAAATGTATTTCAACGGCAGCAACAACGCTGGCTTGACCGTCAATCTCACCGGCACTGTTCCTGCGCGGGGAGTATTCGTGTTGGCCCATGGCAGCGCGGGCCCGGGTATTTTAGCGCATGCCAACCAAACCAACAGTTCAGGTTGGTATAACGGCGATGACGCAGTGGTCCTGAAAAGCGGCAACACCATTATCGATAGCATCGGCCAGATCGGCATGGACCCTGGCACCGAGTGGGGAACAAGCCTGACCAGCACCGCCGACAACACCTTGCGCCGCAAAACCTCCGTAGTAACCGGTGATTCCAACGCAACCGACGCTTTTGACCCGGGCATTGAATGGGAAGGTTATGCGCAAGATACTTTCGATCACCTCGGCACATATCAAGGCAGCAGCAATGGCGGTGGTAACAGCGGCGGTGGGGAAACCGGCAGTTGCGGCCAAGCCGCCATACCCATCAGCAATATCCAGGGCGACGGCGATAATAGTCCACTGCTTGGCAATAACCTGACCATTGAAGGTGTGGTTATTGCTGATTTCCAAAACCCCAACCAACCCGGCGGATTTTTTGTGCAAGAAGACGATGCACAGTCGGATAGCAATTCGCAAACTTCCGAAGGTATTTACATCGCCAGCACTACGGCGGTTTCGGTAGGCGACCGGGTACGCGTGGCTGGGACTGTTGCCGAAACATTTGGTTTAACGCAATTGCACAACACAACAGTTATTCTCTGCGCAAGCAACCAATCTTTGCCGACGCCAGCAACAATTTCATTACCCGCGAATTCACCCGATTTTTTTGAAACCGTCGAAGGCATGTCAGTCACGATCCCACAAACCCTAACAGTAAATGAAACCTATCAATTGGGGCGTTACGGACAAGTGTTGCTCGCCAATGGCCGCCTGCGGCAACCTACCAATGTGGTTGAGCCCGGCGCCGCCGCCAACGCATTACAAGTGCAAAATAATTTGAATAAATTAATGCTGGACGATGCCAGCAATATCCAAAACCCTGACCCGGTAATTTTCCCGGCACCGGGCTTATCTGCCGACAATACCTTGCGCAGTGGTGATACTGTGACTGGTTTGCGTGGCGTTATTACTTATGATTTCGGTATCTATCGCATTCTTCCCACCACTACACCGAATTTCGTTCACACCAATTCACGCCCGCTGGCACCGGTAACCGATTCCGCAGCGAATTTAAAAATCGCCAGTTTTAACGTGTTGAACTTTTTTAATGGCGATGGCAAGGGAGGTGGCTTCCCCACATCACGTGGCGCTGATACCGCAACTGAATTTGCGCGGCAAAAAACCAAAATTGTGAGTGCGCTTGCAGGCCTGGATGCCGATGTAATTGGATTGATTGAAATTGAAAACGATGGTTACGGTACTACCAGCGCTATCGCTGAATTAACGGCTGCGCTCAACAGCGCCACCGGCACCCATGCCTGGAAATATATTAATCCAGGTGTGGACAGGATCGGCACCGACGAAATTGTAGTGGGTTTTATTTATCGCAGCGATAAAGCCACTGCCATAGGCACTACTGCAATCCTGGATTCCAGTGTTGATCCGGAATTTATCGATACTAAAAACCGCCCGGCATTGGCGCAAAGTTTCCGTGTAAATAGCAACCGTGCGATTGCTACGGCTGTGGTTAACCATTTCAAATCTAAAGGTTCTGATTGCAATGACCTCGGCGACCTCGACATCGGCGATGGACAAGGCAATTGCAATATCACCCGTACCCGTGCGGCGACTGCCCTGGTGAACTGGTTGAACACCGATCCGACCGGCGTGAATGATCGCGATTATTTGATCATTGGTGATTTGAATGCTTATGCAAAGGAAAATCCCATTACCCAAATTATCAATGCCGGCTACATCGACCTGATTAATAAATTCGGCGGTGACAACGCTTATTCCTATGTGTTTGACGGCCAAGCCGGGTATCTGGACCATGGCCTCGCCAGCAATCCACTCGCAGCGCAAACATTGTTCGCAGCCGATTGGCATATCAATGCCGATGAACCCATCAGCCTGGATTACAACACCGAATTCAAATCCGTAACCCAAATTGAGAATTTTTATTCGCCGGATGCTTATCGCTCGTCAGACCATGATCCATTGGTCATTTCGCTGAAATTAGTGCTCGATTTGGATGGCGATGGCGATGTGGATAAACAGGATGTGCAGCAAGTCACTAACGCGCGCGGTATTACACCGACTATTTCTGACCAGCGCGATGTCAATGGCGACGGCGCCATTAATGCGCTGGATGCCCGCGCACTTACTTTGCAATGCACCCGCACCGCTTGTGCGGTAAATTAATATTGATGGAATTTACTATGAAGCATTTATATACATTATGGGTGTCGCTGGCACTACTGTTTTCGGTGAACACCCACGCCGTCACCATTGATTTGGTTCCGGAACATGCTGCCATCAGTACCGGCAGTTTATTGTCGGTTGCAGTCAATATCAGTGGCCTGAACGAAAACACTGCGCCATCGCTCGGGGTTTTTGATTTGGATTTTTATTTTGATAACAGCCTTTTCCATTTCAACAGCCTAGGCTGGGGTGACAGCATTAAAGGCAACCAGTTGGATTTAAATGGATTCGGCAGCTTGCAATCCGGTACTGTCGCAGCAGGAATGATTAATTTGTTTGAATTGTCTTTTGACGATATCGATAGTTTGAACAACGCTCAAGCAGGCGAATTTACGCTGTTTACCTTAGCGTTTGATGCGATTGCCCCCGGCACTGGCAATTTTTCGATTGGAATTAATCAACTTGGCGATGCTGAAGGCAAATTTTTAGTGGCAGAGAATGTTAATGGTACACAAGTTCATGTGAACAGCCTAAGCGTTCCCGAGCCATCAAGCTTCCTGTTATTGCTCGGCGTACTGGCGATTATTGTTTTGCGCACCAAACTAACAGCAAAATAAACCAACATAAAAAAATCCCGATCACTTTTAAATGATCGGGATTTTTTTATCGAAATTTATGGAACCTTGAAATATTCGGTGGCCTTAACTTAATACCAAATTATCGCGATGGATTAATTCATTGTCGTCCTGGTATCCCAATACGCCTAAAATTTGGCTGCTGGGTTTACCGATAATTTTTTGCGCTTCCTCGGCATGGTAATTTACCAGTCCGCGAGCGATTTCCTTTCCGTTCACATCCACGCAAACCACCATATCACCGCGAGTGAAATCGCCGCGCACTTCTTTTACACCAACCGGTAACAGGCTTTTACCCTGTTCACGCACTACGCGCACAGCGCCATCATCCAACACCAGGGTGCCGCGGGTTTGCAATTGGCCCGAGATCCAGCGCTTGCGCGCTGCTTGTGGTTGCTGGTCCGCCCAGAGGAAGGTACCGATATTGTCGCCCGCTGCAATGCGCAGTAACGCGTTTTCAATACGACCGCCGACAATAACTGTATCCGCACCGGAGCGTGCCGCAACACGCGCGGCGCGCACTTTGGTGATCATGCCGCCGCGTCCCAATGCACCGCCGGTTCCACCCGCCATTTGCTCAAGGCGAGCATCGGCGGCGGCAATTTCGCTGAGCAGTTGCGCATTTGGATTGGAACGCGGATCGCTGTCGTACATACCTTGTTGATCGGTGAGGATCACCAGCAAATCGGCTTCCAGTAAATTAGCAACCAACGCCCCGAGCGTGTCGTTATCGCCGAAACGGATTTCATCCGTTACTACCGTATCGTTCTCATTGATAACCGGAACCACATTCAAACCTACCAGCGTTTTCAATGTGGAACGCGCATTTAAATAGCGCTGGCGCGATGAAAGGTCATCATGATCCAGCAGCACCTGTGCAGTGAGCAAACCATAGCGCTGGAATTCCACTTCATAGGTGTGCACCAAACCCATTTGGCCAACCGCCGCCGCCGCCTGTAGCTGATGGATTTCAGTGGGGCGCGAAGCCCAGCCCAAGCGGCGCATACCGGCCGCCACCGCCCCGGAAGAGACCAATACCACTTCAATGCCGCGCAACCGCAGCTCGGCCATTTGCTTTACCCAACCGGCAATGGCCGCAGTATCCAGCCCCTTGCCGTCATTGGTTAAGAGTGCACTGCCAATTTTTACCACCCAGCGTTTCGCGTGGGGAATGATGTCTCTTTTGCTCATGAGAGAATTGCGCTCGGGATAATCTGCTGATTTTTATAAAACATGTTATTCAAATGGTTAATGCAACACGCCCGGGAAGGTCCCGGGCGTGAGATTACACTATTTTATGAGTGGCGCTCATTGGTAGGTTTAATGATTAACGTAAATAACTTCAACGTCATAATCATCCTCGTTGAAATTATCATCGTCTTCTCCACGTGCGCGACGGGCTTCGCGTTGGCGCTCACGTAATTCTTCAATACGGTCACGCGCTTCCTGTGCCATCTGGTTTTGCAATTCCAGTTCGCGCTCCTGCGCTTCGGGATTGGATTTTTCCTCTTCCCAGATTGTTTCCAGCAAATCCATTACCTTGCCAGCCAGCGGCATGGTTCCCTCGCGATTCAATGCTGAAATCCGGAACACCGGCCCCGTCCAACCCAGTTCGTCCACCACCGCCTGGCAGCGGGCTTCCACTTCATCGGGCGGCAGCAAATCAATTTTATTGAGTAACAGCCAACGCTCGCGCCTGGCGAGTGTCGGGCTGAATTTCTCCAATTCGTTAGCAATGATGCGCACATTGTCGGCGGGGCTGGAGTCATCGACCGGCGCCATATCCACCATGTGCATCAGCACCCGGCAGCGGGTCAAATGCTTAAGGAAGCGTACCCCCAGGCCGGCACCTTCCGCCGCACCTTCGATAACACCGGGAATATCCGCGATAACAAAACTGCGATGCTGCTGCACTTTTACCACGCCAAGATTCGGGACCAGCGTAGTAAATGGATAGTCGGCCACCTTGGGTTTGGCTGAACTGACCGCGCGAATAAAACTGGATTTACCGGCATTGGGCAAACCGAGCATTCCCACATCGGCCAATACCTTTAACTCAAGCTTGAGGTTACGCATTTCGCCCGGCGTACCCGGCGATGTTTTGCGCGGGGTGCGGTTAGTACTGGTTTTAAAACGGGTATTACCCAACCCGTGGAAACCGCCTTGGGCAACTTTCAATTTCTGGCCGTGCTCCGTCAGGTCACCGAAGACTTCTTCGGTGTCCATATCAATCACCGTGGTGCCTACAGGCACAGGTAACAACAAATCAGCGCCTTTCGCGCCGGTGCAATCTTTACTGCCGCCTTTTTCGCCATTCTCAGCGCGATATTTGGGCACAAAACGGTAATCAATCAGGGTGTTCAGGTTTTCGTCGGCAACGAGATATACACTGCCGCCATCGCCACCATCGCCGCCGTCCGGACCACCTTTGGAAATAAACTTTTCCCGCCGGAAGCTCATGAATCCGTTGCCGCCATTACCGGCTTCGACATGAATTGGGGCTTCATCAACAAATTTCACAACGCACTCCACAGGAACAAAAAAGAAAACTGAAGGGAAATAACACAAACCGCGAACAGGCTATTCCCTGGCCCTGAATATCGTCGCTCCCGCGCCTCTCCATGCACCTATGTACTATATTCATCCTGGATATAAAAAAGCCCTGACGTTATCGGCAGGGCTTTTTTATTGTTCTTCGTTGCCCGCTGCAAGCAGCAAGCCTGGCAGTTTCTAGCGCAATATTAAGCAGCAGGAATGATGCTTACGTATTGACGGCCGAAAGCGCCCTTAATTTCGAACTTAACGTGGCCGTCCACTTTCGCGAACAGGGTGTGGTCTTTACCCAGACCCACGTTTGGACCAGCGTGGTACTTGGTACCGCGTTGACGAACAATAATGCTGCCACCAGAAACCAATTCACCACCGAAGGCTTTAACACCAAGGCGTTTCGCTTCTGAATCGCGACCGTTACGGGAACTACCTACCCCTTTCTTGTGAGCCATTTTCTAAACTCCTCAATTAACCTTTGATAGCAGTGATTTTCACTTCGGTGAACCACTGGCGATGACCTTGACGCTTCAGGTGGTGCTTACGACGGCGGAATTTGATGATCTTCACTTTGTCAGCACGGCCATGGGCAACTACTTCCGCAGTTACGGTAGCACCTTCAACCACAGGAGCACCAATCTTGACGTCTGCACCGTTGGCAACCAGGTAAACTTTGTTGAATTCAACAACGCCACCGGTGGCGAAATCGATTTTTTCGAGTTTGAGGGTTTCACCCACAACTACGCGATGTTGCTTGCCACCGCTTTCAAAAATTGCATATGCACTCATTTTTCGCTCCAAACTTTCATCCAATATTTTGGACTTGGACGACACGAAGTAGCCG
The DNA here is from genome assembly GCA_965650515.1 of uncultured Cellvibrionaceae bacterium. Taxonomy (GTDB): domain Bacteria; phylum Pseudomonadota; class Gammaproteobacteria; order Pseudomonadales; family Cellvibrionaceae; genus Cellvibrio. The sequence continues at coordinate 141,916 of CBFGOY010000004.1, read as the reverse complement.
GACGACATGCCCTGGCGTTTGTGACTAGCGTCGTATACCTGATTTCAGGGGCGGCGATTGTATGCCAAGCCACTGTGCAACTGCAAGATTAAAACTGCTTATTTTATGAGCTGGCATCCCTTTAGCCAGGCTTCCAACGCCTGCGGCCAGAGCGATACACTGCCCTGCCCCTGGATCATACCTACCCCATGGATGTTAGTTTGGTAGATGTGTAATTCCGACTGTTTATTGTGCTTTTGTACTTCGCTAAAGAACGCCAGGCTGTTACCTACCAGCACCGACTGGTCGCCGATACCGTGGAACATAAACACGGGCGGCACCTTGCCGCCTACCTGGAATTGCAAGGAATTCTCACGCACCTTTTCCGGGTCGGGATTATCGCCCAGCAGCGCCTTGCGCGAACCGGCATGGGCATCCGCCCCCTCAAGGGTGATGACCGGATATCCCAGAATCGCAAAATCCGGGCGGGCGCTGATAGCTGCCAGAGGATCATCCGCCCGGAGGGCGGTGTCAAACCGTGTCGCCACACTGGCAGCCAGATGGCCGCCTGCGGAAAAGCCGACCACCCCAATCCTTGCCGGATCGATTCCCCATCCCGCCGCCTGTTTACGCACCAACCGCACGGCGCGCAGGCCATCCAGCAAGGGGGCTGGATAGCCATATTCCTGCATCCGGTACTTAACCACAAAGGCCGTCACCCCACGCCGGGCAAACCATTCCGCGATGTCATATCCCTCATGGTTTATCGCCAGGCGCACGTAACCGCCGCCAGGGAAAATCACTACCGCGGTGCCATTGGGATTTTCGGGCCAGAAAGGAGTAATAGCAGGATTATCGACCGCATATACGCGTTGGTCCCTGGTGTGTTCGCGATCAGGTTCGACCATGGGTTTTTCAGCCCATAGGTAAATAGGTGCGGTCGGTAATTCACTCACAGGCTTGGCAACTCCGGGCAAGGACAGGAAAGAAAACAACACGGCGCCCACCCGGGCGCGCAGGGACAAAGGCATGGTTCTCTCGCTTGATGTTATTCGTTGGTGGCGAGAGCTTAGCAAGCGGTACAAATAAAGTCTGTATGGCCTTGGCCATCAATGGAACTGCGATTCCTCGTCTCCCCACCAATGGTGTTCCTGCCAATCCACTCGGGTAGGGTCCGCCGCCGACAATAAAAGTTGGCCGGTCGCTAGCTCCCAGTAAACAAACCCTTCTTTCAAATCATGCCAGAAATGGCTTGTATCTTCCTTTACATACTCGCGCGCCAGGCGGACTTCATCCCCCACCATCTGCTCAGCGGTGAGTTCGAGTTTTACCAGGTCTTCAACCTCTTGGGAAAACCCTTCATTCAGGGTATCTAGCGGACCGGGGTCTTCTGCCTGGAACGCATGGTCCACCCGGCTGGGATGATAAGGATTATCGGGGGTTACAGGGCTGGATTTCATAAAAACACCTCTCGCTCACGCCTCAAGATATTTATACCCACACAGGCGGCAGTGCCTCTATAATCACCGCCTTTCCCAACTTTTCACCTGTAGTACATAACTCCACATTCAGTATAGGCCGTATACGTCCATGCAAGAGCGCCCCATTCAAGAACAATATAATCCCGCCGAAGTCGAAGCCCAGGCCCAACAATATTGGGAAGCCAATAACAGCTTCAAAGTAGTAGAAGACCCCAGCAAGGAAAAGTTCTATTGCCTGGCGATGTTCCCCTACCCCAGCGGCAAACTGCACATGGGCCATGTGCGCAACTACACCATTACCGATGTGATCGCCCGCTACCAACGGATGCAGGGCAAGAATGTATTGCACCCCATGGGTTGGGATGCCTTTGGCCTGCCCGCTGAAAATGCCGCGCTCAAGCACAACACGGCGCCTGCCAAATGGACTTATTCCAACACCGACCATATGCGCAACCAACTGAAAAAGCTGGGCTTCGGCTTTGATTGGTCACGCGAACTCACCACCTGCAAGCCCGAATATTACAAGTGGGAACAATGGTTCTTTACCCGTTTATATGAAAAGGGGTTGGTCTATAAAAAGATGTCTACGGTGAACTGGGACCCGGTTGACCAGACCGTGCTCGCCAACGAACAGGTAATCGACGGTCGCGGCTGGCGCTCCGGGGCCCTGGTCGAGCGCAAGGAAATTCCCCAGTGGTTTATCAAAATCACCGATTACGCCGAAGAATTGCTCAACGACCTGGACAAGCTTCCCAACTGGCCCGAGCAGGTTAAAACCATGCAGCGCAACTGGATCGGCAAAAGCCGCGGCCTGGAGATGCGCTTTGACCTGGCATCACCTGTGGGTGAATTTACCGGTTTCGAAATCTACACTACCCGCCCCGATACCTTGATGGGCGTGACCTACGTGAGCCTCGCGGCGGAGCATCCCATCGCCAGGCACCTGGCTGAAAGCAATCCGGCGCTCGCCCAATTTATCGCCGATTGCAAAGTGCAATCCGTTGCCGAGGCGGACATGGCGACCATGGAAAAGAAAGGCATGGATACCGGCATCAAAGCCCTGCATCCGATTACCGGCGAGCCTGTCGCCGTATGGGTCGCCAACTATGTATTGATGGATTACGGTTCAGGCGCGGTCATGGCCGTGCCTGCGCACGACCAACGCGATTACGAATTTGCACAGAAATACGGTTTGGCGATCGAACAGGTGATCGCACCGCAAAACGGTGAAGGCATTGATTTGGGCAAAGCCGCCTTTACCGAAAAAGGCGTGCTGGTTAATTCCGGTGAATACGATGGACTGGAGTTCAATGCTGCTTTCGATTCCATCGCCAGCACCCTGGAAATGGCGGGCAAGGGCCGCGTAAAAACCAACTACCGTTTACGCGACTGGGGCGTATCCCGCCAGCGTTACTGGGGCGCGCCTATCCCGATGTTCAATTTGCCCGAAGGTGGCGAAATCCCCGTACCCGCACACAAACTTCCGGTGTTGTTACCTGAGGATGTGGTAATGAACGGTGTGCAATCGCCGATTAAAGCCGATCCAAACTGGAAACAGGACGAGCTTAACGGCAAGGCGGTTGAACGCGAAACCGACACCTTCGATACCTTTATGGAATCCAGTTGGTACTACGCGCGCTACACCTGCCCCAATTTTACCGAAGGCATGATTGACAAGGCCGCTGCCGATTACTGGTTACCCGTAGACCAATATGTGGGTGGTATCGAGCACGCGATCCTGCACCTGCTCTACTCCCGATTTTTCCACAAACTCATGCGCGATGAGGGCCTGGTGAGCGGCGACGAGCCTTTCGAGCGCCTGCTCTGCCAAGGCATGGTGAACGCTGAATCCTTCTTTATTAAAAGTGAGGGCAAGGAAAACTGGATCGAACCGGAAAATGTCGTTATCGAACGCGATGACAAAGGCCGCTTTATCGCCGCCAAACACAAAGGCACTGGTGAAGCCGTGGAATTTGGCGGTGTGATTAAAATGTCCAAATCCAAAGCCAATGGCGTTGATCCGGAAAGTGTCATCAACCAATACGGGGCCGATACCGTTCGCTTGTTTACCATGTTCGCCGCGCCGCCGGAGCAAAGCCTGGAGTGGAGCGATTCCGGTGTGGACGGCGCCAGCCGTTTCCTGCGCCGTTTATGGAAAGCGGTCGAAGGCCACGTGAATGCCGGAACACCGGGCACACTGGATGTTTCCAGCTTGCCGCAAGCGCAGAAAGATTTGCGCCGTAAAACCCACGAAACCATCCAGAAAGTCAGTGACGACTACGGGCGTCGCCAAACCTTCAATACCGCCATTGCCGCGGTCATGGAATTGCTCAACGAAACCAGCAAACTTGCGGATCGCGCCAATCCGCAAGGTTTGGCAGTGGAACGCGAAGCACTGGAAGCGGCAATCCTATTACTCGCTCCCATTGTCCCGCATATTACCCAGGCGCTGTGGCAAGCCCTCGGTCATATCACTATTCCGCTCAATGAAAACTGGCCGAAGCTGGATGAAACCGCACTGGTACGCTCAACCGTTGAGGTCGTTGTGCAGGTGAATGGCAAGCTGCGCGGCAAATTGGATGCGGCTGTTGATGCGCCGAAAGAACAACTGGAGCAACTGGCCTTTGAACAGGAAAACGTGCAGAAATTCCTGGAAGGTGTAACTGTGCGCAAGGTAATTGTGATCCCAAATAAATTGGTCAACATCGTGGCCAATTGATGGGTGAATTGCTCCTCGCTTTTAACAAAAAGAATGGATTATTTATGAAAAAGATCATCGCCAGTTTATTAATACTTTCGTTGTCCGCTTGTGGCTGGCATTTGCGTGGATCGGCATCGGGAAGCGATAAATTGGCGATGACACAGCCGCTGGATTTGGTTATCGAAAGCGAAGATAACCACAGCCAGCTGGTCAATGCCCTCCGCCAGGCATTGCCCGGTTATAAAATTACCGAAGTTACACAGCCTGCGGCTGCGCTGGTATTGGATGTAGGCAGCGAAAAGCTCGACAAGCGCACCGCTGGCGTAGGCAGCGATGCGTTGACCAGCGCCTATGAAATTATTTTGCGTGTGCCTTTTAGCCTCAGCAATGCCGCCGGGGCAATTACCCCTGAAGATACCAGCGTTAATATCACCCGCACCTACAACTACAACGTCAACAATGCCAACAGCGCCACCCAGGAAGAAGAATTGGTAGTACGCGAAATGCGCCGTGAAGCGGTGCAAACCATTTTACGCCGGGTAAAAAACCTCGCTGCAAAACAAACGGCCAATAAGCCTTCCACGGCGCCGGCCCAATAACATGCCCAAGCTGCGCGTCGAACAATTGGGAACTGCGCTTAACAAGCAATTGGTTCCCATTTATTTGGTATCTGGTGAAGAACCTTTATTAATCCAGGAATGTTGCGACCAGATTCGCGCCGCAGCGCGCAAACAAGGTTTCAATGAGCGCGACCTCTACCACGCCGACGCAAGTTTTGATTGGGGCCAGTTACTTTCCGCTGCAAATAGCCTTTCACTATTTGCAGAAAAAAAAATAATCGAATTACGCATGCCATCAGGAAAACCCGGCGATAAGGGTGGCAAAATTTTACAGGAATACGCGGAATCCCCCGCACCTGATAACCTGCTTTTAATTGTTACTGAAAAGCTCGACAGCGCCACGCAGAAAAGTAAATGGTTCAAGGCCATCGAAGATGCCGGCCAACACGTCCAGGTTTGGCCCGTTACCATCGCACAACTGCCGCGCTGGATCGGTTTGCGCTTACAATCCGTTGGCCTGCGTGCCGATAGCGACGCCATTGAATTACTGGTATCGCGCATTGAAGGTAATTTGCTGGCGGCAGCGCAGGAAATTGAAAAATTAAAGTTGCTCGCGCACAACAATCACGTCAGCTATGAATTAATGGCGTCTGTCGTTGCTGATAGTGCGCGTTACGATGTGTTCGGCTTGGCCGATAAAGCCCTGCATGGCGATGCCCGCGCCGCTGTAAAAACCTTGCAAGGTTTGCGTAGCGAAGGCACGGAACCCATCAACGTGCTTTGGGCCATCACACGCGATATACGTACCCTCGTCCAAATATCCCAAGCCCTGGCCCAAGGCAAACATTTTGACTGGGCCGCCAAGCAAGCAGGTGTGTGGGAAAAGCGCCAGCCATTAATCCAGGCGGCGCTACGCCGCCTGAAGCCAGCGCATTTGCAGCAATTACTGCGCAAGGCGAACGGCATCGACAAAGCGGTAAAAGGTATGCGCAATGCCGAGCCCTGGGATGAATTACTCGACTTGGTCCTTAATATCGCCGGTGTGCAAAGCTTGAATCTGCACAATGAAAGGCTAAGCTTGAAGCACTAAATTTTTTACAAACTACAACAATCCATCAATACCCAAAAACACACAGCACACATAGATTCCACGTAGCCATTCATGAATGGATGGCACCGATGTAAAACAACCCTACTTTTTGCAGGAATGACCTATGACGCTGCGCAAGAAAATAATTTTTTCCCTTATAACCAGCTTTACACTGGGCCTTAATAGCCAATTTGTTTCAGCCGATAAAACCCTTTCACATCCCGGCATCCTTCCCACTAAACGTGCAGTAGAATACGACTGGATGTCGATCAAGGCCTGGGAAAAAATGCATGCTGAAGATACGCTGGTCGCCCAATATGATCAGGTCGATGTATTGTTCCTGGGAGACTCCATAACCGCGGGCTGGGATTGGCAATTGTGGGAAAAACATTTCATTCCATTGAAGGCAGCCAACTTCGGCATCGGCGGCGACAATACCGGTAATGTACTTTGGCGACTGCAGCATGGCGCTGTGGGTAATATGCAACCGCAATTAATTGTATTGCTAATCGGTGTGAATAACCTCGGCAGCCTGCAAGAGTCGCCCGAACAGGCTGCCGACGGGGTCGCTCGGGTGGTGCAGCAACTGCAACTCGCCTGGCCCGACAGTAAAATTTTATTAAATGCGGTTTTTCCTTTTGATCAGGACGCAAGGTCACCCAATCGCACCAAAGTCCAGCAACTGAATAAAATCATCGCCAGGCTGGGCAATAACAACACCGTTTTCTTTAAGGATTACGGACCATTGTTAATGGAAAAGGACGGCAGTATTTCGCCGGAAATCATGAGCGATTTTTTACATCCGACACCGAAAGGCTATGCGGTTTGGGCGAACGCCATGACCCCTGACATCCAGGAACTGCTACAGCAATGATTGCTTCAACAAAATCGCAACCCCGGGTTGCGATTTTGCCTGGGAGATAAATTATGATTCAAAAACTCTTGTTTACCGCATTGATCACTACAGCCATGGCTAACCTTATTGCCTGTTCCCACACACCTCCACCACCGCAATCAATCAGCATCGCGGCGAGCGATAGCCTTATCAGCCGCATGGGACGCACCCATACCAATGATGACCAAAGCCAAAGTTTCGGATTTCCCGGCGTAACCTTTGTTACCGAAGTAGAAGGCATCGCATTGCATGCACAATTACAAAGTACCAACGGCAACTCATGGATTGATGTCGTCCTCGACGATGGTCCACCGAAAACTTTTAATATTCCTGCACAACCCATAACAATTGAACTATTCCGGTTCCCCCATAGCGGCAAACATCGGGTTGAAATTGTGCATCGATCAGAAAATTGGCATGGTGCGGTCACACTTGGAAACCTTTCACTAACCGGCGGCGGTTTTTTTGCGGCACCCAGGCTTCCCAAACATAAAATGCTCGTGCTGGGCGATTCAGTGACTTGTGGCGAAGCTATCGATAGGGTTGCCGGTGAGGATAAAAATTCCCGCTGGTGGAATGCCCGCGAATCTTACGGCATGCTTACTGCCAAGGCATTGAATGCGCAAGTGAACCTGGTGTGTTGGGGTGGGCGCGGCCTGGTTCGCAGCTGGAACGGAAAAACCGACGAGGCCAATTTGCCCGATTTTTATGAATACGCAGTGGGTGACAATAACCCGGCAATGAAATGGGATCACCGGCAATACCAGCCAGACCTCATCGTCAGCGCAATTGGTACCAATGATTTCAGCCCCGGCATTCCGGACCGCGAAACTTACGTTACCGCTTATGTAAAATTTATTAATAAGCTGCTCGCCAACCACCCTAACGCACATATCGCTATCACCGAAGGCGCTATTTTAAATGATGATAAAAAAGCCGCGCTTATCGATTACATTCGCGAAGCAATTTCACGGGTGAATAATGCGCGCGTACACCAGGTTACCTCCAGTTATTATCCCGGTGATAACCAGGATGCCCATCCCACAAAAGAACAGCATGCGGCAATGGCAAAGGATTTGGCACCGCAGCTAAAAGCGTTAATGGATTGGTAATCGCTTCCACTATTGGTGCCTCCGGGCACCCTAAATCCACCGTTCATACACCATCCCCAGTAAAAAATATGCTTCGCCTTCACATTAAACTTTTATGTGCTAGGGTTTATTGGCTGCACCTATACAAGCATACAAAGATATGCCGAAGCTAATAAAACCGATCAGTCAAATACCAAACCCATACTCTACTAACACTAACAATAAACGGGCCATGACCATTTTCATTGCCTTTTGTAAGGAGTTTGAAATGATTAAGTATATTTCTTCCGTACTTTTTTTATCAGCACTACTGGTTGGTTGCGGTGGTGACGATGATGATGATAAAAAACCAAACACGTCTTCAGTCATGATGAGTTCATCAAGCGCACCTGCAAGCGCAGCGCCCTCAAGTGTCGCCCAGTCTAGTGTTGCACCGTCCAGTGTCGCGCCTTCTAGCGTTGCACCATCCAGTGCCGCACCATCTAGTGTCGCTGCAGCATCCAGTGAGCCTATGATGTCCAGTGCTCCCGCTTCGTCAGAGCCGGCATCTAGCGTTGCGTCCAGTAGTTCGGCCGCAACAAACCTAACAGTGGACTTTGAGCTTGACGCAGTAGAATCCACTTACGGCAGCATTGGCTGGGACAGCCCTGCTGTAAACGCGACAGTGGTAACCATTGCATCGGTCACTGGCCTGGATGCGAACGGCGCGTCAACCAATGTATTGAGGGTAGTGCCTTTAAACTGGAACTCTGTGCCTATGGTTCAGGTGACCATACCACAGGGGAAAACCCTAGCTGATTATGCGGTCCAATTTGATGTGTATTTCCCTTACGCAAAACTCGGTCTTACTACAAGCGAAAATTATTACAAAACCTTGATGCTGTTTGCCGGCACCACAATTACCGGAGCGGCAGAGGAATCTAATGCTGCATTTCAATCAAAACGTAGTAATGCGAGTGACAACACACCCGCATTTGACGAAGTTGATAAATGGATTACACTCACTCTAAATGTAAACTCAACCAAAGCCGCGTTATTAACCGGAACAACGCAAATCGCGTTGGGAATTAATAGGCCCGCAGGGACAAATGCAGATGCATATTATTTGGATAACATAAAACTGGTTGAACTTCCTTAACACCTATTGTAATTAGAAAAAGGGCGCGAAATTCGCGCCCTTTTTCTTTAAAAACATACAAAAATTATCTTTCCAGCCCCAGCGGCTTCATCATCAAAATCAATTTCGGCAATAGCGTTAGTGATCCCACAATTGCCATAAACATGGCAAAGGCTGTCAATACACCGAAATAAATTGATGGAATAAATTGCGAAAGCATGAGGATCGAAAAGCCAACTATGATAGTTACCGAGGTGTAATACATAGCACGGCCAATAGACGCATGGGAGCGATGCATTGCTTCAACATAACTACCTGTATGTTCAAATTCCACACGGAAGCGATAGAAATATTGAATCGCCTGATCCACTCCCACACCCACAACAATCGCCGCAATGGTGGTCGTCATCATATCCAGCGGAATTCCCGCCACCCCCATTGCACCGAGCACAGTACTAGCGGCAAGGATATTGGGGAGGATGGCGATAATGGCGATTTTTATCGAGCGGAACAGCACCACCATCATTAACATAATTGCAAAAAACACTACCCCGATAGTGGCAATTTGTGAATGGAATAAACTCTGTAACATGTTGTTGTACAGTACCAACATACCGGTAAAGTGAACTTGATCCGGTGCGAAGCCGCCTTCGGTTTCCGCATAGTGCCGTATGCGCTCAACCAATTCCGCGCGCTTTAAATTCGGCGTGGTTTCAATTATGCGCATGGTGATGCGCGTTTGCTGCAACTCATCAACCAAATAGGGTTTGATCAGGAAGTTTTTGATATCATCCGAAAGCATGTTACGCAGTACATTCAATTCGAAATCATTCAGCTTTCCTTTGTTTACGTCATGCGCTAATTGATAAACCGTTGCCAATGATTGCACCTTGCCGATTTCCGGCTGTGCTTCAAGCCAATTATGGAGTTGCCTGATTTGATCCAGGCCGGCAACACTGAACCAATAACCTGGTGTTGCAGCAGCCGACGATGAATCATCGGCAAATGCCTCTTCACCCACTTCAGCAAAAGGATCTTCCCCGGCGCTTGCCGGTGCCTCGGCAAAGGGATCTTCCGCATCCAGAACTTCATCTCCGGTTGCTTCCTGTGGCATTTCAAGGTCAGCGGATTCAGCAATTTCCAACGTATTTTTTTCCGCATCGAGGATAATATCCAGCGTTACGGTACCGCCAAGCTGGCGATCAATGACGCTTAACCCCTGATGGATTTCACTGTCGTCCTTAAAATAATCAACAAAGCGGTTTTCAACTACCAACCTGCTGATACCCCATGCGCTAAAAATTATCGCGAGCAAGCTCACCACTAAAATTTTGCCGCCGTGGAACTCGGCAAGCCGGGAAAATTTCACAGTGAGTGCCGCCGAATTATCACCGCTATCCCTGGGCTCACCCTTGCGCAGAATCATCAGGCCCGAAGGTAAGATTACAAACACCAACACAAAACCGACGCAAAGGCCAATAGTCATCATCCAGCCAAAATCAATTACCGGGCGGATACCGCTCATGACCAACGACATAAACGCAACGACGGTAGTGAGCGCCGAATACAAGCAGGGCACTACCATATCGCGCACCGTTTGCATAACCAGATCCGTCTGTTCCGCACCCGGGTTTGCGGCATGGATTTCACGATAACGCACCACCACATAGATAGTGAATGCAAATACCATAATCAATAACAATGCGACGAAATTGGATGAGATAACGGTCATGCGCCAATCAATCCAGCTCAACCAGCCGAGCATTATCAATACCGACATTAAACAAGTCGCCAGCGGCAAAACCACAAAGCGCCACTGGCGAAATAAAAATGCGAGCATAAAAATCATGAAAGCGATGAGAGCTCCGCCGAACACCACCAGGTCACTTTTAATATAGGCAATCATATCGGTGGTAATCATACTCACACCGCCGAGGAAAATTTGCGCGCGATCTTTATAGTTGGCGACGATAGCGCGCACCACTTCCACACGCGCCGCATCCTTCTCCGCTGCCGTTGTGCGATAGGCAAGGAACTCCGCAGAAATAGTGTCCAGTTGCTTCGCCTCTTCCGCGCTTAACCCCTCGGTATCGCGTTTCAGGCGCAAGGCATCGCGTGTGCGCGCCATCTCGATGTATTGGTTATTTACTTTCAGGTTCAGCAACAGGGCTGTGGTGGTGCCGTCTTTACTCAACAGCATTTCACGATAGATAGGACTGTTTAAAAATTCCTCTTTCGCCATGGCGCGATCCACGCCTGGTGTCAGCAGGGTGCGGGTCGATTCCTTTTGTTCCGCCAGCGAGCGCATCGGGCTGTAAAGCAATGGAACATCAATCATGGAATAAACACTGGATACCCCATCAACCTTGGCCAATTCGTCGCGCAACTGTTTAAGTGTGTTGATGGATTCATCGGAAAACATTTCCGCCTTGGGTGTGTAGGTGAGCACCAGGAAATCACCGCTTTGGTAGCGCTTGGAGATTTCACGGAAGTAATCGATGGAGGTATCGTGCTCCAGCGTAAGTGAATCCGCCGAGGCATCCAGTTTGAAGTTACCCAGCCCAAAGGCGGCGACCAGGGTTACCAGTACCATAGCGGCTAACGTGTGATAGGGGCGACGGATAACCAGGGCGAGATAACAATTGACGAAGGAGCGAAGCAGGGACGAGGATAAAGGCATTCCAATTAATCCGGTTGGAGGCCGCCTCGTTATTCCGAGGGCGGACCATTAAACGAGATCGCCGGGACCGGCAAATGTGCGGGCTATTATGCCAGCCGGCTCGTTTGAATACAGTAAAAAGCCCATCAACACCGGGCGATTGCAACGATTTGTTACAAAGGTCACTACTCTTTTTTATGACCGTCGCTATGTCCCAGCGAGCGATCAGGGCAGAGTAAGTCGCGCACGCGCTGCTTGAGCGCCTTGGCCTCCGGGAAGCCGCCGTCGGCGATCCGATCCCAGATTAGTTGGTCGTTGAGCCACACATGGAAGATTCCGCCGGTGCCCGGATGCAAGCTGACCTCATCCAGTTCGCCGTCGAAGGTGCTTAACAGCTCCTGTGCAAGCCAGGCGGAGCGGAGCATCCAGCGGCACATATTGCAGTAATGGATAACGACGCGATTGGCGGCGGCGGGTGGCGCCTGGAAACTAATATCTGTCATATGATTGCCCTTTGGGAGTTGAGTACATAGAATCGGAAGTCAGGTAACCAAAAAACCACAGGATTTACGCTCGAAAGCGCTCTATTCAGGGTAGATAGACACAAAACAATGAAATAGCCGCCAAAATACGGAACCCGCCATGCTGAAACTTCACTTTAAGGACAATCGCCGCCCACCGCTGTGGGTGGTCGAAAAGCTGTTCTCAATTGGCAGTGCATCCGACAATCACCTGGCAATCAATGAAGAAGGGCTTGATTCCCACCACGCCAAAATAGTCCAGGAAAGTAATCGCTACCTGCTCAAGGACAATAACAGCAGTTCCGGTTGTTTTATCAATGGTCAACGTATTACCCAGAAAGAAATCCTGCCCGGCGATATTATCAAACTTGGGAACGCTGAAATTATTGTTTTGGACCCTCGCGGATTGCACGATAAAAGCAAGGAAACTTATGTCACCCCATGGCGCCTGGTCTCCGATTCCAGTTGGCTCGCCGGCAAGCATTTTGTTATTTCCCCTGAGCGGAGCACCATTATTGGTCGCGGCAACCAGTGCGACATTGTTATTCCCGGCACGCACCTTTCACGCCGCCATGTAGAGATAAACATTGAAGGCAACCATTTGCGGATCAAAGACCTGGGCTCCGCCAACGGCACCTATTTAAATGACCTGCGTATCGACAATGCGACCGCCAATAATGGCGACCGTTTGCGCCTGGATGTATACAGCTTCCGTATAGTCGCGCCCGACCTTGAAGACACCATGACCCGCATCCGCAAACCTATCGACGAACTGGCCAAGCCTGTCGAGCGCAAGCAACTCAGCAACCAACCCAAGCGCTGGAAAACCCGCCCTACATCACCGGGCAATCGCATAGAGCCGACCTATCATACTGGCCGACGCAATGCCTGGTTGCTATTGGCAGCGGCGCTTGTGGTGGGCTGCGCTATCCTCGCCTTTGTGTTGTGGTAGAATCCGCGGCCTGTTTCTGCACTATTTGCACGCAACCGTTTTGTTTAATCCAATAATTTCTTAACGCCAACTTTTCAATTAATTAACCTAGGAATGCACCATGAGTTTTGAATTGGTCCCTGCTGGCAAAAGCCTGCCCGATGACTTTTATGTTGTGATCGAAATCCCGATGAACAGCGGCATCAAATACGAGATTGATAAAGACAGCAATAGCCTGTTTGTGGATCGACTGGTTAGCACCGCTATGTACTACCCCTGCAACTACGGTTACATTCCACAAACTTTATGCGGTGACGGCGATGCCGCCGATGTGTTGGTAGTGTTTCCCCAACCAGTGCAAGCAGGTTCGGTAATTCGCTGCCGTCCGTTGGGCGTATTGAAGATGACCGATGAAGCCGGCGAAGATGCCAAAATCGTTGCTGTACCGCACGATAAATTAACCACCCTATACAGCAACGTAAAAACATTGGGCGACTTGCCGGAAATTACTATCAAACAAATCGAACATTTCTTTGAACACTACAAAGATCTGGAGAAAGGCAAGTGGGTGAAGGTAGCCGGCTGGGGCGATGTAGAAGAAGCCCGTGCTGAAATTTTGAAAGCGGCCGAAACCTTTAAAGCCAATAAATAATTTTTAAAGATTTAAAAAATACAAATCTGTATCAAACCGCTGATCCGGTGAGAGAGATCACAGGGGCCGACACGGCCTCTGTTTCAAAGCGGCAGGCACGTAAAAAAATAAGGCATGGAATAAGCCAACCAGAATAAAACCAGAGGCAGTGAGTAACGCCAGCAACCTGACCATACACGAGAGACGGGGCGTTGCCACAAACAATAACAGCGAAAACTCAAGGTATTTAGCATGAATTCTGCCCCTGATATCACTGCTCCACCCAAAGTGAAACATCCCCTGCTCTGGGTGCCCACCGGTTATTTTACGATGGCGCTCACATACAACATGCTTACTGCGGCAGCCGTGGTGATGTTCAGCAATTTGGGTATGGATAATGGCGAAGCGGCGGCCTACGCCAGCGCACTCGGCCTTGCCTATACCATCAAGCCGTTCTTTGCCGCTTTCCTGGAAATGTACAAAACCAAAAAGTTTTTCGTATTGCTCTGCCAAATTCTGCTGGGTATGGGTTTTATCGGTGTTTCCCTCGCGATGAACATGCCGAATTACATTACGATTATGCTCGCGTTTTTCTGGGTACTGTCGTTTATTGGTTCATCGCAAGATATTACTACCGACGGTGTATATGTCACTGCATTGAACGCCAAATCCCAAGCGCTGTATTGCGGTTGGCAAAGCCTTAGCTGGAACCTCGGCAAACTCGCCATGATGAGTGTGATGGTAGTACTCAGCGGCGTTTTGCATGAACATTATTTTAAACACGATCCCCATGTTTCCGGTCCCGAGTGGATTCAATCCTGGCAATTGGTCTTCGCGTTGCTCGGTATCATTATGTTGTTGATGGCCGTGTGGCACTGGCGGGTTATGCCCGAGGGCGCGCGTGCAGAAAATACGCCAAGGAATCCTGCGGAAGCCATGTCAACGCTGATGGATGCGTTTGTTACTTTTTTCCAAAAGCAAGGCATTTGGTTAATGATTGGTTTCGCGTTGTTATTCCGCGTCAGCTTCGGTTTTCTCAACGCGCCCAGCATGCTATTCATGAAAGATACGGTTGAAAATGGCGGGCTTAATTTAACCAACCAGGAATTCGGTTTGATTTACGGCACCTTCGGTTTGGTCGCCCTATTGATCGGTTCGCTCATCGGCGGCGCCTACGTTGCAAAAAAAGGGCTGCAAAAAGCCCTGTTCCCCCTTTGCTGCTGCGTAAATATTCCCAACATTACCTTTTTATTGCTGGCGATATACCAGCCCGAAAGTGCCACCCTGGTCAGTATCGGCGTCATCATTGAACAATTCTTTTTCGGTATCGGTTCCGTGGGCTTTATGATTTACCTGATGCAACAATTGGCGCCCGGCAAATATGCCACGACCCATTACGCGTTCGGCACCGCACTCATGGGTTTGTGTATGATGCTCACCGGTATGGTCAGCGGCCACTTGCAGGAAATGATGGGCTACGTGGGTTATTTTGTGTTTGTCATGGCGGCCACTATCCCGTCGTTTTTAATTTGCTGGTACGCTCCCTTCCCGCACAGGCACGATTAAAAAATAGATGTAAAAAAACCGGCTTACGCCGGTTTTTTTACAAAGGATTTCACCGTTGCGCTTGTTTATCGAAGTCCGCCGAATAACGCGCAATCCATTCCAGCGCCGCCTCTTCGCTGGTGAGTTGCCGCCCTTTCAAGGCAAGGCGTTGGCGATAATCTTCAATCTGGCACACTTGCTCCACCATCCGTGTACGAAAATATTCATCGTCGCTGGTAAAGCGAATGCCCACTTCATACCGCTGCGCTCCCTGGTCGCGACGCCAGACAACAACCCCATGCCCATGGTAATCCGGTTTTATCACAGGAATTTCAAATTCCACTATCGTTCCCACTTGAACCGCCTGGTCAGTCAGGAAACATAATCCACCCGCACTCAGGTTACGCACCCGTACACGGGATGATTCATCACCACCAGCACAAACCTGAATGGGAATTGATGTTGGGTGACGAATATAACTGCGCATAAATTAACTCTCACAACAACCCATTACTCAGTGTAAATCAACATCACCTTGCGATTGGATCAGATTGTCATGAAAAGAATTTACGCTTAGAACATTTACAATTGGGCCTCTATCGCCGCCGCTAATTTAGGCGAATCCGGTTTCGTCATGCTGCCGAAATATTCAACCAGCTTGCCGTCTTTACCTAATAAATATTTATTGAAATTCCATTTGGGTTGTTGTGCTTGACCTGCCAGCGCCTTGAATAACGGATTAGCCTGGTCGCCTGTTACACGCGTGGGTGCCAACATGGTGAAGGTAACGCCATAATTGAGGTAACAAATTTCCGCGGCTTTTTCTTCGTCTGCGTCCTCCTGTTTAAAATCGTCGCTGGCAAAACCCACAATCACCAGTCCCTTATCCTTGTATTTTTTATGCAACGCTTCCAGCTCCTTGAACTGGGACGTAAAGCCACAATGGCTGGCGGTATTAACCACCAATACCGTTTTGTTCTCCATGAGTTCACAAATATTCACTGAATCCTTTGAATGCAATTTGCGATATTCGCCTTTCATATACTCCGGGCAGGAGAGCGCCGTACTGGTGATCATCGTCATCATAAGACCTAACAAGCTTTTAAATTTCATGGGATGTCCTCATTTCATAACCACGAGAAAATGCAGTCTACGGCTTTTTGGATACCAAATTACATCGACCGATACAAATTTAACGAATAATTACGCAAGGAAGCATTTGCTAAAAAACAAAAAAGCGAATCTGCCAGCAGATCCGCAAATCCGGGAGGAAACCGGAGGGGATTTACAATTTGGTAATACGTAGCCAGTTGAGATTCCACCCACCCTGGGGCGCAAAAATTCCCAGGCTGTAGGTGCCTGCATTGATGGAAACAGTATGGGATATCGTGGTCCAATTTTGCCAACCACCAGTGGCGGGGATATTTATTTGTCCCAGTTGGATGGAGCCCGCGTTTACATCCAGGGATAAACGCCCACCGCTCACGCTCGCTACGCGATATTCAACGCGATACGAACCGCTAACAGGAAAATTAATATTTGCGTGCGCCATCCAATCGCTGGCATCTATCCAGCCAACATTTTGCCCACCGCCGACATCGGTCGTATTTTCGAGTTGTACCCCGCTCATGGAGGTGTAAGCCTCGGCCTGGATCAAGCGTGTAAATGTTGCAGTGGATGACCTGGATGAAGAAGCCGCCCCGCAAGCGCTGGCACTGATAGGCTCCCAGAAATAGGTACTTATTGTGGGGCTATAACCGGGATTATCGTATTCCGCGATGTAATAGCCGCCCTGGTAACTCACTTTGTTACCGGCGTAATATTGCGTGCCACTCACCCACGCCGGGCAATTATTGGATGAATTACTGGAATGGTTACCACTGCCGATTTGGTTGTGGATCGCCGCCAACAAACTGTTGGTACCGGCAGCGTCCTGTGATAATTCCCAAATCATTACGCCGGAACCTTCTTGCAAGGCTAATTGGGTTTTACTGCGAATAGTGGGAATGCCGTTGTAAGTAATGTAACTGCATCCCGCACAACGATTGCCGACCACATCGCTTTGCGCGGCCGCTGCGCCAAATTGGTTAAGGATGCTGCTGAAATCGTAAGCCGCGGCATAGCCATTAAAACCATAACCGTAAAACGGCACACCTAATACCAGTTTCTGCCTGGTTAAACCGCGCGCTTTCCAGGTATTAATATCGGACACCGCCATCGAATATGGGGAATGCTCCACACCCGCCTGCCCCCAACCGGGACCGATGGCGTCATAGGACATAATATTTACAAAATCAAAATAGGGCAGCGAAGATGTTGGAACCATACCGCCCACATAAGACGCGGTGGCCGAAGTTAGTAATTTTCCCGCCGGTAACCCATTGCGTAACGCTTGGATAAACGGCGTGTAATTTCCCGCGTTATCGATATTGGTGAGCACCACGCCTTCAATATCCACATCAAGGCCATCCAGGTTAAACGTGCTCACGAATTGCAACAAATTATTCACCAGATTTGCGCGGTTGGCGGGTTGCAAGAGTGTTTGCCAATCACCTGAGCAAGGCGGCAGCACGCCGCCAGCAATTGACACCAATACTTTTACTCCCGCCTGGTGGGCTTTGTTCACTACGTATTGGATATCGGCAGCGGTGGCGCCTTCCATACATATCGGATTGCCACCGCTCATGACTGCACCGCCGGCGTTCGGATTTAAAAAAGATAAATTCAGGTGGGTCAATTTGCCGAGATCCGTTCGATCAATAACCGCCGGCATATTTTTATAGGAGGGGATATAACCCACCACCTTTGTTTGCGCACAGGCGATGAGCGAACTGCCTGCAATCAATCCCATCGCGGTTAACCCCATCGCAGTCAACCGAAATAAATTGTTAATAATTCCATCAGCGAATTTCATAATGCTTTGCCTCGATATGTTGTTTTTAGCCATTTACAACCACACAACGACTTGAGCAACGCTAACACCAGCGAGATAACCACTGCAATCGACTACCAAAACTCGCACCAAATTTATCAAAGGTGCCAGTATCCGGTGGCAAAGTGGGATTCTATCCAGGAATTTATGTGACATGGTTTGATGCAGCTTGCTTATCTTTTCAGGTTTTTTTGCGTTCCAGTTTCCTTGATCAAAAAATGGGATTGGGTCGCGGGCTTATTGCAGGATTTTTTAATGTTTAAAATCCAATACAAAAATCATGGAAGCGAATAAAATTCACAGCAAACCCATTAATAGCCCGATAAACGCAAGAAGCAATAAAGCGTTAAGGAAGCCGAGGAGGTTTAACCATTTTTCCAGCATGTAGCGCGGTGTTTTCATCATGTTATCCCGCTGAAAAATGATACAGCAGCGTTTAATGCACAGACCCAAGGCCCGCCTATTGCCTGGGCTGCCCTTGCATTCGCATTACCGATATTCATGTTTACCGGATTCGCTTGCTGCGCAATAACGCGCAATAAATCCAGTATGGCCAGGCATGGCGGCGACGGCTTTTTCATTTATGGTTTGCAGCCGCGTCAACAGGGCGGAGAGATCGCTGTCCGATAAAGCATCCGCCAGCGGATGGTAATCCGCAGGCACTATCCCCTGTCCTTGCAAAACCGACACCCAGCTTTCCTCTTTAAAGATATCCGCCGATTTAATATGCAGCCGACCGTTCGCGCGATAAGCCTCCAGGCGATTTTCCAACGTATCGGGAATAGCCATGGATTGGCAGTAGTGCCAAAATTCTGAGTCGCCACGGCGATTGGCTTTGTAATGCAAAATAATAAAATCCCTGGTCGCGCGGTAATCATCCGCCATCTGCCGGTTGTACTCTTCGCTATCCAGTTCACTAAAACCGGCCGCCGGAAAGTGCGTGATTAATTTGACAATAGCCGCTTGAATCAAATGGATGCCGGTGGATTCGAGCGGCTCCAGGAATCCCCCGGACAAACCGATTGCAACACAATTTCGATTCCACATTTTTTTGCGCATGCCGGTTTTAAAGCGGATCACCCGCGGCTCGCCAAGCACTTCACCCCGGCTATTTTGCAGTAAAACCCTGCGCGCGGTTTCGTCATCCATATAATGACTGGCGTAAACATGGCCATTGCCGTTGCGATGCTGCAATGGAATTTCCCATTGCCAACCCGCAGTATGCGCAGTGGAACGGGTATACGGCGAAAGTGTATGTTGACCCACCGATTGCACCGCAAGCGCACTGTCGCACAGCAAATATTTGTCCCAGTATTCATAACCCGTGCGCAGTGTTTGCTCGATTAACAACGCGTTAAAACCTGTGCAATCAATAAAAAAATCAGCGCTGACAATGTCACCGGATTGCAAGGTGACACTCTCGATGAAGCCTTTTTCCGGTTCGGTAACCACGTGTTCAATTATTCCATCGATGCAGCTAACGCCATTTTTTTCTGCAAACCGCCGCAGATAGGCGGCATAGAGCGATGCATCAAAGTGATAGGCATAATCAAGGCGCTGCAAGGGGTGGCCGGGTTGGTTCACCGGCGGTAGAAATTTATTGTGGCGTGCGGCCATGGTTGCAATCGAAAACAATCCCAGGTCAGACGTTTGCTTTTGCAGGTATGCTTTTAGCCAGTAATGATAAAAAGGCAAGGGCCCATGGGGGACACCGATACCGCCGAAAGGGTGGAAATAATGATTACCTTCGTATCCCCAATGGCGAAATTGAATTCCCAACTTGTAGGTCGCCATGGTGTTTTTCATGAAATCATATTCATCAAAACCCAGCAGCGTATTAAACGATTTGATGGTTGGAATGGTGGCTTCCCCAACGCCGACACTACCGATCCCGGTTGACTCCACCAATACAACGTTATAACCGGCCGGGATTAATGCCTTGGCAAAGGCAGCCGCAGTCATCCAGCCCGCTGTCCCGCCACCGATAATCGCAATTTTTTTCATACGGTTATACATGTGAATGCCCTGGGCTGAATCAATCGCCGTACTGGATAGATGATGTTCATATGAAAAAAAAGCGCCGCTCACGCGACGCATTTTTTCATCCGGGTTACCCAATTAAAAACTGGCGCGCACACTCAATGCATAGCGACGATCCGTATCGAAACTTAAGGATTCCATTTTACGGCCAGCCTGGTTTACCTGCGCCAGGGTCTTGGTTTCGGTATCCAGTAAATTGCTTGCTTCAAAACCGATTTTCCAGTGTTCATTAATCGAGTAGAACAGGCTTGCATCAAGGTAACCGGCAGCTTCTGAATAGATCGGCGCAAACTCGTTAGAGTCGCGACGGCTGACCAGGTATTCGGAACGCCAGGTGTACGCCAAACGGAACGAGAAATCGTTGTATTCATACATACCGACAAGGTTGTAGTTTTCATCCGAATAACCCTGCAACGGCAAACCGGTAAACGCGCGGAACGTATTTCGCGCATCGCTGATGGGTTCACCACCGGCAGTAAAGCGAATGCCACCCAAACCTGACTCCGGATCATTCAAATCATTCTGATCAATATAGGTGTAGTTAAACTGCAAACCCAAACCGCTCCAGGCACCGGGCAGGAAGTCATAGAATTGTGAATAGGAAACCTCAAACCCCTGGATGGTCCCGGAACCGGTATTTGCCGGGCCGGTTAATGCAAATTCCTGCGCAATACCATTATTTGGATTAACAACCGACTCCACAAAACTGCGTTCCCGAATGATGTTATCCAGTTTTTTATGGAACAGGCCAAAGGTCAGCGATCCCGCCTTGGCAAAATACCATTCAGTGGTCAAATCAAAATTGGTTGACTCTTCCGGTTCAAGGAATGGATTGCGCGCCGTGCCGTTCAGCCCGACATTAATAATATCAACGACGGGGTTAGTTTCACTTTGCGGCTCAGCGGGATTTTGCAAAACATTGGTGCTGGTAAAACCTAAAACCTTGGAGTTGCGGGTATCCATCAGGTTAGGGAAATACAAACCTTCAGAAGCACCGAAGCGCATGATCACATCATCACTCAAACTGAACGCCAGGTTCAAACTGGGTAATACGGTTGAATAATCGGTACCCTCAATGGTTTGCGATGAAGCGGAACCATCAGCGAAAGCGGCAAGGTCCGGGTACTTGGCCTGGAATACCTCGCCCGCACTGCCACCGCTGATACCTGTCGGCAAGACCACATAGCCTGTCGATTCCAATTGGTAATTTACGTAGCGCAAACCCAGGTTACCTTTGATCGGCACCGATAAATCATCCAATGCAAAATCGGCACGGACATAGGCTTCAGTGCGCTTTTCATTGGATGAAGTCACATCGTGCGGCGCAAATAAACTGCCCGGAATCCGGTTGCCCAAATCCGCCGATGCAAGGTAGCAATCACTATCCTGCGCGGGGCTATCCGCCGCGTTACCGCCATGCGCTGCGTTGTTCCATACACCACAACCTTCGCGCATGGATTGGGTGAAGTTTTTCACCATATCCATTTTCGGGAACCAGAAATCGGTGCCGTGCCCACCTTGCAACACATCGCCATTATAGAAATCGGAAAAATCCACGGTTTCCCACAATTGCGGCGCGGAGAGTGGCGAGGCGGTGTCCACTTGCTCCTTGGTCCAGCCTTCGTTGATCGCGCCCCAGTTGGCATATTCCGTATCGCGCATTACCAAATCCTTGTCGGAATAATAAGTGCCGCCGGATACCTTGGTCCACACGCCATCCAGTTCGTAATCGACATCTATTTTAAAACTATCCGCTTCCGCATTTGCGTGCAGTTCCTGGTCCAATGCGGTGGCAATAAACATATCCTGGTTGGTACCGGCCCAGTTTTCCCAGGTACCGGGATTGGTCCATTTTTCATTCAGGAATTCCACCTTGGGAATATCACCGCGCAAATCAAGGTATGCATCCGATGCGTTGGAACCGGCGGCGGCGCGCGCGTTAATACCGTAGTTATGGGTAATTTGTTCAGACTCGATGTGCTGGTAATCCAGGGCGATAGTGAGTTTATCCGATGGTCGCAATTTCACATTGAGCGAAGTATCTTCCACGGTATTTTCGTTGTAGTTCCAACGCGAAGACATGGACATCGGCAACTCGGCGTTAGCGCGAATAATGCCCGACTCCAGGTAATTATCATCACTGAATGTTAACGGATGTTCGGCATCTTCCATCCAGATAGCGCCGAAGCGCGTTGAATCAGCAAACCCCTGGCCCTGCGTACCGATAACCCGCTCTTCCCATTCCAAGGTTGCCCTGGAATTGATATGTTCAAGCGTAGTGACGATAGTTTCATCCGTGTTTTGCCATTGCAATGAAGTCGTAAAGCCATCGCGCTCGCGATCATTCTCGGCGGTTCGCAATGAAAATTGACCGGGCGCATAAAAAACGGTTCCCGTGGGTTGGCCTGGCAATGCAGGGCCATCCAGCGGCGAGGTTGGATCAATACCCACTACCGCGCCCCAGGCTTCTATCCCTTTAAATGCATCGCCGCGCGAATAATAATTCGCAACACCTATACCATCGCCGCGGGTTTTGTATTCAGAGGTTGAACCCGCGAGCAAAAAACCGAATTCACCGGCACCGGTTTCCCAACGGTCTGAATACAATCCAGAGAAGCCCGGCGTGAATTCTTCACGGAAATCACCGTAACTGCCCTTGGCGCTGAAAGAAACCATGCGCCCATTTGAATCGAATGGTTTGCGTGTAACCAGGTTTACCGTTCCCGCAATACCACCGGCAATCAGGTCCGCCGTTTGGTTTTTAACGACTTCAACCGAGCTTAATAATTCCGGTGAAAAATCTTCGTAGTTCAATCCGCCCCAGGGATTAGCGCTAAACGCGTCGCGGCCATTCACTTCACTGCGCACCCGATCCAGGCCGCGAACCAGCACACCTGTACCTTCATCCGCAAAGTGGTTCGGATCATCGGATGATGCAAAGCGTTCGATAGTGACACCCGCTACCCGTTGCAGTGCTTCGGTAACGGATTTATCGGGCAGTGCGCCAATGTCACTGGCCGTGATTACATCTTTAACCGTATCGGCATTACGTTTTAATTCTTGCGCAGAATCAATACTGCTTTTCATGCCGGTTACCACAACTTCTTCCAGGTTCTCATCGGATGAAGCGGTTTGCGCCAATGCAGGCATACCTATTGCGACAATGGAAACTGCCATCAAGGATTTTTTAAATCGCTTGCCGGAAATTTCCGGCTTTTTGTTTTTGGTAAACATAGTTAACCCCTTAGTTGTTTTCTCTCGTATTGAACCCCTTGAGGCACATAATCGGTTTACACCAATACAACAACTGTGCACCATTTTTTACATCACTTGCCGCTGCATTTATGCCAACGCAACAACACATGGACAAAGCGAATAGCTAAACACGAACGCGTTAATTTATTGTGCACG
This sequence comes from uncultured Cellvibrionaceae bacterium, assembly GCA_965650515.1. Taxonomy (GTDB): domain Bacteria; phylum Pseudomonadota; class Gammaproteobacteria; order Pseudomonadales; family Cellvibrionaceae; genus Cellvibrio. Next base: position 118,332 of record CBFGOY010000004.1, on the reverse strand, counting down.
CACCGGTGATTGCCGGCGCAGGTAATCTGCATGGCCTGGCATTTGCGCGACCGCCGAGGCAATCACCGCTTTCATTTTTTCCAATTGTTGCGTAACCCAGGCTTGGTCCTGGTGATCAACAAGGGGAGTGCATGCTTGCGGCCAATAGCCGTTACCCAATAACAACGACGCCCAAACACCGGCAGAAAATGTCTCCCCCTCATAAAAAGGGATAATTCCTTGCCGCCGAAATAATTCCAGCTTATGCCTTAATCGATCCGATAATTTTGCACACGCAATGGCTTGCCAATATTCCCCGGCCTTTGTCCCAGCCAGGTGATAATGCAGCGTATGGAAATCCTCGATATGATCCAGCTCAAGGTGGGTGAGCCGGTTGTATTCCGCGGAATTAAAAGTCGTATCAAGGCGGGAGGGGAAAACGCTGAGCAGACGCAACACTGCGCTTTGCACAAGGTGTAATTTGCCAATGCTCACCACATCGGGATTAGCAGCGGAGTGTCCGATTGCCACACAATTTTTGTTCCAGAAATTTTTACGCCTGCCGGTGCGCACCTCCTGCACCTGTGCGATTGGGTAACCTGCATCAACCATGGATTCGATTTGTGCCGGAGAGGTATATCCCTGATGATAATAATATTGACGGACTGACGTTGTTTGGCTGGTGACTTTATACAACCAGCCCGTACTGGTTATTTCCAGCTCGCGCGCAACAGGCAATTCCTGCGCACCATCCACGCCCTTCACAAGGTTCAACTGGTGTGATACCGGATGGAGTTTGTTGCTATCGGCATTGAACGAATCCCAATGCACATTTAATTTTCCTTCGATCAACAGCCCTGGCATACCGGTGCAGTCGATAAACAAATCCGCCACCAATGTGGATTTTTCGTTATCCGTTAACAGGCCCAGCGATTCAATGTATCCGTCAGCATCGACCCTGATATCGGTCACATCGGCCGCGCTTTGTTCAACACCTGATGACAGGGCGAACTTGCGCAGGTATGCGGTGTATTCGGAGGGATTTAAAACCAATCCGTAACTGAGGGTAGAAAATATTGACGCACTTTTTTGCGATGGATGACAAAATTTTCCCGCTTTCGCGGCCATGGCAGACAATGAATAATCATCATAGTCCAGTGCGCTGCCGCGCAAATAACAACTGGTTGCGTACTGGGTAAAGTCGATCCGGTTGAGCATAAAACCGTGATCGCCAAACGGCATAAAATAGTTTTGGCGCGCGTGGGACCAACCATTAAAGCGCGTCGCTAAAATATAGCTGGCCCCCGTCGCTTCCATTAACTGCGGCTCGGAAATTCCCAGCCAATCGTGAAAGGCCACACATGCGGGTGTGGTTGTCTCAATGGGCGCGTCTGCTGCTGAGTAACGATGGTTATCCAGAACGCGAATGCTTATGTTCAAGCCGCGCAAACCGCGCACTAATGCCGCCGCAACCGTCCATCCGGTCATCCCGCCACCAACAATAGCGATATGTTTTATTGCGCGGGACTTTACCCGGGATGCATCCATGTTCATGAAAACACCCCGTATAAATCCATTGCAGCCGGCGGCCAGCTCTTTTTTTCCTGGCTATTAAAACAATATTGCTTGATCGCGTCCCTATGGCTTGGCATTGCGTTGACGCCTGCCGCAATACATTCACGCATTTGCCGTAAATGTTGTGCCAGCTCGTCGGTATCCATGGCATCCACCAACGGATGCCAGGCTCGCGGTTCTATGCCTTGCCCGAAGCATACAGCAACCCAACTCGGCTCCAGGAACATGCCGCGTTTATAACGCTCAACATGGCCTTGTTCGCGAAATAAATTTATTTTGTAGCGCAAGCTTTCAGGAATATCCATGGTGCGGCAGTAATTCCAGAATCCACTGTCATCGCGACCGGTTGCATGATAATGCAAGATCAGGAAATCCCGGATGCGCTCATATTCATTCGCCATATCGCGATTGAATTCATCGCTACACGCAGCGTCGTTACCAGCGGCAGGAAAAAATTCTATTAGCTTCATAATGGCGAGCTGGATTAAATAAATGCTCGTTGATTCCAGCGGTTCCAGGAACCCACTGGACAAACCAATAGCCACACAATTTTTATTCCACGAGGAAGTGCGCCGTCCGGTTTTAAAACGCACATAATTCAGGTTGGCCAGGGCTTCACCATTGAGGTTGCCAAGCAGGTTCGCGGCAACTTCGTCGTCGCTGATATAGTGACTGCAATAGACCTGGCCGTTGCCGGTGCGATTTTGTAAGGGAATACGCCATTGCCAACCCGCAACCTGCGCAATCGCCCTGGTGTAGGGTAACGGATCACTGGTTTTGGCCGAGGGCACCGCAATAGCGCGATCACACGGCAGCCATTGGCTCCAGTCTTCGAAACCGGTTTTTAATGTCTCGTTAATCAATAGGCCACGAAACCCCGAGCAGTCGAGAAATAAATCCGCCGCGAGGATTTCATTGGAGTCCAGTAACACCGAACTAATCCCGCCGGTGCCGGCATCCCGGTTCACCGCAACTATTTTTCCCTCGCGCCTGGCCACGCCACGCGCGCAACTGTATTCGCGCAGGAAATGTGCATACAGCGAAGCATCCATATGAAAGGCGTAACTGTATTTGGAAAACAACGAGCGCGGGTCCTGCACCGGGTAGGCAAATTTTTCCGCATAGGCGGCGACCACACCCGCGGAGTAGTCACCAATTGATCCAGCGTTAACAGAACGCGATAATTTCAACCAGTAATGATGGAAGCCAATATCGTTACGGCTCAATCCATAGGTGCCGAACGGATGTAAATAGACGCTCCCAAGCTTTCCCCAGTTTGAAAATTCTATGCCCAATTTATAGGTAGCATTGGTTTTTTCGATAAATTCATTTTCATCAATGCCAAGCACTTCATTAAAATAGCGAATATGCGGCACGGTTGCTTCACCAACACCTACAGTCCCAATGGCTTCAGATTCTATTAAAGTAATTTGGTAATCTTGCCGGGGCAAAAATTTTGCAAGCGCCGCAGCAGCCATCCATCCGGCTGTACCACCACCGACAATAAGTATATTGCGCAGGCAGCCATTCATCATTTTTAACTCACCGATTAATGTAAATGTTGTTGCCGATAATGGCTTGGTGTTACCCCAACCGATTTTTTGAACGCCTGGTTGAATACCGACTTACTATTAAAACCGCAGCTTTTCATAATTTCGCTAATGGATTGCTGGCGCAACCCGGAATCAGCCAAACGCTCCTTCGCTTCCGCAACACGATAGTTACCAATCAGCTCAAAAAAATTAACGTGCAATTGATTGTTGATGGTGCTGGATAAAAGCTTGGGCGATACCTGTAACTTATTTGCCAAACGCTCCACGGTAATATGGGATTCCAAATAAGGCTTGTTTTGTTCCATAAATTGCACCAGCCTTTCGACGAGTTCCTTTTGTTGTACTTCTGAATGGGTGGTATGCGTATCCGGAATTGGATCTATACGGTTTTCCTTCACCATGTGTCCCTTCCTCAACACCTTGGCCAGCGCCCGGTTACGCACCAGCAAAATTGCAACCGCAATGGCAGCGAGAATGCCGCCGATAACCAGGGCCAATAAATACTTGTTAACCAGTGCTACCTCTGCCATAGCAACCCACCCATATGAACAATGCTTTAATTATTTTTTTTATCCAGGGAGCAAGTAACAATAATTGCGCTTGTGGATTCCAAGCTTTGGGTTGTTTAACTTTGCGCCACATGGACAACGTTGTCAACAGTATTTACAGTTTGCCCGACCACTATTTGTGATCGGGGCTTATGAAAACGAATACAGAATTTTTTCCAGCGAACCGACGAGGGCTATTATTATTTCCTGATCCATTTGCCGCCGTGATTGCAGCATTTCCTCGATAGTTTCACGCTCGGTTGCCGGCAATGGCTTCCCTTGCGCACGCTTGTCCAGCAGCATAAGCGCTGTACCGACCAACTTATCCGCATTATCGGCCAGCGACCGCCATTGCGGGTGCCGTATTAACAGCGAATCCAGCACCTTGCGGTTTTCAGCCCATAACAAGAGTTGCGATTTTATTTCCTCCAGCAGCGCATTGGCCTGCGGGTCGGCAAGCCATTGCGCCAATTGGTTATTAAATTGGCGAAGCGTTTCATTCTCTGCCGGTAATGTATCCGCCAAACGATCCAGCGGGTCCGCTTTTGAATAACTTTCATGTGCAGACTTTTCATGCTGGCGGTGGTAGTAATGTGCTGGCTCCAACAATTGCATAAAGATTTCCATCGCGTGGATTTCAGTTGCGCTTGCCGCATTACCCAACAAATTTTCCAGTGCAATTTGCTGTTGATGATTATGTTGTAAACCGGCGGATTTCTCCGCCCAATTTGCAACGCGGTACAAGCGTTGATACATACTTTGTTCATCCTGCAAACTTTGGGCCGACCACAGCCTTTCTGCGACAACAAACGCGCGCGGCCACAAACGCAGGTCAATATTTTGCTCATCCACAATTTCAGTCCAGAGCGCCGCTTCACCGCCTAATATTAATTGCTGTTGTTGTGCACTTAAATGCGCCACGGATTCCCCACCGGGTAGCTGTTTTTGTGCATGCTTTTTTTCAGCAAAATTTTTCCCGCGCAAATCTTTTTGCGGTGATTGGACCACATTAATCATTTTACGAATATCCATTTTATAAGGCGCGTTACCCACAATCGCCATGCCCAGCACATTATCGCGCGCAACCTCCACGCGAAACTCAACCGGGCCCATCCAGGTATCCAACACAAACACCATTTTGTTGGATGACAAATAACGTATTTTGGCTTCACGGCGAGACTTGCCCGTGAAATCTACGATAATGCGTTGCCTTTTCTTTTCACCAATAAGGCTGAAGCTTCCCGTTACCGGATTACCGCGCTTGCGCGGCATTTCGAAATACCAGCTTTCAGTGCGTTGCACTGAACCGACCTGCACGGGCTCAGGCGGAACAGGATCATTGCGATAGTGGTAAGCCGCGTATTGCGGTTGGTCCAGGTAATAACCGGTAGATAAAATCGTGTGGAAGCCATGGCTCGCAGCGTCACTTATACCATCCGGGCCTCGCCAGGAATGGATAACAATATCCTTGGGTAAATCCTTATGCTGGATTTCATCCCAACCGATCATTTTCCGCTGGTGCTTGCGCAGTATCCTCTGCACGCGCTGGTTAAAATAGGCCTGTAATGCGCGATGGTTTTTTAATTGGTTCGCTTGCATAAACGCGCGGATTCCCGAATTGGAATCCCAATGCCCTGGATCAACTTCATCACCGCCGATGTGCAGGTATTCAAACGGGAATAATTCAACAACTTCTTCCACCAGGCCATCAATAAATTCATAGACTTTTTCATTGGCGGGATTCAGCAGCGGCTTGTGCACCCCCCACCGGTATTCCATGGCGAACGGACCCGGCGCGGACATGAGTTGCGGATAAGCCACCGCGATTGCGCTCGCATGGCCCGGCATATCAATTTCCGGCAAGACCTGGATGCCACGTTCGCGGGCATAACGGACAACCTCGCGAATTTGCTCGCGACGGTAATAGTCACCGTCGGATGCAAGCTGATGCAGCTTTGGATATTTCCTGGATTCAAAACGCCAGCCCTGGTCATCCGTTAAATGCCAGTGAAAAATATTGTATTTGGCCGCCGCCATCGCATCTATTTGGCGTTTGATAGTATTGACCGAAAAAAAATGGCGCGAGGTATCCAGTAATAAGCCCCGCCATTTAAAGCGCGGTGAATCCTGGATAGTGACCAACGGCAAGCCGATTTTTTGCTGCTGGTCACCTATTAATTGCAACAGGGTTTCAAGTCCGCGCAAAATACCCAACGAATGGTTGGCTGATAATGTCGCTGCATTCGTTGCGATAATTAATTGGTAGGATTCGTCCCAATCTTTTACAACATTGGAAATGGGGCCTGCTTCATTGGTTTTTATTATAAAGTTGGCCTTATTTTTTGCGACCAGTTGCCATTGGATTGTTTGTCCGGTTTGTTGCTCCGCCCGTTTTACCATGCGTTTTAGCGCGGCTTTTATATCGCTGTTGCCCTTGGTATCCATTGCGATTAGCCATTTATTACCCAATGGTAATTTTCCGGGTTGTTGCACCACGGATTGTGGCCAGGGCATTAGCGGCAAGGGTTCCACTTGCGCATTTGCGCAAGCAGAAACGAAACTGATAATGAGTAATAAAGAGCGAATCATGCTGGGGTTATTCCGGCTTTTTGTAGGCCACGCAATCCACCTCAACCTTGCAGTCCACAACCATGCTGGAAACAACGCAGGCACGCGCCGGTGGATTTGCGCCGAAATATTCCATAAATACCCGATTGAAAGACATAAAATCACGCGGGTCATCCAGCCATACACCGCAACGTACCACGTGTTCCGTGCCATAACCGGCTTCTGCCAGGATCGCGAGCACATTTTTGATAGCCTGGTGGGATTGGGGAATAATTCCACCATCGATAACCTCACCATTTACCATAGGTACCTGGCCGGAGACATATAACCACCCATCCGCTTCCACCGCGCGTGCAAACGGCAAATGCTGGCCACCGGTACCTTTACCGCCTTCAACACCATAACGTTTTATTTCGGACATATTTGATTCCACTTATTGATTGCCGTGCGGTCGTTTTAACATCGACCTAATAAAACCCGATACGTAAATCGCGCTGCCTTTCCAAAAATTTCCCGGCGCGTTGGCCGGTCATTGTTTTATTCCGGTAACTCAAAGCACCGTTCACCCACACCGAATGAATTCCTTCTGCGAGTTGCCGGGGCCGGGAAAAGGTTGCTGAATCTTTTACTTGTTGCGGATCAAACAATACCAAATCCGCAGCCGCACCCACCGCAATCCGGCCGCGATCATCCAAACCAAAACGATCCGCCGACATGCGCGTCATTTTGCGCACCGCTTCGGGCAAGCTAAATAATTTTAAATCGCGACTGTAATGGCCAAGCACGCGCGGAAACGCCCCCCACAAACGCGGATGTGGCAGTGGATCAACCGGCAACCCGTCGGAACCCACCATGGTTAATGGGTGCGCCAGGATTTTTTGCACATCCTGTTCACTCATACCGTGGTACACAGCGCCGGCGGGTTGTAATTTTTTCGCCGCATCCAGCAAACCCAATTGCCACTCACCCGCAATTTGCGCGAGCGTTTTTCCACCTTGTTCCGGGTGCGGGTCGCTCCAGGTGATGACGATATCGAAATCGCCGGTTACCTGTTGCAAATCCAGCGTCGATGAGCTGGCGCTGTAGGGATAACAATCGCAAGCAACCGGATGATGCTCTGCGGCGCGCGCCATTTTTTGCAACACTTCGCCGCTGCGCCCCCAGTTACCCGCGCCCGCGCATTTCAGGTGCGAGACAATTACCGGTGCGTTTGCCTGCTCACCAATTTCAAAGGCCTCATCCAGCGCCGACAAAATTTCATCAAATTCGGTACGCAGATGCGTGGTGTAAATTGCACCGAATTCGTTTAACACCTGCGCGAGGCTTTTTACCTCATCCGTTGTTGCGGAAAATGCCGATGCGTATGCAAGGCCGGATGACAACCCCAGGGCGCCCTCCTTCAAACTCGCACGCAATTGTGCGCGCATCATTTCAATTTCATTCGCGCTGGCAGTGCGATCCAGGTGATCCATATGGTTGTTGCGTAATGCGGTGTGGCCAACCAGTGCTGCAACGTTGACCGCCGGTTGCGCCTGGTTTACAGCGGCCTTGTAACTGGCGAAATCCACATAGCGGAAATCTTCCGCAGCGCCCAGCAAATTCATCGGGTCCGGTAATTTGCCTTTAAGGGTGACGGGGCTTGCACTGATACCGCAATTGCCCACTATCACCGTGGTAATGCCTTGTGAAATTTTCGCCAGCATGTCGGGCGTGCGGATGACTTGCAGGTCATCGTGGGTATGCACGTCGATAAATCCCGGTGCAAGTATTAATCCATCCGCATCCAGCATTGCCACACCTTGCTGATCCGCAAGCGCGCCTATTGCAGCAATTTTTCCCGCATGAATGGCAATGTCTGCACTTAACGCCGGTGCACCCGAACCATCCAGAACCTGTGCGTTGCGAATAATCAAATCAAACTTCACTGCAACTCATCCTGCAACAATAATTGGGTTAATCACCCAGTGGTAACCGGTTGTCACCGCCGCGATATTCATCAAGTGCAAATTTCACCCGGCGCAACAATTCCTTGCTTTCAGATTTTCGTGCCAGTGCCAATTCGGTGGCCAATATGTCGATTGCCAGCAACATGCCGTAGCGGGATGCGGATGGCTTGTAGATAAAATCAGTTTCTTCCGTGACCAAAGGAATAACGATGTCGGCTTTTTTTGCCAGTGGCGACTGGCGCGCCGAGAGTACAATCAGTTTTGCGCCGTATTCGCGCGCGATATCCGCCACTTCCAATAATTCCGGTGTAACGCCGGTGACGGATAGCAATACCAGGACATCCTTTTCGGTCAGTGTCGCCGCCAACATGCGCAACAATACCGGATCGTGGTAAGCGGCTACCGCTATACCCAGGCGCGCAATACGGAATTGCACTTCATCCGACAACATGGTGGAAGCACCGCCCATGCCGCCAATGTAAATCAGCCGCGCGTTATTTAATAAATTCGCCGCCGTGCGAAAATCGGATTCCACATAGCGGGATAAATTTGCACGCAAGGTGGATTCAATTTCGCTGCAAATCTGCGAATAAAATGCGCTCTCTTCCACGGCGGGAAGCTCCGCTAAAAAGCGTGTCCCTACCGCGCTGGCTTGCGCCAGCTTTAATTTCAAATCGCGGATATCTTCACAGCCCACCGATTTTGCAAAGCGGGAAATGGTGGCAATACTCACCCCCGCTTTTGTTGCCAATTGGTCGATGCTGGCGCTGGCTGCGAAGGCAATATCTTCCAATATCGCATCGGCAACTTTTTGTTCCGTGGTCGAAAGCCGATCGCGACTGGCGCGAATGTGATAAACAATATCGAATAATGCAGTCATGGTTTTTTACATCACAAAAACATCGCTAACAGCGAAACAAAACCGAAAGCGACAAGCGAAATTATGGTTTCCAGTACCGTCCAGGTTTTTAATGTCTGGGTCACGGTCATGTTGAAATATTCCTTGATCAGCCAGAAACCGCCGTCGTTCACGTGCGACAAGATGAGCGAACCCGCACCTGTCGCGATAACCAATAATTCGGGATGCGGGTAATCGGCCGCGAGAGCGATAGGCGCAACAATGCCGGCCGCCGTGCTCATTGCCACAGTCGCAGAACCGGTCGCGATCCGCATTAACGCGGCGACCAACCAGCCCATCGCCAGGGGCGTTAATGCCATGCCGGCAGACGCCGCAACAATTTCCCTGGCAACTCCCGCTTCCACCAAAATACGGTTAAGTCCGCCGCCCGCACCAACCAATAAGGTAATTCCTGCCGTGGGCGCCAAACAGTCGTGGCTGAATTTTAAAATCGAATCGCGATTAAAACCGCGCGCCAATCCCAGCGTATAAAAACTAACAAGCGTAGCGATTAGCAATGCGACAACCGAGTTGCCGATAAACATTAAAAATTCATTAAGGGCAGTTCCCGCCTCAGCAATTTGGTTAGCCCAACCACCGAGCAGCATCAACACTACCGGCAACATAATCGTCGCGAGTGTAATGCCAAAACCGGGCAAATCCCGCGCCCGTTCCTCATGGATAAATTCTTTCACCAGGGGATTCGCCGCTGATAGCGGGATACGCGGCGCAATCCATTTTGCAAATAGCGGCCCCGCAATTATCGCCGTGGGAATTCCTACCACCAATGCGTAAAAAATCGTGCGGCCGACATTTGCCTGGTATTCACCTACCGCAATCATCGCGGCCGGATGTGGCGGAACCAAACCATGCACAACGGATAAACCCGCAACCATCGGCAAGCCGACCAATAACATCGAGGTTCCCGTGCGGCGCGCAACGTTAAATGCAATCGGGATTAACAATACGAATCCGACCTCAAAAAAAATGGGCAGGCCCACCAGGAACGCAACAAACACCATTGCCCAATGCACATTTTTTTCGCCGAACCAGCGAATTAATGTGCGCGCTATCTGTTCAGCGCCACCGGACTCCGCCATCATTTTTCCGAGCATGGTGCCGAGCGCAACCACCAGCGCGATATGCCCCAGGGTTTTGCCCACACCGGCTTCGTACACAAACACCACATCCTTTGCCGGGATTCCCGCCATTAACCCCAAACCCAGCGACACCAGCGTGAGCGTGATAAACGGATTCAGGCGGTAGCGGGCGATCAATAAAACCAGCGCGATAATACTGACCAACGCGTATACCAATAGCCAATGTCCAGGACTGGGGAGGGATTCCACACCAGCCCCTTAAAAAAAAGTTTCTACGGCGTCCACCACCGTATAGCTGTCGTTAACCACCAAAAGTTGCCGCCACTTGTCGAAGGTCAGGCAGGGATGGGAAATATCCAGCGCCAGCATGTCACCCACGGCAAGATCGTCGCCGGTATGGATTTGCATAAAGGCGTGCTGGTCCATCATGGCGGTAAGTTTCCAACCGGCGGGCGCAATAGCGGGCGCCGAATCACGTCCGGGGCGGTAGTGCATCGCCGGGATCGGCAAGCCTGCATCAAAGGCGGCATCGCGTTTGCCAAGGCCGAGGATGGCGAGGCCGGGCTCAGGAATGGAAAGCACATAAGCCCAGAGCTGCAACGCCGGCAAAAGGCTGGTTTGCATTTCACGCGCAACCGGGTTGCTGGTGCGAATACGGGTTTCGGCAGCCTTGTAGATGCCGACGTCGTGGGTCAGGTAACAACCCGGACGCAAGACTATATCCAGCGGGCGGCTATACTCGCCGCCGCCCCAGGACCGGGCGAGCCCGCTCCACTCTTCAGCGACCAGGTCAAACCAGGCCGAACCGGCACCGGTGAGGATTACCCGCCCGCCGTGCAAGTGGTTACCGGCTTCCAATACCAGCAATTCGCGCACGGCAGCGCGCAGGAATTCCCGGATGGAAGGCTCGTCTTTCAGTACCCCCTCATAAACCTCCACCCCGCTCAAGGCGAGGGCTTGGGGAAAGCGGGCGATAGCGGCGAGCAATTGGTCGTGGTCTTCCGGGGAACGTATGCCGGTGCGGCCACCCATTACCCCCAATTCCAACAGGAGATTGAGACGCTGGCCCCTGGCAGCGAAAAACTCACCCAACCGGATGGCGTTGGCCGCCGAGTCAACGATCACAAATAATTCAAAGGCAGGATCTTCCAGCAAGCGGGAGATGATTGCCATGTTGGCCTTGCCCACCAGCTGGTTGGCCATGATGACGCGGCGCACCCCAAATTCATAGGCGGCCCGGACTTGCGGGGCCGTCGCCAGGGTTATCCCCCAGGCCCCCTCCTCCAATTGGCGATGGAATAACGCCGGACTCATGGTGGTTTTACCGTGAGGTGCGAGTTTCAGCCCGTAGGTATTAATAAAAGCTTTCATCCATTGCAGGTTGTGCTGCAACCGGCTCTCGCTGAGTACGGCCACCGGCAGGCTGACATCCTCGCGCAGCAGGTTCCACCCAAGCAACCCGGTATCCGCAACCGAGGGTTGGCTTGTTACCTCGCCCAAGCCCTTACCGATTGAACTAAGGAGCCTACCCTTAAGGTTATTATGTAAATTATTTTCTTCTGGCATTGGACTTTCTCAATAAAAGCAGAAAAAACGATCATTTTTAGCCAGATTACCATCAAAAACGTGCCATGAGAAGAAAATTATTTACAGAAAAACAACCTGCGACCAAGAGATGGAACACCTTCTGCCCATCCCGTTTGCCGTTAAAACGAAGCGATAAAACAGGTTCGATGTTTCGTTTATCGTCATCAACATGCACCCCGGCAAAAGTCGAACCTGGTTCGGCCTCGCACAAGCTGCATCGCAATGGAACCTCGCCGGATATTCGCAACGCCCGGCAACCAGGCGCAATACCCACGGGAACTGTACAGCGGGGAATGACTTTTCACCGACCATGCCGTTTGGTCCGTTTAATCCGTTAGTCCGTTTAATCCGTTGGTATAGGCACTGCAACTTTTAATAAAAAATTTAGGTCCTAGGGTGTAGCAACTCGAAACATGTCCATTACCTACATCAATGGAGAATTATCATGGCGACCAGTGAAATTTCAGCAATTCGCGATCTCATCAAAGTGTTAAACGACGGTGTGAAGTTTTATACCGACGCCAAGGTGGAACTCAAGGGATCGGGGTATGAAAATGTATTCCAGGAAATGATTGATGTGCGCCAAAACGCCCTGGTGAGATTGCAGCCCCTGCTCTATGCGCGTGAGGGTGAAGTGGAAGGAGGGCAAACCCTCGGCGGCGCTTTACATAAAACCTATACCGACTTGCTCGCGGCCATTAAATCCAACAAATCCAAAACCTATATAGCGCGCCTGGAAGAGCTGGAAGACAGGACGCTTGAACACGTTAAAAAAGCCCAGGCAGAAGTTGTTTCAGTCGATTTCACCATCGCGCTCAATTACATCCTTATATCCATGCAGGAATGCCATAACCGTATGCGTTCACTAAAACGCAATGTAGCCTAACCGGTAAATCCATTCGCCAGGAATTCACCTTGCCGGTTTATATAACCGCTGCATAAACCGAGCCCGGAAAGCCACTGCGGAGGAATCCCGGTGGCTTTTTTCTCCATCCCAATCCCGTTAAAACCCGGCTTGTTAAAAAATTTTTTATGTCGTCGGGAATAAAAATACATCCTCTTTCGTTAACAGGTTACAAGCCAAACATTCCGGCTTGCCTAACCCGAACCCAGAGGATTACATCATGAACAAGAATATTTTATTACTGGTCATTTGCGGCCTTACTGCCAACGCTGGCTGGGCTGCCGATATTTCTGTGGCTGCCAGCACCGATACCACTACCCGGGCCACTATTAACAGCCAAAGCAATACCCAGGGAGCCAGCCTTTCATTGAGCGGTTCCGCACAGCAACACACCACTGCGACCCCGGCACCCGAAGCCACTGAAGAAAGCGAACCTGGAACCGCTGAGCCAGCGCCATTGAACAGCACCGCGTCAACAGCGGTAAGTGCCAAGGGTGACGCGGTATTAAGTGCGGAAAAATCCCTGGCAACGATAGATGCGCAAAAAGCGGCGTTGCTTGAGCAGGGCCAAAAAGGTGCGGCAAACCTGGCTGCAACTGCCAACCAAAGCCTGTCGGGATCAATCACCCAAACAAACAATGCTAATGCCCAGGTCCAACAAAATCTCGGCAATCTTGGCAACCAGGTAAATGCGGTAGTGGATAAGCAAATCAACGCAGTAGCGACAGCAGCGGTGGACAATAAAGTGCAAGGCAGCGTGAGCCAATGGGTTGACAGTTCCATTGAAGGATCAGTTTCCAATACCGTCAGCAACACCATCAATAACAGCGTCCAAACCGGTGTTGAGGATGCAATCAATTCCTCCATCAATACCGCCGTGGATAGCACTATCAATACCGCGCTTGGCGATAGCCTGAAACTCGGCAATTAATTCCGTTCGCAACCTGCCTGGATCGGCGCCTCGGCGCCGGTTATTCCTGCGGAGCAATTATCATGAACAACATTATTTTTTCTTCACTTCTCGCCAGCAGCATTGCGTTTATTAATTCCGTGATGGCGGCAACCCCCACTGCAACAGTTGATTTGGAAACCGGTGCCGAATACGACTCCAATTTGTCGGTTATAGAACTCGACCGGAATTCAGCGACGGGCGATTGGGCGATGTTATTCAACGCGCGCGCCAACACCCAGTGGCAAGCCACGGAAAAAATAAAAATGAAAGGCGGTTTGAGTTACAACAATAAAACGTACCAGGATAACAGCGCTTTTGATTTGGCAATCAAGCAGGCCTTCGTGGACGGCAGCTACAGTTTCCACCCCTTAACGGCGGGATTGAGCTATCACTACGCGGATGCCGCGCTGGACAGCAGGGACTTCCTGACCTTGCAACAACGCAGCTTTTACCTGTCACGGTTGTTTAACCAAACCATTTTTGTGCGCGCGGCAATTAATGACCAGGACAAGGATTTTCCAACCAGCGGCGAACGCAATGCCAGCAACCACAGTGTAAACGGCGATGTGTTTTTGTTTTTCCAACAAGGAAAAACATTTATCACGCTGGGAATTGCCGATGAAACCGAGAAGGCTTCAGCCAACGAATTTGATTTTGACGGTACCAGTTTCCGGGCCAGCCTTAGCCATCAATTTTTACTAGGCACGAAGAATAATCGCCTACAGTTGGGCTGGCGCTACGATGACCGCGATTACTCCGCGATAACCCCGGCCCTGGAAGCAAAACGCCAGGATAAACGCAATGTAACTACCCTGGAGTGGCAACTGGAGGCCAATAGCTGGTTAAGCCTGGTGGGAAAAGTGGAGCGGGGCGATTACACCTCTAACCTGGATTCCGCGAACTATTCAGAAACCATCAGTTCATTAACGTTGAAGGCTGGTTTTTAAGGTGCGGGTTTTAAAAAGTGCCTGGTGTCACTGCATAAGGCCGTAACCAAATATCGGGTCGCGGCCCGGCACCCCCAAATCGGTTGCGCGATTTATTAATCGTTCCCTGATACCTGTTAGCGAATTCCCGCCAGCGGATTTTTGAACTTCATTTGCAGCACAGGCGGCCGCCGCCGCTACCACCGGTGCCGCCATGGAAGTGCCGCTTTCCCTGCCGAAACCACCATCACCGCGCGCCGTCAACACGGCAACACCCAGGGCAGCAAAATCAATGTAATCCCCGCGGTTCGCCCAGCGATAAATGCGCTGGCCCTGATCCACCGCCGTCACCGCAATAACCTCGGGATAAGCCGCCGGGTACATGGGCGGTGCCGCCGGGCCTTCATTACCCGCAGCCGCGACAATCACGGCCCCCGCCTGGAGGGTCTTACCCACGGCCAGGGCGAGGATTTTATTATCTGGCCCGGCCAAACTCATATTGATCACCGCAACCTTTTTTTCCACCAGCCAATCCAGGGCGCGCACCAGGTTGATCATAGTCGCCCCCTGGGTATATTCATTGCGCGGATAAAATACCGAGGCCGCATACAAGTGGGCCGCCGGTAACAAGGGCTTCAATCCCGCCCCACTGCCCACCAACACCCCGGCGACCGCCGTACCGTGTGCAAGGGGCGCCGGGAATTCTTTACCGGCAAAGTCTTTTAATTCAATGTGGCTCCGCGCAAACGCCGGGTGCCGGGTATTGATGGCGGTATCAACCATACCGATACGTTGCGCGTTGCAGCCACCCTCCACGATTACCAGACTATTTGCCGTTGCCGAACCATTCGCAGGAGGGGTGACACCTGTCGCCTGGGGCGCATAAACATGGTTGCGGTCCAGTTGCTCATGCAAATGCGCGGGCAGGTGTTTTTTCAACGCCGCATAGGAATCCAGCGCCCCGGGAACACGAAAACGCACCAGTTGCAACCCAAGTCCGGCAAATCTGGTTTGCTCGATAATTTCAACATCGAGAACCGCCAATGCTTTCAAACCGGGTTGGTCAAGCATCATTAACCATTCGCGTTCCACCGCGCGCCAGCTATCCTCTACACGCACCTCCACAAACAGGGTTTCACCCCGTTGGTTGAGGATCGGCAGTACCTTCGCCAAACCATTGGCCGCCAGGTCATCGGCGGTTTGGGTAACGGCATCGGTGAGCGGGTTATCGAGGGGATTATCCAGCAATCCTTGCGTGGACAGTTCGTCTTCCGCCGTTTTGCGAATTGCTTCCTGCACCTCGCCGCTCACCCGCTCCAGTTCGCGCGTAACGCCGTTAACCTGGTGTTCAACAGTATCCAGCACTTGCGTAGCGGCGGCATGGCACAGGCAGGCCAGGAAGAAAGTCGTCAGGGATAAAGGTTTCATGGGGTTTCACTCAATGGGATAGGAAAATTAAACACAAAAATGGATCGGCCTTCACTAGAAAACGTTTTTGCGGAAAAAAAATTCCTGAAAAAAACCTTTCAGGCGGGAATAAAATCAATACCGGGCCGTTTACTGGATAGATACCCGGGGAAGCTGATCGCCCCGGCCGAGCCAAAGCGAGAAAAAGACCGCCGTTATGACAAACCCAACGATTAAACCAGAACTCACCCGTTTGGCGCCCATGCTACGCCGTTTCGCCTATTCGCTTACCGGCTCCGCCGCCGATGCCGATGACTTGCTGCAAAACACCCTTGAGCGGTTACTGGAGCGCGGCCTGCCGGACGACATTGAGCCCGCAAAATGGGCCTTCCGGGTGTGCCGCAATTTGTGGATAGACGAATACCGCGCGCGCAAAGTCCGCCAGCGCAACACCTATGCGCTGGATGACACGGAGGAACCAGCGACGGATGGTGAACAAGCCATCCACAACCAGATAGCCCTTGCGCAGGTGGATGCCGCCATGGACCAATTGCCCGACGAACAGCGCTCCATCATTGCCCTGGTGGCAGTGCAGGGAATGTCTTATAAGGAAGTGGCCGAAACACTGGGCATACCCACCGGAACGGTAATGAGCAGGCTCGCGCGTGCGCGTATTGCCCTCGCCGGTTTTTTGAACCCTGTTTCCGGAACACCGGCGCACAAAGGCACCTGAGGAACCGCATATGAAAATTTCCGATGAACAACTTTCCGCTTTCCTGGATGCCGAATTACCCGAGGACGAAATGGAAATGATTCGCCAGGGGATCAGCGAAGATGAAAGCCTCGCGAACCGCCTTGCAGACTTAGCCATGGTGGATGAACAGGTCGCCCGCCACTATGCGCGTATTGATGAACATCCCATGTCCGCCGCTGTCAGCCGCCTGCTGGATGAAGACAGTAAACCGGCCACCAATGTCATCGCGTTTCCGGCGCGCAAAAAACTGCCGGGTTTCCAACGCTATGCCGCGGTGGCCGCCTGCGCAGCCGTACTGATGGGCATAGGTGTTGTGCAATGGTTGCCGACCGATCAAGCGGCGCGCGACTGGAATGCCATCGCCCGGGTACTTGAACAAAATCCGAGTGGTTCCGAACAATCGCTGGCAGATGGCAGCCAGGTTAAACCGCGCCTGACGTTTATCAATAAACGCGGTGATTACTGTCGACAATTCCAGTTAATGGAGCGCGAAAATGCTACAGAAAATATTGCGTGCCGCACCGATAACCACTGGGAGCTGGTAACCAGCATTGGGCAGGAAACCCGTGTTGCAGGCGATTACCAACCGGCAAGCGGCGGCTCAAAACTGGACGATGCACTGGATGAAATGATTGAAGGCGAAGCCTTTGATGCCACTGCCGAACAGCGCGCTATAGAACAACACTGGTCTAACCACACCCATGCGGGGGAAACAAAATGAACATATTTCTAATTTTGTTTGTCGCCTTGTCGATAACAGCGTGCAGCAGCGTTTCCAATTACCGCGCTGCTAAAAATGATGGCGTCGGCTACCAGGAAATTGCATTGGACAACACCAGCTATCGCGTGCAATTCAAAGCGCGGGGCAACCAGCGCAACGCCGCAAAAAATTATGCGTTGCGACGCGCGGCTGAACTCACACTCGCTGCGGGTTACGATTGGTTTGCAGTAAGCAAGGAACGCATTCGCCTATTGGATCACCAGGATGGATGGCCTTCCACAACTGACCTAACCCGGACACGCCAATGCGGTTTACTGGGTTGCCGCAGCCAAATCCGGCGCACACCTGCACAGGAACCCATGGTGGAAACCTATACGCTCGCCTTGCTGGATATCCATATGGGCAGGGGAATTCGCCCGGAAAAAAACAGCTATAACGCCCAGGAAATCTGGGACCGCTTATCACCGCCGCAATAAGGTTAACCAGGTAAAGTTTGCCCATTAAAAAAGCCCGCATCACCAAACGGGCTTTTAATCCTTGTGTAATTCCCATTACGCAAATTCAATCAATGTCATTTTATCTTGTGAGTAACAACCACTCGCGCCCCGGCAATTCACTGCGGAAAGTTTCAATCGCACCGCGATCTTGCAGGGTAACATACACACTTCGTCCACCCTGACCGCCAAACGCGACATTGGTCGGCTTTTGGCCTTTTAATTGAATGCGTTGCAGCAAGGTGCCCTGCGGAGATACCACGGCAACTTCACCGGCAGCATAACGCGCAATATATAAATTGCCTGCCGCATCGCAACGCATACCGTCCAGGCCATGGTCATTAAATTGGATTAACAGCCGCTTGTTTTTTACATTGCCCGTCGCCTGGTCAATGTCGTACTTCCAGACCTTGCGCTGCACGCTTTCATTTACGTATAAATGTTTTTCATCGGCGCTGACCTCAACACCATTGGTCGTGCCCATATTGGTTTCCAGCAACGACACAGTACCATCCACGGCCACCTTCCATAAATTACCGGTATTGTCTTTCCAGTTGGGATCGCTCGCATAAATAATGCCGGATCTAGCTATCGCAATATCATTTGGCTGGTTCATTTTATCGCTATGCGCATACACACTGATGACGTTGGTTTTCGGATCGATCTTTAGAATATTATGCGCAGAATAATCCGCCACATACATATAGCCATTGCGACCAAAGCGGATACCATTCCCGGTACTGCCTTGCGGCAAGGTGACAAACAATTGCGCATTATGTTTTTTATCCACAATACCAATAGTGCCCTCCCGAGCAAAATTCACCGCATATAACTTACCCTGCGCATCCACCGCCGGGCCCTCTATGCCCTGGGTAAAAATACTATCCGCAACGTAATCTTCGGTTTGCGCACCCACCAGCGGTGCTGCAACCACTAACGCTAAAAACACGCAACCTATGATGCGCGGCTGGAAATTTTTCATATCTGCCTCATGTGCTTATTAATGGGAATTGCAAGCACTCCCGAGTGCAGTGGTTGTGGTATTAATTATCCCTGTTGCTGTGCAACTTTTTTAATGATGGGTAATCCTTAGCTTGTATTGGTTGGGCCAGGCAACCCATAAGTTATGCACAATGATATGCCAGAGCCCCGCTCGGCTGCAAAGCCTGCCTCCAAGCGAGGCACGTCACAAATAGCTATTTTTTGACGTTTACTGGGTCCGTCCTACTAATTCCATTTGTTGCAACTTCTTTCCCCCAGTTGCTACCCGGCAAAATCCGCGTAAAATTCAACCGCCGCTTAGCCAAGTGTGGCTAGATAATCAGGTCACTATCGCCTAATCCCAAAGTAAACCACAAATTATCACAAGCCGATCGAGAGGATGGTTTGTAATTAAAACATGGAGAACATCTAATGAAAAAAATTATAGTTTTTGTGCTATTGGCAATTTCTTCCTATGTAAGTGCAGATTACAACTGTGAAGGAAAGATAACTTATCTTGGGGTTGATCATGCACTTCACGTAAACAATGGATACGGCGTCCACACGTTATGTTCGTTAGACGTGGATTCCCAAAAAGATAAATGCAAAGCCTGGTTATCTATGGCGCTTTCTGCCCAAGCACAAAACAGAACGATTGCAATCTACTACCGCGACTCAACGGGAAAGCAAAGCTCAACAGAAGTATGCAATTCCGTAGGAAATTGGGTTTCACCAAGTGATCCTGTGTATTTTTTTCGCATTATATAAATACCATAAGCAATATATGCTACCGAAAGGTTAAACCTGACAGAACACACCTAAAAATACAAAGCCACACAAAAGGCCACAAACAAACCGCCGGAAAGGTATTGCCAGAAGCGCACCGGATTTTTTTCCAACAATAGCGCGCGATAGTGTTGCTTGTATTTGGGATTGGGGTGTTGCAGTTCGTGCAGGAATTCCGAGACATCGCCATGGCGGCGCTCCGGGTCATAGCGCAGGCTTTTGCGGATGGCGCCATCCATCCAGAAGGGGACAAGCGGGTTAATGTCGTAGGTGGGATTATAACGTGTGTTTAAATAAGCGCGCTCATTGCGGCAACTGCCCAGCTTGCCATCAAAAGGGGCGGTGCCGGTAAGCATTTCAAACACAATAACCGCGAGCGAAAAAAGATCGGATTTTTCATCGCTGCGGCCGTGCAAAATAGTTTCCGGCGGTGAATATTCAGCAGTGCCCAAAATCCGTTCGCGGGCAATTGGCGAGCTGATTTCAGCGATGCCTTTTACCAGGCATGAACCAAAATCAATAATTTTTATTTCACCGTTGCGATCCACCATGATATTGGCGGGACGCAAGTCTTGGTGCAGGGTTTCACGGCGATGGAAAGCGCGCAGCCCTTTGCAAATTTGTTCCACCAGGTAAATGACATCCTGTGCGGGGGGCTTCGGATTTTGCTTGATCCATTGGCTGAGGGTAATACCGTCAACGTATTCCATTAAATAATAGAGGCAGCTTTTCGCTTTGTTTGTTGCAATTACCTTGACCACGTGGGAGTTATGGATACGGCTGCCGATCCAGGCCTCTAAAATAAATCGCTCGATATAGGCGGGATCATCCACAAAATTAATGGATGGTGTTTTCATACAGTATTGTTGGCCGGTTTCGGTATCCGTTACCAGATATACCTGGCTGCGGCTGCTCGCGTGCAACTCCTTATCGATACGATAACCATCTATAACCATGCCCGGGTTCAGGTGCGGCGGAAACGGCAAGGCGCTGAGTTTCTGGCAGGCGTCATCCACATTTTGTGCAGGCAGCGAATCAATGCGCAGTATTTGGCAACTGATGTTGTCATCGCTGTTATTGGCCGCCGCCATGGCAACCAATTGTTGTGCCAGGGTTTCAAAATCATCACCCGCCAATGCTAGAAAGCCGGCCAGCTTTTCATCGCTGACAAAATCATGTAAGCCATCGGTGGTGAGCAAATAAATATCGTTTTCTTCCAGATCGATAGTTTTGCAGTCCACATCAAGCGATACATCCAACCCCATGGCGCGCACCAGGTAGGACTGGTCTTCGCTAATTATCGTGCGGTGATCGCGCGTGAGCTGTTCCAGTTTACCCGCACGCAAGCGATAAATACGCGAATCACCCACATGGAAAATATATGCACTCTGGGATTTGAAAATAATGCAGCTAAGCGTACTGACAAAACCTTTTTGCGCTTCACGGAAATGTTGGCCGCGCGAATATAACCAGCGATTCAGCGCAACCAAGACTTGCGTGGTGGATTTTTTTACTGTCCAGGTATCCGGTGTGGAAAAATAATCGGCGAGGAAATTGCGCACGCAGGTTTCGCTGGCCTCTTTCCCTGCTTCAGCAGCGCTTACCCCGTCCGCAATAATGGCAACAGCGCCTTTGGTATCCAGCAACATGCCTTCGGGAATGCGAATACCAATGGCATCTTCGTTTTGCAACTTAATTCCCGGCGATGAAAATTGACCGACAGTAAAACTTAAATTGCTGTTGAGGTGCCAGTCGTTCATCAGTGCATTTCCACCATTTGCACACGGCCATCGGGCAGAACTTCAAACATGCTGCTTTTGGGTTCTTCCAATAACATCGCGGCCACGGCGGTAACGGCAATACTCGCCGCGATGGTAAGGAAAAATGCCGGGGTACTGACAAAGGAGAATACGGTGAGGAAAACCACCGCACCGATATTGCCGTATGCGCCTACGATGCCCGCGATTTGCCCGGTAAGGCTGCGGCGAATCAAAGGTACTACCGCGAATACGCAGCCGGCGGCGGAACCTAAAAAGAATGAGCAGCACATCATGGTGGCAACAGCGAGTGCAATGGGCCAAGCACTGGTAATCATCGACATGGCAAAAAATCCGATAGCCGCCCCCACCAGTAAAACCACCAGGGACTTTTTGCGGCCGAACTTATCGCTGATCCAGCCACCGGATGGGCAAGAGGCAATATCCACGCCCGCAAAGCAGGCACCAAAAACACCGGCGAGCGCTACGGGAACGGCAAATGTATTTTGGAAAAACATCGGCAACATGGAAACTACTGCCAATTCAGAACCGAAGGTAACAGCGTAGGCGAGGCTTAAAATTGCAACCTGCTTGAATTTGTATTGCTGCAATTTATCGACGGGTTTGGAAAAAACCTGCTGGTTCAAGCTGTAAATTTTGCGGCATTGCAATAAAAAGATGGCAACCAATACGGCATCAATAGCGTACATCGTGGTGGTGGTAATTAAGCCCAGCGAATTAACTTTCCAGGCGAGCAATGCAAGCGCGCCATACATGGGAACATTGACGAGCAAGTAGAGGATAAAATCTTTTTTGCTGGTGACTTCCAAGCCGCCGGATTTATTCGGTTTGAAATAGGTTGAGCCCGCCGGGGTGTCGGTTACCGAGGCGTAATAAATAAACGCATATACAAACGCGATAAGGCCGGTTAAACCGGTGGCATAACGCCAACCCTCCTCACCACCGGCAACCAATGCAATGGTGGGCAAACTAACGGCCGCGGCAGCCGACCCTATATTGCCCAGCCCTTTATAAATTCCTTCTGCCAACCCCATTTGGCGCGCGGGAAACCATTCGCTGATCATACGGATACCGATAACGAACCCGGCCCCCACAAACCCCAACAGAAAACGCGCCAACGCCAGCGCTTCAAAACTGGTCGCCAGGGAAAAAAACAGGCAGAGGAACCCGGTAATAATGAGCAATAGCGAATAAATATTACGCGGACCGAATGAATCAACCAGCATTCCGATCACAATGCGGGCGGGAATGGTGAGCGCTACGTTGAGTATCAGCAGGGTTTTTATCTGTTGTTCGGTTAAACCAAAACTCTGCTGGATGGCCAGCAACAGTGGGGCGTGGTTAAACCAGACGATAAACGTAATAAAGAAGGCTATCCATGTCAGGTGCAGGATTTTCGTTTTACCCGCAAACGAGAATATATTCAGCTTTGCACTATTTCCACTCATTACCCAAACCTCAAGGTTATCTAATGAGGCGCACTCAGCAATAACCAAGCCACAAAAGCGAAAATACGCTTATCGCAATAAGATTTTTATGCACCAGATTAAAACTCCGGCAAAATCAGCGATAAAAAGCACAATCTTTGAACACTATGCACAGGTTGTTTACATCATTTAAGTGCAAACCGACAAAGCAGCCTTGCACAAAGTTGGTTATTGGTTTCATAAAAAATATTGGAAAAACCGATATTTAGGTCACTGCCATTGGCAATCAACGACTTACTTTGCTTCTTCTTCACGCATTTTTTACCGCAAGGCAATTCCTCGTTGCCCTTCGTCCGGCCAAAAAGGTGCATAGCCACCCGAACGCCCGCGATTGCACCATGGGGAACCAAAATATTTATTTTCGGCTTTGATTTGGCGCACACCGCCCGTGCAATTTGCTCCCAAACGGGGTATCGCTCAAAAAAACCATCCAGGAATGCACCGCTCGGGTGTTGGCATAGGGGTTGCAAAATCGGCTGTAGAAGTCTGTGCACTTCCCGATAGCAGGGTCAACACCGCTCCAACCGGGTGCACCTCCGCTAATCCTGTAAAATTGCCTGCCGGAAAATATGCCATGAGCACACATCGTTTAAACCTTCTGGATTTCTCCAATAAATCCGTTGCGACGTTACACTTCACCTGGTTCGCGTTTTTCCTTACCTTCGTAATGTGGTTCAGCTTGCCACCATTGAAGCCGCTGATTACCGCGTCTTTTAATATGACGCCGCAACAATGGGCCGCACTCCTGACCCTGAACGTGGCACTGACAATTCCTGCGCGTATCCTGGTGGGTAGCCTGGTGGATAAATTTGGCCCGCGCGCAATTTATTCAGTATTGCTGTTTTTTTCCGGTCTGATCCTGATTGCCTTCGCCGCCGCGCAGACTTACGAGCAACTCGCGCTCTTTCGTTTTTTATTGGGTTTTGTCGGCGCCGGTTTTGTGATTGGCATCCGCCTGGTCAGTGAATGGTTTCCCGCACGCCAGGTCGGATTGGCGGAAGGGATCTACGGCGGCTGGGGGAATTTTGGCGCGGCCGCGGCCGGATTCACCTTACCTTTTTTAGCAATCCATGTATTCGGGGGCGAGGATGGCTGGCGCTACGCCATGGGCACCGCTGCGATTATTGCCATGGTGTATGGCGTGGCTTTTTATTTAACTGTGCGCAACACACCGAAAGGATCAACTTATTTCAAACCCAAAAAATCCGGCGGCCTGGAGGTCACCAGCAAAAAGGATTTTGTGTTTTACCTGATGATGAATGTGCCCATGTATTTAATCCTCGCGGTACTGGCCTGGAAAATGTCGCCCACCAACCTCGGCCTGTTAAGCCATGCAGCAACCTATGTGTTGTATGCGGTATTGCTCGGGTTATTTATCTTCCAGTTTTCACAAATTTATCGTGTCAATAAAGATATGTTGAAAAAAGGCGCGCCCGAACATGACAAATATGAATTCAAGCAAGTAGCGATTTTAAGCTGGGCCTACCTTGCGACCTTCGGTTCTGAAATTGCGGTGGTATCAGTATTGCCCGCATTTTTTATGACTACCTTTGCCGACTTAAGCGTAACCCAGGCGGCCATGCTCGGCGGTTCTTTCGCATTTATGAACCTGGTGGCGCGGCCGGGTGGTGGCTGGGCAAGCGATAAGTTCGGCCGCCGCTCCAGCATGACACTGATCCTCGCCGGTGTGACCGCCGGTTATTTATTGCTGTCGCAAATTAATGCCGGCTGGCCGCTGTACCTTGCATTTGCCGCCGTATTTATTTGTTCGCTGTTCGTGCAAGCCGGTTGCGGAGCGGTGTTTGCCGTAGTGCCCTTAATTAAGCGCCGCATGACCGGCCAGATCGCCGGGCTTGCCGGCGCCTACGGCAATACCGGTGCGCTGTTTTTCCTGACGATGAATACCTTCATCGATATCCAGGCCTTCTTCTATATGCTTGCCGGTGCCGCAGCGATTGGCCTGGTGTTCGTGCAATTCCTGAAGGAGCCCAAAGGCCATGTTGTTGAGGTGAATGAAGACGGTTCCTTGCATCGTATTGAAGTGAGTTAAAAAAACCACGCGCACAGAAAAGCGCTGTATAGCCCGGTGAGGCACGCCGTGAACCCACCGATGGAGGCTAATCATCGACATCCTGTCTTCGATTGCCTCATCGGGCTATACTGCGTTTCTGCTGCAAGATGGTGCCAATGCAAATTTTCCAAGCTTTCTTGCGAACATTTTTCTTTTTATAGAATAACCCTATGGATCACCTGCAATCAGTTCTGCAAATTGCTTTCGCGCAAAAAAGCGATGCAGGCCGCAAGCCGGAAAACCAGGATACTGTAGGTGCGCGCATCCCCGATGGCAATTTGCTCACCACCAAGGGTATAGCTGTTGCTATTGCCGACGGTGTTAGCAGCAGCAAAGCCGCGCGCGAAGCCAGCCAGACTGCCATTGCCGGTTTCCTTAGCGATTATTATGCGACGCCCGATACCTGGCGCACGCAACAGTCTGCGGTGCGCGTGATCCAAAGTTTGAATTCCAGTTTATGGGGACGAAGCCAGAACTCGATTTATGGTGAAGGTTATCTCACTACGTTTTCCGCGCTGGTATTGAAAGGCAACAGCGGATTTATTTTCCATGTCGGCGATACGCGTGTGTACCGTTTGCGCGACGACAATCTGGAATTGCTCACGCGTGACCATACCCAGCGCATCGATAAACTCACCACGCATCTAAGCCGGGCCATGGGCGCCGATCCTTACCTTGAAGTGGATATGCACAGCCTGGAATTGCAACGCGACGATATTTTTATTTTGACCAGCGATGGCATTCACGAAGCAATTCCAGCGGCCGAATTTAAAAGCCTGGTTTTAAATAACCGCGACAACCTCGATGAATTGGTGAGCCGGGCGCTGCCCCTCGCGCTGCAACATAATAGCCAGGACAATTTAAGTATCCAGGCATTGCGTGTGGAAAATTTGGGCACAGCGGGGCAGGATGACGCCGTCCAGGTTTTGTCGCGCTTGCCATTTCCGCCCGTGTTATCGCCGGGTCAAAGTATTGATGGTTTGCGCATCAAAAAAATTATGCACGAATCAACGCGGAGCCAGGTTTACCTGGTGGAAGACGAAAAAAATAATTTGCTGGTGATGAAAACCCCGTCCGAACTTTACCAGGATGACAAGGCGTTTATCGAACGCTTTGTCATGGAAGCCTGGATAGGCGCGCGCATTCATAGCCCGGCGGTAGTGCGCGTGATTCCCGCCGCGGAAGCGCGTTCGTGTTTGTATTACCTCACTGAATATATTCCTGGCCCTACCCTCACCCAACTACTGAAAGAGCGCGGCATCTTATCGATCCTGGACGCCGTGGAGCTTACAGAAGGTTTGATTCGTGGTATACGCGCCTTCCATCGCAAGGAAACCCTGCACCAGGATTTAAAGCCAGACAACATTGTTATCAGCGGCAAAGGGCCGATGATTGTGGATTTCGGTTCCTGTTGGGTGGCCGGTGTGCAGGAAGCCGGGGCGCCGTTTACACGCGACAATATCCTCGGCACGCTTGATTATTCCGCACCCGAATACCGTTACGGCGGGGCGGCGAGCGAAGCGTCGGACCAGTTCTCCCTGGCGGTGTTGCTCTACGAAATGCTGACCGGGAAACTGCCCTACGGCAGCGCCTACAGTAAGGCCATGGATTTAAAAAGCTTCCAAAAACTCCAATACATCTCCGCGATGAAACACAACCCATTGGTACCTTACTGGCTGGACAGGGCCCTGGAAAAAGCACTCAGCATAAACCCCGCACACCGTTATGAAGCCCTGAGTGAATGGCAACAGGATTTAAAACGCCCCAACCCCAATTGGCTCAGCGCGCGCGCGCAACCGCTAATGGAAACGCACCCGGACAAAGTGTGGAAGCTCCTCGCCATCAGCGGCTGGATTGCGGCGGCTATCGCATTTTTTTTACGTGGCTAGATTCTTTGGCTATAAGCCTGCTCAGGTTGTGATTCAGGTTAACCACTGGCACACCATTCTTTGATAACCTGCGCAAATAATAATCGCCTTAATAATTGCGGGATTACTGCCATGGCCAACAAACGCGCCCTGATTGTTGATGACTCGACGACCGCCCAATACCGCTTGAAGAAAATGCTGCGCCGCTATCCGCTGGATATAGATGTCGCCGATTCGGGCGAAGCCGCATTGCGTTACCTTGCCCACCATGTTCCCGATGTTATTTTCATGGACCATACCATGCCGGGGATGGATGGCTTCCGCGCGCTGCAAATTATTAAATCCCATCCCGAAACGGCGATGGTGCCGGTAATTATGTATACCGCCCAAAGCGGCGATGTTTATACCGGCCAGGCGCGCGCGCTGGGGGCTCTGGATGTCGTGAGCAAGGACACCATCAATGCGACGGATCTATCCAAGGTGATGGAAGCCATCCACATTTATCCCACAGAACAACAGGAACCTGTGGCGGATCAGATAGAAAGCCCCGAATTAATAGCCGCGGCAAACAAGGTTACCGACATCAATACCCATCGCATCGAACGGCGCGCCCCCAATCCGGCAGTGCAGGAGCAGGCGCGCAACCTGGAATTGCGTTTGAGCCACATGGAACACACCCTGGAAGACAACCGCCGTTTTATCACTTCCCGCGTGGTGCGGGAGCTGCAAGCATTGCGCAAGAATTTGCGCGAGGAACTGAACGATATATTGCAACACCAGCAACCACCGGCAACGCCGGCATTGCCGCCACCCGAGGAACCGGTGCCGCTAAAAGGAAAGGCCGGTTGGTCAATTACCACCCTGGTGTTGTCGCTGGCCGCCCTGGCTGTTATCGCTTACTTCCTGCTGCAAATCAGCCAACAATTGAACCGCAGCACCCAAGTGCAGGAGCAGTTGGGCAAACAATTGCAAGAGGTCTCCACGCGCGTTAACCGGGAACCGGAATCGATCCCCTCCGCGCCGCAAAATCCCGAGGTACAACAAGCAGCACTGGCAACCACCGGAAACGATTTTATCGCCGACCTCGCCTGGACATTTAATCAAAACGGCACGCTTGCATTTAAGCAAAATACCATCGACCCAAAACCGGTGTTGCGTTTGCACGAACTGTTGCATCGCATCGCCAGCAATGGTTTTAAGGGCATGGCGCAAGTGACTATTTATGTGGGGAATTTTTGCGTCTCAATCGATAACATGGGCATCGCCCAGCTCGCCAAACCCGAAGCGACACTGGGCGACTGTATGCTCTCCAGTGAAATTTATATGCTGGAACGCGTAATGGATGAATATGTCCGCGAAACCAATATGATGCTCAGCAATTTAAGCCGCACACCCAACTCCACCATCCGGATACAGATCGGCGCCGCCGAGGGACCGGACACTTATCCCGAACGAATCCCCACAATAAGTGCGCGCGACTGGAATACCATTGCGCAAAATAACAACCGGATCGAATTGACATTAATCCCCGACGAAGCGCTGTAAAAGCCAGCGTATTCGCCGGCTTTCTGCTGCGGGAAAATCAGTTCTCATCAATATCGTACATGTGGTCTACCACATAACGCGCTTTGGGTAGCAAACCATCCGGTTGGGTTTTGCTGTAGAAATCCTGCCAGTGCTTTACCCCACTCCAAAAGGTTTCCGGTGTCGATAAATCGGCATTAACGCCGGGCGCCAGGTCGAATCCCTGCGCGCCGTAAACCTGGTTCAACATGACTGCCGAGGGGAAACCTATCTGCTGCATCAACGGATTTTCCGCATTGCCCGCCCCCCACACAAATGCAAGCCAGGGCAAGATATTTTCCACAGCATTGTAGCTGACGCGCGCTTTTTGATACTCCGCGAGCGATTGCAGGATTCTTTCCTGCGGCACCGGAATCGCTAACAATGCGAGGTTGGGATAATCCTTTTGCGTGGGTAATTTTTTAAACGGCAATTGCACCAGGCCGTTGCGTGTGGGCGCGTAACTTAAGGTCGCCGGTTGGAATAACGGCAAATTAAAAAAGGCAGCATTTGAGAAATCATCACTTTCAATTTTAAGCAAGGCGCATTCAGACCAGAAGGAGGGCAGCATGTCACAGCGCAAATGGGATTGGGCCACACGGATACGGAACGCCGCTACATCTTTTCCACCGGCCAATACAATAAAACTCCATTGGGCAACATCCATAAGTTCAAAGCTTTCATAAGCGCGCTTTAGCCAGTCCAAATTGGCTTCGCGTTTAATGCGTACCAGGTCGCGGACATCGCTATGGTTATACGGTTGCGTCGAAAGTGTTTGTTTAATCATTACCTTTCCTCGCGAAAATAATGTTGTTACTGGCTCGTTAATTTAAACGGGCCATGGCTGGACGAGTAGGCGCGGCGTTTTTTTTCATTCGGGTCAGTACACACATAATCAATGTGAAATTCCAACCCACCGGGAATCGCATGGAAACGTAACAGCGCCACATGGTCCCCCTGTTGCCGGTGCAAGGTTTCCAGTTTGATAGTGGCGAACTTGATGTCCGGCGCTACGCCTGGCGCTTCCGGATGACGGGGAAAAGGTTCCGGCGCGCCAAAAAAGTTGCGAATTTTATTTTGTATTTCTTTTTTCTGGTCGCTGATTACTGTATCTATCAAACGCGAGGGCGAAGAAATAATTTCATAGAAAAGTATTTTCCCGCGCTGGTTTTTCCCCTCCAGTATCCGGCCCCAATGCACATCGCCCGTGAGGTAGATGACCGGTATTTCCGCAATGAATAATTCGTCGAGTGCGTCTTTTATCACAGCAAAATCTTCATAGTTCACCATTTCCATATCGGCCAGATGGCGCTCCCATACACCGGGTTTCTCAATAACCAATGCCTGGCCTGAACTGAGTAAACCAATTGCCGGTTGGTTATGGCGTTTGCGTTTTAACAAATCCTGCTTCCATCGGGTAATGGCAGCCTGGGTTGCCGCATTAAACATATGTTTCCCACGGCGGTCACGCCGGGTGCGGCTATCCAGGAACAACATATTTAATGGCGTTATATCCCGCCGGAAAAAACCATTGCGTTGCGCTGGCGACATTTGGTACCGCACAAATAATTGTGTTGCCAGCGCGCCCCAATTAGCTCGATCTTCCTTGCGATGGGTGTTGTCCAATTGCACCTGGAATAATGGGTAGTTATTCCAGAATTCATGGTCATCCGGTATGCACAACACAGGTCCTTGCCTGAGTAATCCCGCCAGGCCGGGTTGCCCCATGGATTCCGAGAACCAATTGAATTGGTATTTTTTCCCGAGTGCGCGCGCCAGGGATCTTTTTTCACGCGGTAAATTTTGCAATGACGGCAAATCCAGATACACCTGGTCTCCGGCCAACACGGTGAAATCGGGAACGGGTTTAATCCGTTTAACCAATTGCGCTAATGGCAGGGCGCGATCATTGCGCTGGTAGTAACAGGATGACAACAACATATTAAAACTGTCCGCATTTTTTTCCGGCAACATTTCCGGCGGCTGCTTGCTGCTTAATGTGACCCGTTGATCACCGGCAATCACAGCTATAGAAAAACGTGAATAGGTAGCGGGCCACCTGAAGGAGAAAATTGCACGGTGATTTAATGCGCGGTTGTTGGCGTCGTAAACACCGTCACCAAGGTGCTCAAATGGCACCGCCAATGTTTGCGGGATTAGCGGTTGCCCGTTTACTTCAAACGCGATTGCCGGTGGCGTAACAACACCGCGGACGCCAACCCAGATTAACAATTCATCGGGTTTGCCGATGGGATTGTAAGCAAAAAGCTGCACCGGTTTTCTCCTTGAGCAGGGTGTACATCAGGTGCTTACTATAGGCGGAATGCCCCGGTCATAATGCGATCGGTTGCCATAAGTTGAATGCTGGCGCCTGGGTAATCATAAACCCGAAAATGAATGGGTGTTTTTAACGGGAAGAGTGCGGGAAGATGTTTGCAAAATTATTTAATTGCAAACATGGATGTCAAAAAAACGCGGGGCTTGGTGGCGCGGAGCCGTTTTATAAACGGCCCCGCGGGCGAATCCATTGCCATATTAATCCAATTATTTTTATATCAGGTTTCAGGTGTGAGCTTTAATACCACCACACTGTGGGCGGGAAGCCTGGCGGTAAATTTTTCAGCCGTTGTGCCAGTACCGCCATTCCAGATATCGCGCCAGGTAAATTTTTTCTTATCAAAGAAAATTTCATGTTTGGATATATCGTCTTTCATGTAGTGGAAATTCCAATCCAGGACGTAATCGCGGGCTACATCATCGCGATTTAAGAACAGGACGGCGAATTCACCTTTTTCCAGTGGCTTCACATAAATTTCAATATCCCCTTCGTCAATCCATTTCATCGCCTGGACGCCGAGCTTGTCCTGGTTGATGGCCAGCATGTCTTTATGGGTCAGGATTTTTTGGGTGGCCTCGCTCATGCTGCGCAAATCATTCCCGGCAATAAGCGGCGAAGCCATTATTGCCCACAGCGAAAAATGTGCGCGGTCTTCGTCCTCGGTCATACCATTGCCCACTTCCATCATATCCATGTCGTTCCAATGTCCCGGACCGGCAAACTTGCGCAAACCCGCTTGCTTATCAAGGATGGGCAATACACCCCAGGATGACCAGGAGCCGTGGTTGTGCTCGCAGTTCCAGCAGGGATAGATATCGCCGGTAGTACGCCAGGAGTGACCGACATCCTTGGCCCAATCCCAGGGCTTGTTATCACCCCACTCGCAGATGCTGAATAAAATCGGGCGGCCCGCCTTGCGCAACGCGTCGCGCATGGTGGTATAGGCGGAAATCGGATTGATATCCTTGGTATCGCACCAATCGTATTTCACATAATCAATGCCCCAGCCAGCGTAAGTCAGCGCATCCTGGTATTCGTGCCCGCGGCTGCCGGGGCGGCCCGCGCAGGTGGTATTGCCCGCATCGGAATAGATTCCAAGCTTCAAACCTTTTGAATGCACATAATCTGCAAGCGCTTTCATACCGGATGGGAAATGTTTTTTATCGGCCTGGATAAAACCGTTTTTATCACGCTCGCCGTGCCAGCAATCGTCGATATTGATGTATTCATAGCCGGCATCCCGCATACCCGATGACACCATGGCGTCGGCCATTTCGCGGATCATTTTTTCATCCACGTTACAAGCAAAGGTATTCCAGCTATTCCACCCCAGTTGCGGGGTTTTCGCGAGCTGCTCAAATTTTTGCGCCTGGGCCTGGGCGCCCATAACAAATGAAGCGGCAATGAAGCCAAGGCCGATGAATAGTTTTTTTGTCATTGTGGGTTCCTGGTTGTGTCTGTTTTTATAAATCATTAATGAATATTACTAATCATATAAATTAATGGGTTTGCAAAAAAAACTGCAATCCCTATTGCAGTTTTTTACTTTTATTATCGAGTCCTCGCTATTGATTCAGCGTATGAATGTTGGAGTTGAAGCTTTTGATAATCGCAATGGTGGAGGCATCTGTATCAAACACACCATACATGCCTTGCTGCTCCTGCGGTGGGTCACCCATTAAATTATCGCCTTCATGCCACCAGTAATTGCTGCGCGTGGTACGCGCCGCGCCATTCCAGGCCCAAAAATTATAACCGGCAATAGGCTCGCCTTTTTGCATGCGGGGCCAGAGCACCTCAAATACGTGTTGGTAGAATTTATCGCGGTATTTGGTGGTCGTTTTAATATCGTACCCGCCCATATCGCGATCCAGTCCAAATTCTTCCAGCACGATAGGCTTGCCAAGCGTTTTCGCCATGTCGATATGCACATTCAAGTACTCCTTGCCTTTGGCCCAGCCTGCATCCCAGGTTTCAGCGGGTTTGGTTTTATCAAACCAACCCCAGTTGCGAATCCACATGTGGTAGGTCAGGTAATCTACATGTTTGCTGGCATGGGCATCGGCAAATAATTTCGCATCGTTAACGGAACCCATTAGGCCTTCACTACCGGTACTGACCAGGTGATGCGGATCAAGTCCTTTAATATACGCGGTGGTAGCGTTTATCCAATCCACATAGATTTGTTTTTCCTTCGCACCGGTTTTGGAGTTTCCGGGGCGAGGCTCATTTGCCAACTGCCAGGACATAACCGTGGCGTCATCAGCATAGGCTTTACCGCTGATCGTATTTACCCGCGTAATAATTTTCCTAACCGTATTGCGGAATTCTTCCTGGGCTTTTGCGCTTTGGTAAAAACTGGCGGAGCGCGCCATAAACTTTTCCCATTCATGGGTTACGTTGGGATCTTCCATGGCCTTGCCATCCACCCAACTCATGTATTGGCTCATGCCACCCGACCATTGCCAGAAATTATTTAAATAAAGCACAACCGTCATATCACGCTTGGCAAGCTCCACCAATAAAAAATCCAGCCCTTTCAATAATTCTTCGTCGTACTGGCCAAAACCATTGGTAGTCGCAGGCTTAACCACGGAATTGATATCGCTTTTTTCCGCTACCGCCAACACCCGCAAATTATTAACCCCCAGGGATTTGAGCGTATCCAATTCCTTTACCAGGCGGGCGCGATCACCGACTTTAGTGGCGGCACCCAAATAACCGGCATACCACATGTTGGTTCCCGCAATGTAATAGGGTTTGCCTGCTTTTTCGAAACGCGTACCTTTTACTTTCACGAAATTCTGCTGATATGTTGCTTTCTTTTGCTCAACCGCAAAGGTTACCGAGCTTAAACAACACAAGAATGCGGCCATCCAGATGCCAAGTTGTTTTATTGTTTTCATCGTCTTTACCTGTAGGTTATAGGTCTTACAAATTTAGCAGAGAACAACAAAAGCCTCGGTAGTTACATCAGGCAATGCGTTGTAAATAACGCATTGCCTCCAACATAGCGCGCCCATTGTGATAAGGGCACTTCCAAAAACCGACTTTGTAATAGGAATCAACGGAGGCATCCAAACTGGATAACCAGAACCATTCGCCATACCTGTGATCAATTTGATATGTTTTAATAAATTGCCAGATATTTTTTGCCGCATCGAAATAACGCCAATCACCCGTGGTGGCGTAAGCGTAAAGGAATCCCACCAGGGCTTCCGCCTGCACCCACCACACAGTATCGGTATTTATCTCGCACGTTGAAAAATCATAGGAGTCCAACACCTGGCCGTGCTGGCCAATACCTTCGTTCAAGGTTACTTCCGCGATCTTAACCAAGGTGGGCGTAAGCGCCTGGGTGTAAGCATCATCGCCCAGGGATTCCAGTGCCTGCGCAATTAACCAGCTCGCTTCAATATCGTGGCCATAGGTGTAACCCGGTGAAAAATCTTTCCACTCCAGATCCATAAACATACGCAGGTGATGCGTATCCCTGTCGATCATGTATTTATCAAACATCTCAATGTTGTAACGCAATGCCGCTTTAACCACAGGCCGCGCATCCACTTGATACAAACGCGTGTAAGCTTCGAGGATATGCAAATGGGTGTTTTGCGATTTGGGATAATTCAAATCTTTTTCACTCAAACGCAAATCATCGATTAGCCCCCACTCGCGCGTAAATGCCTCCAGGTAACCTTGGTGCGCGCGATCAATACCATGTTGCTCAATCAACGCAAAACAGGACTGCGCCAATTGCAATGCTTGCGCCTCACGGGTTAACTGGTAATAGGCGCAGAGCGCATAAATGGCAAAGGCTTGTGCGTAAATTTGCTTTTTAGTATTGATAGGTTTGCCGATCGCATCCAATTCCCAATACACACCGCCGCAATCCGCATCAAAGAAATTGGCAACAATATAATCATAGGCGCGTTGGGCACAACGATAGTAGCGCGGGTTATCCACCGCCAAGGCGACTTCGCTGAAAAACCACAGGATACGGGCATTTAAAATAATTCCCTTGCTCGCATTTTTAACCGGTTGGTTATCAACTGAAATTTCGCCATAGAAACCACCGCGCTCATAATCTGGTGAGTATTTAACCCACCAGTCAGCAATGGCAATCAATTCCGCGTGAAACTCTTGCGGCAAGGGTGCAAACCTTGCCGGCAATACAACTGCATTCATGCGCTTACACCAGATTCTTGAGCACTTTTAAATTAGCGCTGATTAATTCATTGCGCACGGCAACGGATGCGGCCGACCGCAATCCGTCTTCCGGCGTGTTTTTGCAATAATCAAGTAATTTTTCAACGGTGCTGGTTGCAACATGCATACGCGTATCGGAAGAAGCGTAATAAATAAACACTTCATTTTTTCCATTCACAATCCAGCCGTTGGAGAAAGTGACATTGGATACATCCCCCACGCGCTCTTCACCGTGCGGCGCAATAAAATGCCCGGCGGGGCGATGGGTAACAACCCAGGGGCGCTCCAGTTCGGTCATGAACATATACAGCACATAACGCAAACCGGCCGCTGTATTGCGCACGCCGTGCGCCAAATGCAGCCAGCCCTCGGCAGTTTTGATCGGCGCCGGGCCCTGGCCGTTTTTTACTTCTTTGATCGTGTGGTAAACCTTGGGGTCCACGATTACTTCCGCTTTCACTTCGGCATTGGTCATGGTTTCCGTTAAACCCCAGCCCACACCGCCGCCCGCGCCTACGCTGATAAAACCGTCTTGCGGGCGGGTGTAAAGCGCGTATTTGCCATCCACAAATTCCGGGTGTAAAACCACGTTGCGCTGCTGGCCGGAATAAGTAATTAAATCGGGCAACCGCTCCCAGGTTTTTAAATCTTTGGTACGCGCGATGCCACACTGGGCTTCAGCGGCAGAGGTGTCTTCCGGGCGGTTTAAATCTTTGCGCTCGGTACAGAACAAACCGTAAATCCAACCATCTTCGTGTGCGGTTAAACGCATATCATAAACATTGGTATCCGGGCGATCCGTTTCGGGCAGGGTGATGGGGTAATCCCAAAAGCGGAAATTATCGATGCCGTTAGGGCTTTCAGCGATGGCGAAGAACGATTTGCGATCAACACCTTCAACCCGCACCGCTAAAATATAGTTGCCGTTCCAGTAAAGTGCGCCGGCGTTAAATGTTGCATTGATTCCCTGGCGCTCCATTAAAAATGGGTTGGTTTTTTCATTTAAATCGTAGCGCCAGAAAATCGGGGCATGCCCGGCAGTCAGAATCGGGTTTTCATAGCAATCGTAAATACCATTGCCTGTGGTTTTCCGGTGGTTTTTTTTTGTTACCAACGCTTCATGTTGTTGCAACAAGGCTTTGGCTTTTTCGTTGAAGCTGCTCATATTGTTTTTTACTCCGATGAGTCAAATAATCTGCCCGAATATGGCTTACATGCTTTTGGTAATCGCTTGCAACCACACTGAATTTTTTTTGCGGGCACCTGGACCACACCCCGCAAAACCACATCAGGATGGTGTTAACAAATGCTCGTCATTGGTTCCCTTTAATACTTCCGCCGGCGTATCTGCCGGATAATCTTCCAATTTTTTATACCAGTTAACCCAAAGGAAAATACTCGTCACAACCGCCACTGCCATTGACATCGCGAACTCCTGCCAGTGCTGGATCACCATGAAAACCGGTGCGGCAACCAGGGAGGTTTGCCAAAAAATTCCCACTACAATATTGATTGCGTCGCGCACGAAATTGTTATTTGCATCGACTTGCGGATAATCGTGTTGCACCTGCGCCAATACCGGCCCCCAGAATCCCCATGGGCGCACCTTGAGATAGAATTTTTTCAACACCGCCATATCATCGGGCTGGGTCAATAGAGAACCCGCAATACACGCAATGACGCAAGCGAGGAACATAAAGGGAAACGCATTAATGGGAGAAATATCGGTAAATATCAGCGGGAATGCGATACCGAAACCGGTCACCATGCCCCAGAAATAACCGAAACCATTAAAACGCCACCAATACCATTTCAACAAATTGGCGGCGGTGTAACCGCCGTAGAGCGCACTGACCAACCATTGAATGACCTGGTTTAATGTCGGGATAAAAAATCCGATCAATACACCGAGGATTACAAATAAAATCGATACCAGATAACTCATATGCACATAGGTTTTCGGATCAGCTTCGGCATTCACGTAACGCTTGTATAAATCGTTAACGACGTAAGCGGGAGCGGCATTGACCGTTGCGGCAAAGGTGGACATGAACGCCGCCAACAAACCGGCGATTAGCAATCCGAGTAAACCGCTGGGCAAAATCTTGCCCGCCAAAACCATGGGTAAGATCTGTTCAAAATCCACCCCTTTACCCATCGCGTTCAGGTCACCCATAAATAGACCTAGCGCCAGGACCGTTAAGCCTGCAATTAGCATGTAGCGCGGGAACATTAAAACAATGGTTACAAAACCGCTCATTTTGGCGGCTTCCTTCGGTGTTTTGGCGGAAAGCACCCGCTGCATGTCATAGGTCGGTTGCGGCCCGGCCATACTTTGCAGCACACCTTTAAACAGCATCAGCATGAAGAAAATACCGAAGGCGGAATAACCATCCGCGGCAATCTTATCGTTCGCGGCCGCCAGTTTTTCCGACCAATCCAGGTGCAGTTCCCAATCAAAAAATACCCTGGTCCAGCCATCGGGCACCAGGGTCGCCAGCATTTCCGGGGAAACGCGCTGCATCGCAATCACACCCACCGCAATACACGCGATTGTCATGATGATAAATTGCAAAACCTCGGTGAAGACCACGCTGAACATTCCGCCTTTGACAACATATACCGTGGTAATGGCGGTAATAATCAGCCCGTAATAAACATCATTCATGTGCGAGTCGGAGGACAACTGCCAGGGCATGAATACCGCCGCGAATTTGCCGATGCCGATAAATCCATAGGCGATAAAACCGATCACATTCACTAACGCAAACAGCACCACAATCAAATGTGACAAGCGCGCGCCCTTGCCTTCACCAAAACGGAAAGTAATCCACTCGGCCCCCGTCATTACCCCGGAGCGCCGCAGCCAGGCAGACAGGAATATCATCAGGAAAATTTGGTTGAACACCGGCCACAGCCAGGGGATATAAATGCTCGTCAAACCGTAGACGAACAATAAATAGACCAGCCACATAGTGCCGGAAATATCGAACATGCCGGACGCATTGGATAGGCCCAATTGCCACCAGGACAGCTTGTTACCCCCGAGGAAATAACTTTTTATATCTTTGGATGCGCGATTGGCAATCCAGAAACCGACCACCAGGGTCGCAACGACATAAGCGAGAATAATCGCAATATCCAGTAATGGAAGATTCATGAACACACCAATTTATTATGTGGATCGCCAATTTATAGTTGGATCAACAGTGATCGCTTTTCTAATCTGGCCCAGCACATCCGTGCAGTAACTTCCGGATTACCGGTAAAGACTGAGACTCAGGGGAAAACCGCAATCGACACGCTTTGGCCAGCCAGATATAGCACAACGGACCATTAGCCATCTCATAGGCAGCTAATGTAACCGTTTACATGTTTTTTTTCTAGTCTCTTTTGGCGCGCTGTAGTAAATTTTCCGGCAAATAACCAAGCCACCGATAAATTTGGAATCTACTGACTTTTTGCTGGCTCCCATAGGTCGTCTTTTATGTCCAATATTCGCGATGTCGCCCGCCTGGCGGGTGTTTCTGTTGCCACCGTTTCCCGCGCGCTTAGCAACCCTGAAAAGGTATCCCCGGAAAGTTTGGACAAGGTGCACAAGGCCATTGCGGAGGTAGGGTATCGTCCCAACATGCTTGCACGTAACTTCCGTTCAGCGCGCGCCTATGCGGTGGTGGTGCTGGTACCGGATATCGCCAACCCCTTTTATTCATTGTTTATCCGCGCCCTGGAAGATCGCGCACACCAGAAAGGCTACGCGGTGCTCCTGGGTGATACCCGCGGCACGCCCGAGCGTGAATTGGAATACATCCGCCGTGTGGAGACCCGCCTTGCCGACGGCATAGTGCAACTGCGCCCGAGCTCAGAGAAAAGCCAAAATAATATCCCCGCCGATGTTCCCTGCGTAAATGCGTGCGGGTGCGAATACACCACCGGTCCCGCAATCCGCATCGACAACCGCGGCGCCGCCAAAAGCATGGTGAATTATTTGATCTCGCTCGGACATAAGCGCATTGGTGTTATTTCCGGATTAAAAGACAACCCCCATGCGATTGATCGCCTCGAAGGTTATAAAGAGGCGCTTGCCGAAGCAGGCATTCCCTTTGAGAAAGATTTGATAGCGGAAGGTGACTTCACTATGTGGTCCGGCCTCAATGCCGCATTCCAATTCTGCAACATGAAAAATCGCCCCACAGCGATATTCTCCATGAACGATGAGATGGCGATTGGCGCAATGCAGACCCTGAAGAACCAGGGCTTTAAAATTCCGGATGATATTTCAGTGACCGGCTTCGACGACATTGCCTACGCCAAATATTCGGACCCAAGCCTGACCACCATTTCCCAACCTGCCGAAGAGATGGGCAAGATGGCGATGGACATGCTGTTAAAAGTCATTGAAGGCGAACCACTCAGCCAGCGTGAATGCGTATTGCCGACGGAATTTATTATTCGCAAAAGCACCGGGCCAGTGCCGGGAAAAAAATAATTACACAGGTGATGGCAAGATGCGCCGAATAAACCTGCGGTGCGCTACTTGTTAACACCTCAACCAGTGGCAAATCCGCTATGGCCGATCAAACACACAGCAGGAAATTCCTGTTCCTTGCAAGCCTCCTATTATTGAATCTTGTCCCGGTGTACGGCGTTTTCCATTGGGACTGGAAAAGTTTTGATCTGATTTTTCTGTATTGGATAGAAAATTTAATCATAGGTGCGTTTACCGTCCTGAAGATAGTGGTTCGCCCCTACCAGAGTTTACCGCAAACCATTGCCACGCTATTTCCCGCGGTATTTTTTAGCTTTCATTACGGTATTTTCTGCCTCGCCCACGGGTCTTTTGTTATTTTACTTTTCGGCAATAACCTCCAACATAAATCGGAATTTGGTGATGTGCTTAACTCAATTTTGCCCATCATTAATGAGCGGCAACTCGGCTGGGCAGTTGTCGCACTGGCGACTTACCAGTTGCTCGACTGGCTACGCGATATAAAAGCGCGCGGCCCCGGCGCAGAGAAACCGGAAATAGTGATGATGTCCCCCTATAAACGGATCATGGTCTTACACATCGCCATTATCGGATCAGGTTTTTTGTTGAGCGAGTTAAATGAACCTGTTGCAGGGTTATTGCTGTTGATTGCGCTGAAAATTGCCACGGATATTTATCAATGGAGAAAGGAAAATTTATCCCTGGGGAACATTCAACATCCAGAAACAAAAAAACACCTTGGCAATTTACCTAAAATGGAATGAAAAAAATCCGGCAAATTTTCTTTGCCGGATTTTTATAGTCATTCATATCAGCACACTATGGGCGTAAGTAAACTCGCCAGTTACTGCAACTACCATCAACATAATAGGAAGATCCACCCGGACGGAAAGTGCATCTTGTCCATCCGTTTTCATAATAAGTTGAAACATCGACGGTGTAAGTACCGGCAGGCGTATAAGTTCCGGCAGGGCAAGTAATAAGATACTGCTCAACCAGAATTCCATAACCACCGCCTCTATAGGTCATTGTGAAGGTACAGCCCCCATAGGAATTTCCCATAACGGGATCACCAAATTCAGCAACTTTCAGATCGGCATGAGCAGCAGATGCCAAACCGAAAACCATCGCAACCGCAGCAATTAACTTAAACTTCATTATTAACTCCTTGTGTTAACTGTTATGGCCATACTCCGTGCTTCGCATTGGTATCAATGATAAATTGGCCGGTATTTATCGCGATACAACTCCTGTTCCCATGAAACCTTCTTTTATCACTAACGTGAGAATAATCTGGATGTGATGCAAAAATTATTTGCCTTTTCTAATTATGATGCAGGCAAAACAGCAAGGTATTTGAGGTTTGTTAACCAGCAATGACAGCTTGCATACTAGACCACACAAAACAAAGTTCAAGCCGAGAGGAAAACAGAGGTAATTTTTGACGCGCAAATTAACTTTGTCGCAGGGATATTCAACGATTAGGATACTGGAAACGTTTTTTCGAAAGCAACTCGATATAAATAAGCGCGCCCTTAATTTGCAACGCGCTTTAATGATTTAAAATTATTGCTTTGCTGTTAATTCAAAATGATCCAACAACTCCATCGCCGCGACAATTAAATGATAAAGCGTGCTGGCGGGGGCCACATCGACAACCACCTCGTCGTTCGCACCGCGTTGGTCAACGTAGGAACCGGGCGTGGAGGCACAGAGATAGTATTTAAATAAATCATCCACGCCTTTTACGGCAATAGCTTCAGCATCGGAATTTCCTTCGCGGATCTGCACCAGGCTTGCTTTAATCAATTCAGTGATACCCCAGCAGCGCTTGTTACGGTCAATCACTTCACCGGTGTAAGAAACCGCATCAAATAACAAACCGGATTTGTCCATGCCGATTTCCAAACCGCGCCGATAAAGCGCTTTGGTGTATGTTGCGACCGGGCGCCCCGTGCGGCGGTGATACCAATCCAGTAACCAAACCCATTCCATCATATGGCCTGGCTCAACCGTATCGCCTTTGGCACTGGGCAAACGCACCCAGTTTTCATCAAAGAATTCAAATAAGACCCCGTGGGTTCCATCAAAAAAATGCGCCTGGAACAACGCAAATAATTCGCCGACACGGGCGAGGTATTTCGCATTGCCGGTTGCGTCGTAAAGCGCAAGGAAGGCTTCAAATAAATGCATATGCGGATTCTGGCGGCGGCAGGCGTAGGCATAGTCGCCTTCGGTCCAACCACCCAGGGTTGAACCGAAACGCGCATCCAGGTGGGCAATGAGTTTATCGGCTTCGTCGAGGTAAGGCTGTTCGCCAAACGCGCGGTAACACCAGGCGTTAGCCAGCAGGAAAAACGCATGGTCGTAAAGGTCTTGCCGGATATCGACGACCACGAAATCTTTATTGAGCAGATGGGTGTAACCGCCACCCGCGGAAGGATGAGCAGCTACCCGCTGTACGAAACCGAGCAAATTTTTCGCAATTACCTTCCCCTCCGGACACCACCCACGATGGTAAGCGGCGGCAAAGAAAAATGCCTGGCGGGCTTGTACCCTTACACGCGTACTGGCTTCAAGGTCAGGTACACCTTCTGGAGTGAGTCGTTCGTAGTTGGCTTTGTTTGTGGGCTCAATGCCACGCGCCAACCAAAGTGGCAGGGCATCGTTTTTGATCCAGCTTTCAAGGCGGCCAGCGGCCGCACGCAATGCTTGTGACATAAGAAAGTTTCCCAATTCGCAGCGCCGCCCCTGGCGAGAAATGAAGTAAAAATCGGATTGATTACGGCTGAAGTGCAGGGCATTTTGCGGGAGGAAAAGCCAGGGTGCAAATAAAAAACCCCGGCAAGCCGGGGCGAAAAAAACACAACAGCGGGCTATGGCTTAACAATTAATCACTAACATCCGCCAGTCATCGCTACAGCATGAAAGGCTCAAAAAAACCTTAAACCTGTAACCGTTTACCAGCATTTGACCATGAATAAAACGGCCTTAGCAGGGGCATTATGGATAAAAATGTAACCGGTTTCAACAAAGAATCAAAAAATTTCAGGCTTGCCCGGTTTTTTATGTGACCACCTTGGTCGCATTGTTGCGATGGAAATCCCACAGCCGGTGTTAACCAGGCCGTGGGGTGTAATTATTGTGGTAAGAAATCAAAGGTTTGATTAAGCGTGGTACGTGCGACATTGGATGCTGGAAATGTGATGAGTTTAATACGCTGGAGAATACGGCCCTCCAATGCGGAATCCCCCAACTCACTGGAAACCATACTGG
The DNA here is from genome assembly GCA_965650515.1 of uncultured Cellvibrionaceae bacterium. Classification (GTDB taxonomy): domain Bacteria; phylum Pseudomonadota; class Gammaproteobacteria; order Pseudomonadales; family Cellvibrionaceae; genus Cellvibrio. Next base: position 75,574 of record CBFGOY010000004.1, on the reverse strand, counting down.
CCTCAACAATCCGGCCACTTGGGTCAATCACAATCTTCACTACCATCTTGCCTTGCAGCGCCGGGTTTTGACGCAGGGCACGATTGTAAATCGAATAAATAGCCCCCTTGTGCTGCTCCATGATTTTGCGGATTTCTTCCTCACTGCGCGCCGCGCCGCCAGCGCCATCGCTATTACCCGCCTTGGCTGCCATTGCTTTTTTGCCCGACTCTGCCAACCCGCTTTTCACTTTGGTCGTCTCGCGGCCAGACAAGGCGACACCACCCGTATCACGGCTCATGGCAGCGGTGTTAATGCCGCCGCTGGCCACCTTGGCACCGCTGGTAATCATCGCGCGATCCACCTGCGCCGCCTCACCGGGGCTGTTAGTTACGGTCGTCGCGGCGGTTTCCACCGCGGAGGTTTGCAGCATTTCACGCATCTCGGCGAGATCATCCTTAAATTGCATAACCCCGCTGTTCGCGGCTTGTTCGCGCGCCTTTTGCACCGCCGTTGTGGAGGGCGGTACCTTGGTCGGTTCCTTTGCAGGCGGCAGCGGCTTGGGCTCAGGCTTGGCCTCTACCGGTTTAGGCTCAGGTTTTACTTCTTCCGGCTTGGGCTCCGGCTTTTTCTCTTCGATCCTGGGAGGTTCCACCGGTTTAGGCGGCGGCAACGCCTGCTTTTCCAATACAACCCTCGCCAACTGGGGCGGAAGCTTTTCACGTTCCGCACGCGCCTGCTCCGGTACATTAATAGCGGTAACGACAAGGCTCACTATTACTAATAAGGCGAATGAAACCAGCAATATTTTGTTAAAACGCTGGTCGTCACCAATCGACGAACTCCAGGGCAATTCCAGGTTAGGGGCAAGTACGGCCATATCAACCTTCCCCGCCCGCATTCGCCGGTAATTCTTTTTTGGTGACGGCTAACGAAATATCGCGATACTCCGCGGCTGCACAAGTCGCCATGATTTTTTTCAATAACTGATAAGGAATTTTTTGATCCGCCATAATGGTTACCGGGCGTCCCGCCGCTTTATTTTTGTCAGCAAGCGGACCGGCGCGCTCTGCCTGGTATTTCAATTCCTGTTGCAGCGGGCCAAATAAATCGCCGGTAGATGCCACCAGATCTGCGACGCTGCCCACCGAGCGACCACCAACCACCACATCCGTTGCGCTAATTAGAACCACAAGGTTTTCTTCAGGAATTTCCTCGGAAAAAGACGCGGGCAACTTGATGCTTTTATCGGTTTGCAATACTTCAACATCGCCGGAATTCACCAATAGGAAAAATACCAGGATGGTAAAAATATCCATTAACGACACCAAATTTAATTTAGGTGCCTGGTTCAAACGGCGATGGTGTTTCTCCATACGTTTAGCGCGCAGGGATTGCTTCATTGCGCACCCCCCGCAGGCGCTACCGCGCCGGTGGATTGGCCGGGCGCAGGTGCATCGCCCAACGAAATTTCCGGAAATAATTCCGCATCCACCAAATTGGCGGCCACGACGGTTTTGAATGACCGCACGGTGTCCATCGTTGTAACCAATGTTTGGTAATCAGTGTCCTTTTCGGAAAGGATATAGATGTCTTTCTTATGAACACCCTTATCTTCCAGCAAGCGTTTGGTTTCTTGCAGCACACTCGCCAGGAGCTTGAAATCATATTGACCATCAGCGGTTTTTTCGATCCACTTCAATTTAATGCCAGCCGGATAATTCACTTCAAATTTATCGGCACGAATAATTAATTCCAATTGCCGGGGCGGTTCCTCGGTAACGGGAATACTGGAATCCGCCGCGTCGGGCAATTTTAAATTTAATATGGTTGTGCGCGAGAGCACCATGCTCATCAACAATACCGGCACCAATATGATCATCAAATTCATAAAGGAGGTAATGTCGAGGTCCGGGTCCTCTTTGAATCGCCGTTTAATGCGCATGGGTGAACCTCACTTATCTAATCAAAGGTTCACTATTGCGCAGCTTGGGGCTTGGCCGCGCCGCCATCCTGGCTGCGGGTGCGCGGCACATCTTGCACATGGGAAATAATATTCAGGCATTTCACACCCGCCATTTCCAGGCTGTCGATAATTTCCGTGGTTTTGCTCTGCAACATTGAATGCACCAACAGTAGCGGAATGGCGGCAATCAGGCCAAACGCGGTGGTATTCATAGCTACCGCAATGGAAGAAGACAATAACGCGGCTTTTTCAGCGGGGTCCGCACTGGCAACCGCTGTAAATGCCTGGATCAGGCCGATAATTGTGCCCAGCAATCCCAGCAGTGTCGCTATGTTTGCGAGCGTTGCCAAATAGGCGGTGCGCTTTTCCAAGCGCGGCATAGCTTCCATCACGCCTTCTTCCATCGCGAGTTCAATATCATCACGGCGCGGTGATTGCGCCATGCGCGCAATACCGGCGGCAATAATGCGTGCAATAGGCGCAGAGGAAGTCCTGGTAAAGTTCATCACGCCGGAATAATCTTTTTTTTGCAGCATCGGCAAGATGCGATCAAAGGCCTGGCGATTTGAACCCTTCGCATTCGTTAATACCAGCCAGCGCTCAATCGCAATGGCAATGCCCACCACCAACACCACAGCGATGGGATACATAAAAGCGCCGCCTTCTTGGAAAAAACGAATCAGGGAATCCATACGTCATGCCTCACAAAAAATATTCAAGTTGTAATGGTTGTTAAGTTAGTTTGTTAATCTGTTAATGGTTCATCCAGCTCGCCGGTTGCCTCAAGGCTGCGTTGCAACTCATCGCGCTCAACATGGCCAAAGACAGCATCTTGCTGGCTGCTGAGCATTTCCATTTCCAAATCCGGGCTGGCGGGCGATTGCCAGGGCAATATGTACATAACCCGCGGCTGTTCCTGGTTACCGGTGACGGTTGTACGCAAATTGATATTTGCCTCACGTACCCTGTTTGCCTCAGGGCTTATTGTTTGCGGCGATTTTTTTTCAACGGCTAATTCTTCAGTCGCAGGATCAGCGCTTGCAGGATCCGCTTGCCCCTGGGCCATTGCCGGCATACTGACAATAATCGACACAAACCAACAGGCTTGGGCAAATAATTTATTCATCGCTTACCTCTTTAGAAGTTGTGTCAGAGGTTGTTTCAGGATTTGTTGTTTCATCAGCACTTGCATCTGTTGCCGGTTCGGATTCAGCGGAAGCCGGCGCGACTTTTGGCTTGGGTGTTATCCCCAGGCGCCGCTGCAAGTCAGCAATCCAGCCGGTTACCTGCTTGTCGCCATCGCCGCGCAATTGCTGGTAAGCCTCAAAATGCGCAAGGGCTTCGGCGTTTTTGCCCAAATACAAATCATAAAGTATGCCGATATTCCTGTGGCTTTCCGCATGGAAAGGCCAAACAGCCAAGGCTTTCCGATAATTGGCTTCCGCTTCGTTAAAGCGCCCCTGCTCACGTTGCAAAATGGCGAGCTGGTTGTACGCGTCCAGGTTCATGTGGTTGGCGTTAATTGCATCAGTAAATGCTTGCTCTGCGCGTTTATCTTCTTTTTCCGCGCGATAGACCAAGCCTAAATTCAGCCAGGCGCCGGAAAGTTTTTTATTCTGCGCAACAATTTGTTGCAACAAGGTTTCCGCCTGTTGCCACTGCTTGTTGCGCATAGCGCGGGTGGCATTGGTAAATTGCTGGGCCGTAGCGCCATTGATGGTTGTTTTATTTTGCAAGTAGGGATTGGGTGTGACGGGACCGACCGGCAGGATAGAAGCGCCCGCGGGCGCCAGGATAACGGCTTCACTGCCCGCTTTTGCGGATCGTTTATGTTGTGGCGACGTTGGGGAGCAAGCTTGCATAAGCGCCGCGGCAAAAGAAATCACCAATATATACCTAATGGATTTCATTGCTCACCTCCAGGCGCACTTCAGTTTTGTTATAGCGACCGGGCAACAATTTTGCGAGCGCCTCGAAACTGCGTTTTACGCCTGCGTCGTAAATACCTTTCCAACTGCGCTGGGCATTAGCCTGATGGATTTCAATTGCTTTTTCTTCAAAAGGATAAGCCTGTTCCTCCAATAAGATTTCATATTGCTCCAGGGCCAGCTCATCCAGGTTATTGGGCCGTTGTGAATTCATTAAATCGCGACTTAACTGGGCGTAAATTTCACCGATTTTAAAACTGGCCTCGGTGGTAAATTCACCCACCCCGTAACCGAGGATTTGTTCCTGGGCCTTAATTGCCTTTTCCATTGCCGCGCGCTTGCGCTGCAAACTGTTTTTCAGCGGCAAGGTTAAACCGATGCGATTAAATTCATCGTAGCTGGCCTGGGAAATTTCTGTTTGCGCACTTGCCGCCAGGTAAGTGGAGCGTTCAGTTTTTCCAGCGCCGGCGCGGTGATGGGTGTTCACAATATTTTGTAACCAATAATTGCGCTTTTCCCGATCACCTGCCGCTTTATATAGTTCAGTTAATTTAAATTGCGCTTCCAGGTTATTTGCCAGCGGCCATGGATATTCAGTGGCATAGCGGCGATATTGCTCAATTGCTTGTGTTTGCTTGCCGGATTTTTCATACAGTTCTGCACCCATGTATAAGGATTGGCGCTTCACGTCCGGGTCCTTGCTGGTGCGTTCCATTACCACCAACTCGTCAGCGGCTTGCTGCCATTTTTGTTGGTTTTGGTAAATCAGTACCATCTTCGCCGGCAAGGTAGCTGCCAGGGCGTGCTGCGGATATTGTTTACGGAACGAGGTATAAACATTTTCTGCCTGTGTCCACTTTTCCTGCTCCATTAAGTACACGCCGGCATCATATTGCGCCTTGATTGCCACTTCGGTATCCGGCGTGACTTGTGTAATGCGCAACAACTGCACAATAGCCGCATCTTTATCGCCGAACTCAAGGCTGGCCTCCGCCTGGCGATAAATACTCGCCGCAATGCGCTCGCGAATTTGTTGCGCACTCGGCGCACCCGGATTTTTTCCATATGCCGGCAACAGATTTAATACTCGCGTATAGGCCTGTTCGGCGGCGGCGTATTCCCTGGTTTCAAAACGGCTGTGTCCCAAAATTAACCAACTGGTGAATTGTAAGGAACCTTCCGCCGGCGGCTGCCAGGCAATGACACGTTCGGCAATATTTTTCGCATCGACATAACGATTTTGTTGCAACAAATCATTTGCCGCTTCTGCCAGTACCGTGGTTGCGCGCGGATCGTTTTTATACACATCGGCAAAGTTCAACGCGTTTTGTATTTTTCGGTTAGTCCATTCCCCCTGGCGGTTATCCGGCAGGCTGCGCGCGGATTGAATCAATTGCTGCGCGATCAGAATCGCGGCATAGCCCGCGTCAGCTCCGCGCAACTGGTCCGTATAGCCATAGGCCACCTGCTCGTAGGCTTCCATGGCGGGAATTAAATCGCCCGCTTCATTCAGCGATTCAGCCAATAAAAAAGTCATCTCGGCAACCTGGGCATCCTTCGCAAAGGTTTGCACAAATTCGCGGTACCATTTTGCGGCGCGCGCGAACGCGGCGGTGGATTCCGCTTTGTTTGCCGCCTTCAGGCTTTGTGCTTGCGCGTGTTCATATTGCGCAAGCTCTTGCAGGGATTGATGCAGGTAAACCAGTGCGTTATCGCCAATCGCACCTTTTCGTTCCGTCCAATAACTGCTGCCAATACCGTAGCGCTCAATAAATTCCTGCTTGGCCGGAAGGATCAAGCTGGGAAAATCACCTTGCTGATACACATCAATGACTTTAATACTGAAGCTGGGCGCAAAATCTGAATTGGAATTATGTTGAACAAAATGCTGGTAGGTTGCCGCACTGTCGGTATAACGTTTTTGATCGAGATATAGCTGGCCCAATTGCTGGTACAGCAAATATTCGTAGGCACGACGCCCACCGGGTTCCGTTTGCAGATCAGTGATGGATTTCGCGCCCTCCAAATACGAAAGCGAAAGTCCCATCACCCGCAGGGTGTCTTTAACCAGGTTGGCTTTTGATGGTCCGATATCGGTGAGCGCGGCATCAACATCTTGCGGGTTAATTGCATGGCCGATTAATTGGTCCAGTACTCCCGCAAAAGACTTTAATGCCAGGTCGTAGTCGCCGCGTTTAAATTGAGCCCAGCCTTTCATGTAAAGCGCGTTTTGCTTCAGCTCGGGATTATTACCTTTTACAACCGCATCATAATTGCGTTCCGCCGCTGCATAGTCACCATCAGCAAACGATTTTTCGGCGCGGCGGAATTGTGTCTCCGCCATAAATGGTGAATCGGGATTGGCTTGCGCGAGCTGGTCGAGGATCACCGCCGCTTCTTCATTGCGTCCATCCAGGGACATGGCTTTCGCAAGCTTGTACCGCAACTGATCGGCCTCTATACCTTTTGCCGATGCCGTGCCGGTGTTTTGCAGTTTCAGCAATTCGTTGTAAAGCGCTATGGGTTTGTCGTATTGGCGACGGGTATCCGTTGCATCCAATTGCGCTTTTTCACTGCGCGCCATTTCCAGGTCAGCAATGCGCACCATAATTTGTTGTCGCAGTGCCGGTTCCTGGGCGACGGACAAGGCGCGTTGGTAGCTCTGTTCGATGCGCGCCATATCCAGCACTTGTACTTTAATATTTGCATCCGGGATTTTTGCATCCGGTAAATCCTCCAAGGTTTTACCGCGCCCACCATCACCCAGGCCCACCATAGCGCAGGATTGCAATTGGCAGGCGCCGGTAATGATCAGCGCAATTAAACCGGCCTGCTGCAACTTTTTATTTATTGGGAATTTATTATTGAGGAAATTCATTCGGGCTGTTTCCTCAATTCGGTATCGTACAAACGCGCCACCGCCAGGTGCGCCTGTGCCAGGTAATTATTTAAACGTTTTTCATGCATTGCCAGTTGCGCATCCACCTGGTTACGCAACCCGGCGCTTTGCTGCGCAACGAGTTGATCAATACTTTGCAACTGTTGATTCACTTCTTTGTGCAATACATCCAGGCGCGCGACTATGGGTTGGATGTCCACACTAGTCAGGGTAACTTCCTCGATACGATTGCGTGTTTCGGTAATATTGGCCAAGGCTTCGTCGATAACCTTTAGCTCCGCTTGTTGCCCAGCCATACGCGCGGGAAAGTCCTGGGCCGCACGCCAGAGCAAAATACCCTTGAACATTTTCAGGCGCGTTTCCACGTCCTGGGTATTCTGTCCTGCGGCTTGCATTTGCCGGATCGTTTCCTCGCCACGCTCAACCCGTTGATAAAGTGCCCCGGTGTCGCCATCCGCCAGGGCAATATAATTTTCCTCATTGATAATCCCCGCGAGGCGCGCCGCGAGCTTGTCGCGCTCCGCGGTTAATAATTGCTGCTTGCTCGCTAATACACTGTGTACCGCGCGTTGCTCATAGCGGCTGCGACTGGCTTGTTTTTCCAATAACAATTCGCGATAGGCTTCCAGCCTGGGTTGCCATTGCTGCAAAAGTTTTTGCATCCGCAATAGGTCGCGCAAGTCCAGCACAGCGGTTTGGAATACACTTTTTGCAAATAATTCACTCAAATACGTGGAGCGCGTTTTAATGACGCTGGTTCGGTCCAGCTTTAACCAATTTTGACCATCATCGGTGATGACCGCTGTAGGGGAACCTTCCGCTGTACCATCACCAAGCAATACTTTTTTTGCATCATCATCGGCAAGTGCTTCACTGCCAACCAGGGTCAAAATCTCCCCTTGGGTAAGGGTCGCGCGCATATCGCGAATTAACTGGACTTCGCGCGCAAGCAATTCTTCAGCGGTGTGATAGGCCTTCACCGCTTCGCCCTGGGCGTTAAGCTTTTCGTAGGCGTAGGGAATAGCCAACAGGGATTCCTGCACCGCAGGATGCATCAAACTGCGCTCGCGCAATACTTGCCAGGGCTTGAGCGCAACGTCATATTCCTCCTGCGCTATTGCCGCCCAGCCGTAGCCCAATAACGCCTGGTTGGCGAAGGCGCCTTCCAATCGCACCTTGGTAAATTCACGAATGGCCGCGCGATATTTTTTTTCTGCCAGGAACGAATAACCAAGTGCGGTGTAGGCTTTATCTTGCAATGCCCACTGCTCTTTCCTACGTTGTGGACTGTCAGAAATATCTATACCTGCCAGCTCCCCGAAAAATTCGCGCGCACTTTTGAAATTGCCGGACCGGGCATGGGCAGCACCCAGGTTATAGAGGGCGAAGGGATTCCAATTACCCATGCCTTCCACATCCTCAGGTGTAAATTCCGAAAAATTATTGTTACGAATACGGATATTAAATTGCAGCGCTTGCATTTGCGCACGTAGCGATGGCTTGAAAGCCTCGCTGACCCGCGCAAAGCTTTGTTCCGCCGCCGCGAAGTCCCCGCGGATATAATGCAATTTTCCCAAGTAAAACCAGGCCGCGTCGCGCACCGGTTGCGGGCGACGTTGATCCTGAAGGATAGTGTTAAATACATTTTCGGCGTGATGCTGCATCCCAAAGGCGAGGCTGATGCCACCGGCAATTAATTCAGGGTTATCGCTATGGCCCTGGATTCCATTGCGTGTATCAGCAACCATCAGCTCGGATAATGCGGGAATATAATCCTGTTGGTAGTAATGATAGAGCGCAACGCCGTAACGCAAGTCCGCTACCGAGGTGCGCATTTTTTCCTTCGCCTCCGCAATAGGTGCGAACGCGACGCTGGCGAGCGCAAACACCAGGGATTTACGCCTGAACAAAGGAATTCGGCGCATTACATTTGCCATTGTTTGATTTCGAAGATGGGCTGCAATTGCGCGGTTGAATCCACAATCCGCAATTCCAATACCACTGGCTCCTGGGCCTTGGTAATCACTAATTTGGCACCGCGTTTGTAATCTTTTTGCGGACCGCGCCCGGTAAAGAAGGCGCTGATTTCATGTTCACCGGTTTTGAGGTTGCCTACATATAAACGTTGTACACCACCGCGAAACAGCGCTTTGGTTTGTTTGTCGGTATAAAGCTCACTGGCTACCAATTGGTTATTGATTTCCAGCTTAATCGCATCCAGCGCGAAAAAAGTTCCCAAATCCATGGAAACATAGACAGCGATTTGGGTGCTGGCGGGATATAAAAGTTCTTCTTCAAGGATTAATAAATCGCGATTGAGGGTTAACACCGACTCCTTCAGTGATTCAACCTTACCCGTCGACGCCTGAGCGAAACCGGAATGTGCGTGCAATATCGCAATGCAGGCCAGGGGCAATAGCACTACCAGGCGCAACCAGCGGCGCAGGGGTTGATTCATGATTCCTCCAAAATTTTTTATATAAACCGTGACGCTCCAAGCATTAATTGGCACTTGGGAAAACCTTGATTAAATCATTCTAGAAGCCAATCCAACTCTTGAATGTGACTTTTAGCACAGTTGGTCTGGCACCTGGAGTTATTTTTTTTCGCTTGTTCAATGCCCGAACAAAAGTGACAAAGGCCTGTAGGTAAGTGACAAAGCCCGGCACCAGAAATGAAAGGTATGGGGAAAAGCTTAGATGGTTTTTACGGACTCACAAATGATTTTCACGCCTGTGCCGGGAAGGCGGGAGCGGATCATTGCGGTGGAGCCAAGCCGTCACTGTAGAGTACTTTCCCTTCCGAGGTGATAATCACGGCATCAAATCCGGGCAAGCGATTTATCATTGCCAGCCCTTTTTCCACACCCATGACAAAGACTGTGGTTGACAAGGCATCGGTATCAATACCGATTGGACCGAGGATGGTAACGCTATTAATCCCCTGGGCCGATTTGCCGGTGCGCGGGTTGATTATGTGATGCACACGCTCGCCCTGGTCATCAATAAAATAGCGTTCGTAGTCACCCGATGTTGATATCGCAATATTTTCCAACGGCAAGGTAATGGCTACTTTTTCCGAGCGCGGATTTTTTATTCCCACCAGCCACGGACGCCCAAGCTTATCGCCCAGCACCCGGCTATCGCCACCGGCCGTTACGCTCGCATGGCTTATGCCGCGCGCCTGCAAGATGCCTATCGCCTGATCCACCGCGTAGCCTTTGGCAATCCCGCCTAAATCGATATATACCTTGGGATGTTCAAACCACAGGGTATTATTTTTTTTATCCAGGTGGATAAATTGGTAATTAATCGCCGGAAGCAATTCTTCCCGTTGCTGTTCGCTGGGTTTTAATTTTTTTCGATAGTCATAATAGCGAGCCAGGGAGGCGAAGGTGATATCGAAAGCGCCGTCACTGAGGCGACTGTAATGGAGCGATCTATCGATAATATCGGCCAGTTCGGCAGAAATTCGCAAAGGTTTTTGCGCGCTTGCCTTGGGTGCCAATTGATTAACCTTATATAACTCGCTGCTTTTTATGTATGGGCTGAACTGCGCATCTATGCGGCGCATTTCATCCATTACCGCCGCTACTGCGGCCTCCGCTTTTTGCGCATCATCCAGCCACAGGGTTACGCTGACTTTGGTCCCCATAATACCCCGGGTATCACTATGCCATTGCGCTTGGGTGCAGCATGAGATCGCACTGAAGACCAGCGTAAGAAAAATGGCCTTCATAGGTTAGAGATTCATATCAACACGATAATGGTAGGTGTTTTGGTCGTCGACGCGTTCCAGTTGCGCAAACATGGCGAGCACATCCTGCGCATTGGCAGATTCAATGAATGTTTGCGCAGCGGCCAATCGCCCTGTCACCCGTCCACCGCTGGGCGCGGCTAGCTCTATTTGCAAATCGACTTCGACGGGTCCGGAAAGTTGGAAAAGTTTCGCGCTGATACCGTTGTTACCGTTATCAGTTAGCTCGGCGGCATAGCTGCCGATATCCAGCCAATTGGCTCCCGTGTTTACCCGCGCGTTGTTCCAGGTGAATTTACCGTTAAGTTTTTGCAAGACATTGCCACGCAACTGCATTGTTTCTATATGGGATGACAACTGCCCCTGAACCGGCACCGGAACCTTGCCCTGCAAAAGAGATGCAGGCACGGATAAATCCGCATCGTGGATTGCCACTTCACCGTTTGAACCCGCGCAAACTTCGCCATCAAATTGTTGCATCGGCAGTTTGGTAGTGACCCGGGCACACCGGGAAACCAGCGAAAGCGGATTTAATTGCCAGCTTAGTTGGCCGAGGGAGTGCTCCTGCCCGTTCAATTGCAAACTGGCCAGGCTGGCCTTGCCATTCCATACACTGCCAGTAACACCGCTCATGGCCAGGCCGGTACCGCGTGTTAATACCCAGGCGCCCCATATAGCAGGAATACTACTGAGCACAAACACCAAAAACAGCATGACGCCCAAGCCGATCCAGAGTTTTTTGTTAGCTTTAAGTAAATCGGGAAACCTGCTCATAGGAATTCTTTTTAAAGTGTTAGCGAAAAAACAAAAAAATTACTGGCCTCTTTGCAAGCGCAAGTTAACCGTAACCTGACCCGGGTCATTGGTGGATGCCAGGGATAAATCCGTCACCGTAATACCTTGCTTGTACTCCATTTCATACAACCATTGCATTAAAGGTTCATAGGCAGCGCGATCCAGGCGCACACGCACCTCGCCATTGGAGCCCGGTTGCAACCCGGTCATCTGCAAGCCGTTGGCGCGCAAACTGGAGTCGATCAAGCCATTAATATTTTCGTTGGCATTTGCACTGCCTTGCGCGCGCAACTGCTGGATTTGCGCCGCCAGGATTTGCACCCGGCCCAAGGTTTGGGTTGAACTGGTATTTGCCTGGTACAACTGGTCGCGCTTTTTCTGGATAGGTGTCAATAACAATAACCACACCAGATACAACACCACGGCAATACCGCACCCGAGAATCATCATTTGTTCACGGCGATTGTATTTGTTCAGCAAATTCAGAATTTGATTCATTGCGTTTTCCCCGATGATTTGCGCTCATCGACTACTGTGGATTTTTGGTAATTTTCAAGCGCGCGGTTTGCACGTTGCCTTGCGCATTCGCGCTGAGCACTTCCGCGTTAAAGCCCTGGTTGCGAATATTTTGCGCAAGGGTTTCAAAGGTTGCGAAACTATCGGCCTGGACATTGATATTCAGTTCGCCAATTTCCCCCACATACGCAATGCCTTTAATGCTCACATTGGGCACCGTTGATATTTGCGGCAACACCACCACCAACAATTCCATTACACGACCGGATTGGTTGGCAGGTTGCAATTGCTTGAGCAGGGTCGAGAGTTGTTTCTCCGGGTCCACCATCCGCCCTTGCGGAATGACAGAGCGCGCCGACGCTTCAATTTGCTGGCGGATTTTCAGGTTTTCGCCGCTGAGTTTCTGGATTTCAAAAATCATGGTGCCGAGATAGACCAGTGCGCACACGCCAGCAAAAATTGCGATGGATTTCCACATCTTCCACCAGCGTTCAATGGGCAGGCGCTGGGAGAATTCGCCCTGGCATAAATCAATCGAGCTGCTGCCGTAATCCAGGTTCCAGGCATCCGCCAGGGTTTGGCTTTTGATCGATGCTTGTAACTCAGCCGGGATCAATTCCCCGAGCCGGGCCAGATCGTCTTCATTCCCGGCGCGCAGGTGCAGGTCCGGCAGGCGATCAACGCGCTCTTGCGATGTGAGTAATAAAGACAGCGCCATGCGCGCATGTGACTCGGCAACACTGAACCCCAGGGTCGGCGCATAACGCAGGTGGAATTGGCCATCGTAGAGGCCGAGCGACCAATGGTTGTATCCGTCACTACCGGTTTCCGCCGCCATAGGCAATACCAGGGGTGCCGACCAGCAACGGGTGACTTCGATACCCAGGGTAGCCAACTCCGCAAATACCGCCTGTAACCAGGTTTTATCCGTGTAGGCAACCACGACTCGCCCGCCGGCCGGTGTACCCAATGCGAAGTGGAGATCCTCCACATCGCCCACCACACTTTCCTCTAGCTGGAACGGCAAAAGGTTGCGCAAATGCTTTTTTTCTTTTTCACTGTATTCAAGCGCGCGGGTGTTAACGCTGTTGCCGGGCAATATCAGCCAGGTTGACAGGTTGTGGCCTGCCGTGCGCTCGCCCAGCGCGGCGCGCAGGGCTTCGCGGTCGCCACTGGCGGCGGAATCCGGTTGTGGATTGCCGTCTGCGCCAAGCCAACACCAGCGGAACCAATCGGCCAGGGTTTTACCGTCGGCAGATGTGTTTACAGAGAGCACCAATTGCATGGACATAATTTTGCCCTGGTTAAATTCCAGTTAGGTTAATCGTTTGAGGTAAAAACAGCGGCGCTTCATTTATTCGACTAACTCGGTTTCGCCATCTTCGTCTTCCTCTTTCTCGCGTACTACCGTTGGTAATTCAAATACATCTTCCCGTTGAATCACTTTCAATGTGGGACGATCCTGTACCTTGTCACGCGTCATCAGGCTGCGCATACTGCGACGCTGATCGACTAATTGCACGGAAGCATCCAACCAAAAAAAGGCAGTACTCCGCATCAGTTTGCTGACATCCTTACCTATAAATGCATTCTGGATGGCCGTGTCATCAACAAAGCCGGTCTCAGGGCGGGATTTAATGGCCTGCTGTACGTCTGATTCATTTGCCGGTGACAGCGAGCCCATATCGTTAATTGCCAGCAATAAATTATTAATGCCCTTTCCCGTGGGACTGACCAATTCAATGGTATTGATGTTCATGCCTACGTCGGGTTGCGGCAGCACCGTCAGGAACGGCATCACCCTCAATACCAATAACGGGCTCTCATTAAATCCCCTCACCAACCGTAGCTCATCCAACGATTTAAACAGGGTATTGGGCGGCTGGTAGGGCTCCGGCATACTCTGGTAGTAGTTGGATTCCGCACCGCCCTGGCCGGATTCACTGTCGTCAGGATCCATCCAGTCCACCACCGCTTCAAGCAGGTATTCCGCCTGGTCCTGCCCCAGCGGCATATCCGGGAAGGTTTGCAGCAGGCGAATAAAACGTCGCTGCGGTTCCGAATAGCGCTCCGGGCTTCCTACCGGTTTCTCCGGAACAAACGCGGTTGCGAGATCATTTAAATTCAACCGGGCCGTTGCATCGCTTAATTTTGCCACCCCCGAAATCCCCTCATCCTCGATGGGAAATTGCATGTTCCATTCTTCCGCCAGAAAATCCGCCTGCTGATCCGTGTCCAACCTGAAAAACATCAATTTGACGACTTCTTCCGTGCCCTCCAAAAATGCCCTGGCCTGGGCGCCATGCCAACGGGTTTCCGCCCGCGCCAAACCCAGTTGGTACTGGGCCGCGAATTTCACGCTCAGGGCGGCAACCAGCGCAACAATCAGCAACACCAACACGAGGACTGTGCCCCCTTGGGTATGCCGTTTATTGCTGTTGGAACTGTTCAGGCATCGCAAACAGGCGAACACTTGAGCCAACCCCTTTAATTTGGATAGTAATTTCTATAGCCAACGGTAAACCCGTCGCTCCCGAGGTCGCATCCGGCCAATCCTGCAACCAGTCTTCGGAATATTCGCGCCCTTCCAATACACTTTTGCCACGGGAAGCGATCGCTCCCGCGTGGAGAAAGCGCAATTGCATATCCTCGACATCTTCCAATAACAATTGGTGAAACCCGTCATCCTCCTCCAGGTCGATATCGGAGAGTTGGCGGTTATACTCAGGGACAAAATCACGCCATAACACCCCGTCCAATATCCGGTATCCCACCAGTTGCAGGTCGCTGCGTGGCAGGTTGGAAAAATTGACCCAGCCGCGACGCTTGAACAACAGCAGCGTTTGATCAGCCCCGTCCGCCGAACCATTTAAATTCTCGCCTTTGAATATCCAGTTCGGATCATTAGCGCTTGGCCCAAGCAAATGGCGAAAATCGGCAGCGATAATTTGCCAGGCGCGATCAATTTTGTTGATTTCATTTAACACTTCGTTGGTGCGCGAGGCGCCCCGGTCTGCGGCATCCAGCGATTGGAATGCCATAACCGCAATCAACGCCGAGATCACCAGCGCGATCATAACCTCCAGCAGGGTAAATCCCTGTGCGGCCTTATTGCAGTTGCTGGGCGGATTGCGGATCACTGAGGTACCCCGTTAATAGCGCCATCGCCGGTTTGTCTTCGTCCACGGCCGTACGCCCTAATGTCGGTCCATCGGCAACTCCCAACAACCGCACGGAGATTTCAATGCGCTTAAACCCGGGCTCCGGCAATGTATCCATGGCGATGGTTTTTTGTTGCCATTGCCACCGCAAGCCGGCCATATCCACCGTGCCTGAATCCTTCTCCGGCAGTTTGTAATCCGGCAGGCGGTTTTGCATTTTTTGTTGCTGCAACAAGCGGATGCGGGTCAACTGGTTCTCCGCTACCCAATAGGCATAGGTTTTGTCACGGATCGCCGCGGAACCATCCAACTGGGTCATCACCAAGGTCACCAGGGCCGGCAGGGCCATTGCCACAATCATCAGGGCAACCATTGCCTCCAACAGGGTAAAACCTGCCTGCTGCCGTTGCCGCCGCCCGATGCGCCTCATAACCCTTTACGCTCCGCTTCAAGACGTTCTTCTTCGTTGATCCAGTGAAGTTCGCCGGTTAAGTCCAGCTTGAATTTCTGGGTTTCGACTTCCCTATCCATGGATTGGTCGGCAAAGATCGCAATCTCCACTTCCCCCGAAGCATCTCCACTCGGGAAAAAACCTATTACCGGATCCTGGTACTCCAGTTCCGGGTCGTACTCCCACAGGTCTTCATCGATAGTAAATTCAATCGCCAGACCCTCGGCAATACAGTGGGGGGAAAGCTCGGGCAGATCCTGCCACTCGCGGTCGCGCACCCGTCGCCAGGTGTAACACCATTGCTCCTGCCCATCTATATCCTGCGCCGGGCGCAGCTCAACAAACAATCCGTAGACTTCGCCTTTCAGAATCGCTTGCTCAGCCACGTAACCCGCTTGCAGCATGAACTCCTCGGCTTCCTTACGCGCCTGGTCAGCTACGGCATTACCGCCAACGGAAATCGAAATCACCCCCACCGCCATACCGATGATAAACACCACGACGATGATTTCAATCAGGGTAAAACCCTGTTGGCGGGGGTTCACTCGCGTTGCCCGGGCTAACGTCTTATTCTGTATCCCACACGCTGATATCGGCATTCTGGCCTTCGCCGCCGCTTACACCATCCGCGCCGAGGCTATAAATGTCGTATTCATGGCCCTCACCGGGGCTCATGTACTGGTAATCATTGCCCCATGGGTCTTTGGTCAGCGAATCGATGTAACCTGATTCCTTGTAATTGCGCGGAACCGGTGCGATGGAGGGTTTGGTTACCAGGGCTTCCAAACCTTGCTCGGTCGTCGGGTAGGTAAAGTTGTCGATGCGATAGAGCTTGAGGGCGGTTTGCAGTGAACTGAAATCCGCGCGCGCTTTCTGGATATTGGCCTTATCCAGGTTATCCATCACATTGGGTACCACAATTCCGGCCAGCAATCCGATGATGATCACCACCACCATGATTTCTACCAGGGTAAAACCCGCTTGCCGGGCATTGGCCCTGAGGCCGCACAAATGCTTGGATGTATTCATAGTGTTCTCCTGGAACAGCTTTTTTAATTAAGGATTGAAAATCCGCAAGCGACCGGGCGAGTCCATTAACTCAACTTGGTCATTTCGAAAATCGGGGTCAGGATCGCCAATACAATCAGACAGACAGCACCACCCATAAAAATAATCGTTGCCGGCTCCAACAGGCCCATGGCCACCCCCAGCATCATTTCCAACTCCCGCTCCTGGTCTTTGGACGCGTTGTCCAGTTGCTGGGGCAGGGTACCGTTGGTTTCACCGCTGGCGACCAACTGTACCAGCAGCGGCGGGAAATGCCCGGTGTTTTCCATAGCGCGGCTTAGGCTCATACCCTCGCGCACCGCCGCTGCGACCTGGTCGCAAGCCTCTTGCAATACCTTGTTAGTCATCACCTGGCCGGAAATATTCAACGCTTGCAACAGCGGCACACCACTCGCGGAAAGGAGGCTCAGCGTAGCGGCAAAGCGGGCCGAGTTGATTTGCTTTACCAATTCACCGATAACCGGCAACTTCAATTGCACCACATGCCAACTGCGCAGGCGCTTGGGATCTTTCATCAAATGCTTGATCAGGTAGTACACACCGATAAGCACGACAAACAGATAGACACCATAATTAATCAGGAAATTACTCGTTGAGATAAGCGCCTCGGTCAAGGCCGGTAACTCGCGCTTACCTTGCTCGAAAATTTTTACCAGCTTGGGTACGACCAATACCATCAGCGCCACAATTACCGCCAGGCTCACCACCAGCATCACTATGGGGTAAATCATCGCCATCTTGATACGCTGCTGTAACTGCTGGCTGGTCTGGGTGTAGTCGGCGAGCCGCTCCAAAACCGGGCTGAGGTAGCCGGAACCTTCCCCCGCGCGTACCAGCGCCCGATACATATCGTTAAACGCAGCGGGGTTGTCGCCCATCGCCTGGGCCAGGCTAAACCCTTCCAATACGCGGGTCCGCACTTGCAAAACCACGCGTTTGACATTGGCTTTCTGGGATTGCTTGGCCGTCGCATGCAGGGCTTCATCCAGCGGCAGGCCGGATTTAACCAGAGAGGCGAGTTGACGGGTAATCAGGCTTAGATCGCGAACGCTTAATTTGGCGGCGCGGCGCCGGAAACTGGCCGAGAGGTTTATCCCATCCCCACCGCCCGCAGTCGCAGCTTCGCCGGTAGCGCTCACCACCTCCAGCGGTTTCAGCTTCTTAGCGCGCAACTGGGTGCGTATATGCCGTTCGGAATCCCCTTCAAGGATACCCTTAACGGTTTTTCCCTCTTCATTCAACGCTTTGTAACTGTAGGCACCCATGGAATTTCCCTAGAGCTGCGTCGTTACACGCAGGACCTCTTCGATACTGGTGATGCCGTTAAGGACGCAAGTTCGACCGTCGTCACTCATAGATGCGCTGTGTTTACGCGCCTCCGCCAGAAGCTCCTGTTCACCCGCCTGCTCATGGATCAGATGGCGCAAACGCTCGGTAATCTCAATCAATTCGTAAATACCCTTACGCCCGCGATAACCCTGGTGGTTACAGTGCTTGCAGCCCGTCGGGGCAGGACGCCAGATGGGAGTATCCACGGGTAACTTGAGCATGTCCCGTTCAGCCTCGCTCGGCAGGTACTGCTCCTTGCAATGGGTGCAAAGCACACGCACCAACCGTTGCGCCATCACCACCTCAAGGCTCGACGCCAGGAGGAAAGGCTCAACAC
Source organism: uncultured Cellvibrionaceae bacterium (assembly GCA_965650515.1). Classification (GTDB taxonomy): domain Bacteria; phylum Pseudomonadota; class Gammaproteobacteria; order Pseudomonadales; family Cellvibrionaceae; genus Cellvibrio. The sequence continues at coordinate 57,389 of CBFGOY010000004.1, read as the reverse complement.
CCATGTCTTTCAAGCGCAACACCGCACCAATCGCGGTATTGGTATGGAGGGTGGATAAAACCAGGTGACCGGTCAAGGAGGCCTGGATCGCAATTTCGGCTGTTTCACCGTCGCGGATCTCACCCACCATCACCACATCCGGGTCCTGGCGGAGGATAGCGCGCAGGCCCCGTGCAAAAGTCATTTCCACCTTGGCGTTCACCTGGGTCTGGCCGATACCGGGCAGCAGGTATTCCACGGGGTCTTCAATGGTGAGGATATTGCGGCTGCGGGTATTAATGTGGCTCAAGCTTGCATAAAGCGTGGTGGTCTTACCCGAACCTGTCGGACCGGTTACCAGGATAATGCCGTGGGGCTTGATCAGGTTCTTGGTAAGGCGTTCATATACCAGCGGTGGCATCTGCAATTGCTCAAGGCGCAATTGGCCGGCCGCCTGGTCAAGGATACGTAATACGATGCGTTCGCCAAATGCGGAGGGGATTGTAGATACACGAATGTCCACCGCATGGCCCGCGAGGCGTACGGTAATACGCCCATCCTGCGGCAAACGTTTTTCTGCAATATCCAACCGCGCCATTACTTTAAGGCGCGATACCAGTACCGGCGCCAACTCGGCCTTGGGTGACAATACCTCGGTCAACACACCGTCAATACGGAAACGCACCGATACGCGGTCTTCGAAGGGTTCAAGGTGTATGTCTGAGGCGCCTTCCCGCACCGCCTGCGAAAGGATGGCATTGATCAGGCGGATAATCGGCGCATCGTCATCACCCGCCAGCAGGTCGGTACGGTCAGCGAGGTCATCAGCCATGGATGACAAATCAAATTCGTTACCCAAATCCTCTGCGGCGCGTTGCGCGGCGCCATCACCACTTTGATATTCACGGGTAAGGCGCTTCTGGAAATCCTCCGCGGGCAATTCTTCCAGCTCGAACCCGGCACCGAGGATGCGCTGCAATTCCAGCAACACCTCCAGCGTTAATCCCGGCTTATGCAGCACTTTGGGTTTAACACCGGCGGCTACATCCTCCAACATCACCCCGTGCGTCGAGGCGAAACTGAAGGGTAAACGCTCAAAACCGGTACCCTGGTTAAGCGACTCCTCGTCCCCCAATGGTGCGTCAGCGACCAGTGTCGGTTCCAGCACTTGCTCGCTCACGGTTTATTCCTCAGCTGGGACATCAGGGGACTGTTGGCTGTTTTCCTGGAATCTGCGGATTTCCTCTTCCCACTCGGGCAATATGGGCACTTCCCGCTTGCTGGTTAAAATCCCGCGGTTGCGTTGGAACTGGATTTGCTGCTCACGCAAATTGCGATATTTCTCCGCTGTCGCGCCAGTTAGTACCTCATCCGTACGGATAATGGTTGGCTTCAGGAAAATCAGCAGGTTGGTTTTACGTTTTTGGGCACTTTGCGTACGGAATAAATGCCCTAATACCGGAATACTACCCAGCACAGGCACACGTTGGTCGCCCTTATTTAATTGATCCTCAATCAATCCACCCAGGACTACTGTTTGTCCATCGCCCGCCAGGATTTGGGTTTTGATTTCGCGCTTGCTGGTGGTAGGCCCGTTCGGGGAGTTGGCGGTACTGCCGATCACAGACGATATTTCCTGCTCAATATCCAATACCAGGCTGTCACCCTCATTGATATGCGGGGTTACCTGCAACTTGATACCCACATCTTCGCGATTGACGGTATTGAAAGGGCTCGAAAATGAGTTGGTTCCGGTGTTAGTGGTGGTACCCGAGTTAAAGCCGGAGAAAGAACCGGTAACAAAGGGCACCTGCTGGCCAACCAGAATGGAGGCTTCGCTGTTATCTGTTGTCAGCAGGCTGGGAGTGGACAGTAGGTTACTTGACTCATTTTTCTGCAACATCCTGAGCACACTGAGGAAATCGATGTTATTTCCCAACCGTCCGATGCCAAATATGGGGGCTTTCGCCGAAACCACGCCGGAAGCCAGGCTGGCCAGGGCCGTATCACTGTCCGAATCATTCAGCAGGCTCAACGCAGGGCCCGCGACACTGCTCATCCCCGAGCCGGGCGCAAACCCGCCGAAGCCGCTGTCATCGGCCTGGTACATCCATTCAATCCCGAGTTCTTTCTCGTTATTGCCGGTAATTTCGACAATGATCGCCTCCACCAATACCTGGGCGCGACGGATATCCAGGCTATCGATAATGGATAACAATGTATCCATGGTTTCAACGTCAGCGGTGATCAATACGGAATTGGTCGCTTCATCGGCCTGCACGGCCGCCTGGGTCGTATTGGCGGGGGCGCCCTCTGCCGGTTTTCCGCCGACACTCTGCAACATTCCCGATAATACCTTCGCCACTTCTTCAGCCTTCGCGTACTTAAGGTAAATCACGCGCACATTGCTGTTGCGGGTCTGCGGGCGATCCAAATCATCAATCAGCAATTTCAGGCGCTGGCGGGTCAAGTCATCGCCGCTGATAACCACGGCGTTGGTACGCTTGTCAGCCACAATGACGGGTGGCGAGGTTGTCATTCCCCGGTTGGGGTCCGGCTTTTCCAATTGCGTCAGCATGGCCACCACATCGGCCGCGTTCGCATATTTCAAGGGGATCACATCGGTATGGGTCATACCGATCTTATCCAATTGGATAACCAGCTCATTCATACGCGCAACGTTGGCGCGGGTATCAGTAATAATCAGCGCGTTGCTGGGTTCGTAGGTCGTCAGGTGGCCGTATTGCGGCACCAGGGGCCGCAAGGCGGCAAGGATTTTTGCCGCACTGGTGTTTTTTAGCGGGATGACCTGGGTAATGTATAAATCGTCCTTGTTCCTGACATTGTTTTCGGTCGGGATCGGCAGGTTGCGTGCATCGCGGTTCATCACAATACGCACTATGTTGCCGCTTTCCACCGCGGTAAAACCATGCACGTCAAGGGAGGCCAGGAACAACTCATACAATTCCTTGGCATTCAGCGGTTTGGTATTGATCACCTTGATCGGCCCACGCACCTTGGGGTCGATGATGATGGTTTTGCCGGTCGCGCCGGCAATGAATTTAATAACTTCCTGGATATCCGAATCATTAAAATTAACCGTCCAGGCCTGTTCGCCGGCGGCATTTTGCCCTGCGGGTTCAACCTGCGCCATTGCGAGACTAACGCTACCACTGATAATCGCCGCCAGCATTAATCTGGCGATAATCTTGTTATTCTTACGACCATTCGAACGGATCACGAAAACCTCACTTGAGCATTACGTCTAGGTTAACTGTACTGCCACCGCGCCTGATTTCCAGGTTCGCCGATGTGGCACTACCCATACTTTTATATATTTCCATTATTTTCCCGGGGCTACTCAGCGGAACACCGTTGACCGCTGTCACTATGTCGTCGGTCTGCAATCCCAGGGAATTAAACAACTCTGCGTTGCGGCCCGGGCGGATTTTGTAACCCACGACCTGGCCGTTTTCGCGATAAATACTCATCGCCACAACATCCGCCAGTGTCTTGCTCACTTGCGTCATGCCCGCATCACCCGCAGATGCCGCGGACGGGGAATCAAAACGCTGGCTCCTGCTATCGGCAAATACCGGCGGTTGCTGCTGGTAGGGCGGATTGGCATAGCCACTGGAAGTGGCCGGTTGGGCCGATGGTGCCGCAACCGCGCCAAGCTTGGGCGCATTGGGGTCATCCTTATACATCCAAAGCGATTCAAATGAACCGTTATTATTGATGATGACCCGTAGGTCCAGCACTTTGGCGAGGGTGACGTTATTGCCCACCGGCAGGGTATCGCCAACGCCGTAAACATCCGCCTTGTCGCCGGTAGCAATAATGGCCCGCGCCGCTTTCTCATCATTGCTGGATAACACCCCGCGCAATATCAGGTTCAGCTGGGTGTCGGTAGCGTTATTTTCTATACCCTGGGTTTGCGCTACCGGCTGGGCCTCAACCGGCGCCGGCTCCGCAGTTGTCTCACCAAAGGGCGCAAGATTCTTTACCTGGGCAATGTTGATGGCCTCGGCAGCGGGAGCGGCGCCGGGAGAGGCCGATGCCACAGAAGTTACGGTAGCGGGAGGGATCGCCGGGTCGGGCATTACCAGCCAAAAAATCCGCGCCAGGCTATGGCTTAACCAAACCACCAGCAACAAGACAATCAACCATTGCCAACGTTCCAATGGTATGCGGTTCAAAAAGCCAAAAAAACGCTGCAGTTGTTGCTCCAACTGGGCGGTTCGCTGGGCGAGCGCAGCATTATTCACAAATGACTTATCTGGCATGAATTTAACTGAATCCTTCACACTGGGTCTACGACAGGATCAGATAGGGTATTTATCAGTCGTATCAAAAGCTTAGTGCGTTATGTTTATCAAAGCTATGAGATTCTACTCCACATCTATTACAAAAAGTAAGTTAGGTGGAGTTTGGAGAGAACCAAAAAGTGTAAGTTTCAACAGCTTTTCGACGACAGGAAAGCGGGGAAGTTGCATATTCGATGAAATATGCGACAAAAGACACAAAAATAGTCACGTAAAACGTGAAAAACCCCGATTGCAGGAGGGGGCAATCAGGGTTTTTGCAGGATGACAGACCCGCCTTGGCACTAATAAGCTCCGTTCCGTTATATTCCCTGCTTTATTACCGCATCCAGCAGCAATTTCCAATGGAGTCATTATTGATGAATAATGCGTCATCCGAAAGTGGCCAAGTTCGGTAAGTTTTGTAAGAAATATCTCACAAGATGTACGCCAAAACCCTGCAGATTTCACAAGGCCGGGTTTATAATTCGCGCCCATTCATTGCGGCGGGACAGTGACTATGCCACCTAAAAAGAAAAACATCGATTTTGAGCAATCGCTTAGCACCCTGGAAAGTTTAGTCACCCGCATGGAGCAAGGCGATATGACGCTGGAAGAATCCTTGCAGGCATTTGAGAACGGTATTGCCTTAACCCGTGAATGCCAGGCGCGCCTGGCCGCTGCCGAAGTGCAAGTAAGCAAATTAATCGAAAGCCAGGGCAACATCACCCTGGAGGCTTTCGACGCAGAAGAAGGCGATGATTGATGCCCGCCTTCAATGAGTTCGCCCATACTTGCCGCCAGCGCGTCGATGCGGCGCTTGATCATTATTTTCCCGCGCAACCTGACTCGACCGGCTTGCGCGCCGCTATGCGCTACAGCCTGTTTAACGGCGGCAAGCGCGTACGCCCGACCCTGGCTTATTCCGCCGCCCTGGCGATAACCCCCGCCATTGACCTGGCGAGGATAGATCCGATTGCATGTGCGCTGGAGTGCCTCCATTCCTACAGCCTGGTACACGATGATCTCCCGGCAATGGATGACGATGACCTGCGCCGCGGCAAACCGACCTGCCATATCGCCTTTAGCGAGGCAACGGCCATTCTCGCGGGCGACGGGCTCCAGACATTGGCGTTTGAATTATTACTGCACAGCGATCTATCGGCGGAAATCCAGGTACAGTTAGTGAGCCAGCTAGCCCAGGCTTCCGGAGCGGGCGGGATGGTTTTGGGGCAGGCGATAGACCTTGCAGCAGTGGACCAGCAGTTAAGCCTGGCGCAATTGGAAACCATGCACCGGTATAAAACCGGAGCCCTTATCCGTGCCAGCGTTGCCATGGGTGCCATAGCCGCCGGGGCGAACCGCCAGCAACTCGACGCCCTGGATACCTACGCCGCTGCCATTGGACTTGCATTCCAGGTGCAGGACGACATCCTTGATGTCACCGCCGATACCGAAACCCTCGGCAAGCAACAGGGTGCCGATATTGCACGCAATAAACCCACGTATGTCTCCCTGTTGGGACTTGAAACAGCGCGCACCAAAACCGCCGAGCTACAGCAACAGGCGCTTTTTGCATTGAATATTTTCGACTCCGGCGCCGACCGGTTACGCCAAATGGCCGATTACATAATACAAAGGGCCAGCTAGCCAATCCCCGTGCAAGCTGCCTACAATGGCTGGCCTGCAGACACCCAGAACGATAACCATATTGATGACTTTGAATGCATAACGAAATCCCCACCAGCCGCCCGCTGACCCCCTTGTTGGACAGCATCGATAGCCCTGCTGACCTGCGCCAACTCAGCGAAAAACAACTGCCCGAACTGGCGGAAGAGTTACGCGCCTTTTTGTTATACAGCGTTGGGCAAACCGGCGGGCATTTTGGGGCCGGGTTGGGTGTGGTTGAGCTGACTATTGCGTTGCATTACGTTTACCAGACCCCGGAAGATCGACTGGTATGGGACGTAGGCCATCAAACCTACCCGCATAAAATCCTGACGTGCCGCCGGGATCGGATGCACAGTATCCGCCAAAGCGGCGGCCTTTCCGGCTTTCCCAAACGCGAGGAAAGCGAATACGACACCTTTGGCGTGGGCCATTCCAGTACCTCGATCAGCGCCGCCCAGGGTATGGCAATCAGCGCCAGGATGATGGGCATCGAACGCAAGGTTGCCGCCATTATCGGTGATGGGGCCATGACTGCCGGTATGGCATTCGAGGCGCTAAACCACGCCGCCCATACCGAAACCGATATGTTAGTTGTCCTCAATGACAACAATATGTCCATTTCCCCTAACGTTGGCGGCCTTGCCACTTATCTCTCCAAGATCTGGGCCAGCAAGTTCTATAACTCCTTGCGTGAAGGCAGCAAACAAGTGCTGGGGAAAATTCCACCCGCCTGGGAATTTGCGCGCCGCACCGAGGAGCACATCAAAGGATTCATGTCGCCCGGTACGCTCTTTGAAGAAATGGGTTTCAATTATGTGGGCCCTATCAATGGCCACGACCTGGGCGACCTGGTGCGCTGCCTGCGCAGCCTGCGCGACATTAAAGGCCCCAAGTTACTCCATATCATTACCCAGAAGGGTAAAGGTTTTGAACCTGCCGAACTCGACCCGGTCGGTTACCATGCCCTTAATAAAATAGAGCCGAAGAAGGCAGCGATCGGCCCCGTCAATGCCCCCAAAAAACCCAAATACCAGGAAATCTTCGGGCAATGGTTGTGCGACATGGCAAGGGAAGATGGCAGGCTGGTGGGCATCACCCCAGCTATGTGTGAAGGCTCGGGAATGGTGGAATTTGCAGCCCAATACCCGGACCGTTTCTATGACGTGGCTATCGCCGAGCAACATGCCGTCACCCTTGCCGCTGGTATGGCTTGCGAGGGCCAAAAACCGGTAGTGGCCATTTATTCAACGTTTTTACAGCGCGCCTATGACCAGCTTGTCCATGACGTCGCGTTGCAGAATCTGGATGTCACCTTCGCCATCGACCGGGCCGGCCTGGTTGGCGAGGACGGCCCTACCCACGCGGGCAGCTTCGATATCAGCTATTTGCGCTGTATCCCCAATATGGTGATAGCCGCGCCCAGCGATGAAAATGAGTGCCGCCAATTGTTGTACACCGCCTTTCAATATCCGGGGCCCGCAGCGGTGCGCTATCCCCGCGGCACAGGCACCGGGGCGGCAATTAACCCGGTTATGGCCGCCCTGCCTATCGGCAAGGGTGCCATAAAGCGGGAGGGTAAAAGTGTCGCCTTGCTCTGTTTCGGTACACTGATAGCAACGGCACAAGGGGTGGCGGACAACCTGAATGCCAGCCTGTGCGATATGCGCTTTGTTAAACCGCTGGATACTGAATTAATCGAAAAAATGGCCGCCAGCCACGATCTGTTGGTCACCCTGGAAGAAAACGCCATTGCGGGCGGTGCCGGCAGTGCAGTGACGGAATACCTCCAGGATATAGGGCTGAACGTTCCGGTCATACAATTGGGTTTTGCCGACGAATTTGTCGATCACGACAGCCAGAAGCAACAACTCGCCAGGCAGGGGTTGGACGCCGCCTCTATCGAAACCCGGATCCGTACCCGCCTGGCACAATTGCAGTCCCTCAAACCACTCGCGGCCGGGTAGAACCTTGCGCACCAGCGTTAATTGATTGGCAATACAACACAACAGCCAGCATGCCTGGACGCGACTAATGGTTTCGATTTAACACGAAAGGAAGAGAATAATTAAAAAGCAATTGGAAAAACGAGGGGAAACGCAGTAGGGATAAACGTCTTTTAAGGTGGAAACTCAAGTCCTTTTGAGCTCACTAAACCACTCACTCATATCATGGTCATGCCCGGCCTTTATACACCCGCTTTTTGAGAAAACCCAATAAACGCGGCACAAATGTGAACCAATTCCTATCTTTGTCGCGCAACGCATCAACATATTACACGGCATTACAGGGTGTCACCTGAATCCGTGTTACGCCAAAAAGAGACGCGCCATTAGGCGCGCCCCTGCAACCAAATGTTATTAATGGGCGAAACGCTTGCGCAACACAAACAATAGGCCGAAGGCAAAAATAAGGAATAACGGGAAGAGTGCCAGGTTTTGCAATGTTGCCTGGCCAGCGGTTAATTCAACTGCTTCGGGAGGGACACCATTGGCGATTGCCTCTGCCTTGGCATCGTCCAGCCAACCACCGATGACCGGGTTCCACATACTCATGGAAAACATACCCGCCCCGCCCAACAACGACATGCCCAACGCACCGGTCCTGGGTTGATACTCGCTGATAAAGCCAATCATGGTCGGCCAGAAATAGGTTACGCCCAACGCAAACACCATGGCCGCGATATAGACCAATCCACCCGAGGCAATACTCAGCAGGAAAATCCCGATGGTGGTTACCACGGCCGACATCAAAAGCACACCGACCGGGTTCAGCGCTTCAACGATAGGCCCGGCAAAGAACCGGCCCAATGCCATCAAGCCAGTCACCAGGGCGAGCACTAGCATCGGGTGGGCACCGGAGGCCCCAAAGATACGATCCACCCATTGCTGGGTACCGAATTCGGAGGCCGCAGTCACCGTCATGCAGAAGAACATGAAAATAAATAAGGGGGAAAAGAGCGCGCGTATGTTGGTTGAGGTGGATGTTTCAGAGTTGGCCATACTCGGGAAAGGCTGGCCAAAAATCATCGCGCCGTAGATGACCGTCGGGATGATCATGATCGCGATTTGCCATTGCCACCCCAATCCCAGCTTGGTCATCAAAGCCGATACCAGCGAGCCAATCACAATGCCGCCCGGGAACCATACATGGAACTTATTGAGCATGGCGGTTTTACGGGTGTGGTAAATATCCGCAATCAACGGATTACACGCCGCCTCTACCGAACCATTGGCAAAACCGATGAAAAAGCTGGAAAGCAGCAAAGTCCAGAAGCCGCTTGCGGTAATGGTCAGGAACAGCCCCAGCAGATGGCAGGCAAATGCCAGGTACATCAGGGTGCGGGCACCGACCAGGTTATAAATAAGGCCGCCAAACATCATGGCCACAGGGAAACCCAAAAAGGCCATGCCGTTAATCCAGCCAAGCTGGGTGTTATTGAAATTAAATTCAGCGCTTAATTGGTTCAATATCCCGGCGCGAATCGCGAAGGTCATCGCGGTAACAATCAGGGCGATACAACATGCCGTGAACAGGCGCTGTGGGTTTATGGTTGCAGGGACGCTCGTCATTTCTTCTACCTTTTTTATCGTCATTTGGCGTTATTGTTGTTACATGCGAGGCGCGAATGCGCACCCGCAAGGATTTTTAATACACCTCTAGCCCAGGGGTGTCCATGCACCATCAGCCCCGGATGAGGTTAGCACGGCCTGGATAAAACGCATTCCCTCAACGCCGGTATTAATATCCGGTACCCAGCCTTGCAGGAAATGCGTTTCACCTTGTTGGCGCGCCACCAGGATATCGGCGATGTCTTTATACAAATTGGCGAAGCCTTCGAGGTAACCCTCCGGGTGGCCACCGGGGGTGCGCATACCGCGTGCGGCTATGTCACTGCCGATATCGCCTCGACGGGTAATGCGTTGGCGGGGCTTGTTTAATTCAGCGAACCATAGCTCGTTAGGGTTTTCCTGGGCCCATTCAATGCCTGCCTTATCGCCAAAGATGCGAATGCGCAGGCCGTTTTCACAACCGGGCGCGACCTGGCTACTCCACAACATGCCTTTGGCTCCGCCGTCAAAACGCAGGAGGGCGTGGACATTGTCGTCAACCAGCCGGCCATCGACAAAACTGGCCAAATCCGCACTCACTGAATTTACTTTTTGCCGGGTAATGAATTGCGCGAGCTGGAAGGCGTGGGTACCAATATCCCCCAAACAGCCGGCGGCGCCCGAGCGTGCGGGGTCAGTGCGCCAGGATGCCTGCTTGTTATCTTCCGCCGCCGCTTCTGTCAGCCACTCCTGCGGATATTCCACCTGTACCACGCGCAATGTCCCCAGCTTGCCTTGTGCAACCAGTTCGCGCGCATAACGCACCAGGGGATAGGCGCTGTAGTTGTGGGTGAGCGCAAAGAAACAGCCGCTTTTTTTCACGATTTGTTCAAGCTCAAGCGCTTCTTCCAGGGTGCGTGTTACCGGCTTATCGCAAATTACATCGATGCCTGCTTCCAGGCAGGCCTTGGCCACCGGAAAATGCATATGGTTCGGCGTCACTATCACTACCGCCTGGATACCATCCGCGCGATTTTTTTCCACACGCAACATTTCTTCATAGGAGGTGTAAGCGCGATCAGCGGCGATGTGTAAATCCGCTGCGGATAATTTTGCATTTTCAGGGTTGGATGAAAGGGCACCGGCAACCAATTCAAAACGATCATCCATACGCGCCGCAATGCGATGCACAGCGCCGATAAAAGCGCCGCGGCCACCGCCGACCATGGCGTAACGAATTCTGGGAGTTGTCATCATTTAATTTCCTGGGTCAAGGCAACTGAAAAAAAATTAAAGGCCGAGGATTTTGCGATTCTTCGCCTCATCAATTCCGCTTTTTGCAAAATCATCAAATGCGCGTTCGGTGACTTTAATTATGTGTTGCTGGATAAACTTCGCGCCCTCTTCGGCACCCACCTCCGGATGTTTCAAACAGCATTCCCATTCCAGCACAGCCCAACCATCGTAATCGTAGGCGGCGAATTTGGAAAAAATTTGTTTGAAATCGACTTGGCCATCACCGAGTGAACGGAAGCGCCCGGCGCGATCAACCCAGCTTTCATAGCCACCGTATACACCCTGTTGCGCGCTCGGATTAAATTCCGCATCTTTTACATGGAACATTTTGATTCGCGAATGGTAGCGATCGATAAAGGCGAGGTAATCAAGCTGTTGCAGGACAAAATGCGAGGGATCAAACAAGATATTTGCGCGCGGATGGTTATTAACTGCTTTCAGGAAACGTTCAAAGGTTGCGCCGTCGTGCAGGTCTTCACCGGGATGGATTTCATAGCAAACATCCACGCCGGCTGCATCAAATGCATCGAGGATCGGCAACCAGCGCTTGGCTAATTCAGCAAAACCATTTTCCACCAGGCCAGCGGGGCGTTGCGGCCAGGGGTAGAGGAAAGGCCACAAAAGCGCACCCGAAAAAGTGGCGTGGGCTTTCAACCCAAGGTTTTTGCTCGCCCTGGCGGCCAGCATTAATTGTTCAACCGCCCACGCCTGGCGCGCCTTGGGATTGCCGCGCACCGATTCGGGAGCGAAACCATCAAACATTTCATCGTATGCCGGGTGAACTGCCACTAACTGGCCCTGCAAATGGGTAGACAATTCAGTGGCTACCAAACCGTGTTTAGCGAGGATAGCCTGGAATTCCTTGCAATAATCCACACTATTGGCGGCTTTTTCCAAATCAAACACGCGCTTGTCCCAGGTTGGGATTTGCACGCCCTTAAAACCCAGGCTCGCAACCCAGGCAGCGATATTTTCCAGGGTATTAAACGGCGCTTCATCGCCTAGGAACTGGGCAAGGAAAATGGCGGGGCCTTTTAGAGTCTTCATAGTATCTCCAGCAGTGATCGGACGCCTGGCATCCGCTAATGATTAACGGCTAGTTATTGAGTCGTTGGTGTGCTTCCAGCCTGGGGCAACATAAGAAAAATCTGATTTATTAATCAGCGCAAAACTCTATTCCATGTCACCTTGGGGCGCGACACGGAAAACAGTTATTTACACTTCTTATAACCTGTACGCATTGGCTAGAGGATAGAACATATTTGTTGCGCCGCCGCGAGAACTTGTGGAAATGAGGCCTCGGCCAAAGCCCCGAATGCCGGATGGTTTTTCAACACCGAACGACTGGTTGCCGGGCTGGGCAAGCCGCATAAAAAGCGGGCTAATTGTCGCGGTTGGCGCAATGGGAGGTGCGCTTCACCTCGGAGCCCGGCGACCCATTGCAGCTGTGGTTCAGTGAGCGGCATCGCCGCCGGCAGGATTACAGTTGCATAATTATCCCCGCGACAATGGTTACAGATACCGCAGACCCCCGCCGTTGGCTCACCGAAATATTGCAACAATTGCTGGCTCAAACACGCAGGGTTATTGGCAAATGCCAGCAGGTGGCGAATGCGGCTGATATCGCGGACCTCCCGCCCTGCAAATAATTGGTCGAGGTAATCGCACAATCCATTTAATTGTGCGGGGGAGGCAATCACGCGATTATTTCGGTAACCCTGGCGCAAATTGGCTACCGCCAACTCAATCCAGTTTTTCCCGGCCAGGTAATCCAATGCTTTGGTAATCCGCGCTTTCGGTTGCTGCAATTGTTGTGATGCAGCGAGCGTATCCAGTGTCAGCCACTTTTTGCCCATATGCCCCGCTGCGAAAACCTGTTGCAGAAAAACAGCGCGATCCGCGTCGAATTGCTGGAGGATAAATTCACGCGGCTGCACAAACCGGATTTTATATTCAGTATAAAAAGGGCCTTGCGCGCTGATAATACCTTGTAATTCAAGATAGGTTAGCGCGGTGTTTAACACCAGCGGACGCAAATCAAACTGCTGCGAAAGTTCATAGATTGAAATATCGAATAGATCATCGAGCCCTAGTAAGTGTTCGATAAGTGCATGCAGGCTTTCGCCTGACGGTGTATCACCGTAAGTGAAGTTTTCCAATGTCCGTATGTCATCGCCCGCCGCCAACATTTCGCACAGCGAAGGCATTCCATCACGGCCTGCGCGACCGATTTCCTGTACATAATTCTCGATGGATTTGGGTAAATTAAAATGATAAACCGCGCGGATGTTGCTTTTATCGATTCCCATTCCAAACGCAATAGTGGCGACCACGACCGGAACTTCACCTTTCATAAACCGGTCCTGGATATGGTCGCGCTCGCCATCCTTTAGCCCCGCGTGGTAATGCACCGCCCGCATCCCGGCTTCATTGATAACCCGCGCAACGTCTTCCGCTGTTTTTTGCAAGGTAACGTAAACAATCGTTGCCGCATCAACCGGTTGTTCACGCAAGCGTGACAATAATAACGCCATACGTTCCCCTGCCTTGCAGGGCGTCACGCGTAACTGCAAATTTGCGCGCGCAAAGCTGGTTTGGATATGGTGTTGCGGCTGGATGGAAAATTGCCCGCAAATATCCCGGGCCACTTCCGGTGTCGCGGTGGCCGTCAATGCGAGCACGCGCTCAACACTTAATTTTTTTGCGAGGCCTGCCAGCAACAAATAGTCCGGCCGAAAATTGTGGCCCCATTCAGAAATACAATGGGCCTCGTCTATCGCCAATAAACTGATTCGAATACCGGCCAGCCGTTGGATGAAACCTTCGTTCTTTAAACGCTCCGGCGATACATAGAGCAACTTAATTGTGCCTTTGTGCATCGCTGCATATATTGATTGCGCTTCGTCACCTGTCATTGATGAATCCAGGCGCGCAGCAGCAATACCTGCGGCCGCCAGCGTATCTACCTGGTCTTTCATAAGGGCAATTAACGGAGATACCACCAGCGTTAATCCCTCTAGCATTAACGCCGGTAATTGGTAACACAAACTCTTGCCGCCGCCTGTGGGAAACACCGCCAATGCTGAATGGCCGTGCAATAGCGCATTGATTACCGCTTCCTGCCCTGGACGAAACGCCGGTAATTTAAAAATATTACGTAAAATATCTAACGCATGCGACATGGGATATATAGCTGCAATAAAAAACCACGCCAGGGCGTGGTTCTTTCGGGTTAGCAGGATTCAATTATTGCTTGACGCCTTCAACTTCCAATTCAAGTTTTACTGTTTGGGAAGCCGGGCCCAAATCCATCTTGATATTGAAATCCTTTAATTTAATTTCAGTTTCACCGGAGAAACCGGCACGGTAGCCGCCCCAGGGGTCTTTACCTTCGCCCACTTTTTCAACCTCGATGGTTACACTCCTGGTTACGCCATTCAGGGTTAAGTCACCAACGATATCGAATTCATCCTTATCATCGCCATCCACTTTAACGGATTTGCTCACAAAGGTGGCCTTGGGAAATTTTTCTACATTCAGGAAGTCATCGCTGCGCAAATGCTTGTCGCGTTCGGCGTGGTTGGAATTGATACTGGTGGTATCGATAGTGACATTAACCGTGCTGGCTTCCGGTTTGGCAGGATCATAAGTGAACTCGCCCTCGAATTTGTCGAAACGACCGGTGAGCACGCTATAGCCCAGATGTTTGATCGCAAAATTGATAGATGCATGGGCGCCCTTGGTATCAATGACGTAGGTATCCGCCATAACAGGCAGGCTCATCATGGATATACCGCTCACAGCGAGGGCAAGAATCGATTTTTTTAGCATGTGTAAACTCCTTTGAGGTTAACCATTGGAAAAACGTTGTTTGAAAAAATTATGACCATTTCACCCGGACTTTTTTACCGGTTTAAGCATACGCACCAAAGTGCGGTCACGCTTCACAAAATGGTGAAATAAAGCGCCAATTGTATGCAGGACCACAAGCGCAATAATGCCCCACGCCAGGTATTCATGTATTTCACCCGCAAGGTCAACATTTGCGGAACTCAATTGGATAATTGCCGGAAATTTCAGTACATCAAACATACTGGCGGCCTGGCCTTCCGCCGTGGTAATTAAATAGCCGCTTGCAATCACCACAACAATAAATAAATAAAGTGCAAATTTGACCAGCCTGGCAGTTATTTGTTGCGCAGGTGTTGCGGATAAATACACCGGGTTTGGATTGGCCATTCGCCAGAGGATGCGCGCGACCATTAACAACAAAACCACAAGTCCCACACTGACATGTAATTCCGGTGCTTCGTGATACCAATCGTCGTAATAGGTGAGTTCCACCATGTAAACACCCAGGCCAAATAAAAATAAAATCAGTACCGCACTGATCCAATGGATCAGAATCGAGATCAAACCAAAACCATTGGAGGAATCCTTTAACATGCGCGACCCCGTGTTATTGCCTTGAATGGAAGTGAAATGAAGATAGCAGCAATAGCGATAATTTACAGCTGCAAAAATTTTTAACTAGTGCGCAACTTAAACTGGAGCCGATGTATGTATAGGCTGGCTTACATAAACAACTTCTTCTTTTTCAAGAAGTTATATTGGGTGAGATAATTATCCACAGCGGATAGACGGGGCAAACCATCAGTTTTTTCGTTGCTTATGATTCAAATTTCAACGCCTGTCAGGTGCCATCCTGTGATCGTTTTAACACCGGACGTTTTTGTCCTTTCTCATCAATCGCCACATAAATATATTCACCTTCCGTCACCTGGCAAATTTGGTGGGTGAGGAAATCCTTGATCCAGACTTCCACTTTCACGCGAATGGAAGTATTACCGATCCTCAGGGTACTTGTATAACAACTGATGACTGACCCCACGGGGACCGGGCGAATAAATACCATGCTGCCCACTGCCACCGTGGTAACCCTGCCCTGGGCAACCTCATTTGCATGTATAGCCCCGGCGATATCCATCTGCGCCATCAACCAACCACCAAAAATATCGCCGAAGGGATTGGTGTCGGCCGGCATGGTGATTGTTTGCAGGGTAAGGTTTCCAGTGGGCGTATCGGTTCGTTCGTTCATAGGGGACCCCAAAATAAAACCAGCCCAGAGTATAGCTACGCCGGGCTGGTTTTGTTGGACAGGGTATGCGTTTAGTGTGTCAGTTGCCTACTGATACTGCCATCCATTTGCTGAATTATTATCGCTGTCTGGATATCCGGCCACTTATTGTTAAATGCGTCGGTAATATCCAGTTTGAGCAAGAATAGGCTGTTATCCGTTTGAACCGGCAAATCATGCTTGAGTTGTACCTCTCCTATATTGAAGAAAAAGAAGGCATTTTCTTCGTTGTCGACAGTGTCCGCAGAAACTGTTCCAGTAAGGGTACCGTAATTGGTTTGGCCGTCCTCGCTGGTGATGGTAGCGGTATAGCTCATAGGGAAAGCACTGTAATTACTGAAAAAATGCAACCATAAATCATTGGTTTCATCCACATAATAACTTTGGACCAAGGGCTTCATGTAATCGAGCTGGATTGGCTTCATGACAACCGATTGTCCATCATCACTTAGCTCATCCGCCTGCGCAGCACCATCAGTACTGACACGAGCCCATGGATCATTATCCAGGTCACCCCACAACCTGCTAACAGGCGCCACTTGATACATACCTTTACACGGCAGGCTCAAGCGATAATTACCTTGCTTGTCGCTATTAATATAATCGACACCAAGCACCGGTGAATTTGTATCACTGAGGGCATATACCATTTCGCGCTCAACCGGTTGACCATTTTTAAATGAAAGGCTGCCGCTGATACTGCACATTGATAAACGCTCAAGCTCAACAACCTGTATATCGGGCGAGGCGCAGTTGGGCGAAAGTGTTATGGCTTTTTTCACAAAACCGAATTCACCCATCTCATAAAAATACAAAATCGCCTGTGATTCAACGCCTGATTGAACAACTTTTATATCGGCTATCCCCTGGGCATCCGTTATAAAATAACCTGATGCAAAATCCATCGCACCATTTTCATCCGACACTATACCGCTAACACCTGCCAGGGATTCACCTTCAGGATTCTGCAATTTGACTCGCGCGCAATAATCCACAGGTTGGGTGAAGGTCAATGGATAATCCAGGTTCCACCAATCGCTCAGGAAAATTTCATTAGTCACTAAAATTTCCAAATAAAATTTAACGCTTTCGCAATCAAACTCCTGTTGGCTTTCACTGACCATTTCCCCCTGTTCATTGTAGATAGTACCCTCGCCAAGCAAATCCCAAACGCCGGTTACCGGATTGTAGGTATAAACGGGTATCTGGAAGCCAACGCCAAGCGGGTCACTATCGCCGAGCGTTTCAAGCAAGCCACAACTCGCCACGGGAATCTGGCGATTGATAATTACCGGTTCATCAGCGGCTGTTTTATAGGCGCCGCCTGCTTTCGCAATTTTTGCCTGCCGCGCCTTACGCATGGCTTGCAGCACAGGTTCACCGGTATCGGTATTTATTTCTGCGAAATTAAATGCGACGGACGCTAATTGATTGCCATCGGAGTCGGCGTAGGCGCCGGGGAAAAATTGCTTGTCGTCGGCATCATTGGGATCAAAGGTGCGCACCGCAACATCCAGCGATTCAGTACCTTCCGGTAATAATGAACCTGGAATCTGGATTTGCATGCTATCGCGTTGCAGCTCATCATCCGCAGCGCTGACATTAATGGTAAATCCTTCCACCGCAGCCCCGGAAATTGAAGTAGCCTCGCTAATTCCTACGGTTTGCACCGGCACCCATTGTAGTTTGGCATCGAATTGGATTGCACTTTTGGCTTCGAGTTTGCGCGAGTAACTGGTATAGCCCGGATAGCTCACCGTAATTGCAACAGAACCTGGATCCGTGCCACTCAAATCAGCGTTGAAGCGCACACCTTTTTCGCCGCCATAACTTCCAGCAACAGGTTTCACTGATTGCAGTGTCTGGTTATTACTGTCGAGCAAATTGACCTGGATATCTAATAATTCTGAATCGAGTTCAACACTGTTTCCAATTTCATCAAATGCACTTACAGTCCCATCAATTTTGGTCATCACCGAAACCATCGAACTGTTTTGCAATGATGAACTTGCAATGGCCGCTGATGAATTTGAAGTGGACTCGGACGACACCGTAGCTGGTGCAGACGAACTTGATACGGCCAGGGTTGAACTCAGGACACTCGAAGACAGCAAAGAGGAAACGTTAACAGAGGATGAACTGGAGGACGGCTTTGGGTTGGGATTATCACTTCCACCACCACATGCAACCAGGCAGGTTGCCGCACTTAATACGCACGCACGCAATAATATCGACATAAAAAGCTCCCTGAAATTAGTGAAAAAACTCCTGTAGGCCGTGGCAATGAGCCAAGCCTCAACAGACCGGGAAATTATAGGGCGATATGTCGCTATGGATGCCGCAGCACCGCAAAAACGCGACATGCGTCACAGGCAGCGGGAAATATTAATTCGCAAGTTGCGCCGGCAACCAAGTCACCACACCGGGCCAAATTGCCATTACACAAAGCAATAACAGTTGTAGCGTAATAAACGGTATTACCCCGCGATAAATTGCACTGGTTTTAATAGTGACAGGCGCCACGCCACGTAAATAAAACAGCGCGAATCCGAAGGGAGGTGTAAGGAAAGAGGTTTGCAAATTGACAGCGATCATAATGCCCAGCCAAATGGGGTCCACCCCCATGGCAAGGAGCACTGGTGCCACTATGGGCACCACTACAAAAATAATTTCAATAAAGTCCAGGATAAAACCGAGGACAAACATCACCGCCATCACCAACAGCACGGCGGTAAAAACCCCTCCGGGTAGCTGGCTGAAAAAATCATGTACCATTTCTTCACCGCCAAATCCGCGAAACACCAGTGAGAAAAGTGACGCGCCGATTAGAATCATAAAAATCATCGCGGTAATTTTTATGGTGGATTGGGAAACCTCACGCAAACGCTGCATAGATAATTGTTTTTTTCCAAGCGCCAACAGGCAGGCACCCAGCGCACCGACACCCGCCGCTTCTGTAGGGGTGGCGGCCCCAATCAAAATAGAACCCAATACCAAACTGATTAACAACAGCACCGGCAGTAAACTAAGCAAAATTTTTATGAAAGGAACTTTTTCTTCGCTGTCAATTTGCACCCGCGGAATAATATGCGGGCGAAAAAACGCGGTAACAAAAATGTAGAGGATGTAAAGCACCACCAATGCCAGGCCAGGGACTATGGCGGCAATAAATAAATCGCCGACGGAAATCGTTTTGGGATTAAAAACACCAAGTTTTAATTGCGCTTGTTGGTAGGCGCTGGAAAGCACGTCGCCCAACAATACCAGTGCGATGGACGGCGGGATAATTTGCCCGAGGGTTCCTGTTGCGCAAATAGTGCCGCAGGCAAAACTTGGTGAGTAACCGCGTTTGATCATTAACGGCAGGGACATTAACCCCATGGTTACGACCGTTGCCCCTACGATGCCGGTACTGGCTGCAAGCATCGCACCGACGGTAACTACTGAAATGCCCAATCCACCCGGTAAGCGGCCGCAGGCTTTGGACATATTTTCCAGCAGGTCTTCCGCCAAACGCGATTTTTCCAATACTGTGCCCATAAATACAAATAACGGCACGGCAACCAGCGTGTAATTGTTCATGATGCCGAACAACCGCGTCGGAAAACTTTTTAACAGGTTTGGATCAAACACACCCCCAACAATACCGGCGGCGGCAAATATCAACGCAACACCACCCAGCGTTAGAGCCACCGGATAACCCAGCATTAACACAATACAAATGACGGCAAACATCAACAACGGAATTAATTCGATCAGCATGATGATTGCTCCATTACCGGAGTAATATTCATCAGCACCAGCAAGTTGCGCAGCAATTCCGCAATTGCCTGGAGGCTCACACTAAACGCCATCACCGGCAACAAGCCTTTTAGTAAATAAACACCGCCCAGTCCACCGGAATCCGTGGACCCCTCACCGATACGCCAACTTTCCCGCACAAAATCCACGCTACCCCAGCCGATAAAACCCATCAGCGGCAAGGTGAACAGCAAACTTCCCAACACTTCTACCCAGGCGCGTTTGCGCGCGGAAAAAGTGCGATAAAAAATATCCACGCGCACATGGTCGCCGGTCTTCAGGGCATAGGCAGCCCCCAACATAAACACCATGGCATGCATGTAGGTAACCGATTCCTGCAATGCCACGGAGCCGATACCAAACAGGTGCCGCAAGGTTACGACTATGCAGGCGATCAACACCATAATCCCGGTGAGCCAGGCAGTGGTTGTGCCAGTGTATTCGGCAATGGAATCGAGGAATCTGATTATCTGGTCAGGAGGGGAAGAAGTTGTAGGAGTCATTTAGATTATTGTTCGAATAAAAAATGGCGATTCTACATCATGCGAATCGCCATTTTGAAATAAGTCGGTATTAGTTGCGGTTATTGCATGCGCTCGAGGCGCCCTTTCGCCGCTTCCCCGATTTCGCCACCGCCTTGTGCGGCCTGTTGGAAATATTGCGCCGCTTGTGAACGGTTGCCTTTGGCGAGGGAAATTTCACCGAGATAATAAGTTGCAACCTGGGTCGGCAAATAACGCTGGCTGGTGAGCAAATCCTTTTCCGCCAGGTCGCGCTTACCCCCTTCGTGATAGGCAATGCCGCGCAACACATAGGGTTTGAAATATTTCGGGTTGGCCTGGATGGACTTATCAAACGCGGCAATGGCCTGGTCGGTTTTCTTTTGTTGCAATAACAACTGGCCTTTCATTTCCCAGAATAAATTTTCCCTCGGTTGCTGGGCAATGGATTGGTCCACATAACCGAGCGCATCGATATATTTTTTCTCGCCCGCCAGTTTTTGCGCTTTTTGATAGTTCTCGTAGGCTTTTTTATCTTTGGTTACTTGCGCCATCGCGCGGCGGTAGGCTTCCTTGTTACGCACACCGCCGGGGTATTTAGCCGCGGTTATGCGGTTTTTCTCCACACGCTCCTGCGATGGCGGGTGACTCGCGAACAACCCCTCCAGGAAACCGGCATTGCGGCCCTCCGATAGTTTTACAAAGATCTCCTGCAACTCCACCGCCGCTTGCGCATCGTAACCGGCTTTGGCCATGTACTTGATGCCCACTTCATCCGATTGCAATTCGTGGCCGCGTCCATATTTGGCTTGCCAGGCCTGCGCACCGACCGCCAATGCGCCCATACCGAGCATGCCGTATTCCGGTTTTTTCTCCGAGATAGCGACACCCGCGATTAATACCCCCGCGCCCATCAGCACATTCTGGGTTTGTTGCTGCGCGCCATGGCGGGCCGCGGCGTGGACGATTTCGTGGCCGAGCACGGAAGCGAGCTGGGCTTCATCTTCCAGGTACACCAGCAGGCCGCGGTTAATGGCCAGCTTGCCGCCGGGCATAGCCCAGGCGTTGGGCACATCGTTATTGAGCACTACAAATTCATAGGGGAGGTCAGGGCGGTCACTCACCGCGGCAAGCTTCCTGCCCACGGATTGCACATAGGCGGTGAGGCCGGGATCAACCGTGTATTGGCCACCTTGCGCCTGCTGGGCGGGAGCGTAGTTTTGGGCCCCGGAGGCAATTTCCTGTTCGGGTGACATGAGGGAGATCTGGCTTTTGCCGGTAACCGGGTTAGTTACGCAGCCCGTCATTGTCACCAATAAACCTATGCCAAGAAGACGAAACAGAATGTTCATAGTGAGACTCCTTATGAATGAGCTGCGTATAATGCCACAGCTTTTTTAACCTGAATGTTAACCAGCAAGTGACTCCCTGAATGAAATCCCTGCAAATTATTGAACTCTTCGCCGGTGTCGGCGCCGATAACAAGCCCATCGTCGAACAACTGCACGTACGCGAGCTGGAAGACGGCAACCTGCAACTGGTGCAATCACCCGCGTTTGCCAAAGGCCTGGCCAGCGGCGATGTGGTGCGTATGTTGCCTGAAACCCGCGAGTTCGACCTGGTGAAACGCAGCGGCAACCTGAGCATCCGTGTGTTCAGCCGGGGCGATACCGGGGCACTCGCCGACCAACTCGTCCCCCACCTGGAAAAACTCGGCGGCGAACTGGATCGCGAAACCCCGCGGATGCTGGTGTTCAGCATCCATGTCAGTTGCGGATTCGAAGCTATCGAGGAAATCCTCAACCGCTACGTGGGCCAGGATGGCCAAAGCGCCTGGATGTACGGCAATGTCTACGATCCCGCGGACGGCCAAACCCCGCTTAACTGGTGGTTGGACATCCTTAAACCCGAATAAGCTTCCGCTGACTTTCCATTGTGATGTGTATTCCCCATGCTGCATGTTATTTCCCCGGCCAAGACCCTGGATTTTGAAACCGCCCCGGCAATTATTGACCATACCCAACCGCAATTCCTGGAGCATTCGCAGGTATTGGTTGAGCAACTTCGCGCGCTGGAGCCCGCCGCTATTTCCAAGCTGATGGACACCAGCGACAAATTGGGTGAACTCAACGCACAACGCTTCCGCGATTGGCAGTTGCCCTTTTCCCCGCGCAATGCCAAGCAGGCGATATTGGCGTTCAAAGGCGACGTGTATACCGGCATGCAGGCGGAGCTATTCAGCAAGAAGGATTTCAAATTTGCCCAGCAGCACCTGCGCATCCTGAGCGGTTTGTACGGCTTGCTGCGGCCGCTGGATTTAATCCAACCCTACCGCCTTGAAATGGGCACCGGGTTAGCCAACGCGCGCGGCAGGAACCTTTACCATTTTTGGGGCGATCTCATCACCGACCATCTCAATGGGGAGTTGAAAACGCGCAAGGAAAAAACCCTAATCAACCTTGCCTCCACGGAATACTGGGGCTCGGTCAATACGAAAAAGCTCGACGCCGGGGTAATCACCCCGGTATTTAAGGACCGCAAGGATGGTCACTACAAAATCATCAGCTTTTTCGCCAAGAAAGCGCGCGGCATGATGAGTGCCTACATCATCCGGCAGCAGCTAAAAAATGCGGAAGCGATTAAAGGTTTCGACCTGGCGGGCTATGCGTTTAACGAGGCCATGTCCTCCCCCACCGAGTGGGTATTCACGCGGGAAGGGCAGGCCGGCTGACCGCTCCGCCCCTGGCGCTAACGCGTCGGGAACCGCAATACTCCTGTGTATTTATGCGCAAACCTGGCGAAGCTGGGCTAGTCTCAATGGATAATCTCTTGAGGGCGTTCCATGGGAATTCGGATTTTGGTGGTGGACGATGCCACGTTTATTCGCGACATGATTAAAAAACAGCTGCGCGATACCATTCCCGGCGTGGAAATAATCGATGCCCCCGATGGTAGCCGCGCCCTGGCACAGCTGCGAAACCAGACGGTGGATTTGATCCTTTCCGACTGGGAAATGCCCAACATGACCGGGGCCGAATTACTTGGCGCAGTGCGCGCCATGCCCAATGCGGGAAAAACCCCTTTCATTATGATTTCCAGCCGCGGCGACAGGACCCATATCATCAAGGCGATTGAATTGGGTGTTTCCGACTACCTGAGCAAACCCTTTTCCGCCGAGGAATTGCTCAGGAAGGTATCCAGGCAACTCAAAATTACCGGCAAGACACCGGCGCAGCGCGCCAGCGGCGCTACCACCCAGGGTATTGCCTTCGCATCGGTGGATGTCCTCACCGGAGGCCGCACCGAACCTGCCGCCACCAGTGCCAAACCGGCCAATCCTTTTGCCAATAGCAGTGCCGCCGTGCCGGGCGCCAGGCAAGCCAACCGGGCGGAGGCACCCAAGGTAGCCAAGGGCAAAGCCCAACTGCGCTTTTCCAACAACCGCACCTTCGGCTGCGTTATCCGGGAAATGTCGTTGCAATCCATGAACTGCCTGATGCACCGCACCGACAACCTGCCGGGCTTATTCGAACAGGCGGTGGTAGATATTGAAACGGGCGAAGGTGACAACCTCGCCCGGGTGAATGGCTATGTGCACAGCATCCAGGCGGGCGAGAACCGGCCGGATACCAGCGTGGTAAAAATTGTGATCCGATTTGTCGATAACGACGCCGAAAAGTTCGAAAGTCTCTCCAAATACATCGCGCAAATGTAAACCTGCAACCAAAGCTGCAATCCAATACTCACTGTCTATACTCATTCAATATGTTGGCGACCGGTGATCACCGGTATTGCAGGTAGCTTCATGGTTGTTCGCTATTTATCCCTTCCACTGGCACTGCTGCTATTAAGTGCCGCCCCCTTATCCCAAGCCGCTGTGGGGCACCGGTTTTCCGGGTTCGCCACGCTCGGCCTCGCCCTTGGCAATAATGAAGACCTGGTATTCCGGCGTGATGTTACACGGAGCGACGGCGCCTGGAAAAACAGCGGCAGTTGGAAAAATGATTCATTACTCGGTGTGCAATGGCAGGGGCTTTGGTCACCGGAATGGGAAACTACGGTGCAACTCGTCGCCAGGGATCGCTTCGATAATACCCTT
The DNA here is from genome assembly GCA_965650515.1 of uncultured Cellvibrionaceae bacterium. GTDB lineage: Bacteria > Pseudomonadota > Gammaproteobacteria > Pseudomonadales > Cellvibrionaceae > Cellvibrio. The sequence goes on along the minus strand of CBFGOY010000004.1, from coordinate 33,054 downwards.
GCCAATTCCGTCGAATGGGCATTTATCCGTTATCGGCCCCGGGATGGCCTGGACCTGCGCCTGGGCCGTTTGGGTGCGGATGTATTTATGCTTTCCGAATATCGCCAGGTCGGGTACGCAATTCCCTGGGCGCGCCCACCCCATGACTTCTATGGTATCGCCTCGCTTTATAACTTCGACGGGGCCGACCTGAATAAACGCTTTGCAGTGGGCGCGTCCATGCTCAATATCAAAGTGTTTTACGGCAATTCCAATGAAACCTATCCCACCGGCTTTAATAGCAGCCGGGGTACGGAATTTGATTTCGACCTGTATGGCCTCAGCGCAGCCCTGGAATGGAACCAGTGGAAACTGCGCTATACCTATGCGCTGGTTGAGGTTAACAGCGACCATACCGCCCCCCTCCGTATAGCCTTGCAGCAAGCAGCCCCACTGTGGCCCGCTGCCGCTGAACTCTTGCCCAGGCTCGAAACCCGCGAGAAAAATTTCAATTACAACCAGGTAGGGATGAATTACGACAATAACGACTGGTGGTTCCAGGCGGAATTTGTACGGTTGGGATCGGATTTAAACCTGGTGGAGGAGGGCAAACACGCCTACGCCAGCCTGGGAAAGCGTTTCGGGCAATTCAGCGTTTACGGAATTACCGGTTACGCCTCCCCCAAAAACGACCCCATTGAGGTCCAGGTTCCCGAGGGACTACCCATGCCTTATGCAGCGCAAGTTGAGGCGCTGGCGCTCGCCGCAGAACGCACCCTGAACGGCGTATATATCAAGCAGCGCAGCTACGGTATCGGTGCGCGCTGGGATTTCACGCCCAAAATGGCATTGAAGTTACAAGCCGAAAAATTCAAGGTGAACAGAGACGGCACTAACCTCTGGTTACGCACAGACTCCTCCGCAGGAATTGAGGAGGACAAAGAACCCACCGTTATTAGCCTTGCCTGGGACATGCTCTTCTAATGGCCAAACTGCTCGTGGTTATTGCTGCGCTGATGTTCAGCGGCCCGCTCCAGGCAGACATACTGGTAATCGTTAATGCGCAAAACGCGGTTACCCGGTTGGAAAAAAAACAGGTAATCGATTTGTTTATGGGCCGCGTTTCCGCATTTCCACAAGGCGGCCCGGCGCAAACCCTGGATCTAAGGCCGGGCACCCCGCTACGCGCCGATTTTTACCGCAGGCTGACGGGCAAAAGTGAAGCCCAGGTAGATGCCTACTGGGCCACGCTGGTATTTGCCGGGCGCATGTCACCGCCCCGGCAATTTAGCGACGACCGGCAGTTGATTGCCGAAGTCCAAAAAAACAAATCGGCGATTGCCTATGTTTCCCGGCAAGCCTTGCCGGCCGGTGTAAAGGTGGTCATGGAACTACCGCGTCCACGTTAACCAACCCTGTGAATACGGCGAATGAATATTAAAAGCTTACACATCAAGGTTTCATCCAGCGTCGCGGCGGCAGCGCTGCTGGTGGTGCTTTTATCCTCGCAATTTTTTTACAAACGCGATTACGAAAAATCCTTTGCCGAAAGTGAGCGCTCGGTATTGCAATTGTTAGAGACAGTACAAACCACCGCCGCCATTTCCGCTTACGTCGGCAACCGGGAGCTGGCGCAGCAAGTGGTGTCCGGCCTCACCAAGAACGACATAGTGCTGGGCGCAAAGATTTCCGCCAGCAATGAAATCATCGGGCAAGACGGCAAGATGGCGAATGGATCCCGGCAGGGAACCATCGCCATTCCCCTGGTCGCGCCATTTGATGAGCAAGAAGTGGTTGGCGAGCTGGCCGTAGTCCCCAACGCCCTGTTAATTTCGTTGCGCGCCCGCAACTCCGCCATGTCCACCGCTATCAGCCTCGCGGCGCAATCTGCGCTGGTGGCATTGCTGGTATTGATTTTGGTCTATTGGCTGATGACACGCCCTTTGTCCAACCTCTCCGGCAGCTTGCATCGCATTACGCCGGGTGATGGCAGCCGCCTCGACGTAAAAAAAATTCACCGTGGCGATGAAATCGGCTTGCTCGCCGGCGACATTAACGCGCTGTTAAATACCGTTGAAAAAATGCTGGAAGAAGAGCGGCAATTGCGCCATCGCGTGGAATTGCTCGAAACACGTTTTCGCGGCATCTTTGAAGACAGCAGCGCCGGTATCTTTTTAGTGCGCGAGCGCGGCGCGCTGGTCACTGCCAACCCCGCGTTTTTTCGCCTGACCGGCATGGATGAAGACCGCTTATTGCAAACCGGCGATGAAAATATTATCCGCAATGTATTCCTCGATAACGAGCAGGCTGCATCACTGGTTAAACTCGCATTGGTTACCAAACGCCCGCACTCCGCCGATTTGCGTATTCGCAGCGATGTCAGCAATGAAGGGGAGGATTCGCGCTGGGTGCACTGTATTTTTTCCCCCGCCGGTAACGAGCCGCACAACGCCACCGTAGAAGGTGTGATGTACGACGTGACCCAACGCAAGCTGTCGGAAGCGCGTATCCGCGCGCTTGCCGAAACCGATAGCCTGACCGGCCTGAGCAATCGCCAGGCCGCCGATTCAGCGCTCCAGGCCCTGATTACCCAAACACCGGTGGGCGGCAAATCATTTGCAGTCATGCTGATCGACCTGGACCGCTTCAAATACATCAATGATACCTATGGCCATGACGCCGGCGATAAAGTGCTGGTCGCCGTTGCCAATCGGCTGCGCAAGCTGGTTCGTGACTCCGATGTGGTTGCACGTATGGGCGGCGACGAATTTTTTATTATCCTGAACCACGCCGGCAACCTGAACATGGTGACGCGTATCGCGCAAAAAATCCTGGATGCGCAACAAGTGCCTATCGAAGTCCAAACCGGCGTGCAGGAAAAAGTCGGTATAAGTATGGGTATCGCGCTCTACCCGGACCATGGCGACAATCCGCTCAGCCTGCGCAAACATGCAGACCAGGCCATGTATGCGGTCAAGCGCCGCGGCAAAAACAGCTTCGCCATCTACGAACCGGGGGCAGGAAATCCGCTGATGGAATCTGCCTAACTATCCCCATCCACATTTATCACCAACCCGAGGCTCCCACCGCAACATAAATGAAAACGGTTACATTTTTTTAGTCTCGTTTAACGAAACGTTTTCACGCAAAAAGGCGCTAAAAATAGGATTAAAAATTCAATAAAATCCATTTTTAAACAAAATAATTTCGCTTCGTGCTTGCTCGTTTTCATTTGCCTGTGTAGCATTTTTACCAATAGCTCAGTAGAAGCTCGTCATTATCGGCAATACAACAGTCACCCAATCACAGAGGTAATCCCACAGTGAACAGGACTCCCGTAAATGCCGCTAACCCACAGCATGATGCGGCCAACGTCAGTTTGCAGCCACAAGCAGCGCCGACCGCAACCAATGTACAGGCGAGCTACCAGTGCTTTCCATTCACCTACACCTATTACGGGTTCAGTACCGAAGCCTGTGTGTACGAAACACCGGTGGTCGCACCCGAGCCACAGCAACATCATCCATAACAACAAGATCAACCGGGTAAAACCATGAAACCACGTAAACCCATAGTGATTGCCAACTGGAAACTCAACGGCGGCCTGGACCTGATATGCACCTCGGTCGCCTCCTTTATCGGTAAACACTTCGCCGCGCAAATCGCCATTTGCCCACCCTATTTGTACATGCGCGACATGATGACCTTTTTGCAATTTTCCGAATTGCAAATTGGCAGCCAAAACCTGAGTCGCTATGAATCCGGCGCCTACACGGGCGAAACATCGGCGCAAATGTTGAAGGAAGCCGGCTGCTCACTTTGCTTGATCGGCCATTCCGAACGCCGCGCCATGTTTGCCGAAAACAACGAAGGCTGCCAAATAAAAGTGCGCACCGCCTTGAGCCACGGTTTGTTACCCGTGCTCTGCGTCGGTGAAAACCAGCAGGAACGCGAAGCCAATATCACCGAACAGGTATTACGCACACAATTGCGAGAGGGCCTGCCAAACATGGACCTTACCGGTAAGGATTTGTGCATCGCCTACGAACCCGTCTGGGCCATTGGCACCGGCCTTGCAGCGACACCGGCAATCGCGCAGGAAGTGCATCAATTTATCCGGCGTGAACTGACTGAAATTTACGCTGCCGGTACCGCAAACCAGGTAAGGATTTTATACGGTGGCAGCGTTAATAAAACCAACGCACAGGATTTGCTAAAACAGGCGGATATTGATGGCTTGCTCGTCGGAGGCGCCAGCCTGGACCCAGGACACTTCCTCGCGATTTGCGAGCAGGCATCGGAACTTGCCGACGAATAATCCTTTAATTTTTAAAACAACAAAATCGGCGGCAACTCGGTCATCACAACAATCAACCACAGCTCAGGATTTGATGATGAACAACCTTGCCCAGTTAGTAGCCCCGGGAGTCGCCACCGGCGACGATGTACAAACATTATTAAATGCCGCCAAGGCAGGCGGCTTTGCTTATCCCGCCGTTAACGCGGCTAATAGCAATACCATTAACGCCACACTCGAAGCCGCACGCAAGGTTAACTCACCGGTTATTGTGCAATTATCGCAGGGCGGCTCCGCTTTTTTTTGTGGTAAGGGCTTGAAGCTTGATGGATTAAACAGCTCGGTGCTCGGCTCAATCGCCGCGGCGCATTATGTCCATACCCTGGCTGAAGCTTATGGAATCCCGGTAATACTCCACACCGATCACGCTGCAAAAAAATTATTGCCCTGGATTGACGGGTTGCTCGACACCAGCGAAAAACATTTTGCCCAAACCGGTAAACCCTTATTCAGTTCCCATATGATCGATCTGTCCGAGGAATCGCTGGAAGAAAATATCGAGATTTCCGCGCGCTACCTCACGCGCATGAAAAAACTGGGTATCACCCTGGAAATTGAGCTGGGTTGCACCGGCGGCGAAGAAGACGGCGTGGACAATACCAGCCTTGATAATTCCGCGCTTTATACACAACCGGAAGATGTTGCCTACGCCTACGAAAAGTTAATTGCAATTGATGGCAAATTTACCATCGCCGCTTCATTCGGTAATGTGCACGGTGTTTACAAACCAGGTAATGTAAAACTGACACCGATCATTTTGAAAAACTCACAGGAGTTTGTCCGCGAAAAATTCAGGACCAACCACAACCCGCTGAATTTTGTATTCCACGGCGGCTCGGGTTCAGAGCCTGGGGAAATTGCCGAAGCCCTTAGCTACGGCGTGGTAAAAATGAATATCGACACAGATACCCAATGGGCATTTTGGCAAGGCACGCTGGATTTTTACAACACCAACAGCGCCTACTTGCAGGGGCAGATCGGCAACCCCGAAGGCGATGACAAACCCAACAAAAAATTCTACGACCCACGTGTATGGTTGCGCCAAAGCGAGGAGTATATGGCCAAGCGTTTGGAACAATCGTTTGCGGACCTGAATTGCCTTAATCGCTACGTGTAATTTATTTATACAACAAAGCCAATAACATTGGCTTTGTATTTTATATCGGGAAACACCATGGTTAATTTATTCGAACACTTGCACGACGAATCCGTAGAAGCTCCGCTGCTACAACTCCTCGAAAAACTGGTCAACGCAACCACAGACATTGCTTTTCGGGTTCGCCAGGGTGCCCTGGCGGGAGTATTGGGTTCAACGCAGGATGAAAATATCCAGGGCGAAACACAAAAACGTTTGGATGTCATCAGCAACCAATTGTTAAAGGATTTATTACTCACTTGCCCGCATGTGCGCGCTATCGCCTCGGAAGAGGAAGATACCATTGTTGCAGGCACTGCGAACGGAGAATTTATTGTCGCGTTTGATCCGCTGGACGGTTCTTCCAATATTGATATCAATGGCCAGATCGGAACTATTTTCAGCATTTACCGCGCACGCGACAATATTCCCGCCGATGACGAAGCACAATTCAGCCAACAAGGCATCGCACAGGTATGCGCCGGTTACGTCCTTTACGGCGCATCAACCCTGTTAACCATTACCACGGGCAAGGGAACCCATATATTCACCCTGGATGCAACCCATGGCAATTTTTTACTGACGCAAAAAAATATTCGTATTCCCGCCGATACCAGCGAATTTGCGATCAACATGAGCAACCAACGCCACTGGCACCCGGCAATGCAAAATTACATTCAAGACCTGGTAAAAGGCGAAACCGGATTGCGCCAAAAAAACTTCAACATGCGCTGGAACGCCTCTATGGTGGGCGATGTGCATCGCGTTATTTGCCGCGGCGGAATTTTTCTCTACCCCTCGGATAATCGCAATCCAAAACAACCGGCAAAACTGCGTTTACTCTACGAGGCAAACCCAATGGCATTGTTAATCGAAAATGCGGGCGGCAAAGCCCGGAATGAAAGCCAACGCATTTTGGAAATACAACCACACGAATTACACCAACGCGTGGCTGTAATCATGGGATCGGCGAATGAAGCGGACATCTGCGCCGGTTACTTGCGCTAATTCTTAATATTTCTTCGTAAGAAGGGTGGTTACTTCCCAGACTCCATTGAGCTTCATATAGCTCTTTTAATTTGCCTGATATTTTTTCGACATGTACTGACATATCGGCAGCATCATCCGAGAGCTGTTCGTCCGGAGAGCCAATTTGAACATGAAGTGTAATTTCTTCTTTTTCAACCAGCCTGATTAAAGTAGCCAGTTCCGATAATGTGAAATTCATTTTAATTCTCCGCAACTAGCATAGGAATCAATTGATCCAGCAGAGTTAGGAAAAATAATCCCCCGGTTTTAAAAGGTATTTCCAAACCGGGGATTATTATCATTACTTCGCCACAACCTCCACCCAATAACCGCCACTCCGTGAATAAATCCTTTCGTTGTACATAGCGCTGGCGTGCCAGCCGGGTAAATAAAATTTTCCGGCGTAGCTCGCGTTTAAAATAATGCGCAATGTAACGCTGGTTTGGTTGCGATCCTGGTAGCGATAACTCCAGTAGTAGTCGCGCCATAGACTGAAATAGGCGAGTACGCGGTCGTCGCGAATATCCATATAGTCGATACCTTTTGGCATCTGCGCGCCTTCAAGGCGTTCATTGCGGATTTGCCAGCCACTGGGAACTACCGCTGTGAGCGCGATATTTTCAATATTGCTGGCAAGCAATTGATCGAATTCGCCGCGCACGGTAACCTCCGCCACAAAATCCTGGCCTTGGGGTAATTGTTCAACGTTCAATGGTTTGTTATCCAGCGTTAAAAAATTTACCACCATCGTCAGGCCGTTATTGCCCGGTGCCTCTTCCAGGTTGGCGGGAATTCCACGATTGCTCACCAGCACGCGAATGGGCTTGTCGTGATCGTTGCGGACAGTAATTTGCGGATCGCTAATTGCCATTTTGAAAAACGCGTGGTTACTGCCTTGTGTTATCCAAGTGCTTTCGCCCGGTTGTTGCACAGCGAATTTGATTCCATTTGCACTGCTGTTTGCTGCCGCGAATTCGCTCATAGCCAACAACGCCCAGGCGATACTTTGTGTGGAATACCAATGATCACTGGATAAATCCTTTGCCACTTGCCCGGCGACTTGCCAGGTAAGTTCTTTATCGCCATTTACTCTGACCAGGGTTGCGAGCAGCAAACCGCGATCGCGCATATCCGATCCGTAGGTGTAACCGGCATCTTTATAGCTGGGCACGGTATTGGATAGGGGACCGAGCACATCCTGCGCGGCATCTTTTAATCCTATGTGTTGATAACCCATTGCCAACAACCAGCGCGCCGGCATACGGTGATCCGCTGGCGAGGAGGCCTGGGTTTTAAACGTTTCGCGCAAGCGATTCATCGCCGGTAATTCCGCCTTGTCGGCTAATGCCAAAGTATATAGCCGATAGGCGAGTACCATTTCATCGTAATAATTACCCGCGATTTGCGGATTGCGCGCAGCACTGCTTTGGTACTTCAACCAGTTATCCAATACATTTTTCGGCACGGCATAACCCGCACGTTTTGCTTCCAGCAAAAAATGGCCCGCATAACTTGAAGCCCACTCATTCACATAACCATCACCCGGCCAGTAAGCAAAACCCCCGCTCGCATGTTGGAAACCGGTGAGACGTTTTATTCCCGCCGCGATGTTGTTATCAATTTTCGCTTTTTGCGCATCGGTTAAGTTAACCAGTTTCGCTAAACGCAATTGCGGAAATACCGCCGATGTCGTTTGTTCGATACAGCCGTGCGGATAACCAATTAAATATTCCAGGCGCTCATCCAGATTTAACGGCGGTAAGGTGCTGACTTCCAATGCGGCTTTATTAGTCCCCACCATGCCATTGGCTGTTAACGGCGATTGCCAGGTTTCGCCCGGCTGCAAGAGTTTTGATTCCCATACCGTCGTCGGCGGGTTGGCAGCACGGGAATCAATGTAAATTTCCTGCGTGGCAAATTCATCGCCAGAGCGGGCCGTAATTTTTACCCAACCTTTGCCAAGGCGGTCATTTACTTTCAATTGCAAATTGGCGATGGCATCGCCCGGCTCCGAAAAATTCAGTGTTGCGGCACCTTTCTCGACAGTAAATATTTCATTGGCCTCCACTGAAATATTTACATCGCGAATATTGGCTTCGCTGACAAAAACATTGACCGGCAAATTCACTGATTCACCCGGGCCCAGCACGCGCGGCAATGTTGCAAACAAGGTTACCGGCTGGGTGACGGTAACGGTTTTCTCTACGCTGCCATAGGCGCTGGTGGCTTCATTTTTTTTCTTATTGCTGGCGGTATCGCCGGCAACGAGCATTACGCGCACCGATCCCATATAGGGTGGCAACGTAATTTTATGTTCGCGTGTTTCACCCGCGGCCAATTCAAAGGCGCCGAGGAATGTTACAACAGGAGGGAAACGACGCTCGCGACGCTTGCGTTCGGCTTCCAGCGCTGCATCGGAACCGCCCACAGCCAACACGCGTTCCAGCGACGCGCCGTAAGCACCGACAACCTGGTCAAATAAATCCCAGGTGCGCACACCAAGGGCTTCGCGCTGGTAAAAATTGGCATGGGCATCGGGAACCTTGAAATTGGTGAGGCCCAGCAAACCTTCATCCACCATTGCTAATGTGTAGGTCATGGCGCGTTGGCTTTGCTCGCTGACGTTAATGGTAAATTCCGTTTCCGGCCGCACTTTTTCCGCTACATCCATAACCGGTTGCAAGCGGGTTGCAGGATCTTCAACCAGCAGCGGCACTATGCCGTATAAACGCATGGGCGCCTCTGCCACGCGATCCTGATGCGGTAACAATAGCGCAAGGTTTACATAAACGTTAGGAGCCATCGCCTGGGTTATCGGAATGTCGATGTCGGTTTGACCCGGTTGCAAATCCAGCCAACGGGAATGTAATACGCCGCTGCCATTTTCCACACTTAATAACACGCGACCTTCGCGGGCCTTGGGCAAACGTACCTTGGCAACATCGCCAACCGTGTATTTTTCCTTGTCGGTGGATAACATCATTTGCGTGGCTGAATCACTTTGGTTAGCCGATTCATAACTCCACCCCAAATACACAATATCGCCGGCGCAATGCCCCATGTCACCGGTATCTTTGTCGCAGACGCGAATAATGTGGCGGCCCCAATCGTATTTATTTTTTTCGAGTTGCCAGTGAATACGGCCATTGGCATCACTCACGAGCGTTTCCGTATGCACGGCGGTGTGCGTCGAATTATTAAAATATTCCGCGAGGTTTTCCTGCTCCTCATCCCACCACCAGCGCCAGCCGATTTCATAAACATTAATTTCCACACTGCGATTGGCTTCAGCCTTGCCATCGGCACCCAAGGTCTGGATTAGCACAGGATGGTCTTCATCGCGCCCGATCGAATCCATATATCCACTTCCTTTAGCGATATTGAGCCCTACCCAATGTTCAAATGGCAGCAACTCATAAGGGCGCAGGATAGTGCTGAAGTTTCCGCTTTCTTCAAATACACGCGTTGTAAATGATGCGGTTAATTTTCCGGGCGGCGGCGAGGACAGGTTTACGTCCAATTTAAAACTGGCATTGCCTTGCTCATCCAATTTCCCGTCCAGGACTTTTTGTGTGCTGCCGGAAAATGTCCGCACCGGATCATCAAAGGTAAATTGCTCAAAGCCGGCGAATAACGATTTGCGCGCAAACAAACGCAACTCCGAATCCACTTTGAGATTTTTTGCAGTCGCACCTTGTAACCATTGCGCATAAAGCGAAACATCCATCGGCATATTGGCGGTGCGTAAGGGCGTTTCTTCCGGAGTCAATTCCACTTTTAAACGATTCGGCACCACCATTTCGATTTTCAAAATCTGGTCGAAGTAACGATTACCCACATGCACCACCGCACGATAATTTCCCGTCGGCGCCGTTTCTTCGGTTTTTAATGTGAAGGTATAAAAATCGTTGACGGGTTGCACATTGGTTTGGCTGGTAACTTTTTTTCCGCTGGGATCAAATAAATCCAACGTTACCGGATGGTTGGCGGGTAACTGTTGGGTTTTATCTTCCAGAATAAATGTGAGGAAAATGTCATCGCCGGGACGCCACACATCGCGCTCACCATAGAGGAACCCCTTTAACCCGCCCTTGATATGTTCACCGCTCACATCAAATTGATTGGTCGGCAGCGCTTCACTATTACGCAAGCGCAAATATCCGATTTGTTTGCCATTTTTGGCCTCAAGGTAAAAGGGAGTACCGTCGGTGGTCAGTTGCAACATACCGTAGCCGTCGGTGGTGCCGGTACCAATTGGCTGGCGCTGGAAGTTAAAAGCGGTAATTTCTGTTCCACCCATAGGCTTGGCCGAATTTAATTCGGTGCTAATGATGTGGAGCTGGTTGTCATCCGCCCGCTTGGCCATTAAACCGAGATTGGAAACAATGAAATTACGCGCGCTGGAAATTTCATCGCCGTAATAATAATAGGTGTCATCACAGGGATTATTACGCTCGCTGTAATTGTAATAGCCTTGCGATTGGTAATATTGCTGGTACCAGGCCGGTTCTTCACCGCGCTCGTAATAGCTTTCACCTTCGGTATTTTCCGGCATTTTGGTAACCGGCTCATTGGGGCGCGGCTGATCGCAAGAGTAAACAGAATTGCTGCGATCGATGCGCAATTCCAAACGTACCAGACCATCGGGATGCTGCGCCATTAATTCGGTGAGATCCAGGTTAAAGCGTTGTATGCCCGCGCGTGGAATTTCAGGCAAGCTCAAGGTTTTCCGCCATAAATAACGGCCGGTATCGGTCGCCGCGTAAGCGGCGGTTAACGCATAATCCTGTAAATATTGGCCAACATTATTGGCAAACACTTTAAAGGCGATGACTTGTACGGAATCCACACCCGCCGCTTCAAAAGGTACGGAAATTTGGCTCGCTGGTGGCAAAATCGATGTCTTGCCCACAAAGCGAACCAGGGGTTTTACCAATTGCAAAACAACTTTTTGTTGATAATCGCTACCCAGGCTTTTTTGCTTATCGTTACTCACCGCCGCGTTGATCACCAAATCCAGTTCACCACTGGGAATTTGTTCCAGGGTATGGCGAATTACACTTCCATCCACTACTGCGCTCACCGGTTTGCCACCCAGGGTAATTAAACCATTCAGGTTTTGGTGGGCGTCCAGTTCCTCGGAAAATTGAATTTCAATCGCCGCATTTGGCTCGCGAATGACTTGTACACCCGTTACCTGGAATACTTTTTTTGCCGGAATTTCCACATCGCGCGCACCCTTATCGGTCGAATCCAGGGCTGCGCCATCCCACTCCAAATGAATATTGCCGGTTGTATCGTTCCGCCCTATACCGGTGATTAAAAAATTGTGCGTCTTTTTATCCAGTTCCTGCGTCCAAACGGGGTCAACCTTTTGCCTGTTAACCCGTACGGCGAGGATCTTTTTTACGCTTTGCAATTCAGCAGTATCCGCAGTGGTGACACTACCGCGCAGTTGCATTTGTTCTTCGTCGCTTTCCATCACGCCCAGGCTATCCACCTTTAAATCAAAGGCCTGTTTGATGGTGCGGACTTCAAATGCAAAATCTTCCAGCGATTGTTCAATGCCTTGCAAACCTTTCGCGCGCAGGCGCACGCGAATAGGGGTATCACCCGGCAAACGCCCGGCGGGCTGGATGCGCAAATCGGTCGTTGACGTGAATGTGAGGTTGACAGGGATTTTGGTGTCCAGCGCAATCAATTTGGAATCAAACGCGGTATTCACCTGTTCGGCATCGACCACCGGATGGGTAAAGCGGATATACATGGGCGCTTCGGCGGCGATCCAGCGTTTGGGGTAATCAGCGATATGTGCCTCCCAACCCGAGGCTGCTTCATCCACGGCTTCCGCTGCTTCCGATTGGTCCTTTGCCCGCTCGGGCGCGGATTTATCGCAAGCACCGAGCAATAAACTTAATATTGCAATTACACACCATGAAACCCATTGAATACGCATAGTGAATCCCTGTTTTGATCTGGTTTGGTTGAGGTTCTTACAAAGCGGGCAACTCACCCGCCATCATCTCCGTTTGTTGCAACACTGTTTCCATCGCCAGCAACTCATATCAGGCGATAGCCAAATTGGCGCGAAGCAGGTTTCATAATAACTTTTAATTTGACTTTGGCATTATGGTCCAATCGATGGACAGGTTCTTCCCTCAGGTTGAGGCAGGACCACACCAGCTCGCGCGGTTTCTTCTTGCCCGTGCATGATAGGAGAAAATGGCGTGTAAAAGACACCCTAGGGCAGTGGTCCGGCGTATATCGAAATGTGATAGCCGTTGACTCAGGAATGGAGAGGAATAGAATTTCGGGCATTTCCTCTGACCCTGAACGCCGATGGCCTGGACCCGTTATGGCTAATCCCACATCATTTTTCCATTATGTTCCACTCGGTTTACACGGCCGCGAGATCAGCGCGTCAGTGGTGGGTTGGGGCGGTTATATGGTGGTGCTCAGTTGTTATTGCACTCTCTATCAAGCCTTGTTGATGCCCACGCCGCCGGACTTTATTGGCTCATTGGTCTGGGCGGTGCGGGAATGGATACTGTGGTTATTGATTACGCCGCTGGTGTTTAAACGCTTGCGCTGCAATACCAATGGCAGCCTGTCCGGTTATTTGCGCATCGGTGCCATCATCCTCATGGCAATGGTATCCCTTCGTGTCAGTGTGGATGTGCTTACCGATACGCGTAGCGCCGTTGCGAGCGCGATGATTTTTGTGCCGCGTTACATTGCGGCAGTGGCGGTGGTCCTCTCCTTGTGGCATATCTATCTATTCAAATCGCTGGCCGCCCAGGCGTCCAGGCCATCGGCACCGGCGCTGCCCGAGCCGCCGGTTGATGCAAAGCCGGAAAGTAAACCCGCCTATCCTTCGGTGATCCTGGTCAGTAAAGGTAGCGACCAGTGCCTGTTACCAATAAATAAACTCGAGTGCATCGTGGCCGCGCGCAATTATGTTGAGTTATTTGCGGATGGCGACCGGCCCTACTTGCTGCGTATGACCATGAACGATGTACAGGCCCTTTTACCACCCGCCGATTTTGTCCGTATCCACCGTTCGCATATCGTCAACATCCACGCCATCGAACGCATCAAACGTCAGCCTTCCGGTAACGACCTGGTCCGTTTACGCAGCGGGCGGGAATTAAATATCGGGCGCAAATTCAAGGAAGCGCTCGATCAGTTTGACGTGATCAATTAGTTCGTCCCGTCATCTGGTCAATTGTCCCAAGCCTGTGGCACGGGGCTTTACTCACCGTTGTAATAGCGACACTTCTGTTCCTGCCGGAGGTGTTACGCATGTCAGATAACGAAAATAAACCCTTGTCCTTAAGCCGCCGGCGCTTCTTTCGCGCGTCTGCCGGCGGTGCGGCCCTAATGGCAGGCCAGGGTGCCTTGACCGCCAAGGCTGACGCACCGGATCAAGCTAAACCGCGGGATGCCCGCGCGCTTGTGCCCATTACCCTGCGGGTTAACCAACGCACCTATGAGGTGAAGGTGGATGTCCGTACCAGTCTGCTGGATACCCTGCGCGAACACTTGCACCTGACCGGTACCAGGAAAGGCTGTGACCACGGCCAGTGCGGCGCGTGTACGGTGATGCTTAATGGCCGGACGGTGGCCGCCTGCCTGACCCTGGCGGTGACTGCCCAAGGGCAGGATATCCGTACCATTGAGGGCCTGGCACCGGGTGATACCGAGCTGCATCCACTGCAAGCGGCCTTTATCAAGCACGATGCCTTCCAATGTGGTTACTGCACCTCGGGCCAGATTATGGCCGGATTGCAGTGCATTGAGAGTGGCCTGGCCACATCCCCCGAATCCATCCGCGAGGCCATGAGTGGCAACCTGTGCCGCTGCGCAGCCTATCCCAATATCCTGGCCGCCATTGCGGACGCCGCCAAAGCGATGGGGGGCTGAGGATGCAACCTTTCCATCACTTCCGGATAAACACGGTGGAGGAAGCGGTACAACTGGCCCACGAAGCACACCAGCGTGGCCAGGCGGTTCGTTACCTTGCCGGTGGCACCACTTTGGTGGACCTGATGCGCCTGGAGGTTCTCAACCCGCTGGTGGTTATTGACCTGGGTAATCTGCGGGCAGGCAATGCAGCGCCAGCACAGGTGCACGGCGGTCGCTTGAGTTTGAATGCGTTCGCGTCCATGGCCGAGGTGGTACGGGACCCGGTGGTACGCCGCCATGTACCGGTTGTTGCCGAATCACTGGCGCAGGCGGCCAGCCAACAGATTCGCAATATGGCATCGCTGGGCGGCAATCTCTTGCAGGAAACCCGCTGCCCCTATTATCGCGACACCGCCTGGGACGCGTGCAACCGGCGCAACCCCGGCTCCGGTTGTGCCGCGCTGGATGGCGCAAATCGCCAGCACGCCTTGCTTGGCGGCAATAACACCTGCGTGGCCACCTATCCCGGCGACCTGGCGCAAGCCCTGATTGCGCTGGATGCCCACCTGGCAATCCACGGACCGGCGGGGCACCGGCAGCTTGCTGTGGCTGACCTGTATGGTGTTGAGCCCTATCCGGGTAACCCGCAATTGCAACCGGCTGAACTGATCAGCGCGATCCATCTTCCCTTGGGGGACCATACGCGCCGTTCCTGCTATGTGAAGGTGCGTGACCGCAGCAGTTTTGCTTTTGCCCTGGCTTCGGCAGCAGTCGCGCTGAGGCTGGATCGTGACCGTGTGGGGGAGGCGCGTATCGCCCTGGGTGGTGTAGCCACTATGCCCTGGCGGGCGAGCCAAGCTGAGCAATTCCTGGTTGGCAAACGCCTTGATGAGGCAACCGCCGAAGCCGCCGGTCATGTGGCTTTTGCCGGAAGCCGCCCATTATCCGACAACGGATTCAAGGTAGCGCTGGGTATACAGACCCTGACCCGCGCCTTGCTACAAGCCCAAGCCATGGAGGTCTAACCATGTCCGCTGAATCAGTTATACCCCTTATTGGTGCACCCTTGCCACGCGTCGACGGGCGCCTGAAAGTCACGGGTAAAGCGCCTTATGCAGAAGACCTGCCGGTGAAAAACCTGGCTTACGGGCATCTGGTCACCAGCCGTATTGCTCGCGGGCGCATTACGAGTATGGACACCAGCACCGCCAAAGCGCTGCCGGGTGTCCTCGCCATTTACACCTGGCAGGACGTGAAAGGTAAATTCAAACCTACGACTTCCCAGGGCAAAGGCGGCTACGGTCCCTCGACTTTTTTCCCGCTGCAAGGCGACCGGATTGCCTACGCCGGGCAGATCATCGGTTTTGTGGTGGCAGAAACGGCGGAAACCGCGCAGGAAGCTGCGCGCCGGGTTGTCGTGGAATATGCCACCGAACCTGCAGCAGCCAGTTTTGGGTCGCCCCATGGCCGTACCTTGACGGTTGAAGAGGCTGGCGGCGGTAAGGGTAATATCACCAAGGGCGATGTGACTGCCGCATTGCGTACGGCGGCGCAGGTAGTCGAGGCGGATTACGAAACCTCGGGGCAGGTCCACGCAGCCATGGAGTTGTATTCCTCCACCTGCTACTGGGAGGAGGGAAAGCTGGTCTTTCACGAGCCCAGCCAATGGCTGGGCGTTAAACAATATGGACTGGCGGAGCAGTTCGGCCTGAACCCGGACGATGTCATTATCCGCAGTCCCTATGTGGGCGGCGGTTTTGGCGGCAAGGGCGCGTTAACGCCGCGCATGGCCCTTGCGGCCCTGGCTGCCAGGGAATTAAAACGCCCGATCCGTTCCACCGATACGCGCAGCCAGGGGTTTATTACCATCGGCCACCGCGCGGAGACTCGCCATCGCCTTGTGCTGGCCGCAGGCGAAAACGGCGCCTTGACCGCCTACCGGCATGAAAGCTGGGAATCCACTTCACGTCACGACCTGGTTTCCATGAACGGCAGCCACAACACCGCGCGACTCTATGATTGTCCCAATATTGAAACCCGCTTGAATGTCACAGAGGTGGATCGCGCAACGCCCTCAGCCATGCGTTCGCCCCCGGAAGTACCCTTTGTTTTTCCCATCGAATGCGCCATGGACGAACTGGCTTACAAACTGGGAATGGACCCGGTCGAACTCCGGCTGCGCAATGAGCCGAAAGTGGACCCGGTAAACGGCAACCCCTTTACCAGTCGCTCATTGGCGGAATGCTATCGCCAGGCCGCAGAGCAATTCGGCTGGCGCAAACGCGACCCGCGTCCGGGACGGATGCGCGCCGGGGACTGGCAATTGGGATGGGGCTGCGCGTCCACCTTGTATCCCACCTATTTTGGGCCGGGAACCGCGCGAGTGAGTATCAGCCCGCACGGCAAGGTCCAGGTCAGTGTTGCCAGCCACGATATAGGCACCGGGGCTTACACCGTGTTGGCGCAGATCGCTGCGGAGGCATTGGCGGTACCGGTATCGGTGGTGACGGTGGAGTTGGGCGATAGCCGTTTGCCGCCTGCCCCTTGCTCGGGTGGCTCCATGACCACCGGCGTCATCGGCTCAGCCATTACAACGGCCTGCACTACCATTCGCCGCAAACTGGGCGGCCAACCGGGCAATATTCTGGATTTATTAGCCCTGTCGGGCCTGGGTGCTATCGAGGAACTGGGCCAGTGGTTACCCCCGGGTGCCAAACAGGAGGCCATGGCCGCCCTATACCAGGGGCGGCTACAGGCTGGCGGCGGCGCCTGGATGGAAGGTCGGACGGCATATTCCTTCGGTGCACATTTTGTGGAAGTCGCCGTCCACCGGCTGACCCGCGAGATTCGTATGCGCCGCAGTGTGAGCGCCTTTGCCGCGGGTCGGATCATCAACGAACGCACCGCTCGCAGCCAATTGATGGGAGGCGTCATTTGGGGTATCAGCTCGGCCTTGCACGAAAAGCTGGAGCTGGACCCACACCACGCCCGTTACGTGAATGACAACCTTGGGGAATACCTCATCTCCACGCATGCGGATATCGGCACAGTGGATATCATCCTGGTGCCGGAAGTGGACGACACCCTCGGGTCCATCGGCGTCAAAGGCGTGGGTGAATTGGGCAATGTCGGGATGGACGCGGCCGTAGCCAACGCCGTTTTCCACGCAACCGGCAAACGTATCCGCCGCTTGCCAATTCGTATTGATGATTTGATTTAGGCCATCAGGGGAGAGGTTTACGAAATTGCCAATAAAAAAGCCATCCGATGCCAATGGGATGGCTTTTTCGTCCTTCAGGAAAACCTATTGTTTTACACAGTCCACATAATAATCTTTTTTGCCATCCACTTCGCGTTTTACCAGGCCGTGAACGTCGGTTTCGAAGCCGGGGAATTTTTCGTTGAAATCACGCGCGAATTTCAGGTAATCAACGATGGTTTTATTGAAGCGTTCGCCCGGAATCAGTAGCGGGATTCCCGGCGGGTAGGGCGTTAACAAAATGGAGGTAATGCGACCTTCGAGTTGGTTGATAGGGACGCGCTCGATTTCGCGATGCGCCATTTTGGCGAAAGCATCGGAAGGTTTCATCGCCGGTTGCATGTCGGAGAGGTACATTTCCGTGGTCAGCCGCGCTACGTCATAGGCCTTGTAGAAATCGTGGATCTGTTGGCAAAGGTCGCGCAGGCCCATACGCTCGTAGCGAGGGTTCGCTTGCGCAAACTCCGGCATGATGCGCCACATCGGCTGGTTCTTGTCGTAGTCGTCTTTGAATTGTTGCAGCGCGGCCACGAGGGTATTCCAACGGCCTTTGGTGATGCCGATGGTAAACATGATGAAGAACGAATAAAGGCCACATTTCTCGATGATTACCCCGTTTTCCGCGAGGTATTTGGTCACAATCGACGCCGGGATTCCGGTTTCGGCGAATTGGCCATTCACCGATAAGCCGGGGTTGACGATGGTCGCTTTGATCGGATCAAGCATGTTGAAATTCGGTGCGAGCTTGCCGAAGCCGTGCCAGTTATCGTCGCTGCGCAATACCCAGTCTTCGCGGTCACCGACACCGTCGGCTGCGAACTCATCCGGGCCCCACACCTGGAACCACCAATCCTGGCCCCATTCTTCATCGACTTTTTTCATTGCGCGGCGGAAATCCAGCGCTTCCAGAATGGATTCCTCCACCAACGCATGGCCGCCGGGCGCTTCCATCATGGCGGCGGCGATATCGCAGGACGCGATGATCGAATATTGCGGCGATGTGGAGGTGTGCATCAGGTAGGCTTCGTTAAACGCGTCCTGGTCCAGTTTTACTTTTTCCGATTCACGCACCAGCACTTGTGACGCTTGCGATAAACCGGCAAGCAATTTGTGGGTGGATTGGGTGGAAAAAATCATCGACTCTTTTGCGCGCGGGCGATCTTTGCCGATGGCGTGCATGTCTTTATAGAATTCGTGGAAGGTGGCGTGCGGCAACCAGGCTTCATCGAAATGCAGCGTATCGATTTTACCGTCGAGCATGGTTTTGAGCGTTTCTACGTTGTAGAGCACACCGTCGTAAGTCGATTGGGTAATGGTGAGGATGCGCGGCTTTTTATTGGTCGCTTCGCGCGCAAAAGGGTTAGCTTCGATTTTGCGCGCGATGCTTTCGGGCGTAAATTCTTGCAGCGGAATCGGGCCGATAATACCGAGGTTGTTGCGTGTGGGCATCAGGAATACCGGAATCGCGCCGCACATAATAATCGAGTGCAAAATGGATTTATGGCAATTGCGGTCCACCACAACGATATCGCCCGGTGCAACCGTTGAATGCCAGACCATTTTGTTGGACGTCGATGTTCCATTAGTCACAAAGTAACAATGGTCCGCATTGAAAATACGCGCGGCATTGCGCTCGGATGCGGCGATAGGGCCGGTATGGTCAAGCAATTGTCCCAGCTCTTCCACCGCATTGCACACGTCGGCACGCAACATGCGCTCGCCGAAGAATTGGTGGAACATCTGGCCGATGGGTGATTTCAAAAAAGCGACGCCACCGGAGTGGCCGGGGCAGTGCCAGGAATAGGAACCGTCCTGCGCGTAATGCACCAATGCGCGGAAAAACGGCGGTGCCAGGCCATCGAGATAGGATTTGGCTTCGCGGATGATATGGCGCGCCACGAATTCCGGTGTGTCTTCAAACATGTGGATGAAACCATGCAGCTCGCGCAGGATATCGTTGGGAATGTGGCGTGAGGTGCGGGTTTCACCGTACAAATAAATAGGGATGTCGGCATTTTTGTAGCGGATTTCTTCCACAAAGGCGCGCAGGGCTTTCAACGCGTGGTCAGTTTCCTCTTGCGAGCCGGAACCAAATTCCTCGTCATCTATCGACAAAATAAACGCCGATGCCCGCGATTGCTGCTGTGCAAATTGCGACAGGTCACCGTAGCTGGTGACGCCAAGTACCTCCCAGTTCTCTTGCTGGATCGCCTCAGCAAGTGCGCGGATACCCGAACCCGAGGTATTCTCGGAACGGAAGTCTTCATCGATGATGACAATGGGAAAACGAAATTTCATGGGGTCTCCATTAAAAAGTTGGCTGGAGTTAACACTTGCCGACGTGACCGCCTCTGGGTGGTGTGAATCGCCTGGCTGGCGTACTTGAAGGGTAGACCAAGATAACCGGGCGCTGTTTCAAAAAAGTTGCTCCCGGTGAGCCGGGAGCGCGATTGTAATCTAGTTGGTGGCGTTCAAACATGGTTTTGCAAATTTTGCCAAAAAAATAGGAAGGAGGACTGGACAGAATAAAAGCTGCCTGTAACGGCGATGGCGGAAGACGCATAGTGCGCAAGCAATGGCAGCGAACCCGAAAGCAATAAAGCGAGCGGTAGTGATTCGGATACCCTTCCACCAGGATCACAGGCAGGTAGCCCACCGTAAGATTGGGATTTTATCGCTCAGTTTCGGTGTTATACCGCGACCGCAAACGGCGGAAATACACTAAGACCGAGATGCCTATCAATAAAAGGCTTGCTGGTGCGGGCTCCGAAACCGAAATTTTTTCCATTATCCAACTTTCAACATTGTTTGCACTTGAATACTGTAACTGGATGGGGTTTAGCTTTATCCACACGTGATGCCAGGTGTAATTATTGAACCTGTTAGTAAAAGCATCGCAATCACATGTATTTACACCGCCGCCGGACGCAAATGTTTCCCAATGATTGGCGGCGTAAAACTTTCCCATATCGGTATCCGGCGTGATCAATTCGAGAACCGTTATTACAAAATTCCATCCCACAATTTCACCCATCCTATTGAGACTGACACGTCCACTCGAAGCAGGGCTAACGCGCATCGGGTAGTCGAGAATTTGACTATACCCATTGATTAAAAAATCAAATTCCTTGATAAAAAAATGGGTGACCGGTTTGAGTGAAAGGTCTTGTTCTTCCACCTTGAATGAAACAGTAAAACTCAGTGGGTCTACATCCCAATCATCCGGATGCTCCCACGGCTCGCCAATGTAAAGTGCGGAAGTGACCGACATTTCCGGACTGGTGTAAGTAAATTGCAAATACGCAGAAGCAGGCGAAGCGGCAAGGAACGAAGCTGTGACAAAACAACACGCGAGGAAATAACGGACAGCGTACATAATAAACTCCTTGGGGGACTTGCCCCATAAAAAGGGAATCGCGGATTCGCTGTGATGGCTAGATAAAAGCGTACCATTCAAGCACTACGGTAAAACAACGTATGCGCACTGCCGCACGCTCTGTAGATTAAAAAACGCGCACCCTAAACTCTGGCATCCAATATCGTCGTTTTGTTACAGCCACACCCGATGTGGCAATGAGCGGAAGCACTATCTGCCATTTAACCCGAAGGCATATGAGGTGAAGCCTACTCAGCAGAGGACATATTCAGAGGCGCGAGCCTATTTCCGCTATCGTTGTCGGCTTCATGAGGCGGATGTTCCAGCGCATCCTCCTTAACGGTTTTCAAAGCTTCAGGCATGAGGTCATCAACCTGCACTTGTTCCTCCGGCGTCGGGGCCTTGTAGCCACGCGGCCATTTTCCATCCCAATAATTCCAGCCGAAACCCCAGCGATAACTCATCGGCCAATAAGGACCGCCACCCATGCGCACGCCGTAAAACGTGGTTTGGCTGGCGAGCAGCGGCCGCTGGGCTTTATATATGCACTGCTTCAGGGTGTCATCGGCCTTACTGCGCTGCGCTTTGGTCCCGCCGATCCAGTACGCCAGGTCATGGGCCACGCAGCAATGGCGCCACAGGTTTGGTTTGCCGGGCGGGCCATCAATCCACAGTGAACATCCATCCGTTTTAAAAGGTTTGAGTGTGCCCGCCACCAGCGGGACGGCGATGGGAAATAAACAAAGCAGTACCAACATTCGCATACATATCCCCGGTGATACTTGCCGCGCAGGTGCAGGATTTTTCGAGTGTGGGAATTGGACGGGCAATGTACAATGCCGCCCACATCGAACGAGTATGGCCCATTTTGCCAACTACTTGCCCATCTTTAACGCCCAGCGTTGGATAGCCCTATGAACGATAAAAAAACAACCCATTTCGGTTTTCAGCAAGTTCCTGTCGAGGAAAAAGCCGGGCGCGTTGCCGAAGTGTTCCATTCCGTAGCCGCCAAATATGACCTGATGAATGATTTGATGTCCGGCGGTATCCACCGTTTGTGGAAACGCTTCACGATTGAGGCATCGGCGGTACGCGCCGGCCATAAGGTATTGGATATTGCGGGCGGCACTGGCGATTTGAGCTATCAATTTGCCAAACGCGTAGGCGCGACCGGGCAAGTGATCCTCGCCGATATTAATGCCTCCATGCTGGGCGTGGGCCGCGACCGCCTGATCGACCGCGGCATTGCGGGCAACATCGCCTTCGCCCAGTGCGATGCGCAATACCTGCCATTCCCCGATAATACCTTTGATTGCATTACCATCGCCTTCGGCTTGCGCAACGTGACCGACAAGGACCTCGCCCTGCGCAGTATGCAGCGCGTGCTCAAGCCCGGCGGGCGCTTGCTGGTCCTGGAGTTTTCCAAACCGCAAAACGATTTGCTGAGCAAGGTGTACGACACCTATTCATTCAAAGTGCTGCCGTTTATGGGCAAGCTGGTTACCAACGATGCGGAATCCTACCGTTACCTGGCGGAATCAATCCGTATGCACCCGGACCAGCACACGCTAAAGGAAATGCTGGATAACGCCGGCTTTGTGCGCACCGAATTCCACAATATGACCGGCGGCATAGTGGCGCTGCATAAAGGCATAAAACCCTGAGCCGCCGATAATGGACCCGATGTTCACGACTGCCGCCCTCGCCGGCGCCGAAAAAATCATTAACACCGCCTTGCGCTACGACCCCGCCACACGCATCGGCCTTGCGCACCTGGACGGGAAAGTCCTCGCTGTCGATATCACCGCACCGGTGGCAGCCGGGATTTTTGTCATGCCGCTCAATGGGGAAATCCAGCTAATGGCGACTTGGGACGGGGAGGCAGATACCCGGTTAAGCGGCTCATTAATGGCGCTGCTGCAATTATCCACAACTGAAATCCATAACCTGAAATATTCCGGCGTGACTGCCATGGGCGATTTGGGTTTACTCGCGGATCTACAAAAATTGGTGAAAAACCTGGAGATTGATTGGGAAGACATACTCAGTCAATTTACCGGGGACATCATCGGCCACCAGGCCGCGCAAACCATTCGTGCAAAATTCGGCTGGATGAAAGACCGCGCGCAAAGCGCGCAGCGGCTGGCCGGGGAGTTCCTCACCGAAGAACTGCAAACCTTGCCATCCAAACCTGAACTGAATGACTTTTACCAGCAAGTCGATGAATTGCGCCTGGCAGTGGATCGCGCCGCAGCCCGGATGGCTCGGACGCAAAGGCTCGTTAAAGAAAACCAAAAAGAGAAATAAAATCCGTGATTGTTTTTTTTCGCTTGCTAAAAATCCTGCGCGTATTTGCACGTTACCGCCTGGACAAATTATTACCCGCAAACCTGCCGTTCGCCGCGCGCGTTTTTTTACTTTTTTTCAGGTTATTCCCGCAACCGGCCATGGCGCGGGGTGAACGCCTACGCCGCGCTTGCGAAGACCTGGGTCCGATATTCGTTAAATTCGGCCAGCTATTATCCACGCGACCGGACCTGGTACCCGACGATATCGTCCTTGAACTCAACCACTTGCAAGATAATGTTGCGCCTTTCTCCAGCGCAGAATTCCAGCGCATTGTGGAGGCATCCCTGGGCGCAAAGGTCAGCGATATCTTTGCCAGCTATGAAAAATCACCATTGGCCTCCGCTTCAGTGGCGCAGGTGCATACCGCGACCTTGAAAGACGGGCGCGATGTGGTAATCAAAGTTATCCGCCCCGGCATTGAAACGGTGATTGCGCAAGATCTGGAACTGTTGTTGCTTGTCGCGCGCTGGGTGGAAAAAAATACGCTGGATGGCAAACGCCTGCACCCGGTGGAAATCGTTGAGGATTATCGCACCACGATTTTTGATGAACTGGATTTACAGCGCGAAGCCGCCAACGGCTCGCAACTGCGCCGCAATTTCCTCAACTCGCCACTGCTCTATGTGCCCGAAGTCTACTGGGACTACACCCGTCATAACGTGCTGGTAATGGAGCGAATCTACGGCATTCCGGTTACCGATATCGAGGCGCTGGACGCGCAGAACACCAACCTGAAAAAACTCGCCGAACGCGGTGTGGAAATTTTTTTCACCCAAGTGTTCGACCATAATTTTTTCCATGCCGACATGCACCCGGGCAATATCTTTGTATCCCCGCACAATCCGCAATTGCCACAGTACATTGCGGTGGACATGGCGATTGTCGGCTCACTCACCCGCGAAGACCAATATTATTTGGCGCGCAACCTGCTTGCGATGTTTCGCCGCGATTATCGCCAGGTGGCAGAACTGCATGTGCAAAGTGGCTGGGTGCCCGCCTACGTTCGCGTGGAAGAATTGGAAGCCGCAGTCCGCACCGTGTGCGAACCCATTTTTGAAAAGCCCTTGAAAGACATTTCGTTCGCGCACGTATTGTTGAGCTTGTTCCGCACCGCGCGCCGTTTTGATATGGAAGTGCAACCGCAACTCGTATTGCTGCAAAAAACCTTATTAAATATCGAAGGCCTGGGCCGCCAGCTATACCCGGACCTGGACCTGTGGGCCACCGCGCACCCTTACCTGGAGCGCTGGTTGAAAAACCGTTTCCATCCCAAAAACCTCTGGCGCGAACTCAAGCGCACCGCCCCCGACTGGATGGAAAAATTCCCGCAAGTCCCGGACCTGGTTTTCAACAGCCTGCAACAATTGCCGCGCATTTCCCGGCGGCTGGATTTACTCGCGCAGGAATCCATTGAGCGCAAAAACCGTCGCCATCACCATAGCCGCCGCAAATTGATTGCACTCCTGGCTTTCGGCGCAGCCGGCTATTTCCTCTACCGCGATACCCAGGGCTCACCCCTGTTACGCGACGGGTTAATAACGGATTTATCCCCATCAACCATTGCGCTCCTCGCCATTGGTTTATTGGCGATATGGTTCCGGAAATGATTTTTTGCGGGCTTTGCATGGAAGCCCGCAGTTATACCGCAAACACCCCCAACGCCTGGGGCGCTAAACAAATCTTCATAAACAGCGCTTAGCTATTCTTCCGCCTTCTGCTATATTCCGATGATAACAATAGCGAAGGACTTTATTGTCATGTCGAGCACACCGCGCATCCTGCTGGTGGACGATACTCCTGAAAATCTGGATGTCCTCAGCGGTATTCTTGAAGATCTGGATTGCGAATTACTGGTTGCCACCTCCGGTGAACGCGCATTGGAACTGGCAGCGCGGCGCTTGCCGGATCTGATTTTGCTCGATGTCATGATGCCGGATATGAACGGTTTTGAAGTATGCATCCGCTTGAAGGCCGATCTGGCCACCACTGAAATTCCCATCATTTTTGTAACCGCGCGCGCCGATGATATCAGCCAGGGTTTCCGCGTGGGCGGCGCCGACTACATCACCAAACCCATTAATGGCGATGAAGTGCGCGCGCGGGTCCGCCACCAATTGGAGCGCCAGTCGCTGCTGGCGGAGCTGAAATCCTTTAATCGCGAGCTGGAAACCAAAGTGCGCGAGCGAACCGCCGAATTGACCATCGCCAACCGCCAATTGCGCGAGGAAATTAACGAACGACGCTACATGCAAGATCGCCTGAATTATCTTGCCACCCATGATTTTGTCACACGCCTGTATAACCGCAATGCATTGGAAGCCCATGTATCGGAATTACTGGCGCGTATCCAGATTGAAAATTTTACGGCGACTTTTTTGCTCATCGATATCGACCGCTTCCGCTTGATCAACGAAAGCTGCGGTTGCATCGCCGGTGATGAGCTATTGAGGCAATTTGCCGATAGTGTTTCAGGGTTGCTTGCGCGCGAGGATTTTTTTGCCCGCCTCGGCGGCGATCGCTTTGTCGTGGTGACGGAAGGCGATGACACCGACCTGGGGGAATCCATCCTCACGCATCTGGAACAATTCAATTTCCAGTGGGAAGACCGCCAGTTCAAGCTCGCCGCTTCGATTGCAGCCTTGCCACTGACCCGCGCAATGGTCAGCTACGACCAGGTCATGCTGGCGGCGGATGAAGTTATTTTTGTCGCCAAACGCGATGCGCGCGGCGCGGTGTTCAGTTTTGACGATGCAATAAGGCGCAGCGATTTCCATAAAGACAATATTAATTGGGCATCGCGCCTGATCGATGCATTGCAAAGCCAGTTATTTCGCGCGTATTTCCAGTTGCTGGAATATTTCCCTGCCACTAACCAACAGG
This sequence comes from uncultured Cellvibrionaceae bacterium, assembly GCA_965650515.1. Classification (GTDB taxonomy): domain Bacteria; phylum Pseudomonadota; class Gammaproteobacteria; order Pseudomonadales; family Cellvibrionaceae; genus Cellvibrio. The sequence goes on along the minus strand of CBFGOY010000004.1, from coordinate 6,785 downwards.
CCGCGCCCCGTTATCGATTGGAAGTATTGTTGCGTTTGTGGGACCCGCAAGCGCAACGCACGATTTCGCCGGGGGAATTTATCGGCCCGGCCGAGCGCTTGCATTTAATTCCTGAACTGGATAAATGGATGATTGGCCATGTGCTGGACTTGTTTGCGCACAATCCCAAATTGCTGGACGCGCTGGAAATGGTTTCCATGAACCTTTCCGCTATTTCCATTCGCGAATCCCACCTGGCGAAATTTATTATCTCCAGCCTGCAACAACACAATTTACCCGCGCATAAATTCTGTTTTGAAATTACCGAGACCCAAGCGATTGTCAACATAGAATCCGCACGCCGGTTTATGCAAACACTGCGTGAATTCGGCTGCCATTTCGCGCTGGATGATTTTGGCAGTGGCTTTGCCTCCTATGCTTATTTGCACCAATTGGCGTTCGATAAAATAAAAATCGACGGTATTTTCGTGCGCGATATGGACACCGATCCGTCCCATTACGCCATGATCAAATCCATTATCGAAATGGCCAATACGTTAAATAAAGAAGTGATCGCCGAATTTGTAGAAACCGCCGAGGTTGCCCAGCAGTTATATAAATTGGGCGTCAACTGGGGCCAGGGCTACCATCACCACAAGCCGGAGGAACTGAGTTTCCAGGCATTGGAGTTGCGCCTCAGCTGACGGAGTGCCCCCGTGGTAAATATTGCCCGCAATAAATTTTATTTCCTGGTCACACTGCCGCTGTTAAACCTGGTTTTTGCGCTGGTGTATTTTTACCTGGCGCAATTCGGGATGATGTGGAGTTCGCTCACATCCAATGTCACGCTGCTATGGCCCGCCGCCGGTTTTGCGCTGTTCGGTTTCTTATTGTTTGGATTGCGCATTGCACCGGGAGTTTTCCTGGGTTCGTTCAGTGCAAGTTTGTTATTGAACATTAGCCCCAACCTGGGCATTTCCATTACCAATGTCAGTTGCGTGTTGTTAATGAGCAGCGCCGATGTGCTCCAGGGCTGGCTGGTTTCCCGGTTAAATCGCGGCTTGCTTAGCCGTAACTTGTTAATCAAATTGCGGCCTGCCCTGTATTTTATCGGCAGTATTTTCCTGTGTTGCAGCATTTCCTCCAGTGTCGGGGTTAATGTGCTTCATTACCTGGGCATTATCCCCGAAGCCGAACTCGCCAAAAGCTGGGCTTTCTGGTGGATGGGCGACAGCATTGGCATGCTGGTCGTTACCTCATTGCTCGCCTGGTTATTGATTCCCCGCATTCGCAATAACAACACCCATGCACAAGCATTTTTACTCTTGTGCGCGGGCGTGGGCGTGGTGTTATTTTCGGTGTCCGCGCTGGGATATATCGAACGCTCCAGCGCCGCCCCTTTACTTCCGGGGACGGGTGATTTGCGCCCCTGGTATTTGCCCAGTTGGTTGCAATTATCCGCACTCGCCCTGGGCCTGACGTTAATCGGTTTACTCACCGCCTATTTGCATGCGCGCCAGAAGAATGATGACCTGTTTCGACAGATCCAGCACAAACTGGAGGAAGATGTCTTATCCCACACCGAAGCGCTGCGTGCCGCCAACGATTGGTTGCTGAATGAAATAGTCCAACGCCAGCAAACACAGGAACAATTGCAGGCATCGCAAGCAGCGCTAAGGGAACGCGAACAACATTTGCGCAGCTTGCTGGATAACATTCCCGATCCCATCTGGTTTAAGAACCTGGATGGCGTTTATATCAGTTGCAACAAAGCCTTTGCCCGTATGCTCGGCAGGACGGAAGACCAGATCGTCGGCAACACGGAAGAGCAACTGGTCACGCGCGAATTGGCCGGGGCCTTTCGCTTTAATGACCAACTCGCGTTAAAAAGCCCGGAACTGCATCGCTACGAACAAAAAATCCATATTGAAGGGCAAGAGGAATACTTGCTGGATATTTCCAAAGTTGCCGTGCGCGATGAACAAGGCCATGCGATCGGTATCCTGGGGATCGGCCGCGATATAGCCGCGCAAAAAGCAACCGAGCAGGAGTTATCCATCGCCAAGGAAACCGCCGAAGAGGCGACACGGGCGAAAAGCCGGTTCCTTGCCAATATGAGCCACGAAATCCGTACACCGCTAAATGCTGTGCTTGGCTACACCCAACTCCTGATGCGCGACGACCAGTTCACCGGTAACCAGCGCGAGCGCCTGGAATTGATACTTACCTCCAGCCAGCGTTTGCTCGGCTTGATTAACGATATTCTCGACCTCTCCAAAATCGAATCCGGCGTGTTGAACCTACGCAAGGATTATTTTGATTTACACCGGGAAGTGATGGACATCCAAACCATCATGCAGGAACGCGCCGCGGCCAAGGGGCTGCGATTGATTACCCAGATCGATCTGCCGGCGCCCTATATTGTTAAGGGCGATCGCCAGAAGATCGGCCAGATTTTATTAAACCTGCTGGGCAACGCGATTAAATTTACGCCCCACGGCAGTGTGAGCTTGCAGGTGACGCCACTGGCCGGTAATAACGTGGAATTTGTCATCGGCGATACCGGGCCGGGTATCGCGGAAAAAGAATTGGCGGAATTGTTCGCTGCGTTTAAACAAGGGCAAGCCGGTGAGGAAGCGGGCGGCACCGGCTTGGGGCTGGCGCTCTCGCGTCATTTGGCCGAGGGTATGGGCGGCAGCTTGCAGCTTTCCAGTGTGTTAGGACAAGGGACACTTGCCTATCTGGTGCTGCCGTTGGCGCCGGAGGCGGTTACGCTGGACCAACCATTGCATAAACAGCAGGTGCAACGCCTCAAGGCCGGCAGCCGGTGCCGGGCGCTGGTGGTCGAGGATGATCCCGCAAGTAGTGAAATCCTGGTAGACCTGCTGCAGCAAATCGGTTGCGAGACTATTGCGGCGCGGGATGGGCACGAAGGATTGCTGCAATGCGCCGGGAATCGTTTCGATATTATTTTTACCGACATCCGTATGCCCGGCATCAGCGGCCTGGATATGCTGCGCAAGTTGCGCACCGAACCCGATTACGCGACGACGCCGATCGTGGCCGTTTCGGCCTCGAGCCTGGAACACGAGCGCGCGTTTTACATGGAACAGGGGTTCCAGGATTTCATCGGCAAGCCCTACGCCTTCGAAGATATCTTCAATGCCCTGCGCAAGTTTGCAGGGGTGGGCTTTACCGGCGAAGCCAGCGAAGGAAACTCCAGTCCATCTGCGGAAGAGCCGGGGGAAACTGACATTGCGCCCTTGAGGCCGCAACTGCAAACCCTGGCGCACTGCGCCGCCAGCGGCGATATGACCAGCAGCCGGAAAATCATTGGTGACCTGACCCCCGACCAATTGGGCGCCCAGCGCTACCAGCAACTGTCGGGTGCCTTGCGTCAATACGACCTGGAGCGGATCGAGAAGCTGATCCATATCTGGCTGGGTGAATCCAGCTAGCGTTTTATCCCTTGAAATTTCCCGGATGCCAATTGCTTTTGCGACAATCATAGGATAAATTATCTAAAAATATTAATTATCATATTTATTGTGAGCCAACGGTGACAGATTTGAGGTTTTCGGTTAACGACCACCCCCATCGGCGCTACAACCCCCTGACGGGAGAATGGCTGCTGGTATCCCCCCACCGGACCAAACGCCCCTGGCAGGGCCAACAGGAACACAACCAATGGCCGGATAGCCCCACCCATGATCCCAATTGCTATTTGTGTGCGGGTAATGCGCGCATGGGCGGGGCAAAAAATCCCGACTATCGCACCACGTTTGTATTTACCAATGATTTTGCCGCCCTGATGCCGGAAGTACCGGCAGCCCCCGGCAACGCAGATCCGTTGTTCCAGATCCAATCCGAACAGGGAACCAGCCGGGTGATCTGCTTTTCGCCGGATCACAGCAAAACCTTGCCACTGCTGTCAGATGAAGAAATGGCCGCAGTCATCCAAACCTGGATACAGGAAGCCGCCGAGCTGGGCAAGCGTTATGCAAGTGTGCAGATTTTTGAGAACAAGGGCGCGGCGATGGGCTGCTCCAACCCGCATCCCCATGGCCAAATCTGGGCCCAGGACCACATCCCGACGCTGGTCGCCAGGGAAGATGAACAACAGCAAGTTTTCTTTGCGGAACGTGGGCAACCGTTGCTGCTGGAGTATGCTGAAAAGGAATCAGCGAAGGGCGAACGGGTGGTAAGCGGGAATGAGGATTGGCTGGTGGTGGTGCCTTTCTGGGCAGCCTGGCCGTTTGAAACCTTGCTCTTACCCAAACACAGGCTGGCGCGGATCACCGAATTAAGTGAACGGCAACAGCGTAGCCTGGGTCATATACTGCGCGACCTGACCACCCGTTACGACAACCTCTTCAAGTGTTCCTTCCCTTACTCCATGGGCTGGCACGGCGCGCCGTTTAACGGCGCGGACGCAGGTCACTGGCAACTGCATGCGCATTTTTACCCGCCGCTGCTGCGCAGTGCCAGCGTGCGTAAATTCATGGTGGGTTACGAAATGCTCGGCGAACCCCAGCGCGATATTTCCCCTGAACAGGCGGCGGCGCGCTTGCGCGAACAAAGCCCGGTTCACTTCAAATACAGATGATCCCGGAACCGAATTAAGAGCAAGGCGGTGTAAGCCAATGAATACCCTTTCGGAAGTGCGCGTGAGCGACCTGTTCAGCAAGTTCTTCGGCACTGCGCCCCAGGCAATAGTTAAAGCTCCCGGCCGCGTTAACCTGATCGGCGAACACACTGATTACAACGGCGGTTTCGTATTGCCCGCCGCTATCAACTACCACACCTACATCGCCTTCAGCCCCCGCGCCGACCGTTTGCTCCGCCTGGTCGCCTGGAATTTCGACCAGGCTGAAGTATTGGTTCCACTGACGGAAGAACAATTTGAAGACACCCGGCAGAACTGGTCCAACTATATCCGTGGAGTGGTACAACAACTGCGCCGCGCCGGTTTCAGGTTGGCCGGTGGCGACCTGTATATCGCGGGTGATTTACCTTCCGGTGCGGGCCTGAGCAGTTCCGCCTCTCTGGAGATGGCCGTCATCCGCGCATTGTTGCGCCTGAGCGGGGAAACTATCGACCCCACCCGGGCAGCCCTGTTGGGGCAAGCGGCGGAAAACCAGTTCGTGGGCTGTAATTGCGGGATCATGGATCAACTGATCTCAGCCAGGGGGCAAAGCAACAGCGCCTTGTTAATTGACTGCCAGGACCTTTCCACCCGCACCGTCACCATGCCGGGCGACTGGGAAATCCTGGTAGTCCACAGCGGCGTCAAACGCGGCCTGGTGGACAGCGAATATAACCAGCGCCGCCAGCAATGTGAGCAAGCCGCTGCCCACTTTGGCCAGGATTCGCTGCGCGCTGTGAGCCTTGCTGAACTGCTAGCCGCTGAAGGTGCGCTGGATGATTTGAGCTTTCGCCGCGCACGCCACGTATTGACCGAAAACGCCCGCACCCTGGTTGCCGCCGATGCACTCGCCAGGGGAGATTTGCCAGCCCTGGTCAAGGCAATGGCGGAATCGCATAACTCCATGCGCGACGATTTCAACATTACCACGCCGGCTATCGACCGCCTGGTGCGTATTATTGCCAGCGCCGGCGCGGGCAGCGCCGGCGTCCGTATGACCGGCGGCGGCTTTGGCGGCTGCGTGGTAGCCATTGCCCCGGCAGCCGTGATTCCCCACCTGATGGATGCTGTTACCCGCAATTACGAGAAAGAAACCGGCTGTATTCCCAAACTTATCCCCGCTAAAGCCAGCGCTGGCGCATTTAATTAACTATTAAAATCCCACCGTCTACCGGCAGCCAGGGCATTACCCCCTCGGCTGCATTCGCTGCTTATATCTTTCGGGAAAAATGAGAACTAAAGAACGGATTTTGAACGAGGGTCCTTTTAGATTAAACCCGTTTCAATGCCTGGAAGCAGCTATTGGCTACTACCGGAAGACCTCCGCTCCTATCCCTGGAGCAATACACAAGAGCGCCAAAAATAAAAAAATACAACTGAAACGGCTTGGCCGCGTTGCCCGTCAGTGCAACAAACCAACCCGGTCAAATCAGTGACACGGACACAATCCTTTTTTCGGTAGTGATATAGCCAATACCCGGACTTCAACCATCCGGATATACATTATTGCGTCAGGTGTTATCCAACACTTTCCGTTCTTACAACAAAAAAATCGGGACGATTATGAAAACCTTAATTGTGTATGCTCACTTGCTTGCCGCCTGTGTCTCTGTCGGAATCCTGTTGCTACAGGATCTATCGCTCGCCAAAACCCGTGGCAATCCCCTGCCGCCGCAGGCTATTGAAGGCCTGCGCAAAGCCGCCGACATTATGTTTATTGCGCTCGTAATCCTGTGGGTTACGGGGTTGTCATTGGTGGTGACGGGTTACCTGGAAAATCCGCAACATTATTTAATGAACGAGAAACTCTGGGCCAAATTTACAGTGGTCTCGGTATTAACCCTGAATGGATTGCTGTTACATTTTTTCAGCTTTCCACGCATTGTGTCCCGCACCGGGTTACTGGGACGCTCCCCGCTGGAACAAACCCTCATCGCAATTACCGGAGCCATATCCACCACCTCCTGGCTATTTGCCTGCTTCCTCGGCATTGCCCGGATTTGGAATTACACCGCTAATTACGAATTCGTGATGATGGTTTACGCAACATTGATAGCCGGTGCGATAGTGGTGGCATCCAACGTTATGCGAAGCTTGCGCGCGCAGGAACCACCCCTGTTGACCGACAGGGTTCCGCTCCATCCTTCGCCGCGTGTGAAAT